>JBDKVA010000001.1:0-29532 GCA_039679375.1 Clostridiaceae bacterium
TGACTAATAATCTATAAGGAGGATTTAATAGAAATGCGCAATTTCAAAAAGGTTTTGTCTGTTTTGACCACACTTATCATGCTGCTTTGCGTACCGATGGGCTGTGGAAGCGCTAAAACCCCTGCGGAGAGTAGTTCTGCCGTGTCTTCCGCCGCAACGGCACAAGCTACGGCGGCTGCATTCGACCCGATGGCAAAATATGAATCCCCTGTAACAATCACTGTAGCCAGAAGGACACAACAGGGTGCAAAATTTTCAGATGGTCAATCCATGGAAGGAGATAACATCTGGAACAAACTCTATTCTGAATACGGCATCAACATAAAAACCTTATGGTCTGCCGATGCAAGCCAGTATACACAAAAGCTGAACCTGTCCATCGCTTCGGAAGAAATTCCCGATCTGCTCTATGTGTATGATTCTCAAAAAAATATGATGGAAAAAGCAAATATGACAATGGATATGAAGCCGTATTACGACAAATATGCCACTGAAAATACAAAGAAGGTTTATGAAAGCGACGGCGGCATAGGTCTCAAGGCTGCTACTTCAGGCGAAAAACTTCTGTTTTTACCTACAAACCAGTCAGATCAGAACAGTCAGGGCGATTTGCTCTGGATCCGTGCCGATTGGTTGAAAAATGTAGGGATGTCCGAACCTAAGACCATTGATGACATGGAAAAGATCATGGACGCCTTTGTACACAATGACCCGAACAAGGACGGCAAAGGCGGTACATATGCGCTGGGCATAGCGGGGAAAGACAATCTTGTCAACGATTGGGCAAGTACCTGCGGTGTTTTTCAGGGCTTTCATGTCATGCCGGTGTTAAGTGTAAACAACACCATGTTCTTTAACAAAGACAGTTCCGGAAACATTACCTGGGACGGCACCAATCCCAATACCAAGCTGGCGTTGCAGAGGCTGCAGGATTGGTACAAAAAGGGCTATCTGTCGGCTGATCTGTCCACCACGGATGCCGGAGGAAAACTGGTTCAGGACCTGACCGCCTCAAAATTCGGTATGGTTTATTGCCCCGGATGGCTGCCGTCATGGCCGCTCCCGGACCTAAAGAAAAAGATTGCGTCTGCCGACTGGATACCGGTTTCACCGCCTACCATCGACGGAAAAGCAGCACAAATATTCGGATATACAACCGTAGGCGCCTGGTATGCCGTATCAAAGGACTGTAAGAACCCGGAAGCGATCATGAAAATGATGAATTTATATGTGGACAAAGCACAAACGGATCCGGCGAATTACAGCACCGATTATGTTTCAACAGATGCGGGAAGAGGAAGCTATTGCTGTGCTGCGTATGTATGGGATACTGCTGCGGGAAGGACAAATTATGAAATTGTTTCGGCGGCAGTCAAAGCTAAGGATTCCTCCCTGTTAAAGACGCCTCAGCAGACCGCTCGCTATGATTCAATTATGAAATACCTGAACGACCCAACAGATATTACAGGCTGGTCTATGTATTGGTTCAGAATAAAGGCGCACAAAGTTCTTTATGAAGATATGACAGTAAAAAACAATGCTTATATCGGAGCATTGACTGACCTTATGGCATCCAAAATACCGACTTTGAAAAAAATGGAGCAGGAGGTCATTTCGAAGATCATCTATGACAAAGCGTCTGTGTCCGATTGGGATAAAATGGTTGAGGATTGGGGCAAGCTCGGCGGCGATGAAATACTGAAAGAAGTTGCGGAATTAACGAAATAGGGCGGACCTGAGCGGGCGGCTGTGAAAAGCCGCCCACACAACCATCGGGTATTTTCCGTAGGATGTCCCTTAAAATATAAAAAGGTGGAGCCATTTGACATGAAAATACAAACACTCAAAAGAGATTTCCCTTTGCATATTATGCTTTTCGTCCCGGTCATTTTTTTGATTGTGTACTGCTATTGGCCGATGGTAGGTATTTTGATGGCTTTCGAAGATTTCATACCTACGAAGGGATTTTTTGGTTCGCGATTTGTGGGACTGGAAAACTTCAAATATATTTTCAGCATGCCGGATACTTTGTCCATTGTATGGAATACGTTTTTTATTGCCATAATGAAAATTGCAATAAAGATCATCATACCTCTTGTCTTTGCACTCTTATTGAATGAAGTTGGCAAGGCATGGTTCAAAAAGCTCGTCCAGACAATTACGTATTTTCCCTATTTCCTCTCCTGGGTCGTGCTGGGAGGGATTCTGCTGGACTTCTTTTCTCCGTCGGACGGATTGGTCAACAAGTTTTTGAATTTATTAGGAAAGCAATCCTTTTATTTCTTCGGTGACGAAAAAGCCTTTCCATTTATGGTGGTACTCACTGAAGTATGGAAAAACATGGGCTTTAATACGATTATATTTTTAGCGGCAATAACCGGTATTGATCCGGCAAGATATGAAGCTGCTATTGTTGACGGAGCCGGAAGGTGGAAGCAAACCATTTATGTTACCATACCGGGTATTGCCGGAATGATTGTATTGGTTTCCATCCTTGCCATGGGGAATATCCTTAATGCCGGCTTTGACCAGATATTCAACCTGTACAGCCCTCTGGTGTATTCTACAGGAGATATTATTGATACTTTTGTGTACCGTACGGCGCTTCTGGACGGGCAATTCAATATTGGCACCGCGGCAGGTCTTTTTAAATCAGCCATATCTTTTGTCATGATTACGCTGTCATACACAATTGCAAACAAATACAGCAATTACAGGGTGTTTTAGGTCTAGGGAGGAATTATACGGTGATAAAATATAAAGTATCAAAACATTGCGTACATGAGCCTATATCAAGGAAAACATTTGTTATCATCAATTATTTATTTCTCACGGGCGTAACCATCGTTTCCCTGATGCCTCTGGTGAATATACTGGCAATGTCTTTCAGCGATACACTGGCTGTTGCGGCTAATGAAGTAAAATTCTGGCCTGTGGGTTTCACTTTCACATCCTACTCTCACGTAATCGCCAACGCGACATTTTACACGTCCTTTCTAATTTCCGTTAAAAGGGCTGTTTTGGGCGTTTCCATCAATATGATACTGTCGATCCTCGCCGCCTATCCTCTCTCAAAAGCAGACAGTGTTTTCAGAGCCAGAAAATTTTATGTGTGGGTATTCATGTTTACCATGGTATTCAGCGGCGGCGTTGTACCGCTGTTTATGGTGGTCAAATATACGCATATTTACAATACAATATGGGCCCTGATCTTTCCCGGAGCAGTGAATGTATTCAATATCCTGATACTCATGAATTTCTTCAGGGAGCTTCCCGGAGAAATTGAAGAATCTGCCTTTATCGACGGAGCGGGGCACTGGACCATATTGTTTAAAATATATCTGCCTCTTGCAAAAGCGGCCCTGGCAACCCTTGTGCTTTTTTTCTTTGTAGAGCACTGGAACAGCTGGTTCGACGGACTGATATACATGTCCAATAAGGAACGCTATCCTTTGCAGACTTACCTGCAGTCCATATTGGCCATACCGGACGTAAGTAAAATGACGCCTCAGGAACTGGAGGCATTTGGAAAAATAAATATCCGCTCAATCAAGGCGGCGGAAATATTCATTGCCGCTGTTCCCATACTGGCTGTTTATCCGTTTTTGCAGAAATATTTCACAAAGGGTATTGTTCTGGGAAGTGTGAAAGGCTAGATTTGATTCAATGACAAAGTGAATGAATTGATATGCTTGACATCCGTTTGTACATACTTTATACTAAAGATGAAAATTGAAATGTAATCATGCGACTGGCGGATAGATTGAATGAACAATAGGAAGCATGATGAGAAGAATTATCGACCGCCTGGGTAGAATATATTACCCAGGCGGTTTTTGTATTCATGGAGCATAGCGGAGTCCGTATGGCGCCGCATGACAGAATTGAAAAGTGCAATTACTAATTTGATACTAAATAAGTTGCAAAAAAGATTTATACTAAGGAAGAATTATTTTTTGCAACAGAGAATAGTAGGTAAGATAAGTGCAAAAAAGCTGACAGCACAATTCTTTTTGCATTATCTATAAATAAAATTCAAATAGAAACAGGGAGGATGTATATGAAATCATATGAACTGAAGTATGGGTGCAACCCACATCAAAAACCGGCAGAAATACGCTCTGTTGCCGGAGAATTGCCGTTTGAGGTCCTGAATGGCAATCCGGGATACATTAACTTTATGGATGCATTGAATTCATGGCAGCTTGTAAAAGAACTCAGGACGGCTCTGAATATGCCTGCGGCGGCTTCCTTCAAGCATGTCAGTCCGGCTGGCGCCGCGTTGGGGATACCGCTGTCAAATGTATTGAAGAAGGATTATTTTGTCGAAGACATTGAATTATCACCACTTGCTTCAGCCTACGCACGCGCCAGAGGCGCGGACAGGATGTCGTCATTCGGTGATTGGGCGGCGCTCAGTGACATCGTAGACAAACCTACCGCATCGATTTTGAAAAAGGAAGTGTCGGACGGCGTGATTGCGCCGGGATATACGGATGAAGCTCTGGAGATTTTGAAGCAGAAAAAAGGCGGCAAGTATAATATTATCAGGATCGACCCTGCATATGAGGCGGGGGAGGTTGAGAAAAGGCTGATTTACGGCATTGAATTTATACAGAAAAGGAATACCCATATACCGGGTTTTGAAGATCTGAAAAACATTGCAACTCAAAACAGCGAGCTGCCGGATGAAGCAAAGATGGACATGGTACTGGCAATGATCACGTTAAAATACACCCAGTCCAATTCGGTCTGTTACACTGCGGGAGGCCAGGTTATCGGCTGCGGAGCAGGACAGCAGTCCAGAATCCATTGCACGAGGCTTGCGGGAGAAAAAGCGGATCTGTGGTATCTGAAGCAGCACCCTAAGGTAATGAATCTCAAGTTCAAGCAGGGAATCGGAAGGCCGGAGAGGGATAATGCCATAGATTTGTTTGTAAGGGAGGATACGACTGAATTTGAGCAGGGAATGCTGAATGATTTGCTTGACGTAGTACCTGAAAAGCTTACTGCTGCAGAGAAAAAGGCATGGCTTGCCGGTATGAAGGATACTACGCTGGGCTCTGATGCATTCTTCCCGTTCAGGGATAACATAGACCGGGCGCATAAAAGCGGTGTGAAATATATAGTACAGCCCGGGGGTTCAGTACGCGAGGACTCTGTTATCGAAGCCTGCAACCAGTATGGAATGGTGATGTGCATGACCGGGCTTAGATTGTTCCATCATTAAGAAGGTCAAAATGAGCGGCAGTGGTTGTTATCCGTATAAATACAATGAAAGGAAATTTTAATATGAGCAAACAACAACTTGACTCCAATATGGAAAAATTAAAGGGCAACTTGTACCCCGGCAGGGGCATTATTATCGGCATGAGCCCGGATTCAAAATATATGGTACAGGTGTACTGGATCATGGGCAGAAGTGAAAACAGCAGGAACAGGATATTTGAGGAAGAAAACGGCTTTGTGAGGACGAAAGCATTTGATGAAAGCAAGCTGGTCGATCCCTCGCTGATTATTTATTACCCGGTCAAGCATTTTAAAGGCAGGCATATCGTTACAAATGGAGATCAGACGGATACGATATTTAATGCGCTGCTGAACGGTGACAGCTTCGAAAATGCCTTAAACACCAGGTGTTTCGAGCCGGATGCGCCGAATTTTACACCAAGGATATCCGGTATCATAAATTTGAAAGACTCCCAATATGCCTATCAGCTATCCATATTAAAATCCGGCTATAATAAAGGATATTCCTGCAACCGGAATTATTTTAATTACGAGAAAGGTACCCCGGGAATCGGGCATTGCATACATACCTATACGGGTGACGGCAACCCATTGCCATCGTTTTGCGGCGAACCGTATGAGCTGGAGCTTTTTGACGATATTGTCAGGACAGCGGAACAATACTGGAATATACTCAATGAGCAAAATAAAATTTCACTGCTGGTCAAATTCATAGACTTGGAAGATGGCAGCTTCCAGTTCAGGATAGTAAACAGGAATAAGTAACATAAAGGCCTTAGCCAGCGCAACAGGAAAACTAGGAGTACGCTCGGAAACAATGGACGAAAAGATGCGTGCAGGAGTTTCCGAGCGGACTCCTATGGTATATACTGCAGGACAGCCTTCTTTACCGACATCATTCCGTAAGTTTGCTTATCCAGCAAGATGACGAGTTCCGATTTTCCCGGCATAGCCATGTCAAATTCAAATGAAAGCAACCCTGGAGGATTGTAATCTGCCAGTATTCCACCGGAATCCAATTCAAGACTGAAGTGACCTTTATCCAGCAGAAAAGCTGCAACGCCATCTGAATCCGTATAACTATGATTAAACCAGATGCCATTCTCACCACTCACACTCACATATGCCGATAGATTTGGCACAGGCAGTTTTGTAATGCTATCCAGAACCTTAACA
Organism: Clostridiaceae bacterium; assembly: GCA_039679375.1. Classification (GTDB taxonomy): domain Bacteria; phylum Bacillota; class Clostridia; order Acetivibrionales; family DTU013; genus JBDKVA01. The sequence continues at coordinate 6,427 of JBDKVA010000001.1, forward strand.
TCCAGTAAATAGACCGGATCATTTCTTGCATCGGTGATTTGGTAATATTGGACGCGTCCGTTTATAAATGAAACTGCACGGGATAGATTGCGGTCGGCAAAATTTTGATGTGCTGATTTGATTTGTGTATAAAAGATGACACTGGAAAGAAGTGCAGATAGAAGCAGCACTGCTGCTGCAGCCGTCCGGTTCGGTAAAGGAATGCAAAAGCCAGCCGTACAAAGCCTCTCAAACAGGAAAAGCACCATCCATACAACTGCAAAAATAGTAGTGCCAAGCAGGATTAGCTGTGCCGAAAGGGTATTTGCAAAATAGGAAATATACTCTTTCATCACTTCTGATGATATGGCTTCAAACCGATCTGTTTGAGCCAGGATACCGGGGAGTACATTTTTCAGACCAAGCAAGATCAGAATGCCTGCAGTAAGGCACAAGATGAAGCTGATCGCTGCCGTTATTTTCAAACAGGCGTAAAAACTCTTCTTATCTGTGTTTAGTATGATATAAAATATGGTTAAAAACAGGATCATCCCGAATACGGATATATATTTCAGTACAAACTGAAGAAGACTGATAACGAGCAACACATCTGTTATATTGAACTCACCGAAAATCATAAAAATGATGCTTAAATTTACTTTTACGCTATCATTATCTGCAGTAAGGTGAAGATCCGGCAATTGATCCGTATAGCCCCTGAAGTAACTGATTAACCCATCCGTAACGGATTTGATATTTTTACTGATCAGATCAGGGGAATCAGCGCTGTTGAAAATAGGCTTTATGTCTGTAACAGACTCGGTTTCGGTTTCTGATACGCTAATACCGGAAGATAGTGTTCCGGCTATTTCAGCAGCATGATTATAAAATCCGATATTGCTAAAAGCTTTATCCTGAAACGCACTGTTAAAGAGGATACTGTCGAAGATCATCGTAAATGAGACCAGAAATAAAACGATTCCCATGACCAGTCCAATTACTGGTATGACTATCTTGTTGCAAAATCCGGAATGAATCATACCAAACATCACATCCTTTATTTATTATGTCATGATTTCCGCAGAAATCATGATATAATTGCCCATGCGCGTTTCGGTGCCACGCTCTATGACCGAAAATTTCGCGCGGGCGACTAATTCCCGCGGAGCGATATAATGTATCTGTATTTCTGGTTATTTACAGATACATTATATCATCGGGGCAAATTATTGCTTTATGTAAATAATGGCAGTTTCTTTCTTTCATGACTGTCCCATATCATTATCCGCTGAATCGTCTAATATAATAAATTGTGGCATTGTATTTTTGCAGGTCAAGGAGGCAGACATGATAGGTGAACGCGATATTTCCGGAATTATTCATCAGGACAGACTGGAAAGAAAAAGCAAAGGCTTTGAGGGAACATTTCTTGATTATGCAGAGCTGGTAAAGAAGGATCCGGAATTACCGATTCTTTCACATCAGAGAATTTTCAACCTAATATCGAAGGCCGGGGTGGAAGTGGTAAAAACAGATGAATACCCCAGATTAAGAAGGCTATATGGAAATGATGTGATAAAGAAGTTCAAATTTTTTGAGGATTTTTACGGCATCGATAAAACGATCATGAAGATCGCACGCTATTTCCATTCCGCAGCAATGGCCGGAGAAGAGGCGAGACAGGTTTTGTATATGGTCGGTCCCGTAGGTTCCGGCAAATCGTCTTTAATGGAAGCATTGAAAAGAGCGCTTGAATGCAGCGAATACATTTATGCATTAAAAGGCTGCCCGTTGAGGGAAGAGCCGCTGCACCTTGTCCCAAAGCATCTCCGCAGCAATATCGAGGAAGTGCTGGGCGTCAGGATCGAGGGCGATCTGTGCCCGGTTTGCCGCTACAGGTTGAAGCACGAGTTTATGGGTGAATATGAGCGGTTCCCGGTAGAGCAGGTAGGCTTTTCAATACGGTCCAGGAAAGGGATCGGTGTAGTTCCGCCGGTTGATCCGAATAATCAGGATACCAGCGTGTTGATCGGCAGTGTGGATATTTCAAAAATCGATCTTTACCCCGAAGATGATCCGAGGGTACTTTCACTTAATGGCGCATTTCATGCAGGGAATAGAGGAATTGTCGAATTCATCGAGGTTTTTAAGAATGAGACGGAGTACCTGCATACGATGATCACCGCCACACAGGAGAAATCAGTGCCATCTCCGGGAAAAGGGGCCATGATCTACTTTGACGGAGTGATTCTGGCACATTCCAACGAAGCGGAATGGAATAAATTCAAATCAGATCATACGAACGAAGCCATTCTGGATCGTATTGTCAAGATTGAAATCCCTTACTGCCTTGAATTGAACGAGGAAATGAAGATTTATGAAAAAATGCTCAGAAAGAGCCGTTTCAATGCTCATATCGCACCCCATACGATAGAAGCCGCCTCCATGTTTGCTATACTCACAAGACTTGCGCCATCGCCGAAGGTAGATTTTATGACGAAACTCAAGATCTACAATGGAGAGGAAATCGTCGAGAAGGGTATGACAAGGAAAATCGATATACTGGAGTTGCGTGAAGAGGCGTCAAGGGAAGGTATGTCGGGTATTTCCACCAGGTTTATCATGAAAGTACTCGATACGGCATTGTCGGAATCGGAGTGTGATTGTATCAATCCCATTTCGGTCATGGAAACGATCATCAAATCGGTAAAGGAGCTTGCTGTCAGTGACGAGGAAAAAAGCAAATATACACGGTTCGTGCAGGATTCCATCAAGAAGGAGTATAACAGGATTTTGGAGAAGGAAGTCACAAAGGCTTTTATTTATGGTTACAAGGAACAGGCAGAGAGCCTTTTCAATAACTATCTGGATCATGCCGAGGCCTATATCAATAAAACAAGGCTGAAGGATCCAAATACAGGCGAGGAACTTGAACCCGACGAGAAGTTCATGAGATCCATCGAAGAACAAATCGGGATCACGGAAGCCTCGGCAAAGGGATTCAGGGGAGATGTGACCGCATACATGTTTTTTGTGCTGAGAAATGGCGGGAAGCTGGACTACAATAGCTATGAACCGCTGAAAGAGGCTATAGAGAAGAAGCTGACGGTTTCCGTGAAAGAATTGAGCAGGATTGTGACCAGAGCGAAGGTAAGAGACGAAGAGCAAGACAGGAAATACAATGCAATGGTGGAGGAAATGAAGCGTAACGGCTATTGCGACCATTGCTGCAACGTTGTGTTGAAATATGCTGCAAACAATCTGTGGAAGGACTGAACCATTACCCGTTAACGGAGGTGCGAAATGGCTATTTTCAGAGATTTCGATCCGGGCGGAAGGGAGCGCTCCGCCGAAGATCGGCGAAGGCACAAGGAGCTTGTGGAAGAATCCATAAAAAAAAACATAGGTAATATCATTGCGGAAGAGAGTATTATCGGCCAGAGTGGAAACAAAAAGATCAAAATTCCTGTAAAGGGGATCAAGGAGTACAGCTTCATTTATGGCAGGAATACCCACGGGACAGCCTCCGGAGATGGAGAGGAAAGGCGCGGCGACGTCGTGGGCGAAGAGGTTGAGGGGAATACCAATGGGACAAATGGCGCAGGTAATCAAGAGGGCGAGGACATTTATGAGACGGAAATCACGATCGAAGAGCTTGTGAATTACCTGTTCGACGACCTCGAGCTGCCCTATCTGGATAGAAAAAAGCTCTCGGAAAATGAATCGGAGAACGGATTCAGAAATTTAGGCTACCAAAGGAAAGGCATCCCGCCAAGATTGGCAAAAAGAAGATCGGCAATCGAAAAGATAAAAAGGAGAAAGTCGTATCAAAGAAGCCTGAGGGAGGCTGAAAAGGATGATTGCAGCCATCAGAGCCGTTTCCCTTTTACGGAGGATGATTTACGGTACCGCAGGCTCAGGGAAAAGCGCAGGAAAGACTTCAATGCCGTTGTTATCTGCATTATGGATGTATCGGGTTCCATGGATCAAACCAAGAAATATATGGCGCGGAGCTTTTATTTTCTTCTCTACCAGTTCCTGAAACAGAGGTATTCCAATGTGGAAGTAGTATTCGTGGCGCATACCACTGCAGCAAAAGAGGTGGGTGAACTGGAATTTTTCCACAGGGGAGAATCAGGAGGCACCTATATCAGCAGCGGCTACGAGAAAGCGCTGGAGATCATCGAACAGCGTTACAATCCTGCAAACTGGAACATTTATGCCTTCCACTGCAGTGACGGTGATAACTGGACAGAGGACAACAAAAAGGCAGTGGAATTGGCCGGCAGGCTCTGTGAGGTATGCAACCTGTTTGGCTATGGAGAGATCGTACCGGGATACTACTATTCCGGAAGTACGGTAAAGTCGGAATATCAGAAAAGTATTAAAGCTGATAATTTTATTATTGTTACGATGTCAAGAAAGGATGACATCATAGCAGGTTTAAAACGCTTGTTGGAAAAGGATGAAGAACAGAGATAAATAAAACGGGCAGGTTGCCGGAGGATAGGATATGTCGGATTACAGTATGAGGGAGCTTGAATATTGGAATAAACGAATTGAAGAAGAAGTTGGAAATGCAGGGCTTGACTGCTATGAGCAGGAATTTGAGCTGGTAAGTTATGAGGACATGACTTCATATGAGGCGTATATCGGCATGCCGTCGCATTATCCGCATTGGAGCTTCGGAAAGGCGTATGAAAGGATCAGGACGCTAAACCGGTACAATTTGTCGGGACTGCCTTATGAAATGGTGATCAATTCAAACCCGTGCATCGCCTATCTGATGAAGGACAATTCACTGCTGCTGCAGATATTGACTATGTCGCATGTTTATGGCCATAATGATTTCTTTAAAAACAACAGGCTATTTAAAACGGCTACCCGCGCAGAGTATACGGTTGAAATATTCAAGAATCACGCGGCAAGGATACGGGAATATATCAGTGACCCGGCTATCGGATACGCAAAAGTGGAAAAGATACTTAGCGCATGCCACGCTTTACGGTACCAATGTCCAAGGACAATAGGAGCAAAAAAACTGGAGGAGTGCGAAATAAAAAAACGTTTGAAGGAAGGTATGAATAAAACGGAGAGTGATTTTCCGCTCCTGGAACCGGTAAAGGACAAATTTCACGATGAGCCCGACCTGAAGCAGATCCCGCTTGAGCCGGAGGAGGACCTGCTTTTATTTATCGCTGCCTATGGAAGACTGGAGGAATGGGAAAGGGATATCATCGATATTGTAAGAGAAGAAACACAATATTTCCTGCCGCAGATCGAAACAAAGACCATGAATGAAGGTTGGGCAAGCTATTGGCACTATTGCCTCATGAATAAATTGGAATTGCCGCAGCAGCTTCATTTTGAATTTCTGAGGATGCACAATCAGGTCGTTAAACCTCACGAAGGTCATTTGAATCCATATTATTTGGGCTTCAAAATATTTGATGACATACTCAAAAAAAATTCTTCCGATACGAAAAAGATATTCGAGGTACGGCATATCGAACGGGATGAGTCTTTTATCAGGAGGTACCTGACGCAGGAACTATGTTGCGAAATGAAGCTTTACGAATACGAAAAAGACGGTAATGAGTATGTGATTTCCGAGGTGGCCGACGAAACCGGATGGATGAAGATCCGCGATACTTTGGCAAATTCGTCGGGCCTGGGAGGTATACCATGTATCAGGGTGGCAGAATGGATGCAGAAGGAAAAGACACTGCTGCTTGAGCATATTTATGACGGCAGGGAACTGGAAATGAATTATGCGAATGAAACGCTGAAGCATCTGGTGGATCTATGGGAGGGAAAGGCGATTCTCAATACCGTATACGAAGGAAGGAAGCGGTCCGTCATTTGCGATGAGCAGAAAAAAATTATAATAGCCAATAAGTAGAGAATAATTTGGGTTGACTAGTCGCGGATGAAGTCTTATAATATTAAACACAAGGAAAAGTCATAAAGTGCATAGATAAAACAGGCAGGGGGGATTAACTCAGCGGGAGAGTGCTACCTTCACACGGTAGAAGTCATTGGTTCGAATCCAATATTCCCCACCAAAACAATCAGAAGGCAAATGATTTGTAAGAATAATGTAACAAATCGTTTGCTTTTTTATTTTGAGCTTATGGCAGTAGACCTACAGGCGTTTTCTCCGCTCCTTCCTTTTTTCATGGGACTATCCCGGGTATCCCGCGTATGGTAAAATAAATAATATGAAATGTAAGTATATATGATATTTTAAGTGAGGTATTATGCAAATGAAAAGAATTTTACCGGTTATTTTGATTCTTTCCTTAATGGTTACAGGATGCGCTTCAAAAAACAAGAATGCCGGTGGGGGCAGTACCGCGGAAAATGCGCAAAGCACAGGACAGGGCAACAAAGCAACCTCTTCCAAGGCACTTGAGGGGGAGATCAAGTTTTATCCCACATATGATGCCAATTATAAAACAACCGGGAATGAGGAATTTGATTTCTGGTTTGATATCCCGGTCGGCTGGAAAGCAGCTGACTGGTCTGGGGACGGATCCGGATATACTATATTGCCAGGCAGCGACAGTATTGAAATAATAATGTACGGAGTTTTGAAAGATGGTCCGGAAAAGGAATTCTACTCTTCGCTTTCCGGTAAAAACGGAAAAATATCCGATTTTACATACCGGGACGGTTGGGTCGGAAAGCAAATCGACATTTCTGATACGGAAAGCTATTTTGTGCGTGTTGACGGAGACAGTTACATGATCTTTCACGTAAACGCAAAAGGCGATGCTGCATGGATAAAGCAAAATCAGGAGACACTCAACTATATCGCAATGAGCGCCAGAACTACCCGTGAGAGCTACGGAAGCGGGATAGACGATAAAAACACCATATCGCTCGATGAGCTTCAGCTTGGTGAAATAAAGCTGGACATGACATATGACGAAATGAGGAAGGCTATGAAATCAAAGCTCGTAAAAGAGGAGTCGGAAGAATTTGAGGGGCTGGTTGCCAAGACGCTTTTTTTCGAGGACAATACACAGATTTATGTAGTAGACAATTCGGTTTACAGTATAAATGTCACCAGTCCGGATTATCCGACCCCAAGGGGCCTGAAGACCGGAGATACCGTAAAGAGGCTTGTTGACTTGTATGGAGAACCGCCAAACAAAGAGGATGACAGTCATTGGGGATATACCTATGATGGTTACGAGCTGTTCACAGTGGTCATTAAAAATGAGAAAGTTGTGGAGATCCAGATCGATGTAGCTTTATAGGATTTATAGGAAAGGAAGCGCGAGAGATGAATGATATCAAGGAAAAGATACAGGAAACAGTCGATTACATCAAAGGGAAGATCGGTGGGAAACCGCAAATAGGGATCATTCTGGGATCCGGACTGGGCTCGCTTGTGGATGTGCTGGAGCAGCCTGTCGAAATCGACTACAAAGATATACCGGGGTTCCCTGAAGCGACCGCTCCGGGCCATGCCGGAAAGCTGATATATGGCTTGTTGGGCGGAAAAAGGGTGCTGGCCATGAAAGGGCGGTTCCACTATTACGAAGGTTATGATATTTCGCAGGTGGTATTTCATATCCGTGTATTCAAATTGCTTGGGATCGACGACCTGCTTGTGACCAATGCAGCGGGAGGCGTAAATACCGGTTTCAAGCCCGGAGACCTCATGCTGATAACGGATCATATCAGCTTTTTCGCTCCGTCTCCTTTACGGGGCAGGAATCTGGATGAGTTTGGTACAAGGTTTCCGGATATGTGCGGCGTTTACAGCAGCGACCTGATCGAAACTGCTAAAAAGGCAGCCGGGAAGGAAGGCCTTATTCTGAAGGAGGGCATATATGCATTTGCACAGGGGCCGATGTATGAAACGCCTGCGGAAATAAGAGCATTTCGGGTACTTGGCGCCGATGCGGTAGGTATGTCGACGGTACCGGAGGTCATTACCGCCCACCATTCCGGCATGAAGGTTCTGGGTATTTCCTGCATCACAAACATGGCGGCAGGGATACTGAATCAGCCTCTGAATCATAAGGAGGTTCTGGACATAGGAAAACAGGTTGAGAAGAAATTTTCATCGCTTGTTACAGAGATCATATCCAATTGGCCAATATGAAAATAAAAATGAATATGAATACGATAAAAGAGAATTTGTCATGACGTTAATTGAAAATGAGTGTTGATAATTTTACCCAATTGAGGTAAAATAGTTTTATGACTTTTCAGGGAGAATAATTTTAATGGATAAAGAAATTCTCAATATGGAGGAAGCTGCAGAACTTTTTAATGTCAGCATTAAGACATTTATAAAATTGCTGAAGGAAGAGCAGGTCCCTGCAAGAAAGATCGGCAGGGAATGGCGCTTCAGCAGGAATGCCCTGATCCAGTGGCTTTCATCGGGAGACTCCAAGCAATATTCTTCCAGCGACAGCGACGCCAGGGAGTTTTTTGACAGGGTCGCGCCCGAATGGGAGAATCTGCGCGGGAGCTATTACGATGATGAGGTGACAGGCAGACTGCTTGATACAGGGATCCTCCAGGACGACATGACACTGGTGGATCTTGGCGCCGGTGACGGATACCTTTCCCGTGCTGTCTCGAAACATGTCGGAAAAGTCATTGCCGTCGATATATCCGGCGAAATGCTGAAGGAGCTTGAGCGAAAGGCAGATAAGGACGGCCTTGTAAATATACAGACCATCGAGAGCGATGTATGTGATATGCCTATCGGGGATGAAAGCGTCGATCTCGTTTGTGCCAATATGTTTTTGCACCATATTGAAGAGCCTGTTATGGCACTGAAGGAAATGTACCGGATCCTCAAACCGGGCGGCAGGGTATTTCTGGCCGATCTGAATGAGCATGGGAACATTGAATTCAAGGATAAAATGCACGATCTCTGGCAGGGCTTTTCACAAAATGAAGTGAAGGAATGGTTTACCCGATGCAAATTCAAAAATATCAAATATGACATACCCGGTAAAAAAGCTGCCGCCAAAAAAGGCGACATTGCCGTATTTATAATGCTAGCAGAAAAATAAGAAGAAAATTGGAGGAATTTAGAAATGGTAAAATGTGATATTAAGGATAAATCCCTTGCACCAAAGGGCAAGCTGAGAATTGAATGGGCGGATAACCAGATGCCTGTCTTAAAAATGATCCGGGAAAGATTTGCTAAGGAGAAGCCTCTGGCGGGGAAAAAGATGTCCTGCTGCCTGCATGTCACAACCGAAACAGCCAATCTGATCCGAACGCTCAAGGAGGGTGGGGCCGACATCGTGCTTTGCGCTTCCAATCCACTGTCCACACAGGACGATGTAGCCGCTTCACTGGTCATGGATTACGGTGTATCTGTTTATGCAATAAAGGGTGAGGACAGGGATACCTATTACAGGCACCTTTTGGCTGCGATCGAACACGGTCCGGATTTGACGCAGGATGACGGATGTGACCTGGTAGGACTGCTTCACAAGGATTACAGCGGTTCATATCTTAAGAATGTGATTGGCGGTACGGAGGAGACGACTACCGGAGTAATCCGGCTAAAGAGCATGGAAAAGGATCATGCATTAAAAATACCCATTATTGCGGTAAACGAGTCGGACACGAAGCACCTGTTTGACAACAGGTACGGAACAGGGCAAAGCACGCTGGACGGACTATTAAGAGCTACCAATATCCTGCTTTCAGGTAAAAACTTTGTTGTGTGCGGTTATGGCTGGTGCGGAAAAGGCCTTGCGCTGAGAGCGAAGGGAATGGGAGCGAATGTCACTGTTACCGAGGTTGACCCGGTCAAGGCAATCGAGGCTGTGATGGAAGGTTTCCGGGTGATGAAGCTGGAAGAGGCCATGCATTTTGCCGACATCATTATTACCGTTACAGGCGATCTTAATGTGATCGATGAAAAGCATATAAAGCTGGCTAAGGATGGCGTCGTAATCGCCAATTCAGGCCATTTCAACGATGAAATCAATATCACGGCGCTTGAGGCATTGGCCTCATCGAAGAGGACCGTCCGTGATTTTGTGGAGGAATATACGCTGAAGGATGGCCGGAAGATATTCCTGCTGGCAGAAGGCAGGCTTTTGAACCTTTCGGCGGCAGAAGGGCATCCGGCTGTCGTTATGGACATGAGCTTTGCAAATCAGGCATTAGGTGCGGAGTATATCGTCAAAAATGCCGATAAAATGGAAAAGAAGGTTTATCTGCTGCCAAATGAAGTGGATCAGCAGATTGCTGGACTGAAACTGGAATCCATAGGTGTCAGAATCGATGTGCTGACAAAGGAACAGGAGGCATACCTGTCATCCTGGCAAAGCGGTACATGATCCGCATACAGAGTTTCAATCGGTTGTTTGATCTTAATTTCGGGTAAAATTTATTGCGAGGGGTAGACGGATATGAAAATGAATCTGAACTCAGAAACTCTGGCCTCATTCATAGACCATACCATACTTAAGGCTGATGCGACGGAGCAGCAGGTGTTCGATTGCTGCAGACAGGCGAGGGAGAATGGATTTGCTTCCGTATGCATAAACCCGGTGCATGTGCCGATGGCAGCTGCTCAGCTGGCCGGCTCAGGTGTGAAGGTATGCACGGTCATAGGATTCCCGCTTGGTGCAAACAGCAGTGAAGTCAAGGCTTTCGAAGCTTCCGTGGCTGTCAGGGAAGGCGCAGAGGAAATCGATATGGTCATCAATATCGGCGCATTAAAGGATGGGAAATACGATTTTGTTGAAAATGATATCCGGGGCGTAGTAAAAGCTTCGGGAAAGGCTATCGTCAAGGTGATCATTGAAACATGCTACCTGACTGATGAAGAAAAGGTAAAAGCATGCAAGCTTGCCGTCAAGGCAGGCGCAAAATTTGTCAAGACCTCGACCGGTTTTGGACCGGCGGGAGCAGCAGCAGGCGATGTGGCTCTGATGAGAGCAGCGGTGGGAAAAGACATCGGCGTAAAGGCAGCCGGCGGGATCCGTTCGCTGAAGGATGCTGTTGATATGCTTGAAGCGGGAGCCAGCAGGCTCGGCGCCAGCTCGGGAATTAAAATCATAGGAGAGTTGAAATGAGTCTATTAATTGAAGGTATTGATATTTTAACAGCTGACCAGGCAACCGGCTGTATGAAGAATATGGACATCGGAATAGAGGATGACCGGATCGTATTTGTTGTTCCGACCGGCCAGGTGCCGGTGATCTTCAAGGCAGATAAAAAAATTTCCGGCAAGAGGAAGCTTGCAATGCCAGGCCTTGTGAATTCACATACCCATGTCGGCATGACAACTATGCGAAATGCGGCGGACGATCTTCCCCTGCACAAGTGGTTGTTTGAAAAGATATTTCCCATAGAAGACAGGATGACCGATGACGATGTTTACTGGGGTACGCTGTTGGGAGCCGCAGAGATGATCCGTTCCGGTACAACGGCCTTTGCAGATATGTACCTGCATATGGACGCAGCGGCAAATGCCGCCTATGATTCGGGAATGCGTGTGAATTTATCGAGGAGCCCGCTTGAGTTCCATTCGGAAGGTGGATTAACGGCGACCGATACCTTCGACGAGTGCAGGAATTACTTTAAGCAATGGAACGGGAAAGGGAACGGAAGGATAAAGGTATATGTCGAAGTCCATTCCACATACCTGTTCGGCAGGGAGGACCTGAAGCGCGCCTCAAGATTGGCCAGGGAACTGCAGACCGGTATCCACATTCATTTGCTTGAAACAGCGAAGGAGAGGGCGGACAGCCTGAACGAACACGGTAAAACACCGGTCGAGATTTGTCTTGACACCGGGATCCTGGATGTTCCTGTCATCGGGGCGCATCTGGTCCATGTTTCAAAAGAAGATATCGACATTCTGCGGACAAACGGCGTGAATTCGGCTCATAACCCGACGAGTAATCTGAAGCTCGGCAGCGGGATATCTCCTGTGCCTGCCATGCTCGAAGCCGGCGTCAACGTTGCACTTGGTACTGATGGAGCTGCAAGCAATAATAATTTAAACATGTTTGAGGAGATGCATCTGTCCGCGCTGATCCATAAGGGTGCAGCACAAAATCCCGAACTTGTGACAGCACGTCAGGCTTTCGCGATGGGGACAGTTAACGGAGCGCGTGCAATTGGTTTCGGAAAAGAGACCGGAGTGATAAAAACAGGTATGAAAGCGGATATCGTACTACTCGATACGGACAAACCGCATCTTTATCCGATGAACGACCCATATTCCGCAGTAGTTTATTCCGCACAGGGCAGCGATGTCGATACAGTCATTGTTGACGGGAATATTCTGATGGAAAACCGGGAACTGAAAACAATTGATGAGGAAAAGGTGAAATCGAAAGCTGTAGAAATAGCAAAACGTTTATGTGAAGCTTGATTTACATATTATGTATAAATAATACGTATCGCGGTCACTGTTATTATTAAAATAATTCCAAATAGACATATGCATCGATCTGACAAAATCACCTAAAGTCATTTAATACCAAGCTTTAGGTGATTTTTTTCACGCTGCATAGTCACAGTAGGTTCAATGGTGGCACAAACCAAAATAATAACCATGAATATATTGATTTTATGTATCGCTTATAGTAAAATAACAAAATTAAGCGTTTTGTATAATTTATGTATATTTCTAAAGGGGGAAGCTTCTATACAATGACAGCCTATATTTACGTAATCAGAATGAACCTGTTAACCTCTTTAGCATATCGTTTTGAGGTGTTTTCATCGGTTATCGCGAACTTTATCGTTATGTTCGCCGGAGTATTTGTCTGGAAAGCTGCCTACGCTGGAATGCCGTCCTCAGTAGAGGGTGTTAATGAAAGGCAAATGGTTACGTATATCATAGTCTCGTTCCTGATCGATGGCTTATTTGACATCAGCGTGGACTGGTCAATAGGTCAAAAAATGCGGGATGGGAGCATTGTATCCGATTTTATCCGGCCTCTGAGTCCTTTTTTTTGCTGGTTGATGGAGGATATCGGGCGGTCATTGAACGCACTGTTTCTCCGATTTTTACCTTTGTTGCTTATTTCGACTGTTGTATTCGGCTTCTCGCTTCCATGCAGCCTGGGAGCGGCAATACTCTTCATTCCTAGCTGCATACTAAGCTACTTCATACTCTGGTTTATCAGTGCAATTACGGGCATGCTGGCTTTTTGGATTATTGATCTTCGCAATATGGGCATTGTTACATATACAATTATCAGTATTCTATCGGGAAGCATGATACCGCTTTGGTTCTTTCCCGAAAGCATACAGTCCGTATCGCGTTTTTTACCGTTTCAATACACTTACCAAACGCCCCTTGGCATTTACATAGGTAAAATAACACTGAATGACGCCATACCTTCCATGCTGCTGCAAGTGTTATGGGTCTTTATACTCTTATGTCTTGCTTGTGTTATGTGGAAAAGTGCAAAAAAGAGGCTTTTTGTACAAGGAGGATAGAAAATGTTCCGAACTGTAAAATATTACACGTCGCTGGCTTTATATTTTGCAAAACTGTCAGTACAGAGCCAAATGGAATACCCGCTTTTTTTTCTGAGCTGGTTGATCATGGTTCCTCTGCAGTGGTTTGCAGGTATTTATATGTTGAAGCTTCTGGTTTATAGATTTCATGCCATTCAGGGCTGGGAATTTCCACAGCTTGCGTTTCTATACGGTCTGAGCGTAATAAGTCATGGTATTATGGTCATTTTCTTCTCCAGGATATGGGATGTAGACAGATTGATTATAAATGGAGAATTTGACCGTATGTTTCTAAGACCATTAAATGTTTTTTTTCAATTGGTAGTAAACTATCTGGAACTCATCGGAATTATTGATATTATACCCGGGGTGCTGATTTTTATATACGGCTGCAAAAGTGCACACTTTATTCTTAGTCCCGGAAATATCATATTACTCATACTTGTAATAATAGGCGCGGCTTTAATCCGTACGGCATTTTATACTTTTATGCACACGATCGCTTTCTGGACAAAAAAAAGCCGTCCTCTCAGGGGTATTGGAATAAGGCTGATGCAATACGGCACAACCTATCCGCTTTCAATATACCCCTATGAGATACAGGTGTTATTGACCTTTGTACTTCCGATAGGCTTCATTTCATTTTACCCTGCATGTGAATTCCTGGGGATGCCCGGAAGTTTTATTTTCCCTGTAAAACAGTCTTTTCTTACACTGTTGGTTGGAGTTGTGTTTTTTGCAGCAAGCCAGTTATTCTTTAAAATGGGCTTGAAAAGCTATGAGAGCTCAGGATCGTAAGTAAAAGCTGGAAAACCGGAATAAAAGTTGAAAGAACAGAAATGGAGAATGAAATGGAAATTATCAGAGTTGAAAACCTTGTTAAAGAATTTAAAGTGAATAAAAAGAAACCGGGTATTACAGGTGCTCTCATAAATCTGATTAAACCTGACAGGCAGAAATTCCGTGCAGTTGACAACATAAGCTTTTCAGTAAAAAAGGGCGAAATTGTCGGCTATATAGGCCCGAACGGCGCTGGTAAAAGTACGACTGTAAAAATGCTTGCAGGCATACTGCATCCTACTTCCGGCAGCATATCGATCTGCGGAATATCGCCGCATGAGGATAGAAAAGCAGTAGTGGGAAGGCTTGGAGTTGTTTTTGGCCAAAGAACCCAACTATACTGGGATGTCAGACTTGGGGAATCTTTTGAGCTTCTGAAGCGCATATATAAAATAGACAATGCAACTTATCGCAAGAATATGGAAATGATCAATGATGTACTAAAAATCAATGAACTTGTCGATAAACCCGTACGTCAGCTTTCTCTGGGACAGAGGATGAGAGGGGACCTGGCTGCAGCCATTCTGCATTCTCCTGAAATACTTTTTCTAGATGAGCCCACGATTGGCCTTGATATTGAAGCCAAGCACTCTATCAGAAATTTCATTCATGATATAAACAGGCTTAATCAAGTCACGGTTATTTTGACTACACATGACCTGGATGATGTTGAACAGCTTTGCAGCAGGTTAATTGTAATTAATCACGGTATTATTGTTGAAGACGGCCCTCTTGATGTCCTGGTAAGAAAGCTAGCCCCGGAAAGAATACTTTCTGTAGAGCTTGCCTCCCCGTGCGAAGATATACAGCATGCAAATGCCAAAGTGATTAGCAGGGAAGCGCTAAAAGTGACATACAGCTTCGACAGAAACGAAATAACTGCCGCTTCGCTTATTTCGGAATTATCTTCCCGCTTGCCCATAAGGGACCTAAGCGTTAAAGAGCCCGATATTGAAGATACTGTCAGAAAATTATATGAAATGGATTATAAAAAAACAGAGTGAAGTATAATATTCTGGAGAAATAAAGGCTTCTGTGATATAATGTAAAAAAACTTTGAGGTGTGTATATGCATATAGATCCAAATCTCATACCTATATTTGCAATTTCTGTGGGCTTGATTATTACAGTGACGGCCATACTGACAGACTCCATCACCAAGTACAAGCTGAAGGTTGAGCAAATAAGAGCTGATGCGCTTGTTAGATCCGAGGAAGTCAGAACGAAAAACCAATTGGAACTGGAAAAGCTGTTGCGCCAGGAAAGCACAGCTTCTTCAGATTACGGGAATGCAAACAGTGACGAAAAAAATGAGGATTACGTTGACAGCAAAAAGGCAAAAGGCAGGATAAGAGATTAAAAATAATGCCTATAAATAACTGGCTCACCAGGCTTGTTTTATTTCATTCCGGCTTGGAAATCGTAAAAGCAACATAAAAATGACTTAAAAAGCCCAAGATATGGCGTAAACTTATATAAATTCGGTACTTGATATTTATCCGGTTATGGGGTATAATTCTCTTTGCGTTTATAATTTTATGAGTTGCCAACTTGGCTCAGTCGGTAGAGCAGCGCATTCGTAATGCGCAGGTCGCCGGTTCGAATCCGGCAGTTGGCTCCACAGAAAAACCCTACAGGCTTAAGGCTTGCAGGGTTTTTTACTTTATCGCGATTATTTTTATAAGCGAGGGCAGAGCCCTCTCATATATACTGATGTGGCGCAAAGGCAGAGCAGCGGTATCGTAAACCGCAGGTTGGAGGTTCAATTCCTCTCACCAGCTCCATGATATCAATCCTTAGAATCGTTGTGGTTTTAAGGATTTTTTTATGCTTTCAGCACTCCATTTACAGGGATATCCTTATATTTTGAAGTTATGGTATAACTTACGTCTGAGAGATCGTCTGTCACGAATATCACTGTTGGAAAGGCTACTGCAGAATTATGTTTCAAATAAGCAACATGAAGCTTCACGATGACATATTTGCTGTATTCGAAAAAGCTATATTCGAAAACATCATCTAATTCTTCAAGGTATTCTTTTAAATAATTCCGTTTCGTATACAGATTACTTGGCAGAGAAGGTGAATTTGGTTGGAACTGAAATGGTCTTTTGGAAGATTCGTAATCGTTATAAATTGCGGTTTCTGAAATGCCAAAAATCTCGTATAATGAACAGTCATCAAGAAGAAATTCTAAGGTGTGAGTGTCAGGATTAGGTAAATTTTTATGCTGAATAATCATATTACAAGGAAATTTCAAGGAAATTTCAATATCTTCATCAAATGTTGTTCCCTCATTGAGGACAGCCAATTTAACACATTTAAGGTCTTTGAAAAGTTGGGTGAATGGAAACCAATTCACATAGTCCATAATTTTTTTATATAGATTACGGATATCTCTGTATTTTTCTCTTTCTTCAAACTCACCTTCGACTGAAACAGACCCATCAATAGACACGCTCATTGAACTTTTCTTTAGACTGCCAAGAGCAAAGAAAGAATCGGGGATTTCTATTTTCATCTGTTCGGCGAAAGACTTTATAATCACTTTTTCATTCTCTTTAATCTCAACGCGGCTATACATTACAGCACCAAATTGACCTAAAGAATAGTTTTTACTAATATTACTGCCAGCAATTTTAGCGTACAAATTCTTTATTTCATTCATGGAATTTTCCATTGAAATATAATTTGATACGTCAAAACATATGGGTAAAATGCAGTCTGCAAAGCTGTTTCCATTTATAACCTTCACCGATAACTTAGTATATTTTTGTTGCTTAATCTCTTCAACTTTTTGTAATGAAAGAAAATACAGAGATAAATGTGCTAGAAATTGCTTTCTAAATTCTTCGTTACTCGAGTATGTATAATAGAGCCCTTTGTCTTTATATTTCTCTTTAAATGACTGGACTTTACTGTAATCTCCGATTAAAGATGCCGTCATCGCTGGTGATTGAGGTTTTTCTGAGAAATACATGAATACCTGCTTGCTGGCTTCAATCATCTCTTCGATCTCTTCTTCTGTACCAGAGCCGTATTCATCCGTAGGAGTGCCAAAGCGTGTCCAGAAGATAGCGATTGCCGCGTCACAATCTTGCACGAACTGTTTGTTCAGAAGATTTTGCGGTTTATCACCGGATTGCGGATATGAGCTTTTTGCCCAATGTTTTGTACGGATGTTCATACTTAGAACATCAGAGAATTGTTCATTAAATTGAGCAACAACTTCTTCAATGATTTTCAATTCCTCTCGAATGTCTCCAGGGCAGGATATCAATAAATTGTATTGAACGATGCTTTTAGGCATATGTAACACGCTCCTCTTTTTATGAAGAAATATAACAAGTTCTTTTTCTTTTTAATAAACTGCTAAAACTTTTCCGTCAATTTCCTTTGCTCGTCCGCTTTTTAATAAAAATTCATATGCTTTTTGCAGAGTAATCTGGATTTTTTCACCCGAACGAGCAAAACCATATTCTCTTGCAGTGGATTGCAATAAGCTATCCTTAAGGATACCATAGCTGTTTGAAACAATAACCAACATAGCTTCAGCAAGTTCGTCAGTGTTTATATAATTTATAGGTCTGGTATTGCCTGTGGCTTTTGGTATAACTCTTGTGTAGCCGGAAGGATAAAAGAAATCACCTTTACGCACAACACCTCTTAAAGATTTTAGAGCATAATCGACTTCTCTGCGAACCTTTACGGTAGCTTTTTCGTTACCAAGGAGTGGGGCCAGATTTTTACACAGTAATTCGTAGTGAATAGGATATTCATTACCCACCACCGCCTTGATACAGTCGCCCATACTTAAGTAGCCAGAAGCATTACGCGGCAAAGAGCTAAAATCTGTGGACGCCTGATTTTCAAATCCATATTGATTATCATCCGAACTGGGAGTAGTACTCTCTTTTTCATTTATACTTAAAAATTCACTTTCCACCTGTGATAACGGCATTTGAGGGTCTGGTTCGTTTACTTCAGTATAATTATTAATTGCACTTTCAATAGCATCAATGAGTTTCTGCCCTTCTGTTATAGGGTCTTTAATCCAGTCAGTAGACCAAATACGATGGATTTTCCACCCCATGTCCTCAAGTACCGCTTGGCGTAGACGATCCCGTTCTCGTGCCGTTCTTGCAGAGTGATAAGCAGCACCATCGCATTCAATCCCCACAACATACTGCCCGCTTATGGTTGGATGCTTAACAGCCATATCAATACGATAGCCGGAACATCCAACCTGTGTTGCAAGCTTGTAGCCCTTTCTATCCAAATAATTGTAGACAGCAGCTTCAAAAGGGGAATCATGTTCGATAACATCGCTTTCTGTTATTTCTCTTAATAACACTGACGGTCCATTCATGGCAAAGTCGATGTAAGAACGGAGCAGTTTCGGGCCTTCTCTTGTGATGCGCTCAACTTCAATATCAGTCGGCAGAATGGAGCCAACTAATTTTACATTATGCTTTGCTCTTGTGATAGCAACATTAAGGCGTCGCTCTCCTCCGTCTTTAGTAAGTGGGCCAAAATTCATTGCAAACTTTCCTGTTGCATCTTTGGCGTAGCCTATACTGAATATAATGGTATCGCGTTCATCTCCTTGGACATTCTCTAAATTTTTTATGAAGAATGCCTCATCATTATCCTCATTGAAAAATGATTCATACTGCTGATTTTCTTTTCGCATCTGACGTATGACCGTATCAATAGCCTGCTGCTGAACTTCCCCGAAAGCTATAACACCAAGAGAACGATTAGGAAATCTCCTGAAATGATCAAATACAAGTTCTCCGATGCGTTTGGCTTCAATCATATTTCCTTTTTTACCACCACGGTCATAATATCCGTCCGACACATAAATGTATTCAACACCATTATGCGGTACTTTATCAACATTAGCAGGGAAAGTAATTAGGTTGTTTTTATAAATCTTGGCATTCGAGAAAGCGATAAGATGCTCATGTCTGCTGCGATAATGCCAAAGCAGGGTACGCTCTGGAAGTAAGCCAGCTTCATCTAAAATTGATTCATAAGCATTTGCGTCGTCGTATTCATCATCATCAACATCTGTATCAAAATCGGCATCGGAGGTAGAAGACATAAAGAAATTGGTTGGCGGCAATTGCTTACTATCTCCGGCAATTACAACCTGTTTACCTCTTGAAATCGCTCCAATAGCATTTTCAGTGCATACTTGTGAAGCTTCATCAAAGATAATGGTATCGAAATTATAACTTTCTGCTTCTAAAAACAGGCTCACTGATAAAGGGGACATCATTAAGCATGGCTTAAGAGTAAGGAGCAGATTGGGGATAGCCCTGAATAATTTGCGAATAGGCATAATTCTTCGTTGCTTTCCAAGTTCTCTTTTCAGAATGCTTAATTCATCAACACCTGAAGTGAATCGTTCAAAAGATGGAAGAGAATCAATTAGTTTTTTCTTGATTCGCGCTTTTGCTATCTCGAATTGAAGTTTGTCAAGACGGGAAAATTCATCAATTGTATTTTCCTGCACCCTCCTGCGAAAATTGAGAACGGCTGGATACTGAGGTAGAATTGCGTCAAGCCATAAACGATAAAACCGCTTCATAAACATCGGAATAATAAGAGAGGCATCAATATGTAGTTCTTCAATTTTGGTTATATAATCAGCAAGACCCTCGTTCTGGCAATTAGTACGAGCATTTCTGAAATCAATCCATTCTTCAAGTAAAGAGAGACCATTCATACAGCGGGTAACTCTATCATAGAGAGGGGACATGCCTAAATCCTTAATATCACCCTTGTTTTCAAATATATCAAGGAACCATGAGAACTCTGTACGCATATCAGCTATGGCGTTGGTTAAATCGGCTAAGTACTTAGCACACAAATTAATTTTGGATTCGTTGGTGCATATGTTTTTGATAAAATCTGTGCTGACCTTATGGTTTTCACAAATCTTCTTAAAATCATTCGCCCAGTTTAAGGAGCAAAGAATGTTTGACCAATCGGTATTCATGCCCTTATATAGGAAATCATAATGCCTCTTTAAATCTGCATTACACTCTTCTAAGGTATTAGCAAGCGAGGTAAGAAGAGATAACTTATCTTTGCTTTGCAATATAAAATTAAAAGCTTTAATCAGTTTTGTCAACGATGTTAAATCTGTACTTTCGCCGGAATAGTATTCTCCAAAAGTTTGTGCCAACATTTGGCTATTTTCTATAAGCCATATAGATGCCTCATCCAACGTTCGGAGAGAGGTTAATACTTCAATAATTTCAGCATCACTGACTTTTTTTACTATTTGCTTATATAAACCTTTAATTGTTTTTTTATCTGCCCTGTATTGCCCTTTGAAAATTTTCAAAAATGATGTGTAATCAGTTTTGAATCTTGAAAGCATTGCCCGAAAATCCACATCGAAAATTTCTCGTTCAAAAGTTGATAGTAATTTATTTCGTAGCCCAAGAATGTTTTCTATATTCTGTTTAGCTGTATCAAAGAGAGCTTGCGCTTTTGGAAAATCCCCGTGGTTCCAAACAGAATAGCAGTAAGTGTTTGAAATTGCAGCATCCAACCTTCCGATCTCTGAATTGACTTGAGCTAAAGAAAATAATTCGTTTGGTTCAGAAAGCAGAATTTCCGGATCATTAGTAGTGAGTTCATTATAAATACTCGACAATTCATTTTGAGTATTTTTATAACTGATTTTAAGCTTGGAAAACTTGTCAACTTCATTCCATAAAGGTGCGATATCCTCGCCTACAAGCCAATTGAAAGGGACTTTAGGCGAAAGCTTAGCTATATTTAAAATACTGATAATCTCAGAAAACCCTGTAAAAGACGGTTTATGATCTAATTGCAAATCAGTAAATATACAATCATAGATAACTGTTGCACTTTTAATTTTTGGCAGCAATTTTGATAAATATGCCCCTATATCGTGACTTAGTTCATTAGTAACTGCCGTAACATGAGCGTTGTTCCATGGGTTGGCTTTATAATCATCACTCATTTTCCCAATAGTAGTGGCAAATTGAGTAAGCAAATTTATATATCGGTTAAATTTTTGAGGTGTTGTGCTTGCGATATTTTCAAGGCTAAAAATAATATTTTCGTAGCTTTCAAGATTAGCTAACTCACCATTCACCTGATAAATTGTTTTTCCAAGTGGTTCTATGACGGTAAAGATCTGTCGGGCGTATTCGTTAAGTTTTTGTTTATCTTCTTGCAGCAAATCGAGCTTTTGATAAGCCTCGTCACTCAGATTTGCCCTTTGCCGGGAGAGATTAAGAACGGAAGAAAGTTGTTCCAAAACATCTTTCTTGTTTGCTTTGTAGCTATGAAGAGTTAAACAAAAATCATTAAGGCCTGCAGAAGAAAGACGTTTCCTAACCACCTCGAGTGCAGCCATCTTTTCAGAGACAAATAGAACTTTCTTACCACAAGCTAAGCATTCCGCAATAATATTTGTTATGGTTTGACTTTTCCCTGTACCAGGAGGGCCTTGCAGTACAAAACTGACCCCTTTTTTAGCAAGAAGAACGGCATCCTGTTGACTTGAATCAGCATCAACAACTTGAAATATTTCAGAAGGCAGTGTATGCGCATCATGATCAAAATCGTTTACATCTTCGTATGTAGAATCGAGGGCTGTGGTATCACCAGTTAGAGCCCGTACGATAGTATGACCTTTAATCTTATCCATATGGATTTCTAAATCCCGATACATATTTATTTTTAAAAATGAAAGCAGTGAAAGCCCTGTCTCATAAACGACTTCCCATCTATTATGTTTTATTAACGAACTAACTTTCGAAAAATAATCTGACAGGCTTTCTTCCGCATCAAATTCAGGAAGCTCAATCCCAAAGTCATTTGACATTTTAAATGAAAGCGTAGGATTGAGTGTAATTTCATCCTCATGAAGACTTAGTACATACGGCGATGTAATTGATTCTAATGTCAGCGTAACGGGAACGAGAATAATTGGCGATAAAAAATATTGTTCTGAGTTCAAATCTTCGCTCCATTTAAGGAAGCCAAAAGAAAGGTAAAGAGTATTTACTCCCTGCTCTTCCATGGCGGTTTTAGCTTTTTCCCTAAGATTGTGGAGCGTTTTTTGCTGATCCTTTATTGCCTGATTTGTCATCACATTTCTTTCCAAGCCGTTTTCTTGTTCATCGCTAAAAAGGGAAATTTGGTCTTCGTCATAATACGGAAATTCTATAGGATTTTCATTAACGACAAAGCTATCCCAGAGGTTTATAATAGATGGTTTTTGTATTCTCAAATTCGAACGCTTGGAATCTCGATAATTAAGCAAACGATTTCTTTTGCCAAGGTCAAGTAGTTTGTTTTTCCATGTTTCAAGCTTCTGGTCGATATTCGGCATATTAGGTATCCTCCTCAACTAATTCGACGATATCACCGATGTTAACATTTAAAGCGGTGCATACTTTTACAAGCGCATCCATACTCACATATTCATCTTTTCCTAATTTTGCAAGTGTCGATGTGCTGATATTTGCTTTCTCAAGTAAGTCTATTTTTCTCATGCCTTTATCGATAAGCAGTTTCCATAATTTTTTATAGGATACTTTCATTTTCGGTACCTCTCGGATTTCCCATATTATTAAATATATTATATAGCTCTTACGACATAATGCAATAAAAAATTTACAAATATGAAAATTATATACTTAGAACAGCATTTTTTTTGCAGACTTATAAAAGTAGCTATGGTATCATGTGTTGCTGTGGAGTTTGTCAAATGAAGAAGTATATTATCACTTGTGTCGCCCTATGTAACGTTGTGTA
>JBDKVA010000002.1:0-3897 GCA_039679375.1 Clostridiaceae bacterium
TTGCCGATACCTTGACCAAACTTGGACGCCGAACAAAAAAGAATAATACATCGTGGTCACCGGGTTCTATTCTTCAGATTCTACAGAACGAACGGCACTGCGGCGATGTTCTGGCCCGTAAAACATGACGATTCCTTCAGTTATGATGGTTATCAGGTGGTTCGCCGCGAATTTTTCGCTCATGTATATGAGCCCTCTATTACTTTCAATAATTGCAGGATTTCACTTAATAAGGCGTGCCTGACTCGTCTGCCGGATGTAAATTATGTTCAGATACTCGTAAATCCGGAAAAAAAGAAGCTTGCCGTCCGTCCCAGCAGGGAGGACGAAAAAGATTCGTTTCTTTGGTGCACCACTCGGGGCGAAAAAAGGAAACCAAGACAGATAACCTGCCGCATGTTCTTTGCCAAAGTAATTCAATTAATGAATTGGGACCCGGATTATCGTTATAAGATTCTTGGAAAGCTGATTCGAAGCGGCAGCGAGCATCTGTTTATCTTTGATCTTTCGGATACGGAAGTCTACCAGCGTTTCCTGAGCAACGAAGAGAAAATCAAGACCTCACGTACCCCTGTCTTCCCCGCGGAGTGGCAAACTCAGTTTGGCTTGCCGGTCGAAGAACACCGCCGACTGCTTCAAGTAAACATATTCGAAGGTTATACCGTTTTTGGCATTAGAGATAAACAAATTGCGGCTCCCGCAGATACATCCGAGGGACAAACTGACCTGTCAGGAGGGATGATGAAATATGACTGATAATAACGTTACAAGGCCTGCTATACTGGTCGACCTTAAAAAGTATCGTATCCGGATACACAAAAACACGCTTCGCTCTATCGGCACTCCCAATTACGTCCTACTGTTGGTAAATCCGGAAGAACGTACATTGGCGATCCTTTGCAGCGATCGTTCTGACCCGCGCGCACACCATATAAACATGGCTTTATTTGAAAATAATAAGTCTTCGTTCGAATTGTACAGCAGGTCCCTTGTAAAAAAACTGCGTGATGTATGCAGTAGCTGGCAGGACAGTCAATCATACCGCTTGTATGGGGAAATAATCCCCCCTGAGGGTATGGCTCGATTCTATATGTCTGAAGCTGTTTTGGTGAAGGGAGCTGAGTCATAGTACCATGACGGAATCATGCATTTATGAGTTGAATATCGACGCTGGTTTCAAACGGTTGATTCCGCCCTTATCTGCGGAAGAACTTCAGCAGCTTGAACAGGACATTATTCGTGACGGATGCCGTGAGCCAATTTTGGTTTGGAACAATACGATTTTAGATGGCCATAACCGTTATGAAATATGCACGCGGCGACAAATACAATTTAAGATCCAAAGTACATATTTTGATAACCGTGAGGAAGCCGTAGCATGGATCTGTGCTAATCAGCTTGGCCGCCGCAATATCACAGAAGAAACACGCAAATACCTGATCGGTAAAAGGTACGAGATGGAGAAAATACTCGGCGCCCATAATGCTGCTGGGACCCATCAGCACACGAAAAAAGAGGTTAGGACTAAAATGTTGCCCGAACCACCTTTTGGTGTAACAGCCGGTCGAACAAGAGAACGGCTTAGCGAGGAGTATAACATTTCGCATGTCACCATTTTAAATTATGAAAAGTATTCTCAAGCACTAGACTTATTGTCGATAGTCGTGCCGGAATTAGTTCCGAAGATATTATCCGGTGAGATAAAGATATCCCACGAAAATACTGTTGAGCTGTCCCGGGTACCCTACCAGGAAATCAAAAGTTTGAGCCAGATTATATCAGATGACGCATCCGAATTTGTCAGGAATTTACACAAGGTTCTTTCGAAAAAACACGGTTCAACAGAGAAACCGCATTTTTCAGTACCCGCTGGTTCTGTTAAAGAAATGCCCGCTTATGACCCGGATGCGGAAATATCCAGCCTTGCATTAACCATTCCATCCTGGGTCAGTTCTATTAACCGCACCTGCTCCGCATCTAACCTCAGAGGTGCAACCTATAAAGCTCGTAACAAGCTTGAGAAGCAACTGCTGGAATTGAAAGAAAGCATCGAATATATGCTTACGGCAATAAGGGAGGAGATCTGATGGACGACTACAGCGCTTTTGTCCCTAAAGTACATTTTGAACAAATTTCAATTAAAAATCTGGTATCTAATCAGGAGTATCAAAGGAATCTATCTATTGCGCATATCCAGCGCACGGTGGAGAACTTTGACTTATACCAAATTAATCCGGTGAAGATCAGCCGCCGCAATGGCGTCAATTATGTTTTTAACGGCCAGCATACAATTGAAATCATTGCTATAGTATCTGGATCACGCGAAACTCCGGTTTGGTGTATGATTTATGATGATCTGGAATATACCGAAGAGGCAGATATTTTTGCAAACCAGCTTAAATATGTTAAGCCACTGTTGCCGTATGAAATCTTTATGGCAAATATTGAAGCCGGCAACGATGACCAGCTTACTATTAAATCTCTGGTTGAATCATACGGCTTGTTTATTTCATCAAGTAAAGTTCTCGGCGGCATCTGTGCCGTGTCGTGCCTGGAGTACATTTATAAGAAATATGGATTTCATGTGCTGGATCGCACTCTGCGCCTTTGCGTTGGGACATGGGAGGGGGATTACAATTCGCTGTCCGCTAATATGCTGAAAGGAATCGCTCTTTTGGTTGTTGCGTTTGGCAATGCTCTGAAGGACGATGCTTTCAAGGAAAGAGTCGGTAAGTTTTCATCCAGAGAAATTGGGCGCATAGCCAAGGAACGAAAAGCTGGATCTCTTGGTTATGCTGAGGCCATGCTTCAAATATACAACAAGAAAATGAAAGCTCCATTGCACTGGAATAAATTATATACCACCAAATCTACTGCGCCGGATGATGACTTTTACACAGAATACGAAGAAAGCGACTTCGATTCTACAGAAAATATAGAAGCGGATAATATTTGAATCACTCCAGACTCGATATTTATAGTGGGATGACCACCCCGTTTTTAAACGTAAACCGCACATCGTCCTTGCTGTAATATAGTAACGTATCAAAAGCCATAATAACATTAGAAAGTAGCAAAGACATTTAGTTTATATCAGCCAGGTTATCTAAATTATAATATTTACGCGTCTGGCAGTTCAAAATTAGCTTTATTGACAGACAGTTTTGCCCGAATTCTCTTTTCATCCTTTTCCTTTTTCTGCATAAGATATGGATGACATAATTTCTTCCCTATATGATGCAGGGGTTGTAAGGCCTTGGTGCTGGGCCCCTCCCAACAGCCAGGGTGTTCTTCTGCCCCGGCATCCTTATGGAATATAGCATCTATCGGCATATTAATGCCCCGCTGGTATTTCTAATTGCAAGCCCATTCTTTTAGTAGCTGAGTCGTAAAAAGTATATAGTGATTTTTGCCATAGAATGGAGTGAAAGGCGAGGGTGCTCCCCCTTGCTTGCGCGGATTATCGTGAATTCACGATAACTATCCTGCCATCCATCATATGCTGCTCAACCATTACCGATGATTGCTACGATTGGCCAGAACTAAAAAAGCCACCTTTTCAGGCGGCACTCGCTTATTAATATGTCCCTCATTCTCGTCTTCCCTGGGCACAGGCCCCCCTGGCCGCACCGGCAAATGAGTTGCATTTTTATCTCTGAATTACTCGCTTTCCTTTTGATCTAGTCCTTTTGCCTTCTCATGATTGCGGTTATGCTCTTCGGATCGCTTCCCACTCCGGTCAAGCTTTTCTTTTATACTGGTCATTCGCGAAACCCTGTTAAGATATGCCTTTTCGACATAATAATAACACAAAAAAAATACAGCCCAGGCCGGGAAGGCGTTTTACCCGGCGGCTGTACGTCCAACCAATGATGCGTTTCTATTTGAGGTTATTAA
>JBDKVA010000003.1:0-24598 GCA_039679375.1 Clostridiaceae bacterium
TACCTGAGGACTTAAAAAAAGTGGTATTGGCCGGCGGCATGGATTACGATGAAGAAGGATGGCTCAAGGAAACCTGCAGCATGGGCAGTCCTCTTTTAGTTGTAGCCCGTAAAAGCGGTTCGGCAGAATTAATAGGAACTTTATGGACGTGAGGAATACTTGAGGAGGGTGGCCTGGAGCCGTCAATAAAAGCCCTGCTGGAAAACTATGATAAAAGCGGTAACGGAGGTGGAAGCAATTCTCCGGAAGCCAGCGGAAACACTAATAGCGGAAAATCCAATGGTGAAAACGATAATACCGGGACAAACGAAATCAAATTTACCGATGCGTTTAACGGAAATATAATCAGTCCGGCTGTTACAGGTGAAATGAAAGAAAAGCTTCAGAGCACTCTTGCTTCCATGAAGGAAATGGGTCCGGGAGTAGGCCCGTGGAGGATTATTTACTGCAATGGAGATAAAATTATACTGTATAACTATTCACATATCGTTGCGTGTGACATTACGGAAAAAAACAAGGGCATTTATTCCATTATCGGGCTGAATGATTTAAAAACGGGTAATTATCAGGGATCCATTGTTGCCATGATATATCCGAGCCCGGATGCCATGGCTTGTATTCTGGGAGCCGCCTGCTGGGAGAAGGACATTAATGTGCCCCAAAGTCTTTACCTTTGCAGCTTCTACGACGGTTCGGTAAAAGAGCTGGAAGTTAATTATAATATTGCGGACAACAAGGTTACATGGTATAGAAATATGCCAAGCTCCGTTATGCTGCCCTGGTATGTCTCCATTAAGGGAAACGGCGCCGGAATTATTTATGATATCGCAAGTGACAGGAAGATTGATAGCATTCCTGAAGGCGCCAGTCTGGAAAATGCAGAAGAGAAATTCATAGAAAATATTGAGCTTAATACAGGCTATACTTATCTATTCTGGTGGAAAACAGATGAAAATACCGTAATAGGCGTACCCTACAGCAAAACCGCAGGTAATTCCGGTGAGTTGAAGCTTACTGATTTTGAAATAATTGAAGTTAATCTGAAAGATAAATCAGGCAGGATATTGTATAAAATAAACAGATAAGTTGAACCCTCCACTATAACACCAGACTTTTGCCTGATGTTATGATGTACAAGATTGGAGGCTGCATGATTGAATGAATATCTATAAAACAAAGGAAATTGCAGGCATTATAGGCATACATCCCAATACGGTGCGGCTTTATGAGGAGCTCGGACTTATCCCCAGACCGGAACGAAGGTCAAACGGCTACCGCGTTTTTACAGATTTGCATATAGAGCAATTCAAGCTAGCACGAACAGCCCTGAAAGTGGAGGTTCTGCAAAACGGTTTGCGAAAAAAAGCGATCGGCGTTATTAAGCTTTCGGCTGCAGGAGACTTCGATGGAGCAATACGCCTTGCAGAGAGTTATTTGCAGCAAATCAAGGAAGAACAAAGAAACGCCGAAGAAGCCATAACAATCACGGAGCGCCTGTTATCCGACAATAAACAGGAGGCAGACAGCTCCTTTTTCACCAGAAAAGAAACAGCAAACCATCTGCAAATCTCAATGGATACTCTGAGAAATTGGGAAATGAATGGTTTACTGGTTATCAAGCGAAAACAAAACGGTTATCGTGTATACACAGATAAAGATATCAAGCTCCTTAAAATTATTCGTTCCTTACGCTGCGCCAATTATTCGCTGACAGCGATTTTGCGGATGCTGAATGCGCTGTCCGGAAATCCAAAAGTAAATATACGCGAGGTTATTGATACGCCGGAAGGAACCGACGACATCATTTCCGTATGCGATAAGCTGCTCACATCCTTGCAATATGCAGAAAATAGTGCACATAGCATGCTCGTTCAACTTGAAAAGATGAAAAAGCGATGGCCGACGGCTTACATAGTTTCTTAAAGTGATCCTATAACTTCCGAAATGCCCTGCGCTTTAATCCGCTTCAGGGGACCGGTTACGGACATAACCGTCACCAGCATGATTAAAACAATTATTAAAGCTATTTGCATATAAGGAAACTTCCAAATACTGATGAGCCGGGGCAGAAAATTGATAATGAGCATCTTTTGCATAGCGATGCCCAGAATACATCCGGCAATGCCTCCTGTCAGGCTATATGTCACCGCTTCGGCTAAAGCCATTCTATCGAGCTGGACACCGGACATGCCTACTGCCCGCATTACCCCTAAATACTTAGTCCTGGATACTATACTGGTATTCATGGTATTGGCTATGTTCAAAACGCTGATCAGGGCAATGACTATAACAAAACCATATATAAAAACTGCCATGGTTAAAAAGTATCCATCGATCTCATCATTTTTCTGACGCTGGTCATAAAGTGAAACGGATTCATCCAGCATACCCTTGATTCCGCTCACTGTCTGCTCCTGTCCCTGCCTGTCAAGCTGTATATCGATAACCTTATATGCCGAATCCCCTGTCAGCTCGGTAAACAGCTTCTCGGTTGTGATGAAGGTGGTAAGCGAAAGCCTGGAGTCACTGAAAGGAACAGTTCTCAGGATGGCCATGACAGTCATTTCTTTTGTTCCCCCGGGAGCTTGGATATAAACCTTGTCTCCCAGCTGCAGCGAAGCAGTTTCAATACCTACGCCTTTTCTGAGAGGCAGGGCGACCGCTATCACACCATTCTGCCCGTTAAGCTTTTCCATGGAAAGCTCTCCCTTAATCAGATCCGTTTTAGCCCACTCGAGCTGGTTTTCATCATAAGAGATCAGCCAGGATTTTTCCGGCGGTATAAACCTCCCGTCATCCGTTTCAGGAATTTCCCCTATGATTTTCCGGTAAGCGCCGGTCAGTCTCGAAGCGTCAAAGGTGGCATTCACATAGCCAAGCCTCCTGCCGTATACCTTTTTTACGCCGTCCAGGGCTGAAAGCTCCTCGTACAGAGCATTGTTCAAGCCCTGCCCCTGATCTGCCGAAAGTACGATATCCGACGTATAGGGCTTTGTTGTTTTCAATGCGGAATGCATGAAATCAACCAACACTTGAAAACCTAAAAACATCACGATGCTGATGGCTATGGAACAGGACATCAGGAAAAGCGTTTTCTTTTTTACAACGGCGTTGTTCACGCCCATAGCAATTTCCGCATGAAACATTTTTGCCAGCAATCCGCGTTTTTTCTTTTTAGGGATTTTCATATCGCTGCTTCCTGTAACCGCGTTAACAGGAGATACTCTTGCCGCTTTTTTTGCAGGCAGGGCTGAAGCGATAAGTACTGTCAGGAAACCAACAGCTATACCGGCGGCGATTCCCACTATGCTGATGTTGAACAAGGCTATTTCCCTGAAAAGGCTGCTATTGTAATATTTAAGTATCACCGAGCACAAAAAAGCCAGCAGCATACCGGCAAGGATCCCTATGGGAACTGCTCTTAAGGTGATTTGCACTCCTTCTCTCCTGACCAGCTTTTTGATTTGCGAAGGCGACGCGCCGATACACCTTAAAAGTCCGAATTGCCTTACCCTTTCCATCACAGAAATATTAAAGGTATTATAAATCATCATCACGCCGGCAATAAGGACAATGAGGAATAAAACCGCACCTGTCGCATATAAGTTCATAACCGTATTGCTTGCGCCCTGCCCCATGAACGCAAGCAGCCTTTCATTGCGCCCGATTCTGTTACCACCCGGCTTCAGGATACTTTTAATTTCATTTTCCGCTTTCTTTATATTAACGCCATTTTTAAACTCAATAAGATAATAGCTTGCTTTTTCAGAACCGGCCATATCAGCGCCGCTGATAGACAAAAGTACCCCGGGCATTCCGGATGCCTTCGTACTTCCGAAATCATTGTAAATTCCGCTGATTTTGAATTCCTTTTCCTTACTGTCTGCAAAAATAACCTTTACCGTATCCCCTGTTTTCATCTGAAAACTTTCGGACGCCCACCCTTCGAGCATTATTTCATTTTCCTCTACAGGGTATTTGCCTTGTAAAAGGGTAATATTCATGTTTGGGGCGAACTTTTCGTCCAATGCCGACAATCTGCATTCTTTCCCGCCTAAAGTTCCATTTTTAAACGATATCCATGTTCCGGAGTTTTTAACGTCAATGCGGCCGGAAATTACCTGCTTTTCTTCATCGGTAACATTTTTTACAAGCAAATGATAGTTGCCGTATTCATGGATCTGTTGAATTTTTTCAAACTGCTGAAAAAAATCCAGCATGGAAAAGATACCGGTGACAAGTGCTACGGCTATGGCAACGCTTAACACAACCAGCCTTGTTTTCTTTTTATGCATCGACAGGTATTTGGGGACAATTGAGAGGTAGCTGGTCATTGCCTGGCACCTCCCAGTTCCGTCACGACGCCGTCCTCAACACCCAGCACACGGTCTGCAAAGGAAGCATAGCTTTGATTGTGCGTAATCATGATGAGCGTCTGATTATACCTTTCAACAGATAGCTTCATCAGATTGATTACATCCCGGCTGTTTTTGGTATCCAGATTTCCGGTCGGTTCATCCGCCAAAATTATGGCCGGCCTGCCCGCAAGCGCCCTGCCGATAGCCACGCGCTGCTGCTGACCGCCGGAAAGCTGGTTGGGCAGATGGCGCCTTCTGTCTGTCAGTCCCAATATATTAAGCAGCTCGTCAATATGCTGTTTATCAGGCTTCTTATAATCCAAAAGCAGTGGTAAAATCATATTTTCCTCTACATTAAGCTCCGGAACCAGATTATATGCCTGAAAGATGAAGCCGATATTCCGCCTGCGGAAAACCGACATCTCTTTTTCATTCATGGTAAAAATATCTTTTCCATCCAGGAACACCTTTCCGGATGTCGGCGTATCTAACGCACCCAGCAGATTGAGCAGGGTGCTTTTTCCGGAGCCGGATGGTCCCACGATGGCCACAAACTCCCCTTTATTAACTGAGAAGGAAGCATTTTTTAATGCATCCACTTTTGTTTCCCCTGTTCCGTAAGTTTTGCACAAACCCTGTGTTACTAATATATCCAACCTTTACACCTCATTTTTTTATATTAATTGAGATGATAGCATGTTTACCTTACCCTCAGGTGAATTTAATCTTACATATTTGAAAGCTTTGGAAACGCCAGATGAAATGCGGCTCCCTTACCCAATTCACTCTCAACCGTGACGGAACCTCCATGCATTTCGACAATGGCTTTGGTAAGGGTAAGTCCAATGCCGGCTCCCTGTTTATCTTTTGAATACCGGCTCCTGTAAAATCTTTTGAATATATGATGGATATCCTCCGGGTGGATGCCGGATCCGTTGTCTTTTATCATGATTTGAGTTAAAACGGGCGTTTCATCGCATCGTATCACAATTTGATCTTTTGCTTCCGTGTGATCCAATGAGTTCTTAATAAGATTGCTGATCGCTTCCATTAGCCATTCTTCATCAAAGCTTAAAGTAATGCGCCCGTCACAATCAAGGATTATGGCTTTATCCTCCAATTCGGCACGGGTGCGGAACCCTTCTATTGCTTCTTCAAGAAACCTCCTCAAATTGTTCACGCTTTTTTCCGGTTCGATTGAGCCGGCGTCCAGTCTCGCTAATTTCAGCAAATTCTGAATTAAAACCTCCATTCGGACAAGCTCACGCCGGCTTTTTGATGTAAAGCTGTCCACCACGGCATTTCCTGTTTTTTCATCCTGTATGATCTCATTGTACATTTTAAGTGCGGCAAGAGGAGTTTTCAATTGATGGGATATATCTGAAATCGTATCCTTCAGGAATTCCTTGTTTTGCTTTTCTTTTGCGATATGAGAGGTTAATGAGGTCGACATCCCGTTTATAGAAGTAAAAAGCCTGGACAGACTGCCTTCTTCGCGATCGTCCAGACGCACGGCAGTATTGCCGTCCATAAAGCTTAAAATACCCATATTGGCCTTTTCAAGCCTTTCATTCCGCCGTAAAGCAAAAAATAATAATACTAAAAGAAAGGTAATAGAAAAAACTGCAGACAGTACCATTATCAGCACGGTATATTTTTTATAAAAGCTTCCCACTTCAGGAAGCAGGCTGCTTTCGACAGCGTTGCTGTATCCTGCGGCTTGCAGAAGCTTCTGTCCGGCCTCCAGATCATCATTCGTCTTTTCCGATGTAAAAGCATACGTTATGTGCGGCTTATCCGGACCGTTACGATACAGATATCCTGCAACTGCGTAATCATGTGAGATCATCTTTTGCTTATAATCGTCTGCCATGAGTTTTACGGTTACCTGCCCCAGGAGCATGTATCCCAAAAGGAGCGCTGCGATAACGGTAAAAAGAGTCCTGATTTCTTTTTCCACGAAAATCCTCATATGCAATCCCTCACTTTACAATGTTCCACTTATAGCCTAGTCTCCGCACTGTCAGTAAAAAAACAGGATTTTCCGGATCATCTTCAACTTTGCTTCTTAGCCGCCGCACATATACGGATAGGGTATTGTCGTCTATAAAGCTCCCGCCGCTGTCCCAAAGCCTGTCCAGTATTACTTCCCTTGTTAAAACAGCATCCGGATTCTGCATGAGCAGGCACAGCAGCCTGTATTCAGCGGCTGTGAGCTCTATATTATGGGCATTTTTAAACACACGGTTTTCCTGCAGCCTAACCGTTATGCCATTTGACCGCAGTTCGGCCGGCGCATTCACATTATCGGATAATTTAGCCCGCCGCAGCAGGGCATTGATCCTTGATATCAACTCGTTTAATTTAAAGGGCTTTGTAATATAGTCATCTCCGCCGATATCCAGTCCCATAACCACATTGACTTCCTCATCCGAAGCAGTCAGGAAAATAATAGGCACCGTCAAAGCCTGCCTTACCTTTTTACATATCTCGAATCCGCTTCCATCCGGCAATGCCAAATCAAGAATCAGCAAATCGTACTTTCCGTCATGAATCATTGAAAAAGCTTCCTTAACCGTTCTTGCAATATTAACAGTGAAGCCGTTCTTTCGAAGTGAAAACTCAAGTCCGTCAATCAAACTTAAATCATCTTCTACAAGAAGTATGCTGTTCATTATTATCAGCCCCCTTTAATTTCATCGGCAGGTTTCTTGCATTGATTTTATCACAGTATATTTCGGGACAGTGAAAAAAACAAGGGAATAAGTATCAATATTTGAACCAAACCCTACACTTTAACACCATACTTTGCTCTGGTGTTATTCTTTTATGGAGCGGCGGAGTCTTGCTCTAAATAAGTGATTTCGCTAAGCGACAATCGCGACAGGCGATTTTGCAAAGCAAAGTGCGACGCTGCAGGGGCTCGATGCCCCGAGATTTTAATTATGGAGCGGCGGAGTCCTGCTCCATCGAAGGAGCCTGATGCTCCTTCGATTATGATATATGCAAAGAAAAGAATAGGAGGGATATAGCGTGGAAACAACAATCCGGGTAAAAAATCTGAGCAAGTCCTATGCCGGCATCAAGGCAGTCGATAATGTAGATATTTCCGTTTGCCGCGGTGAAGTATTCGGTTTGCTCGGGGCCAACGGCGCCGGTAAAAGTAC
Organism: Clostridiaceae bacterium; assembly: GCA_039679375.1. Classification (GTDB taxonomy): domain Bacteria; phylum Bacillota; class Clostridia; order Acetivibrionales; family DTU013; genus JBDKVA01. Next base: position 7,526 of record JBDKVA010000003.1, read on the forward strand.
CGCCATTGAGTGTATTTTAGGTACGAAAAGACAAGATAGCGGAACCGTGTCCATTTTAGGGATGGATCCCCAAACAGACCGTAAAAAATTGTTTGAGAGGGTGGGAGTCCAATTTCAGGAAGCCAATTATCAAGACAAAATAACGGTATCAGAGCTATGCGACGTCACACGATCTCTTTATAAAACAGCTTTAAACTATTCAGACCTGTTAAAGCAATTTGGACTCTCGGGTAAATTGAAAAGCCCGGTGAGCGAACTTTCGGGAGGGCAAAAACAGCGCTTGTTCATCGTCCTTGCTTTAATTCCCGATCCCGAAGTCGTGTTTTTAGACGAGCTGACGACCGGACTTGATGCAAAGGCCAGACGGGATGTGTGGAAATGCCTTTCCGATTTGAAAGCAAAGGGGCTGACCATCCTTTTAACCTCTCACTACATGGACGAAGTCGAAGCTCTATGCGACAAAATCAATATCCTTAAAAATGGGAAAAGCGTTTTCTACGGAACCATGCAAGAGGCTATTGAATCCAGCCCTTATGAGAAATTTGAGGATGCTTACCTCTGGTACGCGGAAGAGGAGGAAAAAGAGAATGAAATCATTTAAAACAATGTTCAAAACGGAACTAAAGCTATCCCTGCGCGGCATGGATATGGCCATTTTTGCAATCTGTATGCCGGTTGTGGTAATGGTTATTCTCGGCATCATTTATGGAAACAAGCTTGCTTTTGACGGTGCCGGATATACCTTTTTAGCCCAATCCTTCGGAGCGGTGTCTGCAATTGCAGTATGTGCCGCCGGCGTAATGGGACTTCCGCTGGTTATATCCGATTACCGGCATAAAAAAATATTAAAACGCTTCAAGGTAACCCCCACAAGCCCTGTCTTGATATTAATGGTACAGGTTGCAGTCAATATGCTCTATGCAGTAATTTCGCTTATCCTTGTCTATGGGGCTGCAAACCTCTTTTTCGGTTATCAGATGGCTGGCTCATGGCTCCGATTCCTGGGCGCGTACGCTTTGGTCATGCTGTCCATATACAGCCTGGGCATGATGATCGGCGGGATTGCACCAAATACAAAAGCTGCAAATTTGCTGTGCTCTGTCCTGTATTTCCCCATGCTCATTTTTTCAGGCGCAACTCTGCCCTACGAAATCATGCCTGCGGCACTCCAAAAAGCTGCGGATATTATGCCGCTGACGCAGGGTATCAAGCTGCTGAAAGCCGCCTCACTGGGCTTGCCGGCCGACGGTGTTTTTGTTCCTGTTATCGTGATGGCAGCTCTTGCGGTGATATGTATAGGCGTTTCCGTCCGATTTTTCAGATGGGAATAATCCATATTCATTTTGCCACAATTTCCACGATCTCTGATATGATTGTACAATATAAATAGTCCCTTGACGTAAGTATGGAAACGTGAAATAATATAAATAATAATTTATAAAAGGTGCGTGTGTGTTTGAAGTTGTCGGCTGTAAAGGTAGTTTTGCTCTAATTTAATAACAGCGTAAAAGGTATGCAATACGGCAGGCAATATGTCTGTTTGTTTGTGTTATCTTTTACCGATTGAGACTAACCTTACAGACTGCTATTAATACACAGGCGGCACGATACGGTTATCGTGCTTTTTTATATCCATTTTACGAAAGTATTGATATAAAGCTTTATATTTACAGCAATTATGCCCGCAAGCGGTCGGAGGTTGTCCGTTTGCGGGTATTTTTATGCTTTAATTTAAAACTCATGTGCTATTTAAAAAGGAGGCTGGAAATGAACAATAAGTTAATGACCCTTTTGGAATTTAATAAAATACTTGATATGTTATCAGCGTTGGCAGTGTCGGACAGGGCGCGAATCAGAATCAGCAATCTTCAGCCGTATCCGGGTATCGCTGACGCAGAGCGTCACTGCAGCGAAACAACTGAGGCGCGCCGCCTGCTTGAATCAATCGGCAGTCCGCCGCTTGCCGCTATGGATGAACTCGACAAGGTGATGTCACTGCTCGGGAAGAATACCATGCTTATACCGTCTCAGCTATCCTCCGTTGCTGTGTTTCTTACCACCTGCCGCCGCATGAAGCAGTATTTGAAACGAGGCGAATCCGCTTCCCCGGTATTATCCTCGTTTAGTTTGTCTATTGATCCTCTTGAGGAATTGGAAGAGGAAATAACCCGCTGTATCCGCGGTGATACGGTAGATGACCGTGCAACACCGGAAATAAGGAACATACGCCGTCAAATCGAATCCTCAGGCGAGCGGATAAAGCAAAAGCTGAACTCCATGCTGCGCTCCCATCCGGACTGGTTCATGGACAGCTATGCAGTTCAGCGGAATGGCCGTTATACACTGCCGGTAAAAAAAGAATACCGGCATATGGTAGACGGTGCAATCATCGATTTATCCCAAACCGGCGCAACTGTTTTCATTGAGCCCGCTACCGTACGGAAAGCACAGGAGGAATTGGACTATCTGCACATTCAGGAGGAAAATGAGATCCGCAAGGTCTTATATATGCTGACAGGGCTGGTTGAAGATTATGCACAGACTATAAATATTGACATCGAAGGCATGGAAACGCTGGATTTTTTATTTGCGAAAGCAAAATTAAGCGTGGCAATGAATGCACGCCCACCAAAATTAACCGAGGAACGGCATCTTGTAATCAATAACGGACGGCATCCGCTGCTTGACCCTAAAACTGCAGTGCCGTTGAAATTTGCAATCGGCAACGGCATTGACGCCGTAGTAATTACAGGACCGAACACCGGCGGGAAGACGGTTGCATTAAAGACGGTAGGACTATTATCCCTTATGGCTCAAAGCGGCCTCCATGTACCGGTTGATGATGAGAGCCTGTTCTGCATAAACAGCGCTGTATTATGCGATATTGGAGACGGGCAGAGTATTGAACAGAATTTATCCACCTTTTCATCACATATGACAAACATTATCGAAATACTTCATGAGGCTGATAACAGGTCGCTTGTGCTGCTTGACGAATTAGGCTCGGGGACGGACCCCGCGGAAGGTAAGGGTCTGGCAATAGCCCTTCTCGAAACTTTTAAAAATGCAGGATGCCTGCTGGTGGCTACCACACATTATCCTGAGATAAAAGAGTTTGCTGCAAATACGCCCGGTTTTTGCAATGCCCGGATGTCCTTCGACCTTAACAGCTTGCTCCCGCTTTACCAACTGGAACTTGGAATAGCCGGTGAAAGCTGCGCATTGCATATCGCTGAACGCCTCGGACTGCCAAAAGCTATTGTTGAACGCGCCCGTTCTGCCGCATACGGAAATATTGCTCCAGGCAAAGTAGCCCCTCACGGCAGTAACGGCGGCACCCTGGACGGCAGCTGCAGCGGCAGGCTGATCAGCAGTTCTGAAGGCAGCTGTGGGGACAGCCGGGCCGACAACCGTGACAATAACGGTATAGACGGTAAAAACGACAGTAACGGCGGAGGCGACAACTCTGTCACAGTCAGCCAATATAAAAAACTTTTTGACATTGCCGAGAAAACCGGACCCGATGAGAAACCTTCAGAAAAGCCCGTAACATACAGCTTCAAAAGAGGCGACAGCATCAGAATACGCTCAAACGGAAAGATTGGCATTGTATACACGCCTGTTGATTCTAAAGGTAATGTCGGTGTTCAAGTGCAGGATAAAAAATTTTTAATAAATCATAAGCGGATAAGGCTTTACATGCCCGCAGAGGAACTATATCCGGACTATCCGAATTATGATTTGTCAATTGTCCTTGATACGGTTGCAAACCGGAAAGCCAGGCACAAAATGGAAAAACATCACATCGAGGGCAATATCATTATAACGGAAGAGGGCCGGGAGTGATCCCTATTACAAGTGAAGGATCAGGAGTAATCCGGCAACTGAAGCCGATACCGCTGATAACTAATGCGGACTACCGCCTGCAACCCAGCGAATGTACTTATTTCCGCGAATATGAAACTATTTTCCGATTTTTTATTGCAATTTCGCGGCAATAAGTTACTAACTGAAATACTCGATGAGCAATGCATTGATCTCGTCGGCGATCTCATGATTTATGCCGTGGCCGACATCAGCAAAGAAACGTGCATTCATATTGTACTTTTCAAGAGCCGCCTTCCCGCCGAGGATGGCAAACGGATCGGCCTCGCCAACCAGGTACAAGGCCTTGTCCTTGATTCCCGCGATTTGTTCATCTGTGAATCCCGCGACCTTGTGGTATCTCATAGCCATGTTGTTATATCCGCGTATAAGGTATGTGAAATGCTCCAAGATCAAAGGATTACCGGTAAATACCGTATAGTTCTTCCCTGCAAGCTTTTTAAGAAGCTTGACTACATTACGTTTCGTAGGGATCAATGCCTCCGGCAGGAAAATCTTCATCATTGTTTTCATCGGGCTTCCTCTTGTGCCTGCAGCCACACTTGAAGCTAAACATGCTATTTTGTTAACACGTTCCGGTCTCATGACGGCATAACATTGTGCCAGAAAGCCCCCATGCGACACTCCTATAATGCTTACTCTCTCAAGTCCGAGCCCGTTAAGCGTTTCATCAATCCAAATTTCATCTTCAAAATTTTTATTATAATTTTGATTCGGTACGCTTTTCCCCGGCCCACCAATGGTATCAATGGCATATAGCCTGAAATGTGGAGCCAGTGCGGCGGCGTTGTATACCCACATCAGTGCAGAGTCGTCTCCGACGCCATGGAATAGTACGACCGGAGTTGCTTCCTCTTTTCCAAAAACATTGACATGTGTTGTGCCGTATCTGTTCGGTATATCAACCGGCTCCACCTCAACATTCCATGCATCAAGCAAACGGTCATAAGTTTCGTGTATATGCTTTTTTGCTGCATTACCTCTGTAAAGCTTCATTTCAATCCTGCTCCTTTACAAAATTTTTCTGATAAATCCTCTTTAACAGCTCCTGTAGTTCATCTCTGGCAGCGATTTTCGATTCCGGCGTGATGATGCCGCCTGAAAAATATTTCTGGAAGATGAACAAAATGATTGCCTGATACTCCGAAGCAAGCCGCGCTGGATTGTCATTAGCAATATACCCCTGTTCTATCAACAGCTTGTAAACATTTTCATGGTGGCCAAGCGGTACTTTAAACAGCATATCATGATAAATCCGCGCCGCTTCCTCATTTGTTTGTTTTTCAATTGTCAGCATTCTGATTAACTTATAAATTTGTTCGTTCAGCAGATAATGTTCCATGTAAGCAACACCGGCGCCAACATAAGCCTCTTCTTTAATGCTTGTTGTTACAGCAAGAGCGCTGTTGAATTTATTTTTAAGATTTTCTGCAAATTGGTCCGCCTGTCGAAGCAAGGTTTCAAGAATTTCATTTTTATTGACAAAGTGATAATAAATTGAGCTTTCCTTTATCCCGACAGCCTTGCCGATATCCCTTATCGAGACGGCATTGCAGCCCTTGTTTGAAAACATATCCAGAGCGATGGCAAGAATGGTATCCTTTGTGGAAGTATCTGTTTTTTTCATATGATAACCACCGTGCAAGCCTTTCGGATTGAATTTTTCCTATGATAATTGCTTATTATTTTTACCTAACAACTGTTAGATATAATATACCTAACAGTTGTTAGATTGTCAAGATACAGATATAATTTATTTTGATGCAGTTATGGCAGCATCAATCATAATGATATAACTACAACTGCATCACCGGTTTTGATGCAGTTCATATTGCATCATTTTGTTGATTTTCTGCATCTAATATGATACGATTGCCTTGAGGTGTTCATATGTATTTTGCAGTTATCGGCGACATTATTAATTCCAAAGGCATCGTAAACCGTGCCGGATTTCAAAAAAAACTGGGGGATCTGCTAAACCGGATCAATTCCGATTACTATACTGAAATTGCGGCTAATTTCATCATCACATTGGGTGATGAATTTCAAGGCCTGCTCACTTCTCCGGCATGTATTCCGGAAGTAATAGAGAAAATCAAGTTTGCCATCTATCCCGTAAAGGCGCGTTTTGGCATCGGGATCGGCGGCATCGATACGGAGATCAGCCGTGAAATGGCGATCGGCGCCGATGGTCCGGCATATTATCACGCCAGGAGTATGATCAATGATATCAAGGCAAATGAAAAAGGTAAAATGAGCGTCAGCTCGGATATCAAGGTCAGCGCCGACGGCAAATCCTCCATACTCAACCTCATTAACTGCAATCTCAGCCTTTGTTCCTTCATTGAAAGCAAATGGACAAACAAACAGCGGGCTCTGATAGAAGAAGACCTGCTGCAGAGTCAGAGCCAGCGTAAAATCGCCTCAAAATTCAACCTGGCACAATCAAGTGTACAGCGCAGGTTTAAAAGCGCAGGCTATTATGATTATTTAAATGCGCAAAAAATTATAAAAAGAGTATTAATAGAAGAATGGGGTGCCGCAAATGTTCAATAGTATGCTTTTACTGAGCTTCACAGGCCATATTTTGGGCGATTATTATCTTCAGACCGACAAAACCGCATACAACAAAAATGAAAGATTCAGTAAGCTCCTTTACCACGCAGGCATCTACATACTCCCTTTTGTGATACTATTTCTGATTTTCGGCAGGACATACCGGCTTGGAATATATTTTCTTACGATTTGTACAGCTCATTTTGCTATCGATCTGATAAAATTTATTATTTACAAATCCGGCCTGTTTCGCAGTTCCTCCAAAAAGTACAAGACAAAGGATTTGCTGATCTATATCACTGACCAGTCCTTACATATTATCTCCATCCTGTTCATCAGCATCTATTTTAAAATTCCTTCCTCGATCATTCAATTAGTTCCTGTTTTAAAGGATTTCCTGAAAGCAATCAATCTGGATATGGTATCGGCTCTCAAGTGGATCCTGTTGGTATTATGCATTTACAGGCCGACAAACGTTACGTTTGTCAAGGCATTTTCACATTACAAGCCGGAAATCAGGGAAGAATCACCCAATATCGTGCCGGCCAGGAATGCAGCCATCAATAAAAAAGCCGGATCGGTCATAGGATTACTGGAACGGGTGCTGATCGTCATATTTATCAATATACAGCAATATTCGGCAATCGGCCTGATCCTCACTGCCAAGTCCATCGCACGGTACGACAGCATATCAAAGAGCCAGGATTTTGCGGAATATTATCTGATCGGCACGCTAACGAGCCTGTTATCGGCCATACTGTTTTATCTGGCGGTCTTCGGCCATTTGTAACAGACCTTTAAAATCTATAGCATAGATGGGTTTAACTATTCCCTGAAATAGTTAAAGACTGGTTAATGCAGTCGATTTTCAGGAACTGTTGTCAGTTTATCCAAAGTCTATCTTCTGTGCAAAAACACAACTTGCGAGGATGGCGGAATAAATGACAAAAAGTAAGAATGTTATAATTTTATTGATCACTGTTATAATATCAATCATCATATTATTTTTCATTAAATATAAAGGCATCGCGGCAGCGAATCAAACCGCAGCAAAGCTTATACCGGCGTCTGCTCGGGAGGCAGCAGGAATTACAGCTGTTAGCCCTCCCCTGACTTCACCTATATCAAGCGGGTCAGAAATTCATGATAATGAGCTGCCATATCAAGAACCCCAGGATTCCAGTAAAAATAATATAACTACCCCTGTTGAGGAAAACGAACCTGTTCTATTTGAATACAACGGCGCTATCAGACATATTTTCTTTCATCCTTTGATAATTTACCCTGAAATGGCTTTTGACGGAGATGCAATTGCACAGGGTTATAATGAATGGTTTGTAACTGTAAGTGAGTTTAATAAAATCCTTAATTCCCTTTATTCAAAAAATTATATCCTTGTAGATATGGAAAAGCTTTATGAAATCAAAGAGCAAAATGGTAAAAAAAGTATCGTTAAAAAGAAGCTTATGCTTCCGGAAGGCAAAAAACCATTAATCATTTCTATTGACGATCTTAATTATTATGATTATATGAAGGAAAACGGCAATGCGCACAAGCTTGTAATCAATAATGAAGGTAATGTTGCGGCATATTCTGTTTCTCCGGAAGGGCAGGAAAAAATGGATAGGAATAGCGAAATAGTTCCTATCATTGATCAATTTGTAGAACAGCATCCGGACTTTTCACTTGACGGAGCCAAAGGCATAATCGCTCTGACAGGTTATGCAGGTATCCTTGGCTATCATACGGAAGACCCCGGTTCAAAAGATTATGCGATAGAAAAAGAGGAAGCTTTGAAGGTAATAGAGCGTTTGAAGGAAACAGGGTGGTCCTTTGCCAGCCACGGATACGGACATCTGCATTCAAATAAGGTTACATTTGACAGGCTTAAAAAAGACACGGAAAAGTGGAAAGCAGACGTAGAAAGCTTAATTGGGCCTACTGATATATATATCTATCCTTACGGAGAGGAAATCCCCATCAGGAATCCTAAATTTCAGATGCTCATGTCAGAGGGCTTTAATATTTTCTGTCCGGTTGGCAGCACAGGTTTTCAAATAGCGGCTGAAAATTACGTACAAATGGACAGAATGAACATAGACGGGACTGCATTCTTTTACCGCAAAGAAAAGCTTTCCGACATGTTTGATGTAGATGATGTGGTTGATGAGCTGAGACCGCCGTTAAAGAAATAAAATAATCGTCTGGAACATTTTGTTAGCGTATGCGTCTTTCTTAATATAATATTTTATAGCGGAGCGTTATTGCGATGAGAAAAAATCATATCAGGTGTATTTCACTAACAACTTTTATATGTCTGATCTTTCCGATTTTATTGACGAGCTGCCGGGACACATTGAAAGCGTACGCCGTTGATTCGGAATATGTTTCTGCACAGGAAGCGTTAGCAATACCGAACAGCAATGCTTCTTCAACTGAAATAGTACAGGCAGCACAGAATAACGGTGCCAAAGCCGAGCAGCCTTCAGGTATGTTGCAAAAGGACAACATTACCGGCCAGTCTGCTGTTACGGAACCGGTATCTGAGCTAATTGCGGAAAAGCCTGAAAACGGATGGCAGGAAATCAAATCTGTCGCACTTGATAACGTGAACAACAGTAATATAATTGTCCGGTTATTCGGGAAAAGCGCAGAAAATAATAATGAAATAAGGGCTTATATCGATCAAGAAGGAAAACTGTACAGTCTGGGCACCGTCAGTAATTACGGTGTTGAAAAGGTACATATATTTCAATATGATGTGACAAAAGATAAGGCTTATGAGCTGATGGTCACTGGTGACGTCGGAGCCTCTGCCTCTGTAACCAAAATCATCCATTACGACAGTCAAACCAATACATGGATCCAATTGCTTGAGACAGGCTATACACAGTTCATTGACATCGATCACATACCAGGCACGGAGATTATTTCTACATCAACAGGCTCCATCCCATCTTCTGTATGTATTTACAGGTGGAACGGCGAAGCTTTTGAGAGGCTTGATGTTTCAGCTACGACTGGGAATGATTATGCTTATATGCAGGAAAGATATCCAATGTATTGGTTTGTTACAGGAGAAAATACCAATGGGAAAAATACTGAAGAGCAAAAATATTATGCTTATACCGATGGCAAATTGGTTGAATATCCCGAAGTGTTTGTTGAAAAGTATTTTTATATAGGCGATTATATTTTTCCGTACAGCAATGTAAAAGCGTTGACAGATGATGATCTTGAAAGGCTTCCTGTTAATATACTTGATATAGCCAGAAACGAGATCTATGCAAGGCATGGGTATATATTTGATAATACGGAATATTCAGATTATTTCAAAAGTAAATTATGGTACTCGGAGGACACTAACTACAGTGATGAAATGCTAAGCGGCATAGAAAGGCAAAATGCCGCATTCATTAAGCAATACACAGATAAAATCAAAAAGTACTTCCGTAAGATCGAGGGTAAGACAGCAGCAGAGGATTTGAATGGAGATGGGAGCAGGGACCAAATCAAGCTGGAATGTGAACCTGGAAGTGACACTTTTACACTTTACATCAATGATTTTATACTTAATGGTAAGGGATGTAATCTCGATGGTGTAATGTATCTGTGCGATATCGATCCGGCAGATTCATATAAGGAAATTGCAATCACCGAATCAGGCCCCAGCGCCGACGAGGCAACATATTTTTACTATTATGACGGCAAAAAAATTAACTTCATGGGCAAGATACAGGGCAGCCAGTATAATATAAAAATAACAGGTTCAGGAATGCTTACAACAGGAAGCCGTGGGCATATTCTGCAAACCTGGTTCTATAGAGATCGGTACAGGCTGTCGGCAAACCATGAACTGGAGAATATTCCTCAGGAGCTTTACAGCATGAATATGATGGTAATTGTCAAAAAAGAAATGCTTCTTCAGAAGTCTCCCGCAGATACCAGTACCGCAGTACGGCTTGAGCCGGGCGAAGTCGTACTGATAGCAGCCTGTGATGACAGGGAATGGTGCCTCGTGGAGACCTCATCCGGGGAAAAGGGCTGGTTTGCCGTAGATGGCTATAATAAGATCCGTGGAACAAGCTTTGATGCCGATGAATATTTTATAGGTTTATGCCATGCCGGATGACGAGAGGATAGGAGTCTGCTCGGAAACTCCTAATCCACGCTTTTTAACGCCTCAACCATATCGATACTCCTGACCTTGCGTGTCAGAAACAGCTGAATAAGCATTGAAAACGCAAATGTGATTCCGCATGCCATACAAATACTCAGAAGAGAATTGTACGGTACAAACATCATATCATCCGGCTCACAGGACTGCATCACTATTTTGGTAAGCTGCAATCCCGGCAGGATTCCGGCTGCAATCCCGACTATCGTAACCAGCGCGTTTTCAAATATAATCAATGAACTTGTCTCCTTCTGACGATAGCCCAATACCTTTAATGTGGCAAACTCACGTGTCCTCTCAATAAAGTTGAGGACGCCCATGTTATAAAGGACAACAAATGCCAGAACAAGTGCAAATATAGTCATAAGCATGGAAATACTGTTGATGCCCTTCAGACCTGAAACGGTTTTCTCTTTTATTGAAGAAAGACTTTTAACGGATATTACTCCCTCCATATCTTCCATTTGATTGATACAATTTTCTCCCGCATTATCAACAAGCAGAGTGGAAGGGATAAAATCGCCTATTCTGAAAGATTCCCAGGCTGACCTGGACAGGTAGACGCCCTGTCCCATCTGAACAGGAAGCAGCTGTCCTATCGTAACCCTTATCGTCTTTGTAATTCCCGGAATCTTGACGAGAAGCGTATCTCCGGTTTTTATTCTCATTGCTTCCGCCAGTTTTTCCGTCATAAGAGCTTTACCCTCCGGGTTTGCCAATGGCATACCGCCCTCCAGGCCGCGCACAGCTGATCCATTCTGCGGTGCAATCAGCTTTTGTCCATCTTCATATATGGTCAGCAAAACCAGGCGGCTATTATTAACAGCTTTGTCCTGTGGTAAATTCCGGTCGTTTACTATACTAGCGGCCATTTCCATGATACCTTCCACTGTTTCTGCAGTGATATTTTTCCTGTATTCACCGACGGTTACATTTTTATTGTCCAATTCTGCCCGGATATCATACCGGAGAGTGCCTCCAAAATAGGTATTGAGCAAGTTACCAATAGAATCGTTCAATCCAAAGGCGGTAATAATCAACGCAGTGCAGCCCAGCACACCCATCAGAGCCATAATCGTCCGCATCCTGTTCCGGAACAGGTTCCTGAGAATCATCTTGGCATTAAAGGTCAATGAGAGCCATACAACAGAAATGCGTTCAAGTATTATCCTGCTGCCGGCCTTCGGAGCTTTCGGGCGAAGCAGGGCTGCCGATGTTTCCGCGATATTCCGTCTGCATGCCAGATAGCAGATCAGGCAGGTCAACAGTACGGACAATATGCAGACAATCAGCGCTGCAGAAGAAATCGGGGCACTCATCATTTCCGGCAGCACATACATATCCAACATGACGCCCCATAGAAAACGGGACAGCGTATAAGGTCCTAACAGCAAGCCCCCCGCGGATCCAAACAGAGACGGTAAAAAACCGTACAATAAATAGTGGCGCATGATCTTTCCTCTGCTGTATCCGACAGCCTTTAAAATGCCCAATTGCATCCGTTGATTTTCAACCATGCGCGTCATCGTAGTCAGAACGATCAGAACGGCGACAGCAAAAAACAGGATAGGAAAAATGCCTGAAAGCGACCTATACTGTTCGATCTCACTTGAAATCATTTCGGTACTTTTATGAGTATTTCGATCCCTTACGAACACATTCGGCAGCTTATCCTCAATTTCGTTTTTTACAGTCCTGGACCTACCGGAATCCGAAAGCCGCACACAAACCTCGTTTACAGGTAAGCCCGCAAAGGAAGCAATATTTGTGTAAACATATCCGTAGGATTCCGGCTCAGGGATAATATATTTGGCTGTAAAAACATATTCCGGGCTGATAACCAGCCCCCGGACTTTAAAGGAAAATTCCGTGCCTGCCAATTCTATCGTAAGGCTGTCCCCCGGCAGCAGATCATGAGCTTTGGCAAATTGTTCATCCAGCAGGCATCCCTGCAAATCGTTTTCAGACAGCAGCCCGCCGTTTTTTATACGTGGAATGTTGATCCTGGTACCGCCATCCGTCGCATGAAGCATCAGTTTGGGGGACTCCGGCAATTTTGCCTTCACCTCGCTGCTGAACCTGCCCTGTACCTCCGCAACACCGCTAATACGGGCAATACTGCTCATCATATCACCGTCCGTATTGGGCGCAATGATCCAGAAATCAGCCAATTTCTGTTCTTCAAAATAACGCTTGACCGACAGGTCGATATTGCGCCATGCACTGTCAAGACCGCTGAAGACCCAGATCCCGAGTGCGCTCAAAATAATAATCGATAAAAATTGCCCCCTGGAATGTAATATATCTCTGAAAAATTTTTTAACCAAAACGTTTTTCACCATGCAATCGCCTCCACTGAAACAGGAGATTCATTAACTTCTACAGACTCTATACTTCCGTTTTTCATATGGATCACACGCCTTGCAATGCTTGCAATCAACGCATTATGTGTAATTATCACCACTGTTGTATGGTATTTTTCCGATACATTGGCCAGAAGACGCAATATCTGTATACCTGTCTTTGAATCAAGTGCGCCGGTAGGTTCATCACAAAGCATCAGAGCCGGATTCTTGCAAAGCGCTCTCGCTATAGACACACGTTGTTGTTCGCCTCCGGACAGCTGCGCGGGAAAGTTATTCATTCTATCCTTTAATCCCACCTGTTCCAGCACTTCCTTCGGATTCAACGGGTTTTTGCAGATCTGCAGTGCAAGCTCTACATTCTCCAATGCGGTTAAGTTGGGCATCAGATTGTAAAATTGAAAGACAAAACCGACATCGAATCTGCGGTAATCCGTCAAAGCATTATCTTTCAAAGATGAAACCTCCTTTTCTCCAATACGGATGCTTCCGGAGGTCGCCCGGTCCATACCTCCAAGCAGGTTCAAAACCGTTGTCTTTCCGGCTCCGCTGGGGCCCAGAACCGCGCAGAGTTCACCTTCTTCAATTTCGAAGCTTACATTATTTGCAGCCAGAACAACATTTGTTCCTGTCCGGTACTCTTTAGTAACGTTTTTAAAAGTAACATATCCCATTTTTAGGTCTCCTTACCCTTATTTTCTGCCGTTAGTGCTGGCAAGCTATATAGATTCATCAAATATCCCTTTTAGCTATTCTCTCAGTCTGATTCTTTACTCTTTTCGGTGTCTCGCCCCTTTTATTTTATTTGATGTAAATGGTGAATGAATTCATTCATCCATATGTCAAAAAATAAGCCCTATACGAGTATTTAAAATATTAGAAACATTTAGTTCCGCTTTACGTTTAAAACACGGTAAAACAGTGTTTTAATTATTTGCATCTTTTCAGTCAAATCATTTGCCTCACTGATCATATCATGAACCGACATTGCTCCATAAATCAAAAATTGTGCACTCTCATCTGAATTCGGACATTCAAAACACTTCTCGTCATTTCCCTCATCAATCAATTTTTGTAATTCAGGAATCAGACTTTTGAATATATTTTCCGACATTCTTTTATGTATTTGGCTGTTATTCTTTTTATGCAGTAATGAAACCAGCTTTGACGAACCAACTTCAACAAACATGTCGAAATAAACATCCAGTTTATCTTTGGCATTCATACCGGGTTTAAATTTGAAACCGACCACTTTCTTAAGAAACTCCTCTCCAAGTTTCACAGCTACCGCGTCCAAAAGCTCCAGCTTCGATTTAAAATAGCGGTACGGCAGTCCCTGAGAAATACCAACCGATTGTGCTACGTCGGACATCATGGTGTTTTCGTAGCCCTTTTCCTCAAACAGCTTTTGTGCGGCATCAATAATTTCAGCTTTGCGTTCTTCCGGTTCTTTGGCTATACGTGTCACTGCATCGGTCCCTTTCGTTATAAATTTGGATAATACTATTTGGTCTGAATTCAAAGTCAGCCTGCAATTATTGTATGATAAAATCATAACATGAGTGAATGAATTCAGTCAATGCTATTTTGTAAATTTATATTTTACTCTAATATTATTTTTGCTTCACTTGAGGTATTACTTTTTGCTTTCCTTGCGTTTCATACTTCGGATGACCGCCTTCGTTTCAGCGTCTACACGGTGCGACTCTGCTATCTTTTGCAGCGCTTTGTTATAGGTGAAATCGTCCAGCGTGTTAGACTGCAGAAATTCCATCGTCGGTTCCGGCTGTTTAACAAAGCAGACAGAAATCGTCCATGCCACAGCCATTTTCACATAATAACCCTCGTGCTTTATACTGTCCAGTATAGCCAGTACATGGCCGGTGTACCGGTCATCAATGTAATAGCTCAACAGCATGACGATACCAAAGCGAAGCTCAAATTCATCCGCTGAAGTGAAGTATGGCTGTAGGAAATCCAAGACACGCTCTTTATGACGCTTTACGATCTTAAGGCCCATGCAAAAGCTGTCGCAGACGGACCAGTTATCAATCTTTGGTACAAATCCAGCAACGTAGTACAAAAGCTCCTCAATATCAGCTTTCACACAACCGAGCACCATACCCTGCAGCATGATTTCCTCAAGGCTTTCACTGTATGCCGGATTTTCCTTCAGGAATCCGCGCCAGTCGCCCCCGGCGATTTCCCTTGCGACCTTCCGGAGGGCAGGCAGGCGTACTCCCAGGATGTTATCCACATTCGGCAGCAATCCGGATATAAAAGTGCGGTATTTCTCATCTGCCAGGCTTTGAAGTTTTTCTTTCACGGTTGCTGTCATAGGTATCCTGTTTTCACTCAGCATGTCATTCACTTTTTATTCCTCATAAGCACCCCGAAGCAAACGGATTTCCTCCGCATAGCCGTCCAGTTCGTTCGGTGTTTCAAGGAAGAAGGGCAAGTGGCGGAGCCTGGAGTGATTAATAATTTTTGTGATTGCCGTTAGCCCAAGTGTTCCCTGACCGATTTTCTCATGCCGGTCTTTATGGCTCTCAAGCGGGTTTTTGCTGTCATTCAGATGGACGGCATGCAGCCTGTCCAAACCGATAATCCTGTCAAATTCAGCAAGCACGCCGTCAAGATCATTCACGATGTCATAACCGGCATCATGCACATGGCAGGTATCCAGGCAGACGCCGAGCTTTTCCTTCAGCTCCACCCTGTCAATAATCTGCCTCAGTTCCCCAAAGGTACCGCCTATTTCACTGCCTTTTCCCGCCATTGTTTCAAGCAGCACAATCGTGGTCTGTTCCGGTTTTAGTATTTTGTTAAGCAATGATGCGGTAAGCTCGATGCCTGCCTCGACACCCTGGCCTACATGGCTGCCTGGATGAAAATTGTAATAATTGCCAGGTGTATACTCCATACGCATTAGGTCATCCGCCATGACCTCATGTGCAAATTCCTTTGTCCTTTCATCTGCAGAACATGGATTAAGCGTATAAGGCGCATGCGCCATGATTTGAACAAACTTGTTTTCCCGGGAAATTTTCAAAAATGAAGCAACGTCCTCTTCATCCATAGCCTTCGCCCTGCCGCCCCTCGGATTACGCGTGAAAAACTGAAAAATATCGGCTCCGATGCCAATAGCCTCCTCCGCCATGTGTGTGTAACCTTTCGATGCAGATAAATGGCAGCCTATATGTAACATAATATTATCCTCCCCTTCATGTGTTTAACTACTGTACCGTTTATTATACGTTAGGTCATTCTATCTTAATTTAACGCATTGCGCCAATCCGACGTCAATATCTCTACTTGTTCTTTTTCTCTAACTCAAGCAGTTTTTCCTTTATATCCACGCCTCCGGCGTATCCTATAAGTTTCCCGTTTGCGCCGATGACACGGTGGCACGGAACAAAAATCGCAATCGGGTTTTTATTGTTCGCCATTCCAACTGCACGGCAAGCTTTGGGCTTTCCAATACTTTCAGCAATTTGCCCGTAGCTTCTGGTCTCTCCATAGGGTATGGCTGTCAACACCTTCCAAACAGCCTGCTGAAATGGCGTTCCTTCCAATACAAGATGAATGTCGAATTCCCTACGTTGCCCTGCAAGATATTCCTTAAGTTGCGATGCCGCTTCCCTGATCAGGGCAGTTTCCTTCACGTTCGTACCCTGCGGGACATCTTCCCCGCTGAAATACAAATTGGTGATCGCATCACCATTATCGGCTATTCCTATCTTTCCAAGATTTGTTGAATAGTAATATACGTTTTTCATTGTAAGCTACCTCCTGCATTGACCAATTGTGGCATCGGTTTATGCCATATTTTTAACGAAACTTTACTTTTGCAGTGCCGCCTTAACAACCATTATTATATCAAAATTACAGTGCTCTTGTCTTTCGAATATGAATTTACTTTTTTCTGTTATTTTACCACCAACCTTTGAAGGATGATCACTTGTTAATTTTAATGTAATAAAACTTCACTAAATTTCACAAAATCTTGACTGAACTGTTTTCATTAGTGTACTATCTTTTTAATGCAATATGAATCAAATCCGTGGAATAGTACCAAAACCGCATTCGTGC
>JBDKVA010000004.1:0-19705 GCA_039679375.1 Clostridiaceae bacterium
GTCCTTTCAATTTTGTTATCAACTAGGTTTATTACATATAATCTATTAAGCGCTTTATCTGTTGCATAAGCTTTTACTCTCGCAGAATCATATACAATTCCTGATATAATGCCCTTAAACATTATACCTCCGATTACACTTTCCTGTAATAAAGCATTTTCTATTTCAGATATAGCAACAATAAAATACTCATTACTAAAAGTTTCACAGATCGCCGTTAACATATCTCCGCTATAATTAAGTCTCTTAACATATCCATTAATATCAATGGATCCTATCTTTTTCATAATGCTATAGCTATATATATCAATACCATACGTTTTCGCCGTAAAAAAAATATTGTTCTGCAAGTCAAATGATATATCATTAAAGTAAGTATTCAGAGTATGTTTATAATACATGTCCTTGGATTTGCTCTGGTCACAATAGAAAATCGTACCCGCTCCATTAAAAATATATTTGCCATCCGGAGAAATTTTAAAATCCACTGTCATGGGATAATCGCCATGATAAGGTGAATCATAACCTCCTCCAGCATATTCCGGATCAGTAAATATTCCATCTGAAATATTATAAGCATGTAAATCCCTTGGAGATGAATCAGTATCTATTGTGTAAATCCTATTTAATGTAGGGTGCAATTTTGAATAACTTAAATGCCTTATGTAGGTACTGGATACCTCCTGCTTTGTTTCTCTTGAAAAACTCTTAATGTAAGATGATTGATTCGAGCCTGAAGTTATATATATATTTTTACTGTCTGCTTCTATATCAAATGGGTCAATGTTAACATCAAATTGCTCCTTAATAGATAAATTATCCGGATCAACTATAGCAATTGCCCCTTTTTCTATAGAGCCGGACCACTGATGACCTGATATCAGAAGAGAAACATAGAGTTCTCCATTAGCATAAGTTAAGCTTTCCGGTTCATATTCAAAAGTAAGTGCCGCTTCAGTAGTCTGTCCTGTGGAATAATTCACCCTATGTAATTTTTTATTTACCTTATCTGTTAAATATACTACCGGCTTTTCCGGATCAAAAGCCGAATCGGTCACCTGGAAATCTAATGGTATATTTATGAAAGCAGAATTTTGCGGGCCTTCGGATTGTAAGCTGAAAGTATTTTGTACTTCAGTATTTTCTGCTGCTGAAAGTAAGCTTACATTTTCTTCTGAATTCAAAAGGTCCGGATTTATTACAGGCAATTGATATTCATCTGATTGGCGGATCGGCATATTAGCATTACTTGCAAAGGAAGTACTGCTAAATAGCATAATAAATAAAGCACAAGTTACCAGCAATGTTTTGTTCTTCATAAATATACCTCCAAAATCCATTATTCTATGCATTTACATATACAGCCCAAATGAGAAAGGATTTCTTCATATGTGTTAAATGTTACATGCTGAATCAAAATTATTAACAAGCTACCTAAATATAAAAACCATTAATTTAAATCTAGCAAACAACATTATATAATACAATTTGTATTTTGGAAATATGTATTAAAATAATATATATATTTGTATTCTAAATATATATCGACATTTTTCGCGATTATTTGTCAAACGGCAATTAATATTATTATCTCTGAAATGAATAAAAGATAGTATACAGTTGGGTTTAGACTTCTTTATTTAGAATTGTATTCCTCAGAATTTCGACAAAAAATGGCCTAAGTCATTTGACAAAGCCATTCTTAATAAAAAATTATTTAATGCACACGGATGCGACGGGTGCTACGGAGGCGGCTGCACATGGGAGCACAGGATGGCGCTTCGGAGGAAGACAGCGGGGACAAAAAACAAAGGGCTTAGAATTCTTGTTCTAAACCCCATTGCTTGTAATTGAAAATTTTGTTAGTTAATATCTGCAAGTTCAGGATTGGCTACCAAAGCTTTTTGAACTAGTATTCCAATAACTCCGTAGCTACCAAGGCCATAATTAGTAAATGTTAAAGGCTTATGAGAAAGAAACCTGCCTTCTTCATCAACATACTTTTTAGTTATATAATCCAGAAAACCGTAATCCTGTGCAATATCTTTTAAAGTTACAGGTACATTGCCTATTGTTTGAAAATATCCTTTCAACCATCCTTGATTATTAACAATTTGTGGCGGTATCAGCAGTTGCTTCGGATTTAAAAAATCGGGCAAAGTGATCTGCTTTGCGGATTGCCGGTAAATATAAATCAGATTCCAGCCCCTGACCGCACCATTTGTACTGGGCAAATTCGTTCGAATGATCTTACCATAAAAATATACATTTTCTTTAGGTTGAATTACAAATATGTCACCTTCCTTGGGTCTCTTCCTTGAAGGGTTCATTTTAATCAGCTCATTTGTAAACTGCATTTTTTATTTGACCTCCTTGATAAATCCTTTTTCCAGTAACTTCAAAGAAATATAGTTGCTACGTTCATAGAGCTTCTGGCTAGCTAACTTGCCACTACTGGCGCAGGGGAACTCGCCCGGCAGGCTGCATCAATACCAGCTTGTCAGGATGCTAGCCTGTAATGGGCGGTTCTGCGCCTGCCACTGCGAAGACGGCTACATATGGGAGCGCAGAGGTTCGCTGCCATCGGATGCAGCGGGGTTATAAACAAAGGGGGGCAGGGAAAAGAGTTTTTCTTGTGTTTTTTGATTTTATAGATTTTGGAATTTCCACGCAGTAAGCTGCCGTTATACTTTTTTTGCATTTGCTTTTTAGGTGATTTTTATACGGGGAGGTACATTTTTATCGGATCAGCCTAGCTCAAGCCATGTTCTTCTGCTGCAAGGACATTTACTACACTGTGGGACTGGATTTGTAAAAAGCAATTTTTCTGCGTTTGTAAGGCTTCCGGCTCGCTGCCTGACACTACCGGCGCAGGGAACACGCTCGGCAGGATGCATCATTCCAGCTTGTCAGGATGCGCCTGTAATGGGCGGTTCCCGCGCCCGCCACTTGCGGAGGCACTCACCAGAGCGACATGGCGAATACAGGAACGAAGGGGCACGGATGCGACGGATGCTGCGGAGGCGGCTGCACATGGGAGCGTGGGAGGATGCTTCGGAGGAAGGCAGCAGGGAGAAAAAGGAGACCGGAGCTTATCCAAGCCTCTAAATTTGTTTTTGCCCCCTATCCTTGTCAATAGAACCGTTCCCATGACATGAGTAAATAATCAAATTTTTTTATAAGCATCATCTAATTTTACAAGCTGTACAAACAATTCTGTAGGTTGTTGCATATTCCACCCCCATACTTTAAAAGCGTTAGCGAAAGATAGCAAATATCTTTCAGGTTTGGGCGGAAGCTGACCATAATCGATTTTTTTAAGTAGTTGATTTAGTTCAGGTAAAATTGTATCTTCGATTTGTTCTATACTGCTTTCTCCTTTTATCCCTTTTTTTCGGTTCTGTAGTTCTTGTTCACATAAGCTTATGCAAATACCAATATTGTTTCTAAAACTCATAATATCATATCCCATTACTATAACCCCCAGTTCTATTTTAATATCATAACCGATGGATCTGGAACGTAATATTGATAACCGCCACCTGGTTGCCCAAAATTGGGCGCAACAGTGCCTTCAAGAATTGTAGTACCTTTCGGTATTACATATGTATTTACTTGGTTATATGTGTTACCTGGTGGCAAAGCCAAATCTACTGCTGGATTTGCTGTTTTATTTGGTGTAACCCAATAGCTACTTCCTCCTGATGTTCCTCCACTATACCTGTATACCGTTTTATCGGATGTTAAAGTCGTTATTTTAACATCTGAACCAAAAGCATTTTTGACATTCTGTTGAAAATTAGGGTTTACATTGTTTCTGATAAAACTATCGACGTTCTTATCCGCGCCTTGATTAACTATTGAATACCCATTAGCTGTAATGTTAATATACGATCCATGGGGAGCAAATGTAGCTCCGGATTCGAATAAGTATCCTGATGGAGATTCATAATATACTTTTTTGCCATTGACGTAATAATAACCCGCATCCCTCGGACCAATGCTGACATTGGCGTTTGATGCCGCGCATAGAGCTTGAAAGCACACCAGGTTATATGCTTGAATCAGCCTTTCCTTTGTCATCATATAGTCTATCTCGGCTGTTGTATAACCAAAATGGGTAGTGCTGTATTCCAGCTCCAGCATATCCGCAGTACCTAAACCGTCAAACAGCTTTTCATACCACTTCTTAGGAGTGTAATAATTGTTCCCTACTATATTTTGTAAATCAGAATCTGTTATCTCACCATTCAAGTCCATAATATCAAGCAGGCATATGGATTGTTCCAGTGAATAATCATAACTGCTGATAACTGAGTTTACAAACGTAGCTTCATTGTATGATAAATTGTATGTCAGGCTCATACTGGCAGATGCAGTCTGAGACATTAGGCTGGAATTTACATGCACCCCAATAGCCGTTCTGCCAATTGTTGTAACTGTGTTCGAATCTTTTTTTACGTCGACTGAGCTTACATCATATGAAATATCCGTAGTATAAGTAATTCCGTCAGAATTGATCGCATTTACCCATTCATCTTTAGTCATGTAGCCTCTGGCCGCTACACCCTGATTGACAGCATTTGTTATGGCATCATGCGCCTCAATGGTTAATGGGGTTACCTTAGGTCTGTATGAACTTTGATCATTGCGGATTGAAACAGCTTGATTATGAATAGCCTCCCTTTCCGCAGCTGTTGTTGCCTCATAATATGCATTGGTTATGGCAATAATTCTGGCTTTGGCTTCATCGTTCAAGTCTTCATCGCCCTGTTCCCAATGCCCCGTGGGATCCCAATACATGATGGGTTCATTATGGCAATATGTGTATAAATTAAGGTTTAATGGATCGCTGGCACTTCCCCTATATGTATCCTCGCTCAGGAACCTGGCAATCTTACTGTCATAATAACGAGCATTTAAATAATACAACCCGGTCTCTTCGTCATACTGATATCCGGCATAAGTGATATTATTGTCTGCGCTCCCTGTCTGATCAAGTATATTGCCGAAAGCATCGTAATAATAGGAGGCTTTCACTGCCCCTGTATTGTCAATGAGCGTTGTCACATCCGCGTGACCATTATACATATAGTGCAGAGTTTCGCTGCCGGATGTCATGGATATCAGGTTTATTCCATATACATTCCTTGCAGTTTGGGTTCCGGTATCATCCGTCTCCAGTATCACCTTATCGTATTCATACAAATAATTGGTGAGCTGTCCGTTGTCATTCTTTACAACCCTGTACCCTTCTCCATTATATCTATATTTCTCTGTCTTGTCACAGGTAATCACCTCAGCTAACTGGTTCCAATTATCATATTTATATAGAACAATTGCACTTTCTATTGAGGTTCCCGCCTTGTATAAGCTGAAGCTTCCTGTCGCTTCAGGGTCTACAGGTTTTGTTGTTTCCGTAGATTTGCTGACCATATTGCCGTTGTTATCATAGGCATAATTCACAGTTACTGTTGTACTGCCATCATTTGTTACCGTATCCACCAGCCTGTTCTGCTCATTGTAGGTATACGTTGTAATGGCAGCCGACGTACCTATCGTGACGGTTTCAGTAAGCCTGTTTCCTGTTTTGTCGAAGGTGTAGCCGGTTACTCTGCCGTTTGGTTCTGTTGTGCTTTCCAGCCTTTCCAGGCTGTCATAGGAATAGACCGTAGTGCCTTTGGAATCAACCTTTGAAACCTGATTGTGGGCTCCGTCATATGTATAGCTATAGCTTTCCATGACAGTCCCATCCGCATTTTTATTCGTCAGTGTCCTGACAAGCCCGTCGGCGTCATACGTGTATTCCTCTTTTGCTCCATCAGTATATTCTACGGATTTCTGGCTTCCATTGGCATAATAGGTATAGGTGGTTGTATCATTACCAGCAATGACATTTGCAAGTCTTCCAGCTTTGTCATACACCTTTTTGGTTGTGTTTCCTTTTGGGTCTGCAGTTGTTTCCGAATACATTCCGCCGGTTTCTATGCCGTCATACGTATATATTGTTTCACCAATCACAGGGACTGTTTTTGAAGTCACCCGGTTTTGTGAATCGTATACCCGTGTAGTAGTGCCGGTACTGTCGGCCATGATTAACTGGTTGCCGTTATTATCATAGGTGTAGCTTATGGACGCCGTTCCGGCAGTCTGTGTAAGCAGTCTCCCAAAGACATCGTAGGTGTAGATTGTTTCTGTTCCGTTCCTGTCTGTTACGCTCAGCAGGTTTCCATTGGCGTAATATGAATAGCTTTCGGTTTTCGCACCAATATATGCGCTGCCTGCTTTTCCTCCATGGTCAATTTTCCTCATCAGCATGCCGGCGGCGTTATATTCGAAGGAGGTGGTTTTGCTATTGCCGTCAGTCTGTGTCAGCATGTTTCCGTTGAGGTCATAGGTATAGCCGGTTGTTTCCGATTTCGCGTTTACAACGGATTGCAGCCTGTTGAATTCGTCATAGTTATATGTTGTGGATATATTACGGCCGTCCGTTTTTGATATAATGTTTCCGGCATCATCATAATACTGGCTTGTGGTGTGGCCTTCAGGGTCTACCGTTGCTATCAGCCTGTTGTTTTTGTCATAGATATATTGGGTTACATTGTTCAGGGCATCATAGGATTTGACCTGTGCGCCGTTTTTGTTGTATTCCAGCCTTTGGATCATTGTGTATGGGTCATACTTTTCTATGAGCCTGCCCATCGGGTCATATACATTGGTTGAAGTATTTCCCAGCCAATCGGTCACTGTTGTCTGGTTGCCATCGGCATCATACCAGTATGTCGTTACCTTATTCATTCCGTTCACCGTAATGAATGTTGTTTTAAGCCGGTTTAAGCTGTCATAGGTCTTTTCTGTTTGATTGCCGTTGCCGTCCGTTTCAAAGCGGACATTACCGTTTTTGTCATATTTCGTTGAGGTGGTTATACTCTGCGTACCGTTTGCGTTCTGTCGGGTGCGGGACAGCTGCCTTCCCAGGCTGTCGTAGCTGCAAAGCTCAACCAGACCGGTGCTGTCAGCCTGCCTTGACAGTCTGCCCATCTCATCGTACTGGTATGTTGTGGCGTTAGAAGGTATCGATGCATCCCCAGGAGTAACTGTTTTTCTTATTTGGTTAAAAGCGTTGTACTCATATGTAACGGTATTCCCGTTGCCATCCGTCTTAGACAGCAACCTCCCTGCAAGATCATACGCATTGGTCTGCAACACCTGTATTTGCGCGTCTGCATCTTTCTTTATGCCGGTTGAAAGTATATTTCCTGCATTGTCATATTCATATGTGGTAATTACACCTTTTGCATTGATTTCGGATACCTTTCTTCCCAACCCGTCATATTCATACTTCGCAGTAAAAGACAGCGCCCTTTCTTTGGATACAGGATCGGTAACGGTTGAAAGCTTGCCTGCCAGATTATATGTATATATCGTACCGTAGCCGGTACTTATCTTTTCGTCAACGGATGCGCCCGATCCGCTGTCATAGCCCAGTGCGTCCAATTCTTTAACCACATTACCAGAATTATCATACTGGTATGCTTTGGAGGTTATTGTAACCCAATGATTTGCTGTATCGTCATAGTATACATTCTTCTTTGCCTTCACTCTGCCCATCAGGTCATAAACATATTCCACACGGCTCATTTCCGTCAGGCTCTTCGAGCCGTCATAATTTTCCGGTGAAACCTCGGCAGTCTTCCTCCCGGCAATGTCATAGCTGTATAGTGTCACTCCGCCCAATGCGTCTGTAGTATGGGTAAGCAGACCAACCGGGCTGTATGCATATGTAGTAGTGCTGCCGTTAGCATCCGTGGTAGTCAGCGGCTTGCCTTCCCAGTTATATGCTGTGCTTGTTGAAATGGTCACCTGCGCGCCGGTTTCATCAAGTCCCGGCTTACTGCTGCTTGTTTGCCTGTCCAGAACGTCATAACCGTATGTGGTGACTACCTGGTCCGGTGTTTGGATTGTGCTGATATTTCCGTTTTTATCGTACGTGTATGATGTTGTCAGGCTTGTGTCCTCTGCGCTGCCAAAGCTGTTCCCGGCCAGGTCTCCTTTGTTTACATGCTGTATCTTTGTCTCAATCTTCTCCAGGTAATTGTAAGTATATTCCGTAGTCAGCATATTTACCGCGTCCGTATATATATCTTCCTTTGTGACATTGCCGTCGCTGTCATATAGATACTCGGTCATCCTGCCTTCCTGGTCGGTAATTTTCTTCAACTTGCCATTTTTGTAGTATTCATATGTTTTTATGGTTTGATTCACCGGTATTCCATATAACGGCACTTTATCCTTGCCGCTGATCTCCTTATATCTCCACCCGTTTTTATAATATTCGGTCTTTTTATACGAATAATATGTATCTCCGTTTGATACCTCCAATGGGATCCATTGTTCGGCAAGCAGTCCCAGGCCATTGTATTTACAGTAAATTGTGCCGCCATTCCTGGCTGTTGATGCTGCCAATGCCCCGTCGGCGTAATAGGTCATCTTTTCTTTTGTGCCGTCCGGATTCTGCCGTTCTATTAAACGGTTCGCAAAGTCATAGATCAATACCATGACGGCTTTTTCGCCTGCATTGAGATACTGCGTTTCCGTCTTTTGGGTTTTACCGTCCCCCATGTCCGCGTAGGAATATTCCTTCAGAAGGTTCTCTCCGCCGGTCTGGTTCTCTTTAAAGTATTCTTTGACCGGCCTGTCCATTACATCATATTCATACCTGTAAATGGAGCCGTTGGGTCTCGTTACCTGTGTAACGTTGCCGTACACATCATAATTATAGCCGGTGATGCTGCCTGATGCGTCAGTAGTGCTTTCCAGCTTCCCGGTATCATAATATGTGTACCTTGTTCCGACCGTATTGTCGCTGTAGGTATCGGTTGACAGGCTGTCGTTTTCAAAGTTGTATTGGTTCGGTGAAATACCCTGTATTTTTTGTCCCAGAAGGTTGTATACCATTCTGGTCGTCTCATTCCTGCTGCTGACTGCAGTGATTTTTATCAGCTGTCCATTTTTGTCATAGCCGTATTCGGTCCGATGGCCTTCTGGCGTAATGCAGGCTGTTTTCCATCCTACTCGATTGTATTCATACGTCGTAACTTCACCCGTCTGCGGATCGGATACGGTCTTTATATTTCCATCGGCATCATATGTATATGTTGTTATATCACCCTCAGGATCGGTTTTGCTATTCAGGAGTTTTAAGGCGGCACAGCCGGACTCACTGCCGGTATAATACGAGTAGACCGTTATCGCATAGCCGGGGCCGTCCGTGCCTGTATACGGGGTGGTTCCATCCAGAGGCCGCACTGTCTTGACAAGATTCCTCTTATCCGGATCATATACATAATATGTCAGCCTTCCCGCCTCGTCTGTTTCCTTGGTAAGATTGTTTTTATCATCATACTCAAACAGCCTGGCACTTCCGTCCGGATTTGTTACTTTAATGACGTTGCCGTTGCTGTCGACGTCATATAATGTTTTATTACCGTACCTGTCGGTGGTCGATTTGACGTCCCCGTATTTGTTTGTTCCGCCAGGCATATAATATTCCGTATAGGCAGACTTGCCTTCAGGATCCTGAACCTGTATGGTGTACATGGCTTTATCAAACCAATAGGTTGACGCTCTGCCGTTCATATCGGTTATAGTAGTTTTTTTGTTGGTCATGTCATATGAATAATTGACCAAATCACCAAGGGCATCGGTTGCCTGTGAAACTTTATGCTGGTTTTCCCCTTCGGTATGGTTGTATGTCAGCTTTTCAACAACATTGTTGTCATGATCCTGAATTTCATTGATGAATCCCCACGAATCATATGAATATCTCATGATTCCGCCCTTGGGATCAGTTACCTTTACAAGCCGGTTGCCGGTGTCATATTCATATGCGACCTGCCTGCTCTCAGTATCAGTCACCTGGCTGATTAAGCCCTGGGAATTGTATGTAACCGAATAAGCACGTCCGACAGTATCTGTAATACTTGATATCCTGCCTTCTGTATCCACCTGGATGCTTAGAGTATTCCCGTTCCTGTCCGTCATACCTGTAAGGTAGCCGTTGGTATTAAAGGTATACCTGTACTGATCCTTTGTTGTTAACAGATAAGTGCCATCCGTATTCTTGACAAAGATGCTCCTGTTGTCTTCAGGGGTATATACTCCGTTGCTCAGTCTGAAACGCTGGGAGCCGCCGTTTGGAAGCGTGACATTAATTACGTCGGTCCCCTCTACCCTGCCTTCAAAGCCAAAAGTCCATCCCTGGCCCATCGGGGTGCTTTTACCATCCCTTGAATTGTAGGTGCGTGAAATGTTGACCTGGAATCCCGGAGCCGGAACGCTCATGTCATTTACCGTGAATGAAAAATTACCTGATGCAGGGTTGACCCCGCTCTCGCCATAATGCAGCTTCTCCTTGATTTTAGCCAGCTGATCCTGTGTATACCATGTGTCCTCATTCCCGCCCTGCTGTCCGGCAGGTACTGTGCTGTTGTCATTTCCGGGGCCGGTATAGTTATCAAGCTGCGGCTTTGTATTGGACAGCGCGGCAAACGCGTCGATCCTGCCTCCCGAGGATACCTTTCCTGCAAGGTTCGTGCATGGAACGGTATTATCCGTTATTCTGGCGGCAATATCCGTTATGGAAAGCGCAGGCAAATAGCTTTTCAGAAGCGCCGCCACACCTGCTGCAAAGGGCGCAGATGCCGATGTCCCTGAAAAATATCCGTAGGTATTATCAGGAGTGGTGGTGAGTATATTGATACCCGGCGCTGCAACATGTATTTTATCCCCGTAGCTTGAGTATGGAGAAATGACGCCCATACTATCAATAGATGCAACAGAAAGAACATTCGGTATGTCAAAACAGGCCGGATAGACAGGCGACACGGAAACATCCGCTCCCCTGTTGCCCCCGGAACAGACAAACAGGATGCCGCTGTTTGCCATGGTATCTTTTAACGCGAAGTTATTGTCCGTCCCACCGAAGCTGCAGTTTATGATCTTAACTCCCTTTGCCATGGCATACTCTATGGCGTCTATGGCGTCGCAGGTATATCCCCAGTTTCCGTTGATAAATTTCAAAGGCATCAGTTTTGCATTCGGCGCAACGCCAATTACACCGGTGCTGTTGGCTGCAGAAGAAATGACTCCGGCGACCTGCGTGCCATGCAGCTCTAATGAACTGGAATCATAAACGGTGTTGTCGTTATTAACGAAATCCCATCCGTTTACGTCGTCAACATATCCGTTATTGTCGTCGTCCAGGTTGTTACCGGCTATTTCTCCAGTGTTAACAAAGATATTATCCCTCAGGTCCTCATGGCTGATGTCGATTCCCGTATCCAATACTCCAATGACAACACCGGTAGGCTGCTGTACCAGATCCCAGGCGTTAACCGCATTAATATCCACACCGGAACGTCCTGCATTGCCCTCGATTTCCTGTCCGCTGTTGGAAAGCCCCCACTGTTCCGGGAACCTCGCATCTGTCGGCATGGACGTTACGGTCAGCTTGTAGTTGGGCTGCGCGTATTCAACGTCCGGATCCTGTTTGAGCGCCGCGATTGTTTTTTCCATATCGTCGCTTTTATCGATTTCAAAAAGGTCAACCCTGCTATTTTTGAAACTTTTTTTAATATCAAATTTTGATAGTTTTTGTTTTCCCTTTATATTGGAAACGACATTTTTCTGTTTGCCGCTGCTTTTGTATTTTACGATGATTTCTGTCTTATCCCTGTTTTGGTCAACTATTTTAATTTCCTTATTTTCTTTCCCGCCATTTTGTGTTTTTGCGGCATAAGCATTCGTCGGATAAGCAAGTATGGTACTGGTCATGATAAATACAACCGCCAGTAATCCGGAAACCGATCTCACAATTTTATTCATCTCTATGCCCCCTTACTGAAAGCTGTATGTCACATCTGCCTGTCCGTCAAATTTGGATTTGAACCTGACGGTGTTGACAATGCCCGACCATATCTCGTAGCTCTGTGCCGAACCTGTCTTTTTGAACACGATCGTCCCCGGCGCAAATTGTACTATTTGCACATCCGTCCCTGTTATGTTGCCGGCTGCAAGGTCAATCTTTGAAGTAGATCCGCAAAGATCGACAGCTTCAAGCTCATCAGGATCATAGGTGATCGTAAAGGTATATTGCCCAATATCCTGTATGTTGGCGGCGGAAAAAACCAGATTCAGCTCTTCACCGGTTAAACAATCCACTGTATATGTCATCGTTGAGCTTTTCGTATTTGCCGAAATCAAATCGCTCCATGCGCTGTACCCTGCCGGGCTCTTGGCTCTGACACGGTAATTGTGCTGCGTATCCGGCGTGAGGCTGCTTTGCAGATAGCTCGTACCTGTACCGTTCGCTACTATTACTCCGTCGACTTCTATTTCATATTCGTCGGCGCCTGAGACCTGATCCCAGGATACCAGAATCTTTGAAATTGTTGAGGACGCCGTTATGTTGGATGGCACGGCAGGTCCCTCCGGTATTGTCAGTACGGTGATTGCCGCGCTCCAGTCGCTGCTTCCCGTCTCATTCCTGGCCCGTACCCTGTATGTATGCTGGCTGCCTGGCTGCAGACCGGTATGGATATATTTTGTTTCCGCAATGTTTTCGGCTATGGTTCCATCTACATCAATGTCATAGGATGTGGCTCCATTCATGGGCTGCCATGCAATTGTGGCGGAAGTGCTCTTCATCATTGCGAACAGGCCTGTCGGCACGGTTACCCCGCTGAACATGGTTGATTTTGTCAATGGGATGCTCCAGTTGCTTGTGCCGCTTGCATTGATAGATCTCACTCTGAATATGTGCTGTGTATTCGGCAATAAGCCGCTGCAAGTGTATGTATTGCCCTGTATGCCCTGAATGACCGTACCGTCCGCTTCCAATTCATATGTTAATGCGGCGCTTGTAGTACTATCCCATACAATACTTACCGTCGTTTCTGAGGAAGCGGAATTCAATATAACCGGAGTAGGTAAGGCATAGGTCATTACCTGAACAGCCTGGCTCCACTCACTGGTTTCCGATCCGCTTCTGGCTCTTACGCGGTATGTATGGCTTGAGTTGGGCTGCAGTCCGCTTATGATTGCGGTTGTGCTTGTCCCGTTATCTATTGCTACGCCGTCTGCTTCCACATCGTAACCTGCCGCGCCTGTTACTGCGCTCCATGATAAGGCTACACTTGTATCATCCACGTTTGCTTTCAGGTTGGAGGGCGTACCAAACACATCCGTCAACGCGGTCGAGATGACTGTGGAGCTCCAGTCGCTCAAGACGCCGCTCTTTTTTGAACGCACCCTGTACATATGCTGGCTTCCGGGAGCAAGATTGGTATGGGTATAGCTTGTATTTGTGTTGTTGTCGATGGATATACCGTCTACTTCAATGTCATACCCGCTAGCACCGTCCACCGTATCCCACGTAAGGCTGATCTCATTTTGAGACGGCGTTGCGGCCAGGTTTGCCGGGACAGGAGAGGATACCTGCGTGGTAGTCGCGCTCACCGGCGCGCTCCAGTCGCTCTTTCCTCCAGGGTTGATGCTCCTGACACGGTAGCTGTGATGAGTCCCCGGTGTAAGGCTGCTGTGGACATAGTTGGTATTAGGTCCGTTGTTGACCAGCACCCCGTCTACCTCAATATCATATCCGGTCGCTCCGGCTACATTATTCCAGGTCACTGTTATGGAGGTGCTCTGGGATACTGTGCTGAGGTTTGCCGGAATATCCGGAGAGCTGGGCAAGGTTGATTTAGTGATTTGTGTGCTCCAATCGCCTGTACCGCCTGCGTTCTTTGCACGCACCTTATATGTATGGGGTGTTCCGGGTGACAGAGACGTATGTGTATAGGCGGTGCTTGTCCCGGCATTTATGATAGTGCCGTCTGCTTGTATGTCGTAGCCTGCCGCGCCCTGAACAGAATCCCATGATACTGTTACCTGGCTGCTTGTAGCTGTGGCGATAAGATTGACCGGCGCTACGGGAGGTGCGATCAGGGTGGTGCCGCTGGCAACAGAGCTTATGGCCGTTTCAATATTTGCTCCATTTCTGGCTTTTGCCTGGAAGGAGTAGGCTGTGCTGGGGGTTAGCCCCGTAACGGTTATCTTCTTATTGCTTAAAGTGATCCAAACCGGAGATGAAGTCAGGGTTCCCTCCGGAGTGACATACTGCGTTCCGCCATTTACACTGATCAAATACTGGGTTGAAGCCGAGTTACTGTCTGTGGTTGATACATCCAGCGTGTAGGATGATGCATTGTTTACAACCAGCGCAGGCACCGCTGCTTTTGTGTAGATGTATTGGGTATTGCTTGCGATATGATTTTTTGTGTCCCTTGCTTGAAAGATCACAGGATATTGTGTATTGGGTATCAGGTTATCTTGTGTATATGTAGTATTAGTAATCCAGGATGTTGGTGGATTTGATCCGATTGTATATTGATATGGATAATTGTCGAGTCCTGCAATGCTGTCCGATGCCGACCCTGATAACGTAATGCTGCTGATAGCTGATGTTACTGACACTGTCGACAGTGTCGGGGCTGATTTGTCGACCTTGAAGCTTACGGTTGATGTGACTAGTGGTGCCTTTCCATCGCTTACTTCATATTTGATGGAATGGTTGCCTTCAGTGAG
Organism: Clostridiaceae bacterium; assembly: GCA_039679375.1. Classification (GTDB taxonomy): domain Bacteria; phylum Bacillota; class Clostridia; order Acetivibrionales; family DTU013; genus JBDKVA01. The sequence continues at coordinate 14,647 of JBDKVA010000004.1, forward strand.
TGTGCTCATGTTTAAGGCGCTAAAGCTCACAGTCTGAACTGTTGTGGTGTTTGTTGCTGTTTTGGTATCCCTGGGTGTAGTTTCTGCGTCAATGTAATACTTGCATGTCAGTGTGTCATTATCTACGTCTGAAACGGATACTTGGGGGATAAATGCAGTATCTGCTTCGCTAAATGTAATATTAGGTGAAGGTGAAGTTACTGAAATTGTTGGGCCTGCATTAAGTAATATACTCGTGGGATAATATGCATACTTCATACCTGTTGAATGTATATCTCCCTCGAAATTGATATATGCATATTGCATAACTGTAATTTTTGATATACTGGTAATATTGTCTGGTAATACTGTTGTAGGAGGATTGCCTCTCACGTCAGATACTCCTGGATATGCTGTTACACAGCTATATCCAGTATCTGTTGTCATTAATGCACTCGAACTAACAACGATGTCACCCGCATTAGTAGTCAATGTAACCGTGCAAATTGCATAATTATCCCTAGGTCCACCGCCACCATTGGATTGTCCTGCACGTGAATAAAGTCCAGAAGAAGAAATCTTTATAGAACGTGACGATGCATTCCAAGATATAGTAAGACTTCCTGCCGATAATGACCGCAAATACGATGCAGAATCATTTACTGTTGTCCCTGAATTTGGATTTGAGTAAATCACAATCCAATCAGTATCAGCCCATGCCTCAATTGCTCCCACCTGAATAAAATGTCCACTTTGCGCATCTTTTTTCAGCAAAACACTAAAGTTAACCGATACATTCAAACATAAAACAGCAAAAATAATAGTAATGGATGTGATAACCTTGAATACTTTTAATCTCCCCATATCCACGCCCCCTATGAGTTATTTGTCCGCAAATTAGAAACTTACTTACTAATCATGACCGCCCGCTGAGCGGGTGGTTTGCTCTGCCCCTATAAGGGGCTGTTACTTGCGTGAGCCTTAAGGCTCGTTGAATAGTCTGCCAACCGCATTTAAATTACTCGCTACCGCTAAAGCGGTTGGCTATTTGCTTTTCTTTACCTGCTCACCCGTAAACGGGTCCATGTACTCTTTGAAGCTAATTTGGTCATTTGCAATATCTTCCTGTAGCTGATTCTTTATGTATTCCTCAATTTTCTTTGCATTTTTACCTACTGTATCCACATAATAGTCCCTACACCAGAAATGTCTGCTTCCGTATTTATATATTAAGTTCGCGTGCCTGTTAAATATCATTAGCGAACTCTTTCCTTTGAGATAACCCATTATCTCGGATACACTGTACTTCGGTGGTATTCTTACAAGCATATGTACGTGGTCTTTACAGCATTCTGCCTCAATTATTTCTATGCCTTTTCGCTCGCATAGCTCTCTCAAAATCTTACTTATGTCCTGCTTTATTTTGCCATATATCACCTGACGGCGATATTTAGCCGCAAATACCAAATGATATTTACATTCCCATGTCGTATGTGCTAAAGTATTCTTGTCCATTCGGACCCTCCTTTGTTTTCTTAATGCGGTTGGCAAACCCACATTATTTTAACATTGGAGGTTTTGTTTTTCTACTTGTAGCTAAAGCTCTTTGGTTCCCCCGGCAGTGCCGGGGGTTTATTGTTATCACAATAAAATATTATAAACTAACGTTTAACATATCTGGCTTAGAATACTATTTCATAGTATATTACATGATATAAATAAATTCAACGTTTTTTATCTATAATTTTACATTATTTTATAAAAATGCATATAATCAATTGCTATATATACAAGGTATTTATAAAAATTTATTAAATTTTCTACAAGAAAGGAAAAAGCTGCCTAAATGGATTCTTATTCCACATAAGCAGCTTTGTTTACTATTTTTTATTATTTATTTCAAGTTCGCATCCCCTTAGAAAATCGGTACGACAGCACCTTTGTATTTTTCCTCCATAAACTTCTTGACCTCATCGCTTTGCAGAGCTTTTATGAGCGCCAGTATGCCAGGGTCCTTCTCATTGCCTGCCTTGACGCAGAGGATATTTGCATAGGTCTGCGCTGCGGTTGAGTCCTTGTCTTCTGTTGCCAGTGCGTCGGTGGTCGCATTCAGTCCGGCCTGGATCGCGTAATTTCCATTGATTACGGCAAGGTCGACATCCTTCAGGGACAGGGCAAGCTGTGCGGCTTCCAGTTCCTTGATGGAGAGCTTCTTCGGATTCTCGGCAATATCGAGGATCGTCGCCGAAAGGCCTGTGCCGTCCTTGAGCTTGATCAGGCCCTGATCCTGCAGGAGTATGAGCGCTCTGGCTTCATTTGTTCCGTCGTTTGGAACTGCGATTACGGCGCCCTCGGCAAGCTTATCGATGGAAGCCGTCTTGCCCGCATAGATGCCGAATGGCTCATAGTGAATAGCCGCTACGGAAACGAGATGTGTATTATTGTCCTTGTTGAATTCATCAAGGTACGGCTTATGCTGGAAATAGTTTGCGTCCAGGTCGCCGTTCTCCACACCGGTATTGGGCTGGACATAATCGGTGAACTCCACGATCTCAAGTTCTACTCCCTGCTTTGCAAGAATATCCTTTGCTACGCCAAGAATTTCGGCATGCGGCGTAACGCTTGCACCTACTTTTATTTTTGTGCCTTTTTCAACGGAAGCCGATTTCCCGTTTGAGCATCCCGCAAAGACCGAGATGATCAGAACCAGTGCTAAAACTACCTTTAATGCTTTTTTCATTTTCATACCCCTTTTCATTTAATAATTATCTAATCCGTTTGTCGCTTTTATTTGAAATCAGATTCCCAATCTCCTGAAAAACCTGAACAATAAGGACCAATATCGCAACCATGACCAGCATAATGTCGGTTTCCGACCGGTAATAACCGTAATTGACGGCGATCGTTCCAAGACCGCCGCCTCCCACAAAGCCCGACATAGCGGAATATCCCAGGATGGTTGTGGTGGCAATTGCCGCACCTATTATAAGTGAAGGCTTTGCTTCCGGAAGGATGACTTTGCAGACGATCTCCAGCGTTGACGCCCCCATAGATAGGGACGCTTCAATCACGCCCCGGTCCACCTCCTTTGCCGCGCTCTCGACCATACGTGCTACAAATGGAGCAGCCGCAATGACTAATGGTACGATGGTTGCGGTAGAGCCGATGGATGTGCCGACGATCGCCCTGGTGATCGGTATGACTGCAACCAGCAGGATGATAAACGGCACGGAGCGGAGAATATTTACAACACTGCCGACAATCCGGTTAAGTACGGCATTCGGCTTTATTCCTTCCTTGTCGGTCACCACCAGAAGCATACCGATGGGAAGTCCCAGCACATAGGCCATAACTGTTGAAATGACGGTCATATACAGTGTCTCGAGCAGCCCCATCCCCATCAGAGAAAGCATTTGATCATTAAACATTGTTTCTCTCCTCCTCGTATGTAATGTTATCGACATCAAGGCAGGCCAGCATTTGCCGGACGATTTCGGGATTTTCGGGAAGCTGCAGGATCATATGTCCGAATATTTTGCCGTCGATATTTTGCGTATTGGCAAATACAATGCTCACAGGCGCGCCGCATTTCAGGATCATATTCGCAATAATGGGGCGGTCGGCAGAGCTGCCTTCAAATACAACGCGCAGGAATTTGCCGTTCTCCGTTGTTTTTTCCACATACTCGCCACGCGGGAAAATCAATCTCTTCGCAGACATGGTTTTAGGATGGCGGAACACCTCATCTACCGTGCCCATTTCCTCAATATGGCTATTGTCAATAATGGCGACGCGGTTGCATATCTGCTCGATCACCTTCATTTCATGAGTGATGATGACTACAGTAACGCCGAGCTTTTGATTCAGTTCCTTGAGCAGTGCCAGAATGGATTGTGTAGTAGTCGGGTCCAGCGCACTGGTCGCTTCATCGCACAACAGCACCTTTGGCCCGGTCGCAAGAGCCCTTGCAATGGCAACGCGCTGCTTCTGCCCGCCGGAAAGCTGAGCCGGATAGGCCTTCTCCTTGTCCGAAAGCCCAACCATCTGAAGAAGCTCCCGCGCTCTGGCTTTTGCTTCTCTGCGAGGCACTTTGGCCAGTTCAAGAGGAAAACAGATGTTTTCCAACGCCGTCCTTTGCATGAGAAGATTAAAACCCTGAAAGATCATGCCGATGGACTGTCTCACATGACGCAGTTCGCGGTCGGAAAGATGCGTAATGTCGTTGCCGTCAAACACAACGCTTCCTGCAGTAGGCTTCTCCAAAAGATTTATGCATCTGACAAGCGTGCTTTTGCCCGCGCCTGACAGACCGATGATGCCGAATATCTCACCCTTTCTGATCGACAGGTTGATACTGTCCAGGGCTACTACCGCATCTTCACCAATACCAAAGGTCTTGTTAAGGTTTTCGATTTGTATGATAGGAGTTGTATCCATTATCCTGTTCCTTTCCCGGGGCCTTATGTCCTTCATCCCATCCCGAGTACCAAAGCGGCAATTCGTTAAGTAAATGTTCATTCAATATGAAAAACTGCAATAAAAAATCCCTGATGAAATTCATCAAGGACGACAGCTTCAGCTTCGTGGTACCACCTTGGTTCACCCACACCTCACAATGCGGGTCTTGCGGAGTACGGGAGATAATTTGCTTATAATATCATACTCCTGCGCTATCACGGGCGCTCCCGTCGCAGCCTATGCATATAAATGCAGTCGGTGCAAGGCTCCTGGGCCATGTTCGGCTATATCCTGCGCGCCCCATTCCACCATCCGGGACTCTCTGTATCGCGGTCTATTGCTTACTCTTCCTTTCATTGCCTTTCGGGTATTCTGTATTAAATTTAATAATTTTGCTACAATAAGCCGACCTGTACATATAACGGTTATCGGCAGTGCAACTAATAACCAGTTTACATCATACCGGCCGATTCGTCAATAGAATCTGTTGAACTGGATCGCGTCAGTTTACTGTAGGGAAAAAAAGAAAAGAATCATCCTGCAATTTTGAGAGTCAGGAACGCCCTTGACAACAAGCATCTCCCATATGGTTTGCAGCCTGGGCGGCACCCTATGAAAATAG
>JBDKVA010000005.1:0-19436 GCA_039679375.1 Clostridiaceae bacterium
CTATTTTCATAGGGTGCCGCCCAGGCTGCAAACCATATGGGAGATGCTTGTTGTCAAGGGCGTTCCTGACTCTCAAAATTGCAGGATGATTCTTTTCTTTTTTTCCCTACAGTAAACTGACGCGATCACGGCAATGGACTGTTGTTGACTGCAACAAAAAAAACTGGTATTGTAGATTTGTATTTTAATATTTTAAAGTATTAAAGCATGGTTAGGAGTGAACCTTGTATGAATTCCAAGATACAGGATCAATTGACGGATGGACTGTTTGAAGCAATACTTCTTTTGGAAAACGCAGAAGAGTGCTATAATTTTTTCGAAGATATATGTACGGTTTCGGAGATCAAGGCTATGGCCCAAAGACTGGAAGTAGCCAAAATGCTGAAGGCCGGGTATACTTATATGGATATCAGCGAAAAGACAGGCGCCAGCACGGCAACCATCAGCAGGGTGAACAGATGCTTGAATTACGGCGCCGACGGTTACAGGACCGTGCTTGAAAGACTGGACAGGAAAGGAAGATAAAAGTGTTCAGAAGTTTTTTTATTTGCTTTTTCATATTGTCGGCACTTACTTCCAAAGGTGCTGAAGTTCAGATAAACCAGAGAATTGCGGATATCCCGGCAGATATGCTGCTGGAGCTGTTCAATGCGGCTCATTTTAAAGCGGACAGTCAGGCGGAGCCTTCTCTTACGGAATGCGAGAGGGCTTTTTATAGCAATCAGTCCGAAAACAGTTATTCAATCGAAAAACTGCTCGAGAAAATGCGGCGTGATAGCACGGCCGTATGGATATTACCGGTCTGCGATATTCATTACAGTATTCTTCAATGCTTCAATGCCGGAATGGATCAAGAGCCATCCTGTAAAAGCGGCATATGCTCGTGTGCGTCGGATCTGTCTCCACCTGATTCCATGAAGGGTGTCATGGAAAATTAATCTAAAATCAGTGGAGGTATTTATGTTTAGAGATTTGATAGAAAAAGTGATCGGAACCTATAGTGACAGAGAGTTAAAAAGAATCATGCCCATCGTGGATGAAATAGAAGAAATGGAGCCAAAAATCAAGGCTCTTACCGACGAACAGCTGAAAGCGAAAACGCCGGAATTCAAGAAAAGGCTGGAAGACGGTGAAACATTGGATGATATTTTGCCGGAGGCTTTTGCTGTAGTAAGGGAAGCTGCCGTAAGAGTACTGGGGAAGAGACACTTTCGCGTGCAGCTGATAGGCGGTATTGTTCTTCATCAGGGCAGGATTGCCGAAATGAAAACAGGAGAGGGCAAGACGCTGGTGGCGACACTGCCTGCTTACCTCAATGCGCTTGCCGGAAAAGGTATTCACATTGTTACGGTAAATGACTATCTGGCAAAATTCCATAGTGAGTGGATGGGGAAAATATACAACTTCCTGGGCCTTAGTGTTGGACTGATTATTCACGATATGGATAATGAATCGAGGAGAAAGGCCTATAACTGTGATATTACCTATGGTACAAATAATGAATTCGGATTTGACTACCTCAGGGATAACATGGTTATTTACAAAAACGATATGGTGCAGCGTGAGCTTCACTACGCCATTGTCGACGAGGTGGACAGCATCCTGATCGATGAAGCAAGGACGCCGCTCATTATTTCAGGTGCAGGTGACAAGTCGACGGATATGTATAAAAGGGCAAATTCCTTTGCGTCAAGGCTGAAAGTGAAAGTCTATACACAGACCGACGACAAGCAGCAGGATGAGGATGTGGACGCAGACTATATCGTTGATGAAAAAGCCCATTCGGCAGCGCTCACTGCAAGAGGCGTCGCAAAGGCGGAGCAGTATTTCGGGATCGAAAACCTTTCCGATCCGGACAATCTGACGATTTCCCATCATATCAACCAGGCAATCAGGGCGCACGGCCTGATGAAAATCGACCGTGATTACGTTGTGAAGAATGGGGAAGTCATTATCGTTGATGAATTCACCGGACGCCTGATGTATGGAAGAAGATACAGCGAAGGCCTTCACCAGGCGATTGAAGCCAAGGAGAATGTCAAGGTGGAACGTGAGAGCAAGACTCTTGCCACGATCACATTCCAGAATTATTTCAGGATGTATCACAAACTGGCCGGCATGACAGGTACGGCTCAGACCGAGGAGCAGGAATTCCAGACTATTTACAAGCTTGATGTCATTGTTATTCCGACCAATATGCCCATGATCCGTATTGATAATCCGGACTGTGTTTATAAAAATGAAGTCGGCAAGTTCAACGCTGTTATAAATGAAATCGTGGAACTGCATAAAAAAGGCCAGCCGGTGCTAATCGGAACCATTTCGATCGAAAAGTCGGAGCTTCTTAGCAGCATGCTCAAAAAGCGTGGTATACCGCATCAGGTTTTGAATGCCAAATTCCATGAGAAGGAAGCGGAAATTATTGCACAGGCCGGCAAATTCAGTGCGGTTACGATAGCTACAAACATGGCAGGCCGCGGTACGGATATTATGCTTGGCGGAAATTCTGAGTTTATGGCAAAGCAGGAACTCAGAAAGCAGGGCTATTCTGAAGAACTCATCGGCGAATCTGTAAGCTATAACAAAACGGATGATGAAGAAATACTAAAAGCCAGAGACGCATTTAAGAAACTGGATGAAGAATTTAAAAAAGCTATCAGCGAAGAGAAAGAAAAGGTAATCGCTTTAGGCGGTCTTCATATTATCGGCACGGAGCGCCATGAATCCAGACGTATCGATAACCAGCTGAGAGGACGTTCCGGACGTCAGGGCGACCCGGGATCATCACGCTTCTATATTTCTCTCGAGGATGATCTGATGAGGCTGTTCGGTTCGGACCGCCTGACCGCTGTCGTCAATACACTCGGCCTCGAGGATGATCAGCCGATCGAACACAGGATGCTGTCAAATGCCATTGAAAGCGCACAGCGCAGAGTGGAAGGAAAGAACTTTGACGTCAGAAAGCATGTCCTCCAGTATGACGACGTCATGAACAAGCAAAGGGAAGTCATATACGGACAGCGCAAGCAGGTGCTGAACGGCGAAAACCTGAAGGATTCCTTCACGAAGATGCTGGACGGCACAGTGGACGGCATCATTTCAGCTTACTGCGGAGAGAGCCCGCATCCGGATCTCTGGGATTGGGAAGGAATGACCGCCCAGGCGGAAAGCACCTTCATGCCAAAGGGCGCGCTTGCAGTTTCCCGCAAGGATATGGAGGACCTGACAAAGGATGAGCTGCGCGAGAAGCTTCTGGATGCGGCTGTGCAAGCCTATGAAGCAAAGGAAGCCGAATATGGCCCCGAGATGATGAGAGAACTGGAAAGAATCGTCCTGCTTCGTGTTGTCGATGAAAAATGGATGGATCATATTGACGCCATGGATCAGCTGCGCTCGGGCATCGGCATGAGAGCTTACGGGCAGCGTGACCCGGTGATAGAGTATAAATTTGAAGGTTATGAAATGTTTGAGGAAATGATCAAAAACATTCAGCTTGATTCGGTCAAAATGATCCTCCATGTCCGTATAGACCGCGAGCACAGCGCTCCAAAGAGGGAGAAAGTAGCGGAACCCGTAACGGCCAGCCATGGCGATGACGGGCCGAAGAAGCCCGTAACACGCAGCAGCGATAAGGTCGGCAGGAATGATCCCTGCCCGTGCGGCAGCGGGAAGAAGTATAAGAAGTGCTGCGGCGCAAACGAGTCCTGAAAGCGCCAGTAGCGGCGGATTCCAATAGATTTCCGCTTTGCGGAAAGGTTACATTGATGAAACATTTCGCCAGGGGCGAAATATATGGTTGGACTGCACTGCTGCGCTCCTCATTTATTATATATAAACTCCGGTGCTCGCAGCTTGTCCGCCTAGGACTCCTTGCTCCTGACACTTTCAGGGAGTGGGCGCCGGTAGCGGCGGATTACAACAGTTTTGGCATTAATATGAAGGATGGGACAGTATGTATGGACTACGATGAAGCAATCGAATACATCCATGGGACGTTGAAATTCGGGAGCAAGCTTGGGCTGCACAATATAGGCGTACTGCTGAAGCTGATGGGCGACCCGCAAAAGAAGATGAAATTCGTCCATGTGGCAGGTACAAACGGGAAAGGTTCTACGACGGCTTTCATCGGCAGCATACTTATGGAAGCCGGTTACAGGACGGGTATCTATACTTCACCCTATTTACAGCGCTTTACGGAAAGAATACGCATTGGCAATGAAGAGATCGGCAGGGACGAGCTGGCGGAGATCACTGCATTTGTAAGGGCAAACATTGAAAAAATGCTTGCCATGGGCGAAAATCATCCTACAGAATTTGAACTGGTCACGGCCATTGCATTTGAATATTACTGCCGTAAGGGCTGTGATGTCGCAGTGCTGGAAGTAGGCCTGGGCGGCAGGTTTGATTCTACTAACATCATTGGCGCACCCGAGGTGGCAGTGATCACGACAATAAGCTATGATCATACGGACAGACTCGGCAAGACACTTCCGGAAATAGCCTTCGAAAAGGCGGGTATCATCAAGCCCGGCGGAGATGTTGTGATATATGGGCAAAGCGGCGAAGTGGAGCAGGTTTTTGAAAAGGCCTGTTCCGAAAGGTGTGCATGTCTCCACAGAACGGATTTTTCGAGTCTGGCGCTGCATGAATTCGGTATGGAGGGGCAGACCTTCAGCTTCGGTGGATATGAGAATCTGAGGATCGGCCTGCTCGGAGGGCATCAGATCCGCAATGCGGCTGTTGCGGTAAAAGCAGCAGAGATTTTGAAAAGCAAGGGATATCATATAACGGAAGATATTTTGAGAAGAGGCCTTTTAAAAACAAAGTGGCCGGGAAGGCTTGAAATCCTTTCGAGGGATCCGCTCCTCATCGTTGACGGCGCGCATAACCCGGAAGGCGCCGCTGTGCTGAGGAAGGCTCTGGATGAATATTTCCCGGGACGACCGGTCACTTTTATCATGGGTGTGCTCACGGATAAGGATTTTATGTCAATGATGGAAATTATGCTGTCAGGCTGTAAAAAGCTGATTGCAGTTACAACCGACAGCCCAAGGGCGCTGCCGGCCGATGAGCTGGCCAAAGCGGCTTCAAACTATTGTAATAACGTACAGACTAGTGATACAATTAAGAGAGCTATTAGCATGTGTATGGAGTCCGCTTCAGCGGAGGATGTTATTTGTGCCTTTGGCTCGTTGTATTATATTGGTGCTGTGAGGGAAGTCTTTAAGCTGTAAGTAATGACGGCAGGGTATCCTGCATTTGCAACAGCATTCCAAAACCTGGAGGTGAGGTTATTTAATGGACTTGAAAGTAGAACTGCAGAATTTCAAAATGATCGATCTGGACAATATTGTTCAAACTCAAGGGCAACTACCCGATAAGGTCCGCAATTCCATTTTTCTGTATAATAAAGCCATAGATAGCCTGAAATCAGGCAGCGAGGACATTGCCATCATTGAATTGAAAAAAGCTACGGCTATGAATCCGCAGTTTTACGAAGCATGGAATCTGCTTGGAATTTGCTATAGCTATTCGGGAGACAGTGAAAAAGCTGCTGAAACATTCAATAAGGTCATACAGGCTGAGTCAAACAGCATCCTGGCAATGAATTACATGCAGCGCCTCGGCTTGAGCGAATCAGTCACACCGCAGAAAAGCCGGCAGGAAAAACAGCCTGCTCCACAGCCGGGTGAGCCGCTTAAGAGGATTCGGACAAATAAGTCTGCGGCACCAGTTAACCGTGTAAAGAAACAGCTGCCGGCCAATATGGCAAAAATCGGGGCGGGGTTTGCAGCCGGTTTGCTGCTTGCTTTCATCATTTATTCCTTTCTGCCGAAAAACGAGCCAAACCCGCCGGTTCAGAATCCCGGCACGGCGGATACCGCACTGAGCGACCTGCAGGCAAAGTATGATGCGGATTATTCGCAATGGAAGGGTAAATATGATTTACTTCAAAAAGACAAAGACAGTGCGATGCAGCAGGCAGATTACTATAAGGCGACATTAAAGCTCTACGAGATCGACATCCTGGCCAGGGACAAAAAGTATGAGGAAGCCGCAGACAATCTTTTGCTGCTTAAAACGGTCGATTATAAGGAGCCCGAAAGAAAACGGTTCGACGCACTTTACGAGTCCGTTATGCCGCAGGCTGCCAAAGCTGTATATGATGAGGGATACAAGCTATACAACTCAAGGCGGTACCAGGATTCACTGAAAAAACTGGAAAAGGTACAAATCTATGATCCTCAATATAAGAGAATGGACGCGGTTCTATACTATACGGGGCGGTGCTGCCAGATGCTGCAGGATTCCAGGAGCGCGGTGGCACTGTTTCAGAAGTTGATTGACAGCTATCCCAACAGCACGTATGCCAGAAATGCGAAAGCCAGGATCAGCGAGCTTACCCAAAAACCATAAGGGGATTTATTACCAGGGGGATAATGAAATGTATTATAGAAGCACTCGTGGGGGAATAAGCGGCATCACGTCCGCAGAGGCCATCAAACGTGGCCTTGCGCCTGATGGCGGACTATTTGTCCCTGAAACGGAAATCAAACTTGCGCTCGAGGAAATATATTCACTCGCGGCTATGAATTATAGGGAGAGAGCGGTATTCATACTGGGGCGTTTCCTTGACGACTACTCCCGTGACGAGCTGGCGGAGTGTGTCAACGAAGCATATAGCGGCGGTAAATTCGATGACGGCAAGGTGGCGCCTGTCAGAAAACTAAATAACAATGCATATATACTGGAGCTTTGGCACGGTCCGACATGCGCATTTAAGGATGTAGCGCTTCAAATACTGCCGCACCTTTTGGTCAAGGCAGTTCAAAAAACAGGAGAAAGCGCGGAGACGGTCATACTGGTCGCTACTTCCGGTGATACCGGAAAAGCAGCCCTTGAAGGCTTCAGAGATGTAAAAGGTACAAGGATCATTGTCTTCTATCCGGAGAACGGCGTCAGCCAGGTGCAGAAAATGCAAATGGTGACGCAGGAGGGTGCAAATGTTTGTTCCGTAGCTGTCAGGGGTAATTTTGACGATACGCAGAACGGTGTAAAGGCTATTTTTTCAGATAAGGGGTTTGAATCTGAAGTACTCAAAAAGGGTTTTAAATTCTCTTCTGCCAATTCCATAAACTGGGGCAGGCTGGTGCCGCAAATCGTTTACTATTTCTCGGCTTATGCCGATCTGCTTGCTACAGGAGAAATTGCTGCGGGCGAAAAAATCAATTTTACAGTACCTACCGGCAATTTTGGAAATATCCTTGCAGCATGGTACGCCCGCAGGATGGGACTTCCGATCGGCAAGCTAATTTGTGCGTCCAATGATAATAATGTGCTGACGGAATTCATCCAGACCGGTGTATACAACAAAAACAGGGAATTTAAAAAGACTATATCGCCTTCAATGGATATACTGATCTCAAGTAACCTGGAAAGGCTTTTGTTTGAACTTGCCGAACATGACGGCGGGCAGATAGCCGATTGGATGAAGCAGCTCAAAACAAACGGCAGATATACTGTGACCGACGAGATGAAGCACAGGATTTCTGAAATGTTCTGGGCATCAAGCACGACGGAAGCGGAAACACTCAACACGATAAGGGATGTTTATTCGGATTGCGGCTATGTAATAGATACTCACACGGCTGTAGGCGTTGACGTCTACGATAAGTATGTCATTTCCACAGGTGATATGACAAAAACCGTTATTGCTTCAACAGCCAGCCCTTTCAAATTTAATGAAAGCGTTGCTAAAGCCATTTTAAGGGAATCCGCCATCGCCGGAAAAAGCGAATTCGAGCTGCTGGACCTGCTTTCCAGAGAGTGCGGAATGAAGATACCGGCAGGACTGGCAGGGCTGGACGGCAAGGCGGTACTTCATAAGAGAAGCTGCGGCAGAGATGGAATGAAGGATGAAGTGCGCGATATATTAAGGATCGATTGAGTTATAACCCGACCTGTATCAAGTTCATTATCAAAAAAAGCATAAAGAAAAGCGGAATCATCAAGGCAATGATGATTAGCGCTTTTTTTCTTTCATGGCCATTTGCTCGGCAAATCCGGCTAAACAGGCAATTTCGCACAGCGAAATGTGCCTGGAGAGGGGCTCGATGCCCTCGAGATTTTTTTTTGGTTATATAAAAAGTGATCAATCTCTTCATATATGTATTTATATTCATTTATACCCTCTTTTATTAGAAGTTCATCCTGTTTGGTTTACATAAATTGTTCGTTGAAATGAAACCTGCAGTCATGTCATAATTAGGACATGTTTAATGGATAAACCTATATCCGTTAAATGAAAGCAGAGTAAGTCCTAATGGCAGAGAAACATATAACGCAGAAACCTGGATTCAGGGAACAGAAAATTGAATCAGGAAACCAGGGATAAACAGGATGACAGAAACCAGAAATAACAGAATGAAACTATATCAGAAATCAGAAACAGATATAAGGTTTATTCCGAAGCCTGCCTCAAGTCTGGTCTCTGGTTTCTGGTCTCTGGTATGGGGGGATAAATCAGTGGGGTTTGGAAAGATAATACGGAAAATGCTTGCGGCATTACTGATACTTGCATTGCTGCCTATGCCAGCAGATAGTTCCACGGCTGCGGATATATCGGACACGGCTGAAAAGTTCAATATGAGCTATGTCTATTTCGGTGATACTGCGGCATATAAGGGCTACGTCGATAACACGGAAGGCTCGCTGGATGATATTTCACCAAGCTATTTCGACCTCAATGAGGATGGCTCTCTCAAGCTGACGATTGCGGTGGACCGGCGCTTTGTAGATGAAATGCATGAAAGGGGAATAAAGGTGACCCCTTTTCTCAGCAACCACTGGAACAGGCAAGCGGGCGTGAATGCACTGGCAAACAGGGAGCAACTGTCTTCACAGGTTATAGCAGCCATAGAAGAGTACAATCTTGACGGAGTAAATGTGGATATTGAAAATGTAACAGAAACCGAGAGGGACAGCTATACAGATTTTGTAAGACTGCTCAGGCAAAAGCTGCCGGAGGGGAAGAGCCTGTCGGTTGCAGTGGCGCCTAACCCCTGGAATCTGACAACCGGATGGCATGGGTCGTATGATTATGCGAAACTGGCGCAATACAGCGACTACCTGATGCTGATGGCTTATGACGAGCATTATCAGGGAGGCGTTTCGGGGCCTGTGGCAGGTTACCCGTTTGTGGAGAAGAGCATTGCTGCCGCGCTGGAATATGTACCTGCAGACAAATTGGTGCTGGGGATCGCATTCTACGGAAGGCTATGGAAGCAAGGCGCCGGTTACGGTGGTTATGGCATCAGCAACAATACGGTGGAAGAGCTGATAAAGAAGTACAGAGGCATAGTTACCTATGATAATACGGAACGCTCCCCAAAAGCCACGATCACCATATTACAGGGCGATGTAAAGCCGTTGGTCTTCGGCAGGGCGCTTGAGGCCGGGAAGTATGATATTTGGTTTGAAAATGAGGAATCCTTGAAAAGCAAGCTGACTTTTGTCGAAAAGTATGATTTGAAAGGAACGGGAAGCTGGAGCCTGGGGCAAGAATCAAAAAGCACCTGGGAGTATTATTCTCTATGGCTGAATGCCTGGTATTTCAGTGACATACAGAGCAATTGGGCCAAGCCGTATATTGTTTCCGTACTGAACCTGGGATGGATGATCGGTGAATCAAGTTCACGATTTATGCCCGAATCACCGGTGACAAGAGCGCAGGCGGCTGTGATCCTGGTAAGGGCGCTTGAAATTGAAACAGGCAATGTGAACGGGAGTACGCCATTATTCAGCGACATTGCGAACCACTGGGCTAAAGCGGAAATTGAGGCGGCATATGCAAATGGACTTGTTATTGGCACAGGGGATGGCATTTATGAGCCGGAAAAAGCACTTACAAGGGAAGAAATGGCTGTTATGCTGGACAGGATTTTGAGTGTTGGATCCGAAGCGACAGGAATATTTTCCGATGTCACACGTTTGTCTTCTCCATGGTCTTACGAGTCGATCAACAGAATTGCAGCGGCCGGCATACTGCAGGGTTACCCAGATAAAAGCTTTCATCCCTGTGAGAATATGACCCGCGGTCAGATCGCAGCTCTTATGGACCGTGCATCCCCGTATTTCAACTAATCAGGTAGGGGCGATCATGTATATATAATTAAGCTGTGAAACTTTTGACGAACTCCGCAATTCACTGGTCTATACCTCGAAACCTAACTACAGCAATGATCATAGATATTTTTTTAACAATCATTTTTTCAACTAAATGTGGACATTGTATACAAAATCCGTTATAATTTTATGTTGTAAGGTTAAAAGCTCATAGTAATATTCACAAAAGATGATATTTAATTATTTAATCAATGGATTTGAACTGATCATCAATTTAATAGGTCTGTTTTTTATTACATTTATTATCTTTGTAACTTATTGCCGCGAAATTGCAATAAAAAACAAGAAAATAGTATCACATTCGCGGCAATAAGTACATTCGTTGGGTTGTGGGCGGTAGCCCACATTGGTTTAGTTATGTATACAAAAGAAATGTATACGAATAATGTGAGGTGTTATGAGTGGTAAAAGCTTTAAAGGTATTTAAAGGTGGTGTAAAACCAGGACATCACAAAAGTACGTCTGAATTGCAGACTGTCAGCATGCCGATACCGTCGAAGGTTGTTATTCCAATGCTCCAGCATGTAGGCGCCCCATGCGCTCCTATCGTAAAAAAGGGTGACAGGGTGTTGGTCGGACAGAAGATCGGAGCTTCCGAAGCATTTATTTCCGCACCGGTCCATTCGAGTGTTTCGGGAATCGTTAATGATGTAAAACCGATGCTTTATCCCGGGGGCTTTGAAGTCATGTCTGTAGAGATAAGCACTGACGGAAAACAGGAGGTTCACGAAAGCGTTGTGCCTCCGGTAAAGCTGGACAGGGACAGCCTGATCAAAAGTATCAGGGAGGCCGGACTTGTTGGACTTGGCGGAGCCGGGTTCCCGACTGCTGTGAAATTATCTCCGCCGGCAGGCAAAAGTATTGATTTTTTGATTGTCAACGGAGCGGAATGCGAGCCATATATCACCTCAGACTACAGGGAAATGATAGAGAATCCGGAGGGCATCCTGGCAGGAATAAAGAAAGTAATGGAACTTGCAGGGATCAAAAAAGCCTTTATCGGAATTGAATCCAACAAACCGGAAGCAATAAGCAAAATGGTGCTCCTGACAAAAAAATCGGATGATATACAGGTGGTACCGCTGCGGACAAGATACCCGCAGGGAGGCGAAAAACAGCTGATCTACGCGGTTACAGGAAGAAAGGTTCCGGCTGGCAAGCTTCCGTCAGATGTGGGTGTTCTGGTGCAAAATGTCAATACCGTTTCCTTTATTGCAAACTTTATCAAAACAGGGATGCCTCTGATCAGCAAGAAAGTCACCGTTGACGGCGGTGCTGCGGCAAAGCCCATGAATGTTGAAGTATTGATAGGAACACCGCTTAAGGACGTTTTTGATTTTTGCGGCGGATTCAGGGAGGAGCCAAGGAAGATCATCATGGGCGGACCAATGATGGGCGTAGCCCAGTTCTCGCTGGATAATACCGTATTAAAGCAGACAAATGCGCTTCTTGCACTTTCTGCAAAAGAAGCGGCCGGCGACAGGGAAACGACCTGCATCCGCTGCGGGAGATGTGTTGCCGTATGTCCGATGTCGCTGCTGCCGCTTTACATCAATGCAAATGTAATGAACGGTAATATTGAAGAAACATTGAAATATCATGTAAACGATTGTATAGAATGCGGCTGTTGCTCTTATGTTTGCCCTGCATCAAGGAATCTGGTGCAGTCGGTGCGCTACGCAAAAGCAGAATTGAAAAAGAAAGCAGCCTCGCAGAAAGGTGGGAGTAAATAAACATGGAACACAACCTTTTGGCGGGTTCATCACCCCATATACACAGCAGTGAAAATGTCAAAAAAATTATGAGGGATGTGATTATCGCGCTCATCCCTGCAGCTATCGCTTCCGTTTACTTTTTCAGGCTTAAGGCTGTTCTTCTCATAATGGTTACCGTGCTTTCATGTGTTTTAGCGGAATTTGTATGGTCGAAGATTACGAAAAAGGAAAATACCATATCCGACCTTAGCGCAGCAGTAACGGGCATTCTGCTTGCTTTTAACCTTTCGCCCGAAGTGCCTCTATGGATAGCTGCCATTGGCGGCATCTTCGCCATAATCATCGTAAAGCAGCTGTTTGGCGGACTGGGCCACAATTTTGTCAATCCTGCACTGGCGGCAAGAGCATTTTTAATGGCTTCCTGGCCGGTCCAGATGACCAGCTTCAGGATGCCGGGAGTAGACGCAGTAAGCTCAGCAACGCCGCTGGCGCTGATCAAGAACGGCAGTGAGGCGACCGGGCAGCTTCCCGGACTGATGGATCTTTTTGTCGGTAACATCGGAGGCTGTATCGGCGAGACATCTGCATTGGCTTTGCTGATCGGCGCAGTATATCTTCTGGCCAGACGCGTGATCTCATTTGAAACGCCTGCAGCTTTTATTGGCACAGTTGCCCTTACGACATGGGTACTTGGGGGAGAAACGCCATTTACAGGAGTTTTTCTATACCATATCCTGGCCGGTGGATTGATGCTGGGAGCATTTTATATGGCAACGGATTATACGACTTCTCCCGTGACCTTTAAGGGAAGGATCATCATGGGCGTCGGGTGCGGCCTGCTGACTTCCGTCATCCGGCTGTACGGCGGGTACCCTGAGGGCGTGTCCTATTCGATACTGCTGATGAATCTGGTTGTGCCTATGATTGACCGGTATATCATTCCGAAGAGTTTTGGAGGTGCGGCGAAAAATGCGTGATATGATAAAGCCCACATTGTCTTTGTTTATCATTTGTCTGGTTGTCTCGTTCTGCCTTGCATTTGTAAACGGGATCACAAAGGATACCATTACGGAACGGAATGCAATGGATGCAGAGGAGCAAAGGAAACTGGTCTTTAGTAAAGCCGACAGCTTCAAACCTGTTGAAGGCTGGGAAGGGAAAGATGAGAGCGGACTGGTCCGTGAAGTTTATGCGGCATACAGTGGCGATAACCTTGTCGGGTATGTATTCAGCGCCTTCCCCAAAGGGTATGGCGGAGAGATTGCAGTAACGGTCGGTATCAGCAGCGAAAACAAGGTCACAGGCGTCAAGATAGGCAGCAACAGTGAAACGCCCGGTCTTGGAAGTAAAACTGCCAATGGTGATTTTACCGGACAATACCAGGGTAAGGATATAACAAAGGATTTTACAGTGGTCAAACGGCCGGCGACAGCGGATAATGAAATACAGGCTGTCAGCGGCGCTACCGTCAGTTCAACTGCAGTGACAAAAGCCGTGCAGGCATCTGCCAGATTGGGAAGCAAGCTATTGCGGGAAAAGGATGGAGGCGAGGTTAAGTGAGATTGTTTAAAATATTTAAAAACGGAATCATTGATGAAAATCCAACGTTCCGCCTTGTGCTTGGCACCTGCCCGACGCTGGCCATAACGACTTCTGCTATTAATGGCATAGGTATGGGCCTTGCGGCAACGGTGGTGTTAATAGGCTCCAATGTAGTTATTTCAATGCTTAGAAAGTTTATTCCGGGGAAAGTGAGGATGCCGGCATTTGTCACAATCATTGCAGGATTTGTAACAATTGTGCAAATGCTGTTAAAAGCTTATGTGCCGGCTCTAGACAAAGCATTGGGTATTTATATCCCGCTTATTGTCGTAAACTGCATTATAATGGCAAGGGCGGAGTCTTTTGCATTTAAGAATCCCGTAGTTGATTCAGCTGTTGATGGATTGGGTATGGGTATAGGATTCACATTAGCTATTACAGCAATTGGCAGTATCAGAGAAATCTTGGGGAATGGCAGCATATTTGGTTTTCAGCTTTTCGGAGAAGCAGCAAGCCCGGCGCTTGCCATCATCCTGCCACCCGGAGGCTTCCTTATTTTCGGGCTTTCTATCGGACTGGTGAATCTTATTACAAACAGGCAGACGCTAAAATCGGGCTGCGGTGCCCAGAATGCAGGCTGTGCGGGCTGCAGCAAAACCCATTGCAGCATGCAGGCTTTGGAAGGGGAGGGGAAATAAATGCTTCAGAGTATTCTAATCGCTTTTTTATCAGCCGTTTTTATCAATAACTTTGTTGTGGTGAAATTTTTGGGGATTTGCCCTTTCCTCGGTGTTTCCAAGAAAATTAATACAGCCGCAGGCATGGGTGTGGCAGTCATATTTGTCATGGCGCTTGCATCGGCAGCTACATGGGCAGTGCAGGAATTTATACTGAAGCCGCTGGATCTGGAGTACTTGCAGACGATTGCTTTTATACTTGTTATAGCGGCATTGGTGCAGTTCGTTGAAATGGTGCTGAATAAAACCAGTCAGGCGCTTTACAAGGCGCTGGGCATTTACCTTCCGCTGATTACGACAAACTGTGCTGTGCTTGGCGTATGCCTTTTGAACCTGGAGTTGAAGGGAGAAGCAAGATTTCTCTTTTCAGTATTGAACGGTGCGTTTTCAGGCGTTGGTTTTACACTGGCGATCGTACTGTTTGCAGGGATCAGGGAACGGCTTGAGACGGCCAGGATACCAAAATGCCTGGAAGGATTCCCGATTTCCTTGATTTCGGCATCGTTGGTTTCATTAGCGTTCTTCGGTTTCCAGGGTTTACTTAAATGATAGTCCGGGAGGTTAAAATATGAGTGAGGTAGCTATAGCTGTAATTGTCGTCAGCGGTCTTGGATTAATTTTTGGCATTGGATTATCCTATGCTTCCAAGGTCTTTGCAATAAAGGTGGATGAAAGAGTAAGCCGGGTTAGGGAAGAATTGCCCGGAGCAAACTGCGGTGCTTGCGGTTTTACCGGCTGCGACGGATATGCGGAAGCAGTGGCTTCCGGCAATGCGGAGGTAAACCGCTGCCCGGTCGGAGGCAATGCTGTAGCGCAAAAGATTGCAGCTATTATGGGTGTGGATACCGCAGGTGTAAAAAGAACGGCTGCAAGAATTTTGTGCAATGGACGCTGCAGCGTGAGCAAGGAAAAGTATGAATATCAGGGAATTGATAGCTGTACGGCAGCAGTCCAGCTGTTTTCCGGGCATAAGGCCTGTTCATACGGGTGCCTTGGCCACGGCGATTGTGTGAAGGCCTGTCCGTTTGGCGCCATTGACATAACCGGAGGTATTGCCAGGGTCATTGAAGACCGCTGCAAAGCTTGCGGAAAATGTGTTGCAGCATGTCCGAAGAAGCTTATTGAACTAATAGCAAAGGATAAAAAATATTCCGTCATGTGCAAATCCAAGGATAAGGGTGTTGTTACGAAAAATAACTGCGAAGTTGGCTGTATCGGCTGCATGCGCTGTATGAAGGCATGCAAGCAGGAGGCCATCAGTATGGACGGCCCTCTGGCGAAAATCGATTATGACAAGTGCAACAACTGCAGCGAATGCACGAAGGTATGCCCTACGATGGCTATCAGGGTCATGGATTTCGGCGAATGACGGAAACGAAGCTAAGAATATTTAATAAGGTGTGAAAATAACGTTATTTTCATGTTTGATTGAATTTGAATATATGATTTGTTAAAATAAGCTATGGGATAGATTTATAATAAGACAGTTCGAAACCATCCTGTCTGTAAACAAAACTACGGGAAACCGCCCGGATTTGAT
This sequence comes from Clostridiaceae bacterium, assembly GCA_039679375.1. GTDB lineage: Bacteria > Bacillota > Clostridia > Acetivibrionales > DTU013 > JBDKVA01. The sequence continues at coordinate 15,720 of JBDKVA010000005.1, forward strand.
CCGAGGCGGTAGAAAGTGTTGATTTACAAGGGCGGAGACGCCCTTTTTTGTACTGTTTTATACTGGCGTTTCGTGGGTGGGATATGCGGACGGAAAGGTAGTATGAAAGTATTTTGATAGTACAGCGGGCGGATGGTTCGGGGGAAGGATGGTATGCAGCAATATGAACAAATTGGGCACAAAAAATACAACAGGAACAAAAGGAACAGCCAAATCAATAAGTACAATCAGATATTTGGCAGAGGCGTCAGTCATTGCTGCCATGTACGCGGCACTGACTATTTTGATACCCGGAGGTTCAGGACAGATACAGGTAAGAGTATCAGAGGCGCTGACAGTACTTCCGTTTTTTACACCTTCAGCTATACCTGGGCTTTTTGTCGGTTGCCTGGTTGCAAACTTTTTTGTGGGGTATGGTATATATGATTTGATATTTGGCAGCCTGGCCACATTGCTGGCAGCATACCTTACCCGAAAAATGCAGTCTAAATATCTTGCCCCACTGCCGCCTGTGCTGGCTAACGCGGTAATTGTAGCCTTTGTGCTGAAGATTACAGCTAATTTGCCAGTATTTGCCACGATGGGTTTTGTAGCGTTGGGCGAAATAGCAGCTTGTTATGGACTTGGTTTCCCGCTTATACTGTTTATCGAAAAGCAGGGCGGCAGACTTTTCAGGAGATAATGTGCTGCGATATTTCATGTAAGAATCCTATTGGCAGTACATGCTCACCCAAACCTGCAATGCCCACTAATTCGCAATATGGGAATTGTGCGATATTGCCAAACATATTGACGATATTAGCCAACTTGTATATAATTGTATTAGCTGATTTGGCTAAAACAATTATACTATTTGCCGGTTCCGGCAAAGCGAGGAGGCTATTATGCTGATTACTTCTACAGATATCAAGAACAATTTCGGCAAATACATCAGGTTAGCCGCAAAAGAAGACATCATAATAACCAAAAACGGCAAAAAGGTAGGCAAGCTTGTCGCGTACCAGAATAATGACAATGATAGCGTGGATATAGTATGTGAAAATGCTGTTGCATACAATTATGACAAGAGGAAGGTATCCTATGAAGAATTCCTTGAAATCAGTGCAAACAGTGAAGAGCGCTATGAGTATATTGACGGAGAAATGTACCTTTTGGCTTCTCCGAAAACAAGGCATCAAAAAATACTGGTTGAAATGTCAGGAGTCTTTTATAACTGGTTTAAAAACAAAAAGTGTACCCCAATGTTTGCACCGTATGATATCAAGCTTCAGAGAAACGAATGGAATAAAAATGTTGTGCAGCCGGATCTTATGGTGATATGCGACCTGGATGAAAAGCTCGGAGAAGATGATTATTATATGGGAGTCCCGACTTTGGTGGTTGAGATTATTTCAACATCAACAAGAAGCAAGGATTACGTGAAAAAAATGGATCTGTATATGTGCTGCGGTGTATCGGAGTACTGGATCGTGAATCCGGATAATAAAGAAGTGCAAATTTTTCAGTTTCAGAAGGGAGATATTCTGAATAACAAAACATTTGCATTTTGTGACGAAATAAAATCCTTTTATTTTGAGGGTCTTTCCCTAAGTCTCAGTGAATTTTAACTATTTCCCTTTTCATTTCCGATCCTGTCCCTGATTACGCGCGCGACGTATACGCCGCTGGTGCTGGCCTGGGACAGACCCCTCGTGATCCCCGCGCCGTCTCCTATGGCAAACATGTTTGGAAGCCTGGTTTCCAGTTCATTTGACAGCTCCAGCCTTGAGCTGTAGAATTTTACTTCCACACCGTAGAGCAGGGTGTCATAGTTGGCAGTACCAGGTGCAATTTTATCGAGGGCATAGATCATTTCAATAATATTATCAAGGTGCCTCTTGGTCAGCACAAGACTAAGGTCGCCGGGAGTTGCCTGCAGGGTCGGCTTGGTGAAGCTCTGGCTCAGCCTGTGCTCATTCGTCCTCATTCCTTTGATTAGGTCACCGAATCTTTGAACCAGCACTCCGCCGCCCAGCATATTGGATAAGGATGCGATCCTCTTGCCATACTGGTAAGGCTCGTTGAAGGGCTGGGTAAACCGGTTGCTGACCAGCAGTGCAAAGTTGGTGTTTTCACTCCGCAGGGCCGGGTCGGTATAGCTGTGGCCGTTTACGGTGACAATGCCGTCCACGTTCTCGGAAACGACATGTCCGTACGGATTCATGCAAAATGTACGTACAATATCGCCATACTGCTTTGTCCTGTACATGAGCTTGGATTCATAGACTACGTCGGTTATGTGCTCAAAAACCCTGGCCGGAAGCTCCACACGCACGCCGATATCGACCTGGTTATTGATCAGGGAAAGGTCTAGTGCCTTGCACTGCTGTGTAAACCATTCTGCGCCGGAACTACCCGGAGCGTTTATCAGATAGCGGCACCGGATAGCTTCTCCGCCGGCGGTCTGTAACGTATATATGCCATTTTCGGGGACGATTTGTTTGACTGCGGTATTGCACCGGATCTCTACACGCTGCTTCAGGTATTCATACAGCTTCATTAGTATGTGCAGGTTATTTTCAGTACCAAGATGCTTTACGATTGCATGCAGAAGGTGAAGGTCATTTTCAAGCGCTTTTTTTTCGATCTTCGCCGCCTCCGCGCTTCTTGTGCTAAAGCGCTCTGTCGTAGCTCCGAATTTAACGTTGATGTTGTCTACATATTCGAATAACTGCATGATTTCATCTTCAGGGATGTATTCACCCAGCCATCCGCCAAATTGCGTAGTGAAGTTGAATTTGCCGTCGGAATAGGCGCCGGCGCCACCAAAGCCGTTCATGATACTGCAGGATTTACACCTTACACAGTCGGTATTGCGGCGGTCAACCACCGGGCATTTCCTTTTATATATGTCACTGCCCTGTTCGATCATGATTATGTCGATGGCAGGTTTACCTTCCGAAAGCTCATAGCCTGCAAATATCCCTGCTGTTCCACAGCCGATTATTGCCACATCATATATTTTATTTTCCATATTAACCGCCATTCCGCCGCTGTGCGCCGGCACTAAAATAGATGAAAGCGTCCGCCTGTCACGCACAGCAAGGAATGATAAGCGGTTAAGCTGTAATTCACCGGTTATTTGAATGATACATCAAAAAATACCAGAAGCTAACAGTTCTATTATACTTTAACGCCTGCATTTGTACAACAGCCTATTGCTGTGAATGGACGCGGCCTTCAGTTTATCCGGCCTTCAGTTAATATTGTAACAGGCTTGATTGTGATTGTATTTGGTCTGAATTGCTTGACAATAAATGGTCATCGTGATACTCTGACATGGAGCAACTTGTATCGCGGAGGGGATAGAAATGCCGGAATTACCAGACCTTCAAGTGTTCTCTATGAACCTGAAAAAACATGTTTTGAATAAATCCGTTGTTTCTGCAGCGGTTTATAACATCCAGAGAATGAATGTGCCGTCAGATGTATTTGTAAACGGTGTAATAAACTCTGATATTGTGGATATTGTGCGTGTGGGCAAGGAATTGCACTTTCATTTGTCAAATGAAAATGTCTTTAGCGTTCATCTGATGCTTAATGGGCAATTTAAATTATCTGCCGTAGAAAAAATCGGCAGTATTCCGTATAAAATCATCTCTGTTGCTTTTAAGGATAATAGCGCGCTGTCTGTTTCCGATTACAAAGGCTTATGCAAGGTAACATTCAATCCGGGCA
>JBDKVA010000006.1:0-5853 GCA_039679375.1 Clostridiaceae bacterium
ATCAGAACATTCTGTCCGTCACAGGCCAAATAAGCATCCGGCATAGTGACATAAAGAGTGTTTAAGAGTTTTCGCAATCATCGTTCACCTCCGAATAGACCATCCGCTCCAGGTATTCCTGAACGGGACGGCGGCGCAAGGTCAGATCAGGCTGGCATATTTCCGTCAATGAACACAAGGAGCAGTTCTTGCCTTTTTCCGCTGTCGGCGTCTTGCCTTCTGAGAGCAGTTGATGCATTTTTTTCGAGAGCTCGTTTACTCGTTTGCGTAATACTTGATTAAATAAAATCTGCTCCCGGCGTCTAGTCTGACCGTAAAAAAGGAAGCCGGAATCAATAGATATATTTAACATTTCCTCCAGGGCTATTCCTTGAGCGCAAAGTTGAACGGCATCACGGTCATCTTTTTTAGGCCGTCCGCGCTTGTATTCAACAGGATAAGGATGCCACCACCCTTTCCGGCCTGCAATCTGCACCGCAATTCCTTCCGGGGCATTTTCAACTCTGTGGAATTCAACAACGTCAGCAACCCCGCGAAGCCCAAGCTGATGAGATATCAACGGCATTGCCCTGACTATCCTTACATCCTTCCGTGTTTCATCCTCAAAGGGATCGTCGGCGCGTTCATGGAGGTGTTTCCCTTCAATGGTACGAACATTCTCCGCCCAGACCTGTTCAATATGAATGAGCGCCCACTGCCGTTCACAAAACGCCATATGCTGAATGCCGGAGAGGAGGAGGAGTTCGTCTTCGTCGGTATAAGTATCCATTACATAACCTCATAACCTAATAATATAGCCAGATTTTTAAACAGGCTTAAAAATTTCCGGAATACATATTCCACTGTCGATATTGATTTCGAAATCGTCGAATGCGTGCGGGGTATCTGTTTTAGGAACAATATGCAAAGAACGCTGAATAATAGCGGATGTTTCTTTGGGCGTCTTTTCTGTGTGTTTCCACCAATAGACACTGCAAACCTCGCAACTTCCCGCTGGACGGGCGGCAGATTCGTCATTTTCGAAAAGTGTGCAGAGCGCGCCTTTCAGTTTTTCGGCATCATCGTCCGTAAAACCAGTCTTCTCCGCTAGTTGGCAATTAATGCTGCCTCGAATCACATATAAACCAAAGTTGACGTAATGCTTCATGCCCATTGTGTCAGATGCTTTGCTGTCTTTTCCGGGTTCGCTGTTGACACTCTTTGTAATCTGCATATCCACAATGTCGATAGGAGAGATACTGATTGCCTGCTGAACAGATACAGGGCCACGAATGCCGAGGGATACTTCATGGCCCTTAAATGCAAACACTTGGCCGAAAGAGCGTACGTCAATCCATTCGCGGCATGCAATCTGCGCACACTTTTCTTTATCGGCTTTCTTTCCCTTTTTAATTTCGGCATTTAATTCCGTACAGCTGTCTGCGCGATCTTTTAAACTCTTATTCCCATCATCAGAGCGGTCATCCGATTGGACAAAGATTCTCTCACCCATATCCTGAAGCCTATTGCGCAACTTGCGTTTAATCGCTACGTCAGAAAAGATGCCGTATCCGTCATAATCTTCGCGCGGACGATTTCCATTAAGGGGGTCGCCGTTGATATTAGCCCGTGTTACCGATACAATTGCCGCAAAGTCAATTTTATTTTGTAAAATAGCCATTACTTAATTCCTCCTTTTCGTTTCCATCAGTAATGTTATCCGCGGTGTTAGTGGTTTCTTTGGATTTATACGGTCGCAACGCCGTGCGCTGGCAATCATATCCAAGGAGATATTTCCCGTCTAATGCGGTTTTGGAGTCAAAGTCGCCCTCATGAAACAGCCCAGTAATCTCCCCAAAGAGATTTTTATAATATTCACGGCTCCCCGGTTTCAGTGAATTCAAATAAGGCTTAATATTGCGCTGAATCGTTGCCCATGTCCTGAAAGGTTTTTGAGAAAATGTCTGCATATATCGTTCCGCGTTAGTGGCTCGTGTTTCGTCTCTTTCATAGGTGCGTCGCTCAATATCCTCAGCAATTGCCAGTAATCTTCCATATAAATAACTTCTGTCCGTACAACTTCTGTCGAGTTCCATGCTGAAAATCACTCCTCCCTTTTCTTCTTTCTGCATTTTCTCCCAGTACATTCTCTTTACCAGAGAACAGGCGATATGCAGGACTTTAAGGTAATTGAATTTGACTTCATAGGCTAATGGGTTAGATGCTTTTATAACAGCAGCTCGAACCATATCCTTTGGAATGTTAGCTCTGTCAACAATACACGGACGCAATCTGTCAAAAGCAGATATCAGCATTGGACTTTTGCCATCTTTATTGGTACGTAGTACTAATCTTTTATTTTGTTCTATACCGTATACGGCGTGGGCGATATCACTGATAGACGCCATGCCTTCATAGGTATGGATTTTTTGATCTTTCCAATACTGATGTTTCCAACAACAGCTTTCGTGCCATATCCGAATATTATCGAGGTAACGAGATGATGCCAGATCCCTATAATAGATTACTGCCAGTCTGCCGGGAGTTGCGCTGTCAAGCGCAAGCACAGTCATGAGTGAGGTGTCATTCAGCTTTAATGCGTATCCTTCAAAGGCAGCGTTTAGTTCTTTAGCAGTTACATAATTTGTATCAGTATTGTTAGAATCGTCATCTTCGAAAAGCGTATCTTCTGTCATTTCTATCTCTTCTGCATCTTCGGGCAAGGCATTTATGATGTTGGCGGCACTCTCAAAAAAAGTTGGCAGGTCATTTAGTGTGCTTTCCCACGCTACCACACACACCCCGTAGCGTGTATATCCCTGTCTGCGTATGATCCACTTCAAAGCGTTATGAACTTTTTGCGAAGTTTTATAACCAATCGATAAAGCCTCGTTAAAACCGGTCTTCTTGTCTTTGGTGTTAAACCGCCCTCGATACGAGAAGTTTTCATCATCATTGGCCGAAATCAGTTTCGTGCCATCGCCGTCATAACGGATTTTTTTCGGGTGAAGTGCTGATACCCGCGTGATTTCTCCGCTCAAATAGCATAAATCTTCGGCAGCTTGGAGTGAGGCATAAAAGTCACTAAAGCTATTCTGTACAGTCTTGTCCAGCCAGATTGCACTATCGTAAATATTGTCAGCGTCATTTAGCATAGTGGAAGCATCAACTGTCTTACCTAAACGGACCCGAAAGCGAACTGTCGCTTTCGGCAGTTCATCACCATTTATCTTTTGCTTGCTGGAGGCCAATCCTTTTTCATCAAGCGTAATTATACCGCGCTCAATCAAGTCTCTCATAAGTGTCTTCCTAGACAAATATTCATATACAGCGCAAACTTTCAGGTGTGCAAAATCAGACGAGCACCATCTGCCAAGAAAATCAATGTATCTGGGGAAGCATTCAGCAATATTCTTTCGTGTATCATCAATCTTCTTCTGCGTTTCGAGGTCAATCTTAACAAAGTTCAAAAAGTCTCCCGCTACATATTTCAATCCGTCAAACAGAGGGTATGGCGCTATGGTGGTACTTGTGCGCGACATGGCTTCCTCTGTGGACGGAGCAAGCGTTTCGGCCTCTTCCTTTTTAAGGGCACGTGCGTCAATGAGGTTGCCGTCATGATCCAATATAATTTCTATACGCGCCCGAACCGTTGTATGGCTGAGTGGCAACAGCATCAGTGGATACGTTTTCCCGCCACGGCTCCAAATCTCAACATCCCCCGCTCGCCATGCATTGGCATCGTAGAGCGTACATAGAGAGGATATCCAACTCATTTTCTCACCTCCTCCAGCGGAAATTCTTTTAGACCAATGAAATTATCAAGTTTTTCTCCGAAAGGCTTAACAGGCATTTCATGCAGAATGCGCCTATCTTTTTCCGGTATATCCTCCGGAACCGGAAATTCAATGATTCCTTTTTTCATGACCACATGATGAAAGCGTACGCTCATGCGTCCCTTCTCTGCTTCCCTGACTGCCTCGTCAGCATAGGTGAAGCCATGAAACATGTACCCAAGGTCTAACTCACCAATGCTGTCATAGGCACCGTTGCCTTCCCCGAATACACACGGTTCGACATCTCCCTGGCATTCCCGGGTACCAAGGAAAATATCTCGCCTGCCACCGCGTTCAATCATGCGACTCGCAATGTTGTGGTGCTTGTGCTCATTGCGGTCAGCCAATAATTCGGGCCTGTTTTCATTCCACACAAAATGTGCCCTGACTTGATAGCGAACATCTTTCAGATATGTATATATGGAAAGATCGTTACCGCCGTTGTAGTTTAATGTACGGATACCTTCCGACGCAGTTTGAATAATCTTCATCACGCGCACAGCGTCGATAATCCAAATGATGGTCGGCTTCCAGTACACAGATGCCAGAATACCCTTCAATGCCTCATAAGTCGGAACATAATAGCTGGTCTTTTCGCCTCCAACACGTGAAACCGGGTCGGAAAACAGAGCCCTGTCTCCGCTGACCAAAAAATCTATTGTATTTCTTTTCTTGTCCATCGTCGAACACCTCCTTTCAGATGATAAATAGTTCAACCGGTAATTCGCCGGTATCATTTACTCCCAAATTCTTGTCATAAAATATTCGGTCAAGGATATACAGACCAGTCTCAAAAGGCTGTAAAGCAGCATCCAGTTTTTTCAGATCGTTTATTCTCAATTGTACGGTATAGCGCTGCAAACTTAGCAACGCGGCTTTCTTTTCATGAATTGTTTTTGCAGTTTTTAGCTCGCTAAGCAATTTATTGGCTTCGTCGTCATAATCAATAATGACGTCATTTTTACTGCTGTCATCAATTACGAAAAATTCATGTCCCGCCTCTCTGAATGCCTGTTTCAGCAGCACTGTTTTGGAATTTCCGCCCTGTGCTTCAAAGCGCTTTCGCCGGGCCGGATCATCTGTAAGCAAATCAATGATGGTACGCTCAGGATTATCCTTCAGAGGATACTCCATTTGTTTCTGTAAAGGTCTGAAATATCTTGCATAATACTCGTCCATAGCGGACTTTGCCAAGATACCTCCAGGGTAGTTATCCGAATTGGCTTTAATGCTATACAGCAAATCCCGTGTTGCTTCCTGCGCCTTAGAGATATTTTCCAGAGACGATATGCTCTCTTCCCGAATATTAATAATCGATACGATGCCGCAGTCTGTTTCACGGTTGCGATTGCAACGCCCGGCAGCCTGCACGATGCTGTCCAACCCTGTCAAAGAACGTACGACCCGCTCGAAAGAAACATCCACACCCGCTTCTATCAAGGTTGTGCTTACGCAAATAATTTTTCCTTTATTATTCCTGTCAGAAAGCTCAGCTCGTATCTTATCCAGCACAGTTTTCCGATGCGCTGCGCACATATTCGTAGATAAGTGAAACAGGAGGCAAGAAGGATCTACTTTTGACTTTAGATGTTTAAATACCTCCTGGGCACATTTTTTGGTATTCACGATTGCAAGTACAGATCGTGCCTTTTCGGCCTGCTCTGAAATAAAATCTGCTGCCTCCGCATAAGACATGCCGCCTTCATTTGTGTAATCTTTTATCTGTACCCGTCGAAAAGCGTCATCATATTTGCTTTCATCTTCAAGCATTTTTACAGGAGGCAGTATGCAATATCTGTCTAGCTTGTCTAATAGCGGCTGCGTTGCAGAACACAGAATCACCGATGACTGGCAGAAATATGCCAGATAATTCATAGCGGTATTGAACAGTTTAAATACCTTGATGGGCAAAGCTTGAATCTCATCTAAAATAATCACCGAATCACCGAGAGCTTGCATGCGCCGTATACAGGAAGTGCTGGCAGCAAAAAGTGTGTTTAAAAACTGAACCGCAGTCGTTGCGATGATCGGAGAATCC
>JBDKVA010000007.1:0-10925 GCA_039679375.1 Clostridiaceae bacterium
CCCGTAATCATGAAAAATATATTATAAACTACGGTATTCCTTAATGCATTAAGAAAATTTGGGTCATTGAAGAACAGCCAGAAATTGTCAAACCATATCCAATCACATTTGGTTAAGTTGATGAAAAAATTCTTACTGATCATTTCATATTTTTCAAAAGCTAATATTATACCTGGAATAGGCAAATATGCAAACAAAAGTACGACAATAAATCCGGGTAATAATAATAGGTAAAAACTATAATTATCCTTTATTCCTTTTTTAAAATTTAAAAGAGCATTGCATTTCGGTATTGATTTCACAGCAGGTGTTTTTGCCAAACGAACCCGGCTCATAGTTGCCTCCGTTGGTTAAAATTTTTGAAGATCAAGTACGATTATATTTTCCGCCTTGTGGAATATATAGTAAACTATGAATAAATGCTTTTTATAAGATATTAACGAAAATTAACTATGAAATTTAACAAACTGTCAGATATTCTACATTCTATATCTTTAATTCCTGGATAGAAGGTTGATTATTTAGCAGATTAGTACTAATATTGAAAATATAGCCGAATGATTTTTATGCTATTTTCACAAAATAAATCCATTACATAGAGCTTTGGAGTTATGAATATGCTAAAAGGTAAAAAGCAGCAGGACAAAGACAGGGTATTTGGATTCCTTAAAAAATATATTACTTTGTCTATGATTTCAATTCTGTTAGTTGTTTCTATTGTATTTTTTTCATCGTACCAGCGTTTCGAAATATCACGCGTGACAGGAGCTTCCATCAGCAGCCTGCTTCAAATGGATTTAAGCTGCGGTTCACTGTTTGATTCCATATGCAAGCTGGCTTTACAGATATATAATGATTCTGACGTTACCTCCCTGGTGAACGGCCTGATTTCTGATATATCAACTGCGCAAAGAGCAAAATTAAGGTTTAACAGTTATTCTCTAAACTCATCCAACATCATATCAGTATATATATACAACAATACGACAGATTGCTTCTATACCACTCATCCCAGCCTTCCCAAACAATCAGGAATAGATTTTTTCGATAAGGGTGCTGTGGAGCTGGTTAAAAATGCAAGAAATATAAAAACTATATATCTTATCCCAAGGAAGATCAAGCTGTATGGAGTTCCCGATGTGCCCAATAATACCATAAATGTGTATACTTTTATTTATTACGGATTATTCGACGCAGCTTCCGAAAATTACAACAGGGCTATAATGATAAATGTATCGGAGGAATGGGTACTAAAATATATAGAATCGTGGAACAAAGATATAAAAGGCGATCTTTGCATAATGAATGAAAAGGGCATCATGGTAAGCAGCCTCTATAAAAATGAAATGCTGCTGGATATGGCGCAGGAAGAATTTGCATCAAAAATACTGGAGACTGAAAAAGAAACAGGATATTTTGTATGTAAGGTGTCAGACGCCAAATCCTTTGTCACGTATACCCATTCCGGCGATTTGGGATGGTACTTCGTAAGGATTATCCCATATGACACAATATATGGCAACCTTATCAATATCGGTTTGACTACTGTTTTGTTACTTATATTATATATCGCTATCGGTTTTGTGATTTCATATATTATGACAGGAAGGGCTAAAAGATCCATTGATGATATTATTGACGGATTGAAGAAGGAAATTCAGGATAACAGGACTGATATGGATAAATTGAAGGACGAATTCTTATTTAACAACCTGAAGAACAATATATTTGTTTCACAAGAACAAATGATGAAAGACTTTGAGAAATATAAAATCGTGTTCGCAGGTAATAAAACACTTTATCTTATCCTGTTCAGGATCGACCGCTATTATGAACTGAGCATGAGCTTTAAGAGCTATGATATTATTTTACTGAAACAAACCCTTATGAAAATTGCTTCTGAAATCTTCCGCATAAAATATGCGGTCGAAACGGTGGATATGAAGGATGACCATATCATTATTGCTTTTAATGATAATAGCTGCTCCGGTCAAACAAACGTAAGTCAAATTGATGCTACGATTAAGCTTGTTCAGGAATCGGCGGAAAATGATCTGAAATTATCCCTGTCTGCAGTATTGGGCCCTTCAGGATACACGTTCAGCGACATAAATCTTTTGTATATGGAGGCCAGACAGGCTTCTAACTACAGGCTGTTTTTCGGTCACAGGTGCATCATCCGCTCTGAAGATTTAAGGCTTCATAAATCAGAAGATTATATATTCCCCGCAGGAAAAGAAAAAATGCTTCTGGATGCGCTTATGCTCGGAAAAGTTGTTACTGCGGGAAAGCTTCTGGATGAAATACTGGATTCTACCAGGGGTTATACCTACATGGTGCTTAATTCACTTTTATTGAGGCTCGTATCATCCATAAGCGGCGCTTTGGAAAACATTGAAAGCATAAGCAAATACCCGATAGACTATAACTTTAATTCCTTTATGACAGTTCTAAACAGGTGTGAAACGATCGATGAAATGAAAAGTGAATTTTATGATATGTTCAACCGTGTATTTACAAATCTTGAACAAAAGAAAAATTCAAAATATACGGTTGTAATAAATAAAGCAATAGATATTATAAATCAAGAGTATGCCAATGAAGGCCTTTGTCTTAATAACGTCGCCGGCAGGCTGGGACTTTCCCCGAATTACCTTAGTAAGCTGTTTAAAACATATACGGCTAAGTCGGTTGGAGATTACATAAACCAGTTAAGGGTGGAAAAGGCATTAAAATTACTTGAAGAATCCGACCTGTCAATTAATGAAATAGCGTCCAGGATCGGAATTCCCTGCAACACCTACTTTTATCCGATATTTAAAAAGATTATGGGCATAACACCCGCCGAGTACAGGCAGTTAAAAACCGGGGCCAGGCATAATAATCCCTAATTATAGCCGTATAAACGGTTTTCCAAAAAGGATTTTACTTTTGTAATTTAGGTTACCTCATAATTAAGGCAGAATCCACTTAAATACAGTTGATTTTGGCGTGGGAATGTATTATCATAGATATGCACTTACATTGTCGTGCATGAAGCATTACAGCAATAGTGTAAACAAATATGCGCCCATAGCTCAATTGGATAGAGCGTCTGGCTACGGACCAGAAGGCTGCGGATTCGACCTCTGCTGGGCGCGCCACAAAAAGCCGATACTGTAAGCATTTGCAGTACCGGCTTTTTGTATTGCGTTCATGTTTTAAGGGCTACCTGATATTGATGCACAAGTGTGCCGCAGACCATGAAAAGGGAGCGTAGGAAAACTAAGCAGTACATATGAATTTAATAATTTCATTTCTACACAACTGGTCGATAGAAGGTCTTGTCTCAGAGTATTCTACATTCATCAAGGTATAACCGTCTATAATAAGACCTTCCCAGTAATGACTTACATCCTTGGGAGCTTTTTTATTCGTTCTGATGAACTTCCTTAAATCGTTCAGGTTATCGACTTTAACGTTCTGGCTTTCCAGTAACTTCAAATAAACGGTTTTATCTGCCGAAAGCGAGATAGCGCCTTCCTTTAGCTTATGAATTGTTTCATTGTAGTTTTTAACCGCAATGATAAACCTATTTCCTCCGGACTTTTTTTTGCCTGGCATAATATCACCTCCTTTTAAATAATTTTTTCCAACAGTGTTTTGGATGCTTTCCGGCATACCATGGTTTTCATCAGGGTATTGATACTGAATCTTTTGACATGCCGGAATATGCATCTCAAAACTAAAATTTAGGTGACAGAGTCATAATAAAACACGTATCTTGAATTCGTTATGGCAGCAAGGGCATTGTACCGTATGCCTCCCCACCTTCCTCGGCAAACGTAGAATGGCTTTGCAATGACGGCATTTGCGAAAACGATAAGCTTTTATTTCTTTGATTCTACGGATCGGGAGGAAAAACTTTGCTTTAATCTTATTCCAGATCCGCAAGAACTTATCATTTTCCATTCGTCTTTTGTAATAATTACGGGAAAATGATCTAAAAATCATAAGAATAAGAAACATCCATACTAAAACACTTAATACGCTGGATTTCGCAAATATACCGACAATTATCAATATAAGGCCAAAGGCCAGCAGGGCATTATTCAACTGATCCGTACCATACCTGCCCCTCATGAGTCGTCCCGTTCCATCCGTGAATTTACCCATTCAACACACTCCTCTTTATAAATATCTTACATGCACGGCCGGCTGCAGTACATACAGCACAAATTCGAGATACAGAAGCCAAGGAAGATATGTCGCATATTCACAGGTGGCATGCCAAAGTCATCACGTTGCTGTTGATACGCCTTCCCGCCACTCTGTATCTGATCCAGCACTCGACGATATTCCTGGTTGTCCGGTTCCATTTGCACTGCGGTTTTTGCATGATTCAACGCTGTTATTGTATTACCCGCGCCTGAGTTTGCAATTGCGCTGTAGTAGTACCACGAAGCGCTCCTTTCTTTAATATTATTCAGCACATTGAGCGCCTCTTGATAATATCCTGTGTTTAAATAGTTTTTAACGGGATCATATTCAGAATGCTCATTTCTTTGGTGTCTGCCGCCGAATGAACCAAAGCCTTCAAACGATCCGAATCCTGCAAATGGATTGAAACCGAATCCGAATGGGTCATCATCCGAAGATGAACCGGCTTTACTGTCATTGCAGCTGTTGTAGCCTTCATTATGGCTTCCATTATAGCCGCTGCCGTTTTGAGAAGTATTTCCGTTTTTTATCTGCTCGTAGGCGGCATTAATCTCGCTCATTCTCCTTGCAGCTTCCGCATTGCCCTGGTTCAAATCCGGGTGGTATTGCTTAGCCAACCTGCGGTAGGCCTTTGTGACCTCTTCCTCCGAAGCGGCCGGAGAAACGCCAAGCACTCCATATGGATCAAAGATCATTTTTTGTGTTTCTCCTTAGTTTTCAACTTTTTTGCTTCGTACCTTATCCAGATACCGGAATAAAGTATATTTTCAAGCAGCTTTCCGTCCTGCTTGACCGGCAATTGCCTGTATTTCTCCATACAGTCGGCCATCAGCACATTCAGGATACTGTCAAAATCCTCTGATGGTGTTGTCGCCATAGGGTTATAACGCTCGCTTTTTATGTCCTCCTTTAAATCAAGGCAGGCATCCATGATATAAATGAACCTTCCCAGAGAATTTCCAAATGCCCTCAGTCCATCACTATACTCATCTTCATTCAGAGCAAATATTCCACCAAGAAGTCTTCCAAAACAGTTTGAAGGGATGTCAGGATTGGTGACGCATGCCTTTTCCATGCCTGAAAGCTCGTCAAGGCACTCTTTTACCATTTTGCATTGAATCGGATATTGTTCGGCAATCCTCCTGTATTTCCGTTCAAAAAGTTTCGCTTCAAACTTCGCTATTATCTTTCGGCTATCATTCCAATCATCCAGAAAATTGTAATACGCCAGAGCGACATTCATATCTGCGGCATAATCTGTAAATTCGTTCTGCCAGTACTTGTGCCGCTTTATAGGATGAATAATGCATCGCTCTGTTTCAATTCTACTATCTTTTTCATACAACGCCGAAAGAAGCAGTATTAAGAAAGTCATGTCATAGGTAAGCGTTATACGGCTAACCGTTCCATGGCGTTTTCCAAGGGCCGTGCATAAACCGCAATAGCATGAACGGTACCGCAGCTCTTCTTCCTGTGACAGCTTATCCGGATTGGCGATTACTAAACCAAACATATACAAGGACCACCATTTCTCATTTCCTGCCTGCACCCTCATTATATTGTATTTTCTGCTGCATGATTTCGATTTTTGAGGACAGCTCCTTGCAGGCAGAGGCTATCTGTGCGTTATCCTTACTCTTCAACACCTTTTTGGTATGCCTGACAGCCTCGTCAAGCTGCACACGGTCTTCCTTTTCAAGCTTTTTCGTCATAGACGCTGCCTGATACATCAACTGCTCCGCATTATTCCGGGCTGTGGCTTCTTCTCTGTTCGCTGCATCCTCTGCGGCACACTGTCTGGCGTCGCGGATCGCCTGGTCAATTTCTGCCTGGCTTAAGTTCGAGGAAGCTGTAATTGTAATGTTCTGCTCCTTGCCCGTTCCAAGATCTCTGGCGGATACATTGACAATACCATTGGCGTCAATGCTGAACGTAACCTCTATTTGCGGTACGCCCCTGGGTGCCCGCCGGATACCGTTCAGCTTGAATTTCCCCAACGTTTTGTTATGCTTTGCCATTTCACGCTCACCCTGCATTACATGAATCTCAACAGATGACTGGAAGCTTGCGGCCGTCGTAAAAATCTGGCTCTTTTTTATCGGAATGGTAGTGTTCCGGTCGATGATCCTGGTACAAACGCCGCCTAAAGTTTCAATGCCCAACGAAAGCGGCGTTACATCCAGAAGCAGCAGATCCTTGACGTCGCCTGCAAGCACGCCGGCCTGAAGCGCTGCACCCAGAGCGACACATTCATCGGGATTGATACCCTTGAAAGGCTCCTTTCCAATAAGCTTTCTGACCGCCTCCTGGACTGCAGGGATTCTGGTAGACCCTCCTACCAGCAAAACCTTACTCAAATCGGGATTATTCAAGCCTGCATCGCGTATCGCCTGTTGTACGGGACCTATTGTTGCATTTACAAGATGTGAGGTCAGTTCGTCAAATTTAGCTCTGGTCAGTGTTATTTCCATATGCAGCGGACCTGAAGAATTTGAGGTTATGAAGGGGAGATTGACCACTGTTGACATCAGGGCACTCAATTCAATTTTAGCTTTTTCTGCCGCTTCCTTCAGCCGCTGCATGGCGGTGGGGTCTCTGGTAAGGTCGTACCGGTGCTCTTTCTTGAATTCGTCAATAAGGAAATCTACTATGCAGGCATCGAAGTCGTCGCCGCCAAGACGATTGTTTCCTGCAGTTGCAAGTACTTCAATAACTCCGCTGTTTATATCAAGAACGGACACGTCAAATGTCCCTCCGCCCAAATCATATACAACCACCTTCTGGGAAGTTTCTTTATCCACCCCGTATGCGAGCGCGGCAGCAGTTGGCTCGTTGATGATACGCTGTACGTTCAAACCGGCGATTTTACCCGCATCCTTTGTTGCCTGCCTCTGTGCGTCCGTAAAATATGCAGGCACAGTAATTACCGCTTCATTGACAGTTTCACCGAGGTAGCTCTCTGCATCGCTCTTGAGCTTTTGCAAAATCATCGCTGAGATTTCCTGCGGCGCATATTTTTTACCATCGATATTGATCCTATAGTCACTGCCCATTTCCCGCTTTATCGAACTGATGGTACGATCATGGTTTGTAACCGACTGGCGTTTTGCAATATGACCTACAAGACGTTCCCCAGTTTTGGAAAACGCAACTACCGACGGGGTGGTGCGATCGCCTTCGGCATTCGGGATTACGACTGCCTCGCCATTTTCCATAACGGCGACACAAGAATTTGTTGTACCCAAATCAATACCTATTACTTTGTACATAAACCGACTCCTTTTCCTGTTCTACGCTGTCCATTATATAGCGGCAATATTAACTGAATATAAACGTTTGCTTTTTTATATAGTTAAAAAACAGTTTACATTTGCATGATAATATATTACAAATAGAAGTGTACGGAGGCATTATAATGTTTTGTATCATGGTAGTTGAAGATGATAATAATTTAAGAAGGCTTATGGAAGCAGTATTGCATCAGAACGGTTATAGGGCCATTTCTGCAAAAGACGGCATTGATGCTCTTGATAAAATGGACAACCATCATGTGGACCTGATTATTCTCGACATAATGATGCCGCACATGGATGGATATGAATTTACTGAAACATTGCGCAGCTGTAGCAATAATATACCTATACTGATGGTGACAGCAAAAGAAGCGCCTGTTGATAAAAAGAGGGGCTTTATTGCAGGAACAGACGATTATATGGTGAAGCCTGTCGACGAGGAGGAGATGATCCTGCGGATTGCAGCGCTTCTTCGCCGTTCCCGGATTGCAAACGAACACAGGCTGGTATTCGGAAACACTGTTTTGGATTATGATTCACTTACCGTTTCGCATAACAATATCATTCAGGAATTACCGAATAAGGAATTCCTGCTTTTATATAAACTATTATCTTTTAACAATAAAATTTTCACAAGGCGCAGTCTGATGGATGAAATCTGGGATATGAACTCCGAAACCGATGAGCGCACCGTTGATGTTCATATAAACCGTTTACGTGACCGGTTCAGAGAAAATCCGGATTTCGAGATAGCAACAGTCAGGGGCCTGGGATATAAGGCGGTGATCAAAGCATGCACAGGACAGGTTTGAATAAAGTAGCCATGAGCAAGGTAAGTAGAAAAAGAGTAAGAACTTTGAATGTGCAGATGACATTTTTTGTATTCTACATCATGCTATTGGCAGGATTATTAACAGGTGGCTGTTTTGCATTATTATATTTAGTTGGAGCATTCCCGATTCCACTTTTTACACCAATTTTCTCTCCGTTCATTGCACTTATTGTGAGCAGTATTGTAGGTACATCCCTTACTGCTATTACCTGTGAAAGTGTTTTGAATCCGCTGAACCAGCTGATTAAGGCTACCAAAGTAGTATCTACGGGAGATTTCAGCATCCGTGTGAAAGAAACCAACAATAATTCAGAAATAGGCGTCCTTCTCAGAAATTTCAACCATATGACAGAAGAGCTGGGAAGCATAGAGATGTTCCACAATGATTTTATCGATAACTTTTCCCATGAATTTAAGACGCCTTTGGTAGCAATCCGGGGATTTGCCAGGCAGCTGCAGAATGAAAATCTATCGGCGGAAAAACGCAAAGAATATTCGGACATTATTATCAGCGAAACTGAGCGACTGAGTAATATGTCTGCAAATATACTGCTGCTTACAAAGCTTGAAAATCAACAATTCGTAACCGATTATAAAGAATATGAGCTGGATGAACAAATCCGCAACTGCATCATACTCCTTGAAAAACAATGGAGTAAGAAGAACCTGGAAATAAATATTGAACTCAATCCGGTAAAAATTTTCAGCAATGAAGAAATGCTTTCGCATCTTTGGATTAATCTCATAGATAATGCAATAAAATATACAAATGAAAATGGCCATATTACAATCATGTGCTGTGAAATGAACAATGAAATCAGATTTAAAATAAGCGATGACGGCAATGGTATGGATGATTATACCTCGAAGCATATTTTTGATAAGTTTTTCCAAGGTGACAGGTCACATAAAACTCAAGGCAACGGACTCGGCATGTCAATAGTCAAGCGTATTTTAGAGCTATGCAGGGGAGAAATCACAGTAGAAAGTAAAATAAACCATGGTACGACCTTTACCGTAAAGCTGCCAAAGATGCAGGGACAATAAAAATTAATTTTACTATAATCATAGGCTTTTCGTTAATATTCGGTTGATATTTCACTGTTAAAATGAGATCACATTACTTAAACGGAGGCGGAGGTGATGCTATGCGTATCCTGGTTGATGCTATGGGAGGAGACAATGCACCTGAGCCATCAGTCTATGGAAGCATAGATGCAATTAACAGTCAGGAAGGCTTTGAAGTTACCCTGATAGGAGACAGAGAACAAATAAACAGGCTGCTTGACTTGAGGAAATTCAGTAATCCGAGACTGCAGGTGGTGCATGCCCAGGAGGTTATTGCAAATGAGGATACTCCCACCAGAGCCATAAAGAGTAAAAAGAATTCTTCAATGGTTGTAGGATTCAACCTGTTAAAAGAAAAAGCCGGAGACGCTTTTGTATCAGCAGGTAATTCAGGAGCTCTTCTAACAGGCGCACTTATGATTTTGGGCAGAATGAAGGGGGTAGACAGGCCGGCCTTGGGAGCTGTTATACCGACTAAAAAAGGTAAATGCCTTATTATTGACGCTGGCCTGAACTCAAAATGCAAACCCATAAATTATGTACAGTTCGGGATTTTCGGTTCAGCTTATATGCAGGAACTGACTGGGAATGACAATCCTAAAGTAGGGTTGGTAAATATGGGGACGGAGGCCAAAAAAGGAACAGAAGCTTTAAAGCATGCTCATACTATGCTTTCGAAATCCGGATTGAATTTTATCGGAAATGCGGAAGGAAGAGATGTGCCTGAAGGAAATGTGGATGTTGCCGTATGTGACGGATATGTAGGCAATGTAATGCTAAAATTCCTTGAAGGCGCAGGTTCCTTCTTTGGGACATACATTAAAAACATGTTCAAGCGGACAGTCTTTTCCAAGCTATCCATGTTGTTTGTCATGCGGGACTTAAAAGAATTCAAGAAAATGATGGATCCTGCTGAAAACGGCGGAGCCCCGATATTGGGCATAAATGGAATAGTGCTGAAGAGCCATGGAAATTCAAACGGTGAGACGATAAAAAATGTAATCATTAAAGCCAGCCGTTTGGCAGAGAGTTCGATGTTTGAGAGGATCAGAGGCGGTATTGAAATTGCTGGAGTTAATGTACCCCAAAAGCGGGAGCGCAAGCGCTGGTATCTCCGGAAAAAAGAATTGAACATATCCATTTAAATGGGTTTAATATAGTATGTACTTTGATATATACAATAGAGCAAAGAATACTTTACAAGATCAGGAAGCGAAAATTAATCCTGCCAAGTTGAAATCTGCTAAAGGTGTACCCTATAGTAACAAGCCAGGTTTTGCATCATAGTATACATAAGATGTATATGACCTCGAAATCAAGCGAGGGGTGATGATTTTCATGGCATATGATTTTTCCCTATACAGGCAGTGCCCTGCAAATAGTTATCAATACGCCATCAGACAGGGCGATACTCTCTATTTGATAGCTAACAGGTTTGGAGTCGGCGTATCGCAATTAATTGCGGCAAATCCCGGACTCGATCCGTATCGGCTTAGAATCGGGCAGGTCATCTGCATACCGATATGCCCGCC
>JBDKVA010000008.1:0-7186 GCA_039679375.1 Clostridiaceae bacterium
GCTAGGGAGCCGATTTCCCCTTCCATATTTAAGGTCTTGGCCGGCGTGACCGTACACGCTTTTACGATATCGTATAAGGGCATTCCCATATTTAAATATTTTGTCAAAATAAGCGGTAAACCAAACACCGACCGGTCGTACGCGCTGGCCTTAACCAAATCCGTACTCAGGATATCCGGTGTAAAGCCATCTTGAAGTGCCGCCTTCGCTACGGAAAAGGCATAGTGCCCCCGTCCATCCGCCGTATCAAACAAAACGCCTCTTTTTTTCGCTGCCCGCACCGCCGGCAGCACCTTGCCCCGAGCATCGAGAATCGTGCTTCCCTTTCCTTGATAGACATGAGCGAAAATATCGTTCGGGCGTAATAAATCTGCGATCTTCTCCGCTGATTCCGGTGAGTTTGTCGTATGCACAACGATTCTCGGCTTTTCCTCAAGCCGATTGGCTATATCAAGCATCGCTGTTAGTGGCGATAACCCCAGATCGCCGACGACTTCCCGGCTCTGCCGGATTTTTAAGCCAACGAGTTTATGTGGGTATTTTCTAAAAAGGCGGTCGATCGCTTCCCCATCAAAAATTTTCGGATTCACCGCTTCCATAGAATACGGCAGCGTCGCCAATCCGGCCGGAGCCGCATGCAGATAGGCGAAGATTCGTACCTGACTGAACTGCATAATGGAACGTGCGAATTCGTCAAAATTATTTATGCCGGCGCTTCCCTGATCAACTACAGTCGTCACGCCCTGAGGCAGGCACGAGGAATCCGGATGAATCCCTATCGCTGTTCCCCCCCAGAAAACATGGGCATGATTATCGATCAATCCCGGAAAGACCAACAACCCCGCCGCGTCGATAATTTTTTTGGCGGTAACGGTTTCCCCTGGGGGAACATCGACAATTCGATTGCCTTGTACAAATACATCCGCTTCTTCTTGTAAATTTCTTGCCGGATCTATTACCATTCCCTTGCGAATCCATAAATCAACTTGCCTCACCATACGCTCGCTCCCTCCAATTTTTATTTCAAACTCATCGGCTTAACCGCCGGAATAACAAACAATACCGCGCAAACAGCTAGAAGCAGGAGGCTGCCGCTGGACATCAATGCCAATTGAAAACTGCCTGTAGCCTTAACCACAAAACCCGTAAGCACCGGGGCGAGAATTCCCGCAAGCGCTCCTATCGTATTCATGCTGCCGGCTACGGTACCCGTCATTCCCGCCGGCGCCACTTCAGTCGCCAACGTAAACAGCATACCGCCGATCGTCGAACCTGCCGCAATATTTAATGTCAATATGGCAACCACAATCACCGGATCGTCAACAAAATTCACCGCCATAATCGAAGCGCCGCAAAGCTGCGCCAAAACGAGAATTCCTTTTCTTGCGAAAGTAACGCCAAAGCCTTTTCGGATTAAAAAATCCGATGCATAACCCGCTACCGGCTGAATAATAAACGCCGCCAAGAAAGGGATTGATGCGGAAACACCCATTTTGAAAAGCGAAAAGCCTCGTTCCATGACGAGATACGAGGGAACCCAGGTCAAAAACATGTAATACAGATAATCGCTGGCAAACTTAGTGAAAAACAGGCCTAGCGCACACCGATTAGTAAGAAGTTTCAGCCAAGGTATGGCGACCTTTTGAACAGTCTCTTTTTCAGCGGTATCCTGTCGTTCTTTTCTTTCATCTTTTCGATAAAGGAAAGCCCAGGCAACGCACCAAAGCAAGCTTCCCAGACCGGTAATGATAAAAGCCATACGCCAGCTGTACAAACTGATGAGCCAGCCCATGAGCAACGGTGTTATCGCATAGCCCAACCTCGCACCGGATAAGTATAAACCGGTTACAGTACCACGCTTATTCGTTGGAAACTCTTCGGCAACAATTTTTGTGTTCGCGGGAAACACCCCTGCTTCCCCGACGCCGACTCCCATACGAGCCGCCATAATCGTAATCAAATTGTGCACACAGCCTGTAGCTGCTGACGCCAGAGACCAAATCGCAACCGCGCCGTTTAAAATGCGCTTGGCTCCAAACCGATCGGCCAGATTGCCCGCCGGCAAATTGCACAGTGCGTAGGTCCAGAAGAAAGCTGACAATATAATTCCCATAGAGCCGGTATCCATATTTAGCTCTTTCATCATAATTGGCGCCGCAACGCCGATACTGCTCCGATCTATCCCCATAATAACCATTGCGAGAAACAGCATCAACACCAGTTTCACCTGACCGCCCACTTTTTTCCCCTCCTCCATAAAATATAAGCTGGAAATACATCGCTAGTATCCGATGGTTTCGACATAAGGCTAGAATGTAATCAATTGTTTTTCATTCTGCAACACACCAATAATATCTTTCCACCCCTCCGGATCTTTGTCGACAAAGCGCTTGGCAAACTCGTACTTTTCCAACGCCTCGGTGCGATGCTTCGCCGCCGCCGTCATATCAGAGGAAATCCCTTTATCGGCTAACAACTGCAGGGAACCCTTTAACTCGGCCGCACGACGTGTACAATGAATACCGGTCCCCTTAACCAATCTGTCGAGATGAGAAGTAAAGGCGATGCCATCCATGGATTTAGCCAGGGAGGCAACGACTTCCTGCTCAACCTCATAAGCTGTAGCCGCCTCCAGCATTTCAATCATCAGCGCCGCAATGCCTTTCATGTAGATACTGCGAATCAGCTTAATCGCGGAAGCCGAACCGGCTTTTTCGCCAGCCAAAGTAACTTTCATGCCATAAGGCGTCATCCGCTCCTTCAATGCCTGCGCCCCGTTACCGCTGGCCGTAATCGGTACCTTATGCTTGTCCTTCGGCAAAGAACCCAGCATCGCCGCATCGGCAAAAAGTACGCCGCTGCTTTTGATCTGCTCCCAAATTTGAAGCTTCGTATTCGGAGTCGAAGCGCTTACATCGACATATAACTGAGCACTTGTAAGAAAATCCTTGATTTCCGCGCAAACCCCCAGAGTAAACGATGACGGAACCGCCGCGAAAATCACATCCGCCCATTTGGCAATTGCTACGGCTGTATCAACCAGCTCAACCTTTGCTTTCTGCGAGCGGGAATGAACCAGCCTTCCCATCGTCGCGTCATTCGCCATCGTATCAAAAGCACGAATTCCCGTTATCCCTTCATTGCTCAATCCCAGAGAAATATTAAACGCAGCCTCACCGAATCCAATAAAACCGATTTTCATAAACGCAGCCTCCTATGTATAACATTTCAATATTGCTTGAATTTTTATTAAATTCATAGTAATATAAAATTATTTATAAATCCAACGATATATATTTGTGTTTTCAACAAAAAAAATTTGTAGTTGGTGACAATATGAATTTGCATAGTCTGTATTATTTCAACGAGTTAGCCAAGGATTTGAACATGACACGAACCGCGGAACGTCTCTTTATCTCGCAGCAGACGCTCAGCAATCATATTCTCCGGCTGGAGGAGTATTACGGCATTAAGTTGTTTACGAGAAATCATAAAATGTCGCTTACCGATGCCGGTGTGTATCTGCGCGATTTTACAGCCAATTTACTGCAGCAAGACAAACGAATCCGCGATATCTTTTTTGATCTCAAAATTCAGGAACGTGGTTTTCTGCGCTTTGGCGCAAGTTCGTTGCGCGCTTCGAACTGTCTGCCGAAACTACTGCCGCATTTCTCCGAAAAATTCCCGAATGTTGAAATCGAACTGATCAATGAAAACAGCGATGCCCTGCAGAAAAAAATTATTCAAGGAGAACTGGATCTCGCTCTTTGTGTCCTAAATGACGAACCTCCCACCCTCCAAACGGAGCTGCTCCTTCAAGATCAGATCTATCTCTGCATTTCCGAAAAACTTCTGGACAAATACTATTACAAAAACAAGGAAGAACTCAAACAGAAATCTTTATCCGGCGTACATCTCGAAAATTTTTCCGAACTGCCGTACTTTGTAATGTCAATTGCGAACCGTCTAGGCACAGTCATCTCTAAATGCTTTGAAGAAGCGGGTTACAGTCCCAAAGTCTATTTACGCGCCAAATATGTCGCCTTATCGGCTATGGTATGCTCGAACGCTTTAGCAGCCTGTTTTATGACCCAAATGGATCTTATATCTTCCCTGTCGAATATTGCGGAAGATGTCAACATTTTTCCCTTACTCTATAAAAACGAGCCTCTGTACCACAATCTATACCTCGTTCGGCATAAAAAATGCTATTTCCCCAAATACGTACAATATTTCAGCAGCCTGCTGCACGACTATTTCCAATCTGCCAGCGCAATCGACATGTCCCATATCTACCTGGAACATCCCGACCAATTTTGAAAAAATTCACCGAGTATACCAGCCAAGCTTCAAAATCTTCTGCCGGCTCACCACTGTATCGGTGCGCGCATACACAAAAAGCTTCTGCTAACGATAGCTGTCAGCAGAAGCTCTTTTTTATGATTTTGTAAGCCTGCCTTTATCCGCGTAAATACTTCGCGTTCACGATGTCTCTCGTAGGCAGAGGTTTACCCTGACTAACTTTCACAATGTTTTCAATGCAATGCCGCGCCATATTGACACTGGTATCCATTGTACTGCCGCCCATATGCGGCGTAAGCACGACGTTGTCCAACTTTAGCAAAGGATTATCCGTTGAGACCGGCTCGGTTTCCAGACAATCGAGACCAGCACCCATAATCTTATGGCTGCGCAAGGCCTCAATCAAATCCGACTCCTGAATGATACCACCTCTGGCCGTATTAATGAGAATCGCATTTTTCTTCATAAGCCTGAACGTATCCTTATTGAGCAAATGGCGAGTCGAATCCGTCAACGGAATATGCAGGCTCACGATATCTGAATTTTTTAAAAGTTCCTCCAGGGAAACATACTGTATTCCCAGTCGCAGCTCTTCGACGGGCTGTAGGCGAAACATATCATAATACTGCACTTCGGCGCCAAAAGCCTGAACCTGTTTCGCTACTAATTTCCCGATATTGCCCAAGCCGATCAAGCCCACCTTTTTACCGCAAATCGTATAGGAATGACTCGCGATACCGGGACGCTGCCATTTGCCGTTTACCACATTGCCATGCAGTACAAGCAGTTTGCGATAAACAGCCAGCATATGCAGCACAGCCATCTCCGCCACCGAAGCAGCATTCATCCCCGGAGTCACCGCTACAGGAATATTTCTCTCACCTGCGGCTGCAATATCCACCTTGTCAAAGCCAACACCCCAACGTTGGATGAGTTTGAGCAAAGGAAGTTCACGGATGAGCCCACCCTCCATGCGCAGTACTCGTAGAATGATATAATGCGCCTCCTTAAGCTGGTCCGTATCCTTCATATCCGTCACTTCAATAAAGCGGAAGTCCTTGGACACCATCTTCCTCATGATTTTTTTGACCGCAGCATCGTAAGGGCCCATAAACGCGATTGTTTCCACTGTGTTCTCCGCCTCATTTCATACAGTAATCATCAATAATCTCCGTCTCGTACGCCGCAAGCTTCTTTTCCACCCATTCCCGCTTGGCAGTGCCCGTAGCCGCCGCCGTGACCTTGGCCGCATCACTTTTATGGTATTCCACTGCCGCCTTGAGAACTTCTTCCGCATCCTGCAAGGGAACTACCACAATACCATCGGGATCCATAATAATAATATCGCCGGGATTTATACTGATCCCGCCACAGGAGACCGGTACATTGATTTCACCTGTGCCATCTTTATACGGGCCGCCCGGATTTGTTCCATTCGCATAAATGGGTAGCTTCATGTCGCGCGCCGCATCGACATCGCGAATCGGACCGTCCAAAATGATACCCGCAACCTTTTTATAGGCGGCAACCGTAAACATAATCTCGCCCATAAGCGAGCGATAGGATTCACCCGCATCGTTTGTTGCAATGATCACATCGTCTTCTTTAGCCATATTAAGGGCCTTATGAATCATGAGATTGTCCCCCGCTCGCCCTTTGACGGTTAAGGCGCGACCAACTGCGACAGCTTGATCCGGACTTGACATAAGGCGAATGCGTGGGTGCATTGCACAAAGACGCCCCATAGTATCAGCTACATTTGACGCCGGTATTTCTTTAAATGCCTCGAGCAATTCCTTTGCCGCCTCTGGTTTTTTTAAATAAACTCTGTTTCCAATTGCCATGATACAGACCTCCAGTAAATTATTTAATTTTTCTTTAAATTCATGATAATATACTTTAAAGCATAAATCCAACAGTACATATTTGTATTTTCCACAAAATATATTTGTCGAGAAGATTGTAACCGTCTTTTCTTAACTTGGAACAAACAAATTCATCAAGGTGCGCGGCATTAAAAAATTGTTGCCGTCTCATACTCCTGATTTTTGCAAGATAAAAAACGTCACCAATGACTGTCGTCAAGGTGACGTTTTTGGATGTTTACCATTTTCAACTTGCTATACTGCAAAGTTCAGATAATATACCGCTTAGCAACATGTCAATTATTCTGTCAAAAAAGGCGAACTGTATTTTATATTAGAATTTTTACCAATTTAAAAATTTGTTACAACTCCCAATGAAACTCCCCGGGCGTTATATCCAGGATTATGCGCCCTACAGCCATTGGAAACATGCATGAACATACAACCGACATTTACTGAAGAGTTTTCGCTGATTTTATAAATGAAGCGAGGCCCGATCCGCCACATAAAATTAAAAGTCCTTCCTTCAGCCGGAAATGTTTTATCATATACAATAAATCCACCGCTCATATCGAATGCTTTATATAGCTTTCCCGAAATTTTTTTTTCATTGCGAATCATGTAAACGGGCCCGATACCGACTGCCGCACTGTCTTTAGTCTGTTGATTATCATTAATTATATGCCCATACGGCCGAGTGACTGTAATGCCTCTATATACAGACCTATTATCTTTTTGGGAAACATTCTCAAATACATGCAGTGATACCGTATCAATATAGCGGTCTCTAAACTGTTTGTGAGTCAAGTAGTCCCACTCCATTTCGGTTTTAGAGCCAGCCGCATAGCAAGATGACACTCCCGGCATACAAATCAGCGAAACATAAATAACCATTACTGCACAAATGAATCTACGCACAATGAGACTCTCCTCCTATGAATCCTTATTGGATTGAACTCAATTTCATTCCATTGTCGTGATAAAATTCTCCGGGATTGTTCCAAAAGAAGCAATCCTTT
>JBDKVA010000009.1:0-4082 GCA_039679375.1 Clostridiaceae bacterium
ATATTCCTCCAATTTTGTCACGCCAGGCACGCACCAATCCTTCATGTTGATGCGGCCTGAACGGATGAAATGTCGCGGAAAAGAGCATTTTGAGCGCACTTAACCGCTGCGGGACTTTTATGTGCCCCGCCATGAAGGATTATCAGATTATTTCATGCCGTCTTTTTTGTGGAGGAAGTATACTATCCTGAGGGAATTGAACTGGGTACAGATATTCCTGGAGAGCCTTGAAGAGCAGAATAAACAGACTACCTGAGCGGAAATAAACGCGGTTAATATATCGGAAAAGGTATTGGTGAACTGTGACCGTGTATTCTTGATTGAATAATTTAAAAACTCTATAGAAGTACCGGTAGTGGGCATGTAATCAAAATGACCGAAATTTTTCCCGCCGTCTATTGAGAATTGCCCGACTCCCCCGCTGCCGAAGGAACTACTTAATTCATTCGTTGCTGAAGAGATGATGCCGTTGGCATTTAAAACACCTAAATAAGTGGTTAGAAATAAGGAGCATAGGAGCAGACATATAAAAATATGCTTTTTCCTGGCTTTCATCTGCATTCCCAATACCTCCTGTTTTGATATTTGCCGGATAGATTTATGACATAACGCCATTATAAGCGCAGCTCGTATACATGTCACGCCAATTCATAATTATTTTTCTGCAAATCAATCCGGAATACTCTGTTGATAAAGCTATGGAAGTTATGAGGAAATCCTGAATTCGTTTAATATGTACCTCCGCAATAAATTTCAACCCGCATCGGCATCTTAATATCTCGGCTTTTTGCTTTGCTCGTAAATAAATTCAACCCTGAAAGCCGTCAGCCCCTTACCCGATCTGGATCAAAACCGGGCGGCCGGCGCTCCATCTATGACATCATGGCCGATAAGCGCCGTCATTTTCAAATATCCCCTGACCGCAATACTCCCGTCATCCACTCCCCGCTTTAGATGCTGGATACTAATTGTTATTACGGAAGGGGAATGGACAGAGGCCAAGCAGCTTACTATTTTAAATAAAAACACACTATCTCTCATCATTTCTCCTCTTTTTAAACGATTTATCCCAAATTCCATTATATAGTTTTTGTATGGGGTTTAAAAAGCATATAATAGCTTTAAAGTAACAAAATAACCATGACCTTAGGGAAAATTGTCAAACATTTGAGGAAATGGAGCTGCGTTTTCTCTCAATTGAGAATTAACCCTTGGCGATGGCGCTGCCAAAAATTTTATAAGGAGAGGATATAATGAGATGTTGCAATTTACGTATTAACTTTGGAAGCATTCAGACGAAACTAGTGATGATGATATTGCTACTCGTCATAATGTCCATCACCACGATCAAACTCTACGATTATACTATCAGAGTTCCTGAAATTGAGAACACCGTGCGTCAGGAAAAACTGGACGTAGCGGTATTGACAGCCTCCAAGTTGGAAACAGAAATTGCCAAGGCGCTGTCTGCGCTGGAGACTGCAGCCAATAACTCTGCTTTTGCATCGAGCGATCAGGATGTTCTTGTTAAAACCTTGTTATCAATCAAACAGCAAAATAAAATATTTTCAACCGTTTTTCTATGTGACGCATCTCTCAACCGATTGAACGAAAAAGGAGAAATCACTTCTCTGGCAAGCCGGGAGTATATGCAGAATGTTAAGAAAAACAAGCAAAATGTAATCTCCCGTGAAATACTTATTTCGAAGTCAACCCAGAAGCCTTCGATTATGATTGCTACTCCTGTAAAGGTAGACGGTGCTCCAGAAAGATACCTGGGCATGTCGATAAATATTGATAAGCTGCAATATATTATTAATGAAACGAAACAGAGTGAGAGCAATTATTCTTTTGCTTTTGACGGTAAAAACGGTCTGGTGTTTGCTCATCCTCAGCAGGATTATGTAGGAAAGCTTAAATTAATTAATCCCGATAATGAACAAGACCGGGAAACGGTTGCCCCTGAGCTTCAGGAAATGGCTGAGAAAGCTGTTTTAGGCAACAGTAATACCCAGATTTACGACTTTAACGGCGAGAAGATTATTGCCGCATATGCCAATATCCCCGGTACTTCGTTCGGTGTAGCCACCCGGATGAGCTATACAGATGCCATGGAACCTATCCAGAAGGAACGCAATTCCGCCATGATGATTGCTCTTATAGCCTCATTGATAAGTGGAATTATTGCGGTGGCTTTTGCCAGATGGTTCGTTAAGCCGCTGGTAAACATCTCCCAACAAGCAAACACTATCGCATCAGGGGATTTTACCAGCTCCTATGATATCGCGATAAAAAGCAATGACGAGTTGGGTAAACTGCATACAGCTTTTAAAGACATGGCTATCATGCTCAAATCAACCATGGAGCAGATCGGACAGGCTGCAACCCAGATCGCCTCTTCCAGTCAGGTCTTGGAAGAGAGTGCGGGTCAGTCCGCGCAAGGTGCGGCCCAGGTGGCTGAAACCGTTGCCAAGGTTGCTTTGGGAACTGCCAATCAGGTAAACGCAGTGGATTTAACTGTGAATATGGTTAAGGGAATGGGTAATGAAATCAGCCTTATCGCCGACAACGCGGCTAAAGTGGTATCTCTTTCGAATGAATCGACTGCAGCAGCAAAGGATGGCGGCCAAGCCTTATATCATGCCATAGAATCCATTACCAACATCAATGGGATTGTTCAGGAAACAGCCGGAGTTATTCGAAATCTGGATACATCCTCCGATAAAATCAGCCAGATTGTAGATACCATTTCCAACCTGGCTTCACAAACCAATCTCCTCGCTCTTAACGCAGCTATTGAAGCGGCACGTGCCGGTGAACAAGGGCGCGGCTTTTCCGTAGTGGCGGAAGAGGTCAGAAAACTTGCCGAACAATCCAAAGAATCGGCCGACGACATTACAAAAATCATTAAAGAGGTTCAGCTGCAGATAAAGAATGGCATTCAAAAAATGGATACAAGTGCTGATGAGGTGTCGGTAGGCCAGGGAGTAGTTGCAGCAGCTGGCGAGTCATTTAAGGTGATTCAATCTCAAA
The DNA here is from genome assembly GCA_039679375.1 of Clostridiaceae bacterium. Classification (GTDB taxonomy): domain Bacteria; phylum Bacillota; class Clostridia; order Acetivibrionales; family DTU013; genus JBDKVA01. Next base: position 3,034 of record JBDKVA010000009.1, read on the forward strand.
TCGACAATGTTAATCATGCAATCCAACAGATAACCACTATTGTTCACCAGCTTTCAATCAGCAGCGGCGAGGTGATTAGTTCAGTCGAGAAGATTCGAGACGTCTCACAGGCAACAGCAGCCAATAGTCAAACCATTTCCGCTGCAACCGAAGAGCAGTCAGCCGGCATCCAGGAGATCGCCTCTTCAGCGGAATCATTGTCGCAGTTGGCCAATCAACTTGAGGTGGTACTAAAACAGTACAGATTCTAAATATTGGCAAGACAGACTGATAGGAAACATGACTTACCCAGCAAGGAATTGACCATTAAACACCCCCCTACAACACCAAAAATGAAATAATAAAAGGCTTTGCGAGATTTGTCAAAGATCAAATACGCAAAGCCTATTTTATTTCTACCTTGTTTTAAACTTTTCAGGTTTTTCGACTGTCATCCTAATTATAGTGCCACATTCAGTGCAAACATCAGCTATTATGGCACTTCCAGTGTTAAAATATTTTCCCACTGGTATCAAAGCTGCGTAACCCCCTAATTTTCCTTTACCAATATTGTTATTACCACAATACGGGCATTTTATTTCAGACATACCTGAGGCACCTCATTTCTTCGTAATATTTACTTATGACATAATCCACTAATGTTCAGTATAACTTACTTCTTGATGCTGCAAATCATAAAAAGAAAGCGAATTACTTATATAAAAATCATACTCATTTGGTGGCGATAATTAGCTGAACTTTTCGCTTTACGACAACTGATATATGTGAAAAGCCAGCCTTATCAAATATTTTAGCGATTTCCTTTGGATGGTAGAGCTTAACATCCCCCGAATTATATAACGGTAGAAATATAGTATTAACAATTTGACGGATTGGCATTGGGAAATATATTTCTGCTATGTATATCTTACCGCCGTGTTTTAGAACACGGCTTGCTTCCATGGCAAACTTTTCAGGTTCGGGGAAGTGATGAAATGCAGCTGAAACAGTTAATACATCAAATGAATTATCTTCAAAGGGAAGCGGAACAGAGCTCGATACAAGAAAAT
>JBDKVA010000010.1:0-2665 GCA_039679375.1 Clostridiaceae bacterium
CGATAAGGCTGTAATTGAAAGTGTTATAGGTCTCCACCATAGCAGAAGCCACCCGTCAGATCCTAAAGGTTGCCAGTAAGAGGAGCGAAACAACCTTTGGCGCTGACGCGCTCTTCTACCCAGTCATGTAGATATGTCTTTTGGGATTCGCCGATCATATGAAGGCTTCCTTTTTCATTTTGCCTAACGCCATCATGGCATTTCGATGCTTTTGAGCTTTTCCAATCCGAAGCTCCGCAGAACTCCATTGCCGGTAAGTGCCATAATATTGAACCGGCGACTGAAGGTAAAGCGGTTCGTCTCTCCGTTTTTCAGCTCCACCTCAATTTCGGCTTCCGTAAGCGGGCTAAACATAGCAGCGGGCTTTATCAGCTTTGCCACAGACAGCTTTTTGATACGCTTCAAAGTTAACGGAAAACCGGCTATCAGTGAAAGATCTGTTGTCAGCTTCATATCAGGAATACCGCTGCTGTTTAGATCGATGTTGAACATTAGGTATGCAAAAGGTGAAAACACCTCGTCGTCCTCGAACTTTATCTTGCAAAAGCTCACTTCGAAGTCGGGCGTTCTCGTCCTATCAAAGGTCATTTTCTGCAGATCATCTATTGCGACGCTGGTGAATTTCTTGCAGTCGCTTCCGTCTATAAACCAGAGCGACATTTCTTTAACAGGGTGGATAATGGTCGTTTCATCGGCATAATCAAGCACAGCCAGTGTGTCATTCTGTCTGGAGACCGATTGCATATCTGAAAACAGCACCATTTTTTCAAGCTGATATTTTATATCATTGGTAGGATTGTCGAATCCGGAATACAGCCGTTGATAGTTTCCAGCATTTATTTCGATGCCTACTGCACAACAGAGGAGTGAGTTTGCGATAGCTTCCCGAACAGTGCCGTCCACAAGTGTGATATGAGCCGTACCTTTCTGGACATAATCACCCCACGCATGTTTTTTCCCGGCGGCAATAGTGGGATCGATAGACACCTGCGAGCTGCGCATGTCAGTATCCGGATCATTCGGCGAAGCCTGTACCGCCTCTTCAAAAAATATTATATTTCCGGAAAACGTTTTCCGTAAATTTTCGTGAGTAACAGAGTTTCTTCTACATTGTACCGTCAGCTTCGGGCACTGCGTGAAAGCGCCGGGTTCATCGATTCTAACATGATCATTTTGAATCACCACGAGCTCCAGATTTCGACAGTTGTAAAAGGAATCCGCATAAAGATCAGTCACGCTCTCCGGCAACGTTACCTGTTCGATAAGATCGCTGTTTTTGAAAGCATAGGAGATGATTTTCACAGCCATTGACGGTATTGTAAAGCGCTTTTTAATTCCGTGATATGCTTTGACTACCGAGCCAATCCATTCAAAATCATCCATGGATGCCTGCGAATTCTGAATGCGCTGGATTTCATGCTGCCAATAACGCTCTCGTTCAGCTTGCTGCGCGGAACCACTGGCACTATTTTCATCTTTCTCTTCGCCGTCGTCGAAAAAGGAAAGAATGCTCTCGCTCTTGAAAATTTGTGAGAGGCAGTCATGCGTAAAAGAACCTTTATGACATTTTATTTTTGCCTTTGGGCAAAAGGAAAACGGGCCAGGAGCCTCGATTTTAGTATGGAGGCCATTTATAGTGACAAGCTCCAGATCCTGACACTTTTCAAAGGCGAGAGCGTCAATGGAAACAACACTTTCGGGAATGTCCACCGATACAATTCCTGAATTCTGGAAAGCCAACGCGGAAATTTTGCTCGCATAATCCGGTATTCTGATATGGCGGTCGTTTCCATTGTATTTTATCAGTATGCCGCTACTCCACAGGCTGTCCCGATCTGACAGTACTGTGACGCTTCCGGACGTCGGCGCAGTCGTCTTAGTCGCTGCACCGGCGTCTGAGATGGTAACGTCGCTTCGCAGCTTGTTAGGCATGGGAATACCCAATCGTTCAAAGGCTGAAGTGTATTTATAAATGTATTCGTTTACCGTCATATTGTGCTTGAGTATCGCCTGCTTGGAGCCTATCTGCAGCTTCAGCCCGCCGCGCAGAGCCGTCTCCGCAAGGTGTATCGACACAAACGGCTTTTTTTCGTCAAGCGCATAGTTAATCTCGTTTCGTACGTTATGAGAATTGGCGGCATTCGGAGTCATCATAACAACGAATATCGAACAGCCGGATAGCGCGTCGGCAATCTCTTCCGTCCACTCGTTGCCCGGAGCGATACCTTCATCGTACCAAACATGATATCCCTGCTCGTTGAAACATTTGATTTCAGGGAACACGGTGTCAGAATCAATATGGGCGTAGCTGATAAATATATACGGTTCCTTGCCGCGATAAGCCGGAAACGGTATGCGGCCGACGCCTGGGACAAGGGTGTTCTCAGGCACAGCCGGAGATGCGGCCGCGGTCTCCGGCGATTTTTTGTTTTTTTCTCTGTCGAATAAACCCATTCTATTTCCTCTACCATAACAAGTCAATTCTGTTAGCGCATTCTGTATATCGTCAGCCCATCGTATTCTCTTATCAGTACCAGCATCTGTTCCATCGAGTCGGAATCCTTGATTTGCTCCTCCGCTTCAAGATTGGAATATTCGTTCAGATCATGATTCAGCCGTATGCGTTCGCGCATGATGTTATCATTCTTCTTATTGCCGTCATCGA
>JBDKVA010000011.1:0-13821 GCA_039679375.1 Clostridiaceae bacterium
ATAAGGATGTAAAATCGATCCTTTCTCCGGCGAATGGGATGAATTTATACCGTGGCTGTACGCATGGCTGCATTTATTGCGACAGCAGAAGCAAATGCTATAATATGGAGCACGACTTTGAGGATATCGAGGTCAAAAGCAACGCTCCCGAATTATTGGAGGCGGCGCTTCGCAAAAAGCGTAAAAAGTGCATGATCGGTACGGGCTCCATGTGCGATTCCTATATGCATATTGAAATGGAGCTCGGCCACACGCGGAAGTGCCTGGAAATCATCGAAAAACACGGCTTTGGATTAAGCATTCAAACAAAATCGAACAGGATACTGCGTGACCTGGAGCTGTTAAAAAGTATTAACCGCAAATCCAAATGTGTCGTGCAAATGACACTTACAACATTTGACGAGAGCCTGTGCAAAATCCTTGAGCCTGCTGTCAGTACTACAAAAGAGCGCTTTGAGGTATTAAAAATCATGCAGGATAACGCGATTCCTACCGTAGTATGGCTTGATCCGATCCTGCCATTTATTAATGACACGGAGGATAATCTGAGAGGTGTTTTGGATTATTGCATCGAGGCCGGAGTATACGGGATTATTTGCTTCGGTATTGGCTTAACTCTACGGGACGGCAACAGGGAATACTTCTATGCAAAGTTGGACGAGCATTTTCCCGGGCTCAGGCAAAAGTACCAGAAGAAATACGGTTATAGTTACGAGATACAGAGCGACAATAACGAAAAGCTGATGGAAATTTTTTATGAAGAGTGCAAAAGACACGACATCGTCTGTAACAATGACGAGATATTCAAATATCTTCATACATATGAAGACAGGCAGCAACCAGAGCAGATGAGTCTGTTTTGAAGCATAGCTTTCTTTATTCAGGCGCTGAATGTTTACCGCCATGAGCATTGAATATAGTGGAGAATCCTATGCAACCAGCCGTCATATGCAGCATGCAACAAAAAACGACTGATACGAATATCAGCCGCTCATTTTCTTTAATGATATACATTATATAGCCTATTAAGATAGTACATATAATAAGCCTGGTACCTCAAGCACCAATCATATATATAACATACACCCAAAATGGCAAACTGTCAAGATATATTTAGAAAAAATGAGAAATAATAAAAGATATCTACGGTCTCTTATTGAAGAGTATTTCAGCACTGCCTGCCAGATTTTGCTTCCTCCTATTTATAAGGTAAAATGATTGAGCTATATTGAATGAACTGATTTTCTTTACAGATGACTACGCAAACAGCAGCGATTCTATGATGTTTGCGTAGACAGGCGTTTAGAAAACTTCATTCAATTAATATGATCAGAATTTTAGGAGGTGTGCTATGTCCCAAATCGAACTTAGCGGTATCTGCAAGACTTTCAAGATCTATCAAAGACCGGAGGGGAAGTTTGGAGTGCTGCGGGGGGCTTTTGTCCGAAAACCTGTGATGGTCAAAGCACTGGATGAAATATCTTTCAAAATCGGGGAAGGGGAGCTTGTAGGCTATATAGGGCCGAATGGCGCCGGGAAATCCACCACTGTTAAGATCATGAGCGGGATTCTGACTCCGGAAGAAGGCGGCTGTAAAATAATGAACCGGGTACCGTGGAAAGAACGAGTAGCGCATGTATCGCAGATCGGCGTTGTCTTCGGGCAAAGAAGCCAGTTGTGGTGGGATGTTCCTTTCAATGATTCTTTTGAATTGCTTAAGGATATTTACAGCATACCGGAGCGACAGTATTCAAAACGTTCGCTGGAGCTCATTGAAATGCTGGATATTGCAGCTTATCTGAAAACGCCGGTACGTCAGCTTTCTCTGGGGCAGCGTATGCGCTGTGAAATTGCGGCGGCTTTACTGCACTGCCCGAAAATATTATTTCTTGACGAACCGACTATTGGGCTTGACGCGGTATCAAAGCTTGCCCTGCGGAATTTCCTGAAGGATGAAAACCGGAAAAACGGCGTGACTATGATACTTACAACTCATGATATGGATGATATTGAGACATTATGCGGCAGGGTGATGGTGATCGGGCATGGGAGGCTCCTGTATGACGGGAGGCTTGACGTTTTAAAAAGGCAATATGCTCCGCTGCGGTGCATAAAAGCTGTACTTGACGAGAATATAGACGGGTTCCCGATCAAAGGTACGGAAAGGATAAAAGTTGACGGCAATGTCTGGACTGTCATGTTCAATCCGGCCAAGACTGCCGCGCACGCAATGGTTGAACGGCTTGCCAGCCAGCTGCCCCTTAAGGATATTATGATAGAGGAACAGGATATTGATGAAATCATTGCATCGATGTACAGGGAGATGTGCTTATGATAAAGAAGATAAGGGAGGCAAAGAAAAGAAATGCTTTTGCACCAACTTTAAAAGCATGCCTGTCCATATTCAGGATAAAGACGGCGGAGGGGCTCCAGTACCGGATGGCCGGACTAGCAGGGGCTTCGACAAATATTTTTTGGGTGCTTATAGAAATTACCGTTTATACGGTCTTTTACAAATATGCGGACAACAAACAGGCGGGAATGATTGCCGGGCTTAGTCTTGAACAGATCATATCCTATGCATGGCTGACACAGCTGCTTTTCCTGATGCAGCCGATGAACATTGACGCTGAGATCCTTGGTAAGATCACCAGCGGCGACGTCGGAATCGAAATGTGCCGTCCGATCGATTTATATTTCCACTGGTTTGCCAAAACGGCGGCAACCAGGCTGACGCCGCTATTCATACGAGGCTCGATTACTTTACTATTTGGGATAATTATACCAGGCTCATATGGATTGTCGCTGCCGGCTTCATTTTCAGGTTTTGTATGCGCGCTGGCTTCCGCTGCAAGCGCATTTATACTGTGCACCTCCTATGCCATGCTCATGTACGGCATACGGATCAATATAGCATGGGGTGAAGGACCGACTTACATATTGATGCTTATCGGGGGAGTGCTCTCGGGGGGATATCTGCCCCTGCAATTATGGCCCCGGTTTATGCAGGGCTTTTTGCTGGTCCAGCCCTTTGCCGGGTATATGGACATACCGCTCAGGTTTTATATAGGATCGATGGCTCCGGAAGACGCCATATGGGCAATCGGGCTGCAGATTGCATGGACGGCCGTGTTTATCGCTGCGGGGAAATTAATTATGAACAGCAGGCTGAAACATATCATTGTACAGGGAGGGTGAAGAATGAAGGGACTGAGGCTGTATTTCAAATATATCAGGTTGAATTTCCTGACGGGTTTGCAGTATAAAGGCTGGCCTATTATGGTATTGCAGGTCATGATAGTTGTTATAACAGACCCTATCGGGCTGATATTTATGTTTTCACGGTTTGGCAGCGTAGGCGGGTGGTCGGTGGAGCGTATCATATTGATCTATGCTATGGCTGTTACAAGTTTTGGGCTTGCCGAAACATTTTGCCGCGGATTCGACTGTTTTCCGTGGCGTATGATACGCACAGGCGATTTTGACCGGGTTTTGCTGCGGCCGTGTTCGATGTTTGTACAGGTGGCAGGCTCATACTTCCACATTCACAGGCTGTCAAGGGTTTTCGGCGGAATATGCGCGATCATCTGGTGCCTGTGGAGACAGGGTGTTGTAATATCGCCGTTTGATGCTATGACCTTGATATTGGCGCTTGCAGGAGGCTTTCTGGCGTATACCGGAGTATTTATCATGACTTCCGGGATCGCATTTTTCACGATAAAGGGGCTTGACTGGATATATATTTTCACAAATGCCAGCTATCAGGTCACTCGCTGTCCCATAGACTATATGCCGAAAGTACTGAGGTATTTATTTACGTTTTTTATGCCCATGCTGGTTGTCAGCTATTATCCGACTTCAGCAGTATGCGGGTGGGGAGAAAGCTATTTTAAGGGGCTTCTCGCGCTTCCGGCAGGGCTGTTATTTCTCATGTTTTCGGCATTTGTCTGGCGGTTTGGTGTAAAGCACTACAAGAGTACCGGAAGTTAGGACACGACACCATGTGATTTTGACTAATTGTTTAAAGTATTTAGCTAATATGATAATTGCGTGTTGACGAAATACCTAAAATGAGTTAAAATAAAAGCATATTAGCTATAATGAGGTGATGTTATGAAGGTACCGTCAACAAAGGTCCAGAATAATTTCGGAAAATATCTCAAATATGTCGAAGTAAACGAGGAGATTATCGTAACAAAAAAAGGGAAGGATGTAGCCAGGATACTGCCCTGTGAAAATCCACGCAGCGAAGGTATTATGGAGGAAGCTGCCGAATACAGAACAAAAAGCGGCTGGGTGACCTATGAAGAATTCCTTGAACTTGTGGAAGCTTCAGATCAGCGGTTCGAGCTGATTGACGGCGTTGTTTACAATCTGGCGTCCCCATCCTTCATGCATCAGCATATCATACATGAGGTGCACGGAGCTTTTTATAATTGGTTTAAAGGGAAGAAATGCGTACCGCTGACAGCGCCGTTTGACGTTACCTTCTTCAAATCAAAGGATAATATTTGTGTTGTACAGCCAGATATCATTGTAATGTGCGATAAAGAAAGTGTAGATAAGGAAGGAAAATATAAGGGGATTCCCACCCTTGTCATTGAAGTGCTGTCGCCATCCACCAGAAGCAAGGATATGTTGAAAAAGCTTGATTTATATAAGCAGTGCGGCGTTAGGGAATACTGGATAATTGACCCGCAGAATGAGCATATTCTGGTATATTCGCTTGATAAGAAAGATATCCTCGACAGCAAGCCATACCGCAAGGGCGCGGATGAATTTGTTAAATCGGATTATTTCAACGGACTTCAGGTATCACTGGATGATATGTTCGAATGATGATGTTTATATTGACAGTATTCACAAGATGATTGGACCGATGTAGGCAATACAAGCAATCGACTCAGGCAGAAGGTGATAACCGTGCCATTGCCTGACCTCATCATTTTCATTGCTGCCGAAAATAACAACTAAGCGATTTTCACATATAAGCATTTTGAAATAATCCGCCATGAGGCTGGATCCGGGCTTGGAAATATTAGCATGTTATGAGCTACAGGTTACTTCGCTGTTATCGGAACATATATATCAATTTCCGCAAATGGGAGCATTGTTCTTGAACGCTCATAGTATTCAAAAACAAAGGCTTTATCGTAATATTTATATTCTGATGACGGCATCCATTTACCAAAGATATGCCAATATAATGCAGACATTCCCGACAAGTCAAATGAGTTTTTCGTAGGGCTTACATAAGTAAATACTGCATATTTGGCCTCCGGCTGCAAATGAGATACCATTCCTTCCGGGACTTGGGCGGAAGCTTTGGTTTTAAAGCCGCAGATATAGCTGAATTCACCTTCGCATTTCGGAAAAGGAATAAATATACCATATCCGCCCGAAGTATCATCAATATCACGGATCTTTCTGTTTTCCTTTTTGTTAAATCGATCCCAGAGCTTTGCAACAGTATAATTTACGGCATTATCCTGAGGAGTAGTATCGCATCGTAAACCGATAACAGTAAATGGGTTTTTGCTGATAAAAGTTGGCTCATTAAATGTTAACGGACGGTTCTGAATTTCTTGTTGATTTGTTTTTTCGCGGATAGGCATATAGAGATCCATGCGGGTCTTGCCATTAATTTCTTCATTATTATCTGGCAAATGTTCCTCAAGGTATTGGTATGGGCCGTATTCGTAGCGGCTATTCCTTAACCACCCGCGGAAACGGTCCCATGAGCTTTCTATTTGTTCCAGCCGCGTACTCATTACTGCATATTGGCCACCCGGAAAGGATTTGAACTGCACCTGGGAATTTTGATACCGGCTTATGTCCTCATTGAATGCAAACCAGGTTTCATATTCGTGCACTTCACCTATTCCTCCGTTATCAAAACCATAGATACGAAAGCCTTTTCTATCGAGATGATTATCCTTCACCCATTTGAATAAAACCTTTTGTGAATCATATTCGGCATTGTAGCCACGTCCTACATAATATGCAACCTTTATCGGAGGAAGCTCCCTGATGATTTTTATATCCGGATATTGCTCCAATTCTTCAGGAGACAATAGAAAATTATTATCCATAAGATTTATCCTTTCAAATATTTGAATTGGTTTACCTATCTTTCTGAAATCAGTCGGATTATTCCCGAATTCACGTTTAAAAGCTCTTGAAAAGCTTTCCGGAGATTCAAATTGATACTCGAGTGAAATATCAATTATTTTCGAACATCCTTCTAAAAGCTCAACAGAGGCACCGTTCAATCGTCTGCGGCGGATATAATCCTTAACGCTGTGTCCGGTAAATGCATAAAACAACCTATAAAAATTTGCAATAGACATATATGCCATTGAAGCTACTATCTCCAGAGGTAGTTCCAACTTCAGGTTCTCCTCGATATAATCAATTGATTTTTGAACGCGTTCGTAGTAATTCATCAGCATCCTCCTTCCCGACAAGAATACTTTACCATAATCCGGTACATATTTACCTGACTTTTTTTATCAAAGTTGATTTCTGCTCCTCGCAATGACAGCTTAAACAAGGATATGTACGTTAACCTGACAGCATTGGGTAAAACCGGCGGTATGTATAAGTTCACATTGCATAGCAACATTATAATGCTGGCAATATTTTTGATTTAATATTATCATAGATAATGATGCTTTATACTACAGTGTCAATTACCAATTTGTCATTGCAGAATTAATGTGTTGAAGCTTTCGCAATAATTCTGCAAGACGCATAGTGTAACTTCCGATATACAGATGAATTGACGCTGCAGTATTTAGTTGCAGCTTAAAATACACCTATTTCCGGAGGCTAATAGGATTTTCAATGGATAAAAGCGAAAAACAGTTTCAAAGAATGACGTCAGCACCTATACCTGTATTAATTACTTCACTTGCAGTACCAACAGTTATAAGTATGCTTGTAACCGCTGTTTATAATACGGCGGATACATATTTTGTATCAAAGCTCGGCAAAAGCGCATCAGGTGCTGTTGGTGTGGTGTTTTCCCTGATGGCGGTTATACAGGCTGTCGGATTTACGCTTGGAATGGGTTCCGGAAGCTGGATATCCAGATTGCTGGGACAGAAAAAATATAATGAAGCAATTGAGATATCAGCAAGTGCATTTTATTCATCAATAGTATTTGGAATTTTGCTTGCCATAGGCGGATCTGTTTTTATTGATCCTATTATGAAGCTGCTTGGTGCTACGGAAAGCATTTTACCGTATGCGAGAGCTTATGGACGCTATATTTTATTTGCGGCGCCGGTAATGGCTGCGTCCTTTGTGCTTAACAACCTTCTCCGTGCGGAAGGCAAGGCGAGATTTTCAATGATCGGTATAGCATCAGGCGGGGTACTTAATATATTTTTAGACCCTTTGTTTATTTACACCTTTGAGCTTGGGACCGCGGGAGCGGCAATCGCAACTGCAATAAGCCAGTGTATAAGCTTTCTGATTCTTCTTTATCCCTTCCTGAACGGAAAGACAGTTACAAAGCTTAACATAAAATATATTTCAAAAAAGGCCGGAATATATATATATATTATAAAATATGGACTGCCGTCATTGTGCCGTCAGGGACTTGCAAGTATTGCAACGATCGCATTGAACGTCAACGCCAGTGTGTATGGGGATGCTGCCATTGCTGCCATGGCCATCGTAAGCAAAATATTTATGCTTGTATTCTCTGCCATCATAGGCTTTGGCCAGGGTTATCAACCCGTAGTGGGATATAATTTCGGAGCAGGCAGGTATAAGAGGGTAAGGGAGGCGTTTTTCTTCACCTTGAAGGTTGGAATGTCTATTATGTTCATCTTTTCCATTATCGGTTATATAAACGCCCCTTCTCTGATAATGGCTTTTATTAAGGATGATGCGCAGGTAATTGACATCGGAACAAAGGCCCTCAGGGCCCAATGTATTGTAATGCCTCTGGTGCCGTTCGGAGTTGTCTGCAATATGACCTTCCAGTCCATAGGAAAGGCTTGGACCGCAACCTTTCTATCAGTTGCCAGGCAAGGCATATTCTTTCTTCCGCTGATACTCGTACTTCCGATGTTTATGGGACTTACAGGAGTGCAGGCCACACAGCCGCTGGCAGACGTATTGACATTCCTGTGCGGTATTCCGTTCGCGGTTCATTTTTTCAGGACACTTGATACTGCCGCAGCAATGCATGAACGACAGGAGTAGTATGGTATAACCTGATTTTTAATATTACATACCCTTTACAATATTGTTAAATTTCAGTTCCACAAAAAACAGACATTCATTTTGTGGTACTATTATACTAAACGCTTAAAGAGATTGCCGAATTACGATGCAATGGCAATATTACCGCACTGGGCTCGCTGTGAAGAACCTGCCTGGAATCACTATTTTAAGCCCTACATAAGATATAACCGGAGCATACACATGAAGAATATAATTGCCGGCAGAAATTTAAGAAACAGCAATATACGATACAGACATAATATAAACAGTATATGCAGCATACATGGCGTAAACAGCACACCCTTAAAAAATAAGCTGATTACCGGAATTGTTCTTTCAGGAATATTGCTAATCTTATTTGGCAGTGGTTTTTCGATGGCAGCTGCCATATCTTTTACTGACATACAGGACCATTGGGCTCAAGCTGATATAAGCAGGGCAGTCGATGCCGGGTATATCAAGGGATACACGGATTCTACATTTAGACCGGATAATACGGTAAGCAGGGCGGAGTATATTACAATGCTTAATGCTGCGTTTGCCGTACCAATGGACGGCACAGACTCCGGTTTTAAAGATGTAAAAAGCGTTGACTGGTTTGCAAGGGATGTCTGGTCAGCTGCTAAAGCTGGTTATACAGATATTTTTACCGGCGATATGTTTAGCCCAAACCAACCGCTGACAAGGCAGGAAGCAGCAGTTCTAACAGCAGACCTTGCCGAAATTGTTTCAGAAGATAATGTGCCATTTAAGGATGAAGACCAGATAGCCGATTGGGCGCTGCCGCAGTTAAATGCCCTGGCCTCGGTGGGAATATTGAACGGACATCCTGACGGATATTTCAGGCCATCCGGGAATATTACCAGAGCCCAGGCAACAGCAATCATCAACCGCACAAAAATATATGAAGGCAGCGTACAGCTGCAAGCCTCCTTGACGGTAACCGGAAGTGTTGTGAATATACGCTCTGGTCCTGACACTGCATACAGCGTAGTAACCAAGGTGAGCAGAGGGAATATCCTAACCGCTTGCCTTCATTCATCAAATAACTGGTATAAAGTTATGGCAGACGGCTTAAATGGCTGGATTACTGGTGACTATGTAAAGGCTGACGAAAGTGACGGCAGGGGAGAACATACCGACAGGGGAGGAAATTCCGGAAGAACAGATGGTGCAGGCAACGTAAACAAGGGTGAAAATACAGGTAATACAGATAATACAGGTAATATGAATAATACTGATGATACGGAAAGTGCAGAAAGTACAGCAGGTAACGGAAACGAGCCTGATCCGGGCAGTTCAAATGAAAGTGCAGGCGGCGCCGGAAGTACCGGAAGTACCGGCAGTACCGGGAGTATCGGCGGTTCAGCTGGTACAGGTAATTCAGAAAATACCGATAACAGCACAGACAACGCAAATAGCACAGAAAAAAACAAGCTTATTGTCGTCGATGCAGGTCATGGCGGAAAAGATGACGGGGCCACCGGTCTCAACGGGACAAAAGAAAAAGATATAAATCTTGCTATTGCCCTAAAACTTTCAGAGTACCTGGGAAATACAGGTTATAATGTTTTGATGACGCGCTCGGACGATGCGTTCATATCGCTTAAGGAGCGGTCATTGTTATCTGATGCTGCTAATGCTGATGTTTTTGTCAGTATTCACTGTGATGTAAGCCAGTATCATAATGCGGGCGGTACATGTGTATTTACCGAGCCTGCTTCGGGAAATCCCGTATATGAACAGCAGGAAGACAGCAAGCGTCTGGCTGGATTGGTATTAAATGAGCTTGCGAATATATTGTGCATTAAAAACAGAGGCATCAGAGAGCAGGATTTATCTGTGTGCCGTGAAACGAATACCCCTGCTATACTTATAGAGACAGCTTTCATCGATAATGAAAATGAGGAAAAGCTGCTTAATGACCCATCATTCCGTGAAAAAGCCGCTATTGCGATAAAGCTTGGAATAGACAGTTATTTTACTGATTGAATATACATATATTATTGTTTTAAAATAGGCAATTAAGTCGATTTAAATAAATTTCTTCCAATATACACAAATAAAATTGGATGGAACCCGATACCACATGATTTTGACTAACTGTGAACGCGTTCGTAGTAATTCATCTATACCTTCCTTCACGACAAGAATACTTTACCGTAATTCGGCACATATTTACCTGACTTTTTTATCAAAGTTTAATTTCAATATTCAACTGCAGGAAAACTTGCAAATTATACTTGACGGCGGCAAGCCTGGTATGTAATAATATACCAAAAGATTGCGGCGATACTATATGAATGAAGAGGAATATAAAATATATACAAGTATTCAATATTGCTGCATAGCATAATAGAATAAGGTCGATTATGCCGCCAGATGCGGATAATCGTAAGTGAGTGTGCATAAGAGCCGAAGGCTTGAGCTGCATAGGGGCGAACAGGTTGCAGGCTGAAAATCCTGTCTTGGCGTATATTGCTTAGCAATATATATGCCCTACACGTGGAATGTTACCCCGCGGAGTCACCAGTGATGAATTATTCCGGTAAGCAGAGTTGCTTTAGGGAATATTTCAATAGAGGTGGTTTTGCGGGGTTTTTGTATTTAAAAGCGTGAGCATTTACTGTATATAGGGAGAAAGGTGGGTTGAATAGGGTTTTACCTGTCAGAGAGAAATACTTGAAAAGGAGATTGAAAAATGCTCGATACTAAAAGGTTTAAAGAAATAGTTGGCTCTTTCCACGAGTATCTGCTTAAAACTGATGATGAAATAACAAATATAAAATTAGCAGAGGATAAATGGTCCCTTAGAGAAATTATCGGACACCTGATTGATTCTGCATCAAACAATCATCAAAGGTTTGTCAGGCTGCAATTCGGGGATTTGGTGGATTTTCCGGCATATGACGGAGAAGAATGGATTAGAATTCAAAAATATAATTGTATGGATTGGGATATCCTTGTTACATTGTGGTATAGCTATAATCTTTTAATCCTTCATGATATTGAAAATGTTGAAAAGACAACGCTTGAAAATGCATGGGTTATGAACAAAGCTGCCATACGCTTGGAACCATTAATTAGTGAATATTACAAGCATTTGGAACTGCATACTGGACATTTCAATAATAGACAGAAGGAAATTACCAGAAGATTACATGAATGGGAACACCCTATATAAGGATCAATTTTGTTTGCCGATAACAGTAAAATGTATGCAGAAAGGCTAGATTTTTTGATTTTATTATTTTTATATGAGTGTTGGCAATAATTATAAAGAAAACATGAAAAATTTGAAAGGGTGATCATTTTGGGACAGAAATAGTTGATAACAAACTCGAAAGTATTAAAAAGGATAGACCGGAATTTCCCAAGCGCGCTGTTGTCACGGCGGGGATGCCTTATGGCAATAAGGAACTTCATCTAGGCCACATAGGCGGTGTTTTTGTTCATGCGGATACATTCGCACGATTTTTACGTGACCGTATAGGAAAAGAAAACGTCATCTTTATATCCGGGACAGACTGCTATGGTTCACCAATATTGGAGAATTACCGCCAACTGGTCAGAAACGGTTCATTCAAGGGTACTATTGATGAATTCGTTCAATATAACCATGCACAACAGAAGCAAGTTTTACAGGAATACAAAATTGCCATAGACCTTTTTGCTGCTTCAGGCATCGGGCGGGCTGCAGAAATTCATCGTGAAGTTTCAGCTGATTTCATTAAAAAATTATATTCCAATGGTCATCTTGTAAAAATGACTACTTCTCAGTTCTATGATGCCGAACTTGGCGTTTTTCTTAATGGCCGGCAGGTTGTTGGACAGTGCCCGATTGCAGGTTGCTCCTCGGAAAGAGGCTATGCTGATGAATGCTCATTAGGGCACCAGTATTCGCCGGTAGAATTGATTAATCCGAAGAGTACTCTTTCTGGAAAGAAACCGGAAATGAGGAATGTAACAAACTGGTATTTCAAGCTCGACAGTTTCCATAAGCTGTTGTCTGAATGGGTAGGAAAGCTGGAGAACAATCCTGACTCCAGGAGTTTTGTTGCAAAGAGTATACGGGAATTTTTAGAGCCGCCTGTCATTTATGTGAAGAGAGATCAAATTGGTTCGCTGGACGCAATTAAAGATAAGCTTCCGGATCATACTCTGGTTGATGAAGTGAATAAGCCTTCGATCCTTCTGGTCTTTAGCAGCCTTGATAAAAGAGAGAAGGCATGCTTATTGCATTCTGAAAACTGTATACGTTTCCGTACAGGCAAGACACTGGTGCCTTTTAGATTGACCGGAAACATAGAATGGGGGGTACCGGCGCCATCTCTTGAAGGATTGGAAGACCTGACCATTTGGGTCTGGCCTGAGTCTCTTTGGGCTCCCATATCGTTTACCATGACATGCCTGGAACTGCAAAATAAAGATAAAGATACATGGAAGGATTGGTGGTGTTCAAAAGATACAAAGGTATATCAATTCATCGGAGAGGATAACGTTTATTTTTATGGGCCTGCTGAAATGGCAATGTTCATGGGACAGCAAGGTAAGGCGCCTTCTGTTGATCCACCCGAAGGCGAGCTGCAGCTGCCTGAGCTGATTGTTAATAATCATATTCTCTTCCTGAATAAAAAGGCAAGCAGCAGTGGAAATATTAAAGCGCCTACGGCAAGGGAGCTGCTTGAGTACTATACTGCGGAGCAGTTAAGGGCGCATTTCCTTGGTCTGGGACTTGGAATCAGGAGCGTTGGTTTTCAACCAAAACCGCTGAACCCTACAGCTTCAGAAAAGGATAGTGATCCTGTATTAAAGGAAGGAAATCTGCTTGCCAATGTATTTAACCGGGCGGTCAGGTCCTGTTTTTACACCGCACAAAAATACAGCGACGGGAAAATACCGGTCAGAGATATTAGTAAGGAGATATTAAACGATTCTTACAATACGATCCTTGAATACGAAAGACTAATGTACAAACACGAATTTCATCTGGTTATCAACTTGATGGATATTTACATTCGAAGCATAAATAAATACTGGTCTAAGAATATCAGGGAAGCGGAAGATAATGACGATAATGATTATCGCTTGCAGGTTCTTGCTGATACATTTCATATGGTTCGTACGGCAGCAGTCCTTATGCACCCTATCGCTCCAGAAGGGACCGGAATGATAGCTGAGTATCTGAATCTCGATGAAAACTTCTGGAACTGGGACAAGATTTTTGAACCCATATATTGTTTTATGGAAATTCCGCAGGAGCATAAGCTGAAATTGCTGGAGCCAAGGGTGGATTTCTTCAAAAAGCACCCAAGCCAGATTAAGCAAATTGAAGACTGAAGAAAGTAAAGCAAGCAGTTATACTAAGCACGGGCACAAATTTCCGCACAGGTCGCAAATTTGTCCCGTGCAAGTATAATGGATTTCAATGGCCGTGCCATATTCTCGCTGGAATAACCCTATTTCGAGAAGGCACATGGCCATATACTGTAAACGGCCCTATGGAAATTTGTGACCGTTCACAGTATAAATACTATACTTCAGCTATATGGCGGCAGTTAAGCTAATTAAAAAATAAATTTC
>JBDKVA010000012.1:0-2155 GCA_039679375.1 Clostridiaceae bacterium
GCGAGTATCTGCGTAATGGATGTGAGTAAGTTTTTACTAAAAAAGGGATATTACCAAATGCAGCATATTATGATACCAATGTATATCCATGATTGTTTTTAAGAAAGAAAAGACATTATGATTTGTTACTGTTATGAATACACTGAAGCTGACATAAGAAATATTGATGATGTCCGCCGTGTTGTGGACAAAGCAATCGATGATTATAAAAATAGAAAATAAACTAACCTAATAACTTCTTATTGGTCATTTCAAATCGTAATTCACAATGGCAGGACTTTTCAAAATCATTTGTTTGTAGGTGCAAGAAATTGTTTAGATAAGACTTATTTGGACACTGTCTGTCAAGTTGAGTATAGGTCGGGGCATATAAAATAAGTTAAACTCCAACTGATAGTGACAAATTCAGAGATTCCCTGGCTGACCCAATTATTTGCATGATCAATCTTGAA
The DNA here is from genome assembly GCA_039679375.1 of Clostridiaceae bacterium. GTDB lineage: Bacteria > Bacillota > Clostridia > Acetivibrionales > DTU013 > JBDKVA01. The sequence continues at coordinate 453 of JBDKVA010000012.1, forward strand.
CAATTACCCGGTGCGGCGAAGATTGAGGTGATGATCGGGAAAGTTGCTTTCCGGCACCGGAAGCACTATGACTATTATGCAACGGTTTGCACGATAGTCTTGACTTTTGTGCAAAGTCCTGCTAGATAGTCAGCTATGAACAGATATCTTTACGATTCGATAAAGAAAGATCTGCAAAAGAAGATGGTCATTATGACAGGACCGCGGCAAGTCGGTAAAACATGGTTGGCCAAGGCACTCATGCCGGAGTTTACGTCGCCGCAGTATCTGAATTTTGACAATATTGCCGACGCCGCAATCATTAACAACCAGTCGTGGCCTATCAAAAGCGATTTTCTCGTCCTGGATGAAATCCACAAAAAGCCTCAATGGAAGAAATTCATTAAAGGAGTTTATGACACCCGCGTTAAAAATCAAGCCATGCTGATCACCGGGAGTGCCAGACTTGACACGTTCCGGCGGGGAGGCGAGTCGCTTGCCGGCCGTTATTTTCCCATGCGCCTCAACCCGATTTCTGTTCGCGAACTTAAGGATTCCGTAAAGCCTGATGAATCGCTGGCGCTTTTGAACCGGTTGGGCGGTTTCCCGGAGCCTTTCTTATCCGGTTCGGATACAGAAGCGGCTCGCTGGCGCAATCAATATTATACCGATTTGATCCGGGAGGATATTCTGGAATTCGGCAGACTGCAGGAAGTGCGTTCAATGCGGCTGCTGCTGGAACTGTTGCGCTCTCGGGTCGGCTCTCCTCTTTCTTATACATCGATTGCTCAGGATCTGCAGATTGCGCCCAATACGGTGCGCCGATATATCGACATTCTGGAAAGTCTTTGCATTGTGTTTACCGTGCGTCCCTTTCATACCAATGTGGCCAGAGCAATTTTGAAAGAACCTAAACTGTATTTTTATGACAGCGGCTTTGTTCTGGGTGGCGAAGGACGCCAACTGGAAAACACCTGCGCCGTCTCTTTGTTAAAGCATGTTCAGTATAAGCAGGATATCGACGGCGAGGATATTGAACTGAATTACATTAAAACCAAAGAAGGCAAAGAAGTTGACTTTTCACTCAGCAAAAAGGGTAAGGCGACCCATCTCATTGAAGTGAAGACTTCCGACGATACAACTTCAGCGTCACTGGACATGATGGCAAAGAAACTGCCCGGAGCGGTCGCTCTGCAACTGGTTCAAAATCTCCGGCGAGAACAGCGAAAAGACAATATCTCCATTGTCAGCGCCGGCAAATGGCTTGCGCAATTGTCCGCCTGAAACGTCTCCATGAGCCATAGGCAAGGAACGAGAGCTATGCAAATTAACACCGCCTTTATCCTGGGCGCGGGATTGGGAATACGGCTCCGGCCGCTCACCGAAAACATGCCCAAGCCGCTTTTGCCGATCGGCGGGCGGCCGATCATCACATACGCGATGGAGCATCTTCGTGAGGCCGGCGTGAAAAGATTTATTGTCAACACGCATCACTGCGCCGATAAATACACCGAGGCGTTTCCTGACGGCACCTGGGAAGGCATCCCGATCACCTTCCGGCATGAGCCGGTTCTCCTTGACACGGCAGGCGGCATCAAAAATATCGAAGACCTGATCGCACAGGATGAACTCATTCTCGTCTACAACGGCGACATCATCACAAACCTGCCGCTTGCGCCGCTGATTGACAGGCATTTTACGCTGCAGACAGAAGTCACCCTTGC
>JBDKVA010000013.1:0-35900 GCA_039679375.1 Clostridiaceae bacterium
TCTTTAAGCTTACTGTGTATGGCTTCAAGATGTTTACTTATTTCTTTTTTTCTCTTTTCTTTATTAATGCTTTCAAGTTCTTCATCTAAAATTATGAGTATTGCATCTTTAACAGCATCAAAATATAGTAAGCAGTCTTCTTCTTCAAGCTCATGAATTCCTTTACTGATTATTCCGTATAAGAATTTATTATTAACCAAGAAATCGGGTAAATAATTTTCTAGTTGTTTTATTTTCTTATCCATCGGTAAACATAATAGTTCATCTCTGTTTAACGTTGAATCATTTTGTAATGCCAATTCCGCTTTTTTAAATACAAGATTTTCGAAAATTCTTCTTAAATAAACAAACGCTCCAATACCAACCCCATGTGATTTTAATCCAAATGCCCTATTTAATTCTTTTATCTCATTTTTCTTAAGTATGCCTTTATATAAACTCAAATCCCGCTCAAAGTCAATTATTGCTGGGTATTGTCCTATCTTCAACAAGAAATTATCTTCGGATAAGTGAAAAAATATTTGTATATTATGTTTTTTCTTTGATGTGCATTCTAACTCGACTACAAAATTTCTATTACTATCTAGAAGGTTTTCAATCAGGTAATTATACCTTTCTTTAAATTTCTTATTAGCATAATTTATACATGCATCATATGTTTCCTCTGAATCGATATTAGTATCTTGAGATACTAGAGAGTTCTTAATTTCATCTGATATCTCTTTAGGTTTTGATTTTAAAATCAGGTCTTTCTTACAAAAAGGACAGTAATTATATATATTCATTTCTGCTGAAATTAAAGTTTTCAGATATGTAAAATCAGCATTTTCGTAAAACAATGTATGCTCAAGAATATACGGACATTCTTCCTCGCTTCCACTATCTATCACTTCGCCATCATGTTTTATACTCAAATCTAATTCGATTTTTATTTTTGCATAAAGTGGAAGAGAAAATAATAGATTCTTTCCACTACCCTTATATTCGCTTAGCCTTTTAATGTCTGGCATATTTCCATCCTCACGTAAAAACACAAATACATTTTATGTCACATTTTTATAATCTTAGTATATCAAATATTGTTTGATTAACCAATAAAGAGACAAAAAAAACCAGGATACATTTATCTGGTATTTACACTTTTAAGTTTGCTTTTACTTCATCGGCATATCCGTACTTTTTAAGTGCATCTATTGCCGCTACCTCAAAGAATTCCTTTTGACTAATATTCTTCTCGGTAATTTTGCTATAATACCATCCTGATGCCACCTTTTAAATCATCATTTCGGCAAAATAATCCTTTAAATTTCTTGATTGAATATAAAATGGTATTGTCACTGCTAGATAACCGAGAAGCAGAATAATAAGTGGAGCCAAAGAATCAGCAAATATGCACATGAAAATTCCAACCGAAAACCATAATAGTATCAGAAAAGCAGCAAACATACTAATGCGCATATAAAATTTAACACATGTTGAATTATCAACTTCTTTTATTCGGATTTTTATAATTGGTAATACTGGATTACCATTACTAATAATTCTTGATATTTTTAAGTTATAACCATTAATGCTCCCACAAAATGGTTTGCTAGAGAACTCATCATTTGCATACATTCTTTTCAATATTGGCCTTCCTTCATTTACAATGTTTTTAAACTTGCTTCTTACTTCATCCGAATTGTATTGAGTTTGTAGGCTGAAAGTATAAAAAGGAGCCACCATTATATCTACCTCACATTTCAAGTTATTTTGTATTTGGAGAGGTAGTACATACCTCTCCAAATATGCTCAAACATAATTCCAATTTACAATCGCTTATTCATTATAATTCATTCAATTAAATGTTTTTGCAGTAATTCCATATTGAGTACTCAATAACAATTTGTCCTTATCTGACATATTATTATATACTTGTTTAAATGCATTAACTACTTCTGTCTTTACCTTAACACTTTTTTCATCTCGAAGTGGAATTAGGAAGGTATATGTAAGGTCAGCATGCCTGCTGCGTAAAGGCGAGTAAACTGAAATGATATATGCTGTAATTATTTTCTATTATATTACATCTATGGCTTTGTAAAAATAGGACCTCCTTCCTAATAATTCTAGTCTTGTACGACTAATTTAAAATTTAATATTTGTTGGAAGGCGAGAGCCATACTTATTCCTCTTCCCGCAATCTCTGATTACTTTCCTCCTTTTCGGGTAAATACTATTACGATTTTACTTAATGAAAGGCGGCTATATACATGGATCTTAATGCGTTTTTTAAAATTACCTACGGCATTTATATCATCACAACCAGGCTGGAATACAAGCTGAACGGCATGGTTGCGACTACTTTCTCACAAGTCACGGCAGAGCCGGTCCGAATGACCCTGGGCATCAACAAGGAGAGCCTGACTCACGAAATCATTCAAAAAACAGGCCTGATTGGAGTAAATGCATTAAAGCAGGAAACAGCCTTTAACTTCATCGGGAATTTCGGCTTCAAATCAGGCCGCATTACGGATAAGTTCAAGGATATAAGCTTTGAGCCCGGCACTACGGGCGTGCCGCTTCTGTCGGAAAATACGGTGGCCGTCTTTGAGGGCAGGGTGATTGGCTCCATGGATGCCGGAACCCATACCATTTTCCTGCTGGAAGCGGTGGATGCAAGAATATTGGCGGAGGAAGAGCCGCTTACATATGAATATTACCATAAAGTGATCAAGGGCAAATCGCCTAAATTTGCCCCGACATACATTGTGAATGCGGCAGGCCGGCGATCAGTGATCGCCCCTACAGAATAGATCACACTATCTGCTGTAAATATGCCGGGCAGACGGGCGATCAGTTTTCACCCATGCAGGCTACACTACGGCCTTACCACAGTCGGAGTCTGCCCTATTGCAACAGCAGCTTCGGTCAGAGCTTCCCAGGTCTGGCAGCCGACAATGCCATCGGCATCGAGCCCCTGCGCACGCTGGAAATTGATTACGGCGCTGCGCGTTCCGCTGCCGAAATACCCGTCCAGCCCTGACCCGGTATAACCCAGCGCGTTGAGGGCGTCCTGCAGCGTCAGCACGTATACGCCTGCGCTTCCGTTCCGTACCAGCGGATATCCGCCGGCTGCACACGCGGCAGGTATCTGGCGGGCGTCAAAATGGACCCAGGTAGGAGTCAGATAAGCGGGTTCCACATAAGTCCAGACGCCTGCCTGTATAGCTGTATTGCGCAGCTGATCCCTTGTTGTGCTGTCAAGGTTCTGACCGGCGTCGAACGACACCCCTGCGTAATGCTGTGACATGGCTGCATGTCCGCCCTCCCAGATTCGTTTGAAGGCATATCCGACATAGATCGGCCGTCCCCAGAGATTTCTGGTAACATTGAAAGCCTCCATCGCCCTCCTGGACGTCCAAAGCGTCCCTGCGCGGGAACTCCCCCTGAATTCACCCACGGTCAGCGTCCTGCCGATATTGTAGGGCATTGCATCCGTTTCGGCCAGGTTGTAGTACTCCATGCTGTCATTGTTATTATTATAAACATATACATTTGCCATAATAAATCATCCTCTACTACTGCAACGAAAGATTCCAGCCTATCCATGCAGAAATAAAACGTTAAAGCATTCGCGATTACTTCTGTAAGGTGCATAAATGCCGACATATTGATGTATCTTCCGTTGTAGTGTACATAATACACATTATATGCAAAAAGCTCATCAATTGTTAATTGACAAGCCCTTTGTTTCTATACTTACTATTGACATGTGGTGTCTATCGTGATAGACTAGATTTGTCTATTGTAATAGACACTATATGGAGGTAGGAAATGGAACAATATAAGCTTTTTGATGCCGAATTTAAGTTTATATGCATCGTATGGGATGCAGAACCTGTTACGACCCGGAAGCTTACTGAATTATGCCGGGAGAAGCTTGGCTGGAAAAGGACGACTACATATACAGTGCTTCGGAAACTGATCGACCGGGGAATGCTTAATAATGAGAATTCCGTCGTTTCATCCGTTGTCAAGCGTGAACAGGTTCAACAATATGAAAGCGAGGCTGTCGTTGAAAAAGCATTCAATGGCTCGCTGCCAAAATTCATTGCAGCATTTCTGAACGACAAGACTCTGTCTGCTGATGAAGCGGAGGAGTTGAAGCGACTTATAGACCTCCACAGGGAGGGACGGATATGAGCTTTTTTGAAGATGCTTTCATTACCATCCTGAACATGAGCATTACTGCTAGCTTCGCAGCCATTGCTGTCATCATCGCCCGTTTGCCGCTGAAAAAGGCGCCCAAGGTGTTTTCCTACATTCTCTGGAGTGTTGTGCTGTTCCGGCTCATCTTCCCGTTCAGTTTCTCTTCTCCATTCAGCCTGTTGAGTCTCATACAACCCGGACAAACCGCCTCAATCCATACTCAGTATATACCAAGGAATATCGGCATGATGGATGAGCCTTCTGTCAATACCGGTATTGACAGCGTAAATTCCGCCATTAACGCATTATTGCCTGCGGCAGCCCCTTATGCAAGTGTAAACCCTATGCAGATAATAATCTGGTCGGGTACAATCATCTGGCTTGCGGGCATTGCCATTTTACTAATATACGCAGCAGCCTCCTGCCTGCGTCTGAAGAAGCGGGTCAGTACGGCTACACTTGTTTCAGATAATGTAAGCGATTTTATTGCGCCATTCCGACAGGCAGGAGCGGAAAAACCGTATCATATTTATGAGACCGACCTTATCCGAAGTCCGTTCGTCTATGGGCTGGTAAAACCTAAAATATATCTGCCGCTTAGCCTTCAGGGACAGGAAAGGGAATATATCCTGTGCCATGAGCTGACACATATCAGGAGGCTTGATTATCTGGTAAAGCCGGTTGCTTTTCTCGCTCTTGTCCTGCACTGGTTCAATCCTGTCATATGGCTGTGCTCTTCCCTCATGACGAAGGATTTGGAAATGTCCTGTGACGAAAGTGTTATGAAGCAGTATATCAATGCCCATTTCCCGTGCAATAAAGATATCGATGGTCCGACAAGCGTTTTCCGGAATGACAGCTGTGCAAAAACCAATTACAGCAGTTCACTCCTTGTACTGGCAGCAAACAGGAAATTCCCTTCTCCCAGTCCCCTGGCATTTGGAGAAAGTAATGTGAAAGCGAGAATAAAAAATATACTGAATTACAAAAAGCCGGCGTTTTGGGTCACTATCATATCCATTATCGCAGTCGCAGCCCTGACGGCGGTACTGGCCTCTGATCCTCTGAATGCTGCTGACACCGTCGGCAATATATCCAATGGCTATACAAGCCATAATACTTCAAATGATTACGATATTGAATTTTTATTGAAAAACAAAACCGAATATGTCGGCAACAACGTAAAGATCGGATCCCTCATCGACGGAATGCCCCTGCCGGAGGGAGTTGACCGCGGAACCTTTGAACTGTCCACATCGGAACCTCCTTATGGCGTTACCTGTCATTATATCCTGGAGGATGACTCCATAAAAGTCAGTGAGGAGCAATTTTTGCGCAATTCCATTTTGCTTTTCGCATTGGTGGATAATGTTGATAACGTTACACATACAGGCCATTGGAAGAATGATTTGCTATCCTCGGTTCCATTTGAATACAGCTATACCCGTGCTGACGCCGATAAGGTCGTCGGCGGCGATGTACGGCAGTTCGGCAGGGATAAGAAAAGCCTTTCCGAGCTTATAGAAGTAGTTGAAATGCTGAAACAGGAGAAGGGAAAGACCTCAATGAAGGGTCTGGAGCTTTATGTATGGCGAAAGCCGGAGCTTACCGGAAGCGATGATATCTACTATACGCTGTTGACCGGTACAAACCGCAACAAAACAGATGAAGAGGTTTACGACCTTTCAAAGGCCACAACGAATATCGAGGACATAAACCGCGAGCTTGCCGACTATGGAGAAATCGATATCTTTGTCAGTCATCCCCTGTATATTTCAAAAGAAGAAATGACTAAAATAGCTGATCAAATACAAATCAAAAACGGGTCGGTTGCTGTAGGCACAGGCTGGTTTGAAAAGGATCCGTCTGAAAAATAACAGAAAGTTAACTGTATCCACTACCTGTGACATTTTTCATATTGTATGCTAGAATAGGTGAGGCAACACTCCCCTTATGGATAAGTGATGCTAAAATAAAAATAAGGATGTTATAAAAATATGATCAGCACCACCGGTATTTCCCTGAGGTTTGGGGAACGTGTACTATTTGAAGATGTCAATATCAAGTTCGCTCCGGGTAATTGCTACGGACTGATAGGAGCAAATGGATCAGGGAAATCAACCTTTTTGAAGATTCTATCCGGCGAAATGGAAGCCAATAGCGGAGAAGTCACCATCGAGCCGGGCAAAAGACTCGCGGTTTTAAAGCAGAACCATTATGAATTTGATGAATATGAAGTTCTGAAAACAGTGATGCTGGGTCACAAAAGGCTCTGTGATATCATAGACGAAAAAGAATTACTATACAGCAAGGCGGAGTTCACAGAAGAGGACGGTATCAAAATATCCGAGCTCGAAACGGAATTCTCCGAAATGAACGGCTGGGAGGCTGAATCAGAAGCCGCCACGCTGCTCAACGGTCTTGATATCGGAGAAGAATACCACTACAAGAAGATGGGCGACCTGGACGGCAACGTCAAGGTAAGAGTTCTGCTGGCCCAGGCACTTTTTGGCGCACCGGACATTCTGCTGATGGACGAGCCCACAAACCACCTGGATGTGGCATCCATCACCTGGCTTGAAAATTTTCTGTACAACTTTGATAATACGGTCATTGTCGTATCCCATGACAGACATTTCATGAACAAGGTCTGCACACAAATCGCCGATATCGATTTCGGAAAGATACAGCTTTATGCCGGTAACTACGATTTCTGGTATGAATCGAGCCAGCTTGCTCTGCAGCAGGCAAAGGACATGAACAGGAAGACCGAGGCAAAAATGAAGGAGCTGCAGGAATTCATACAGCGTTTCAGTGCCAATGCTTCCAAGTCCAAACAGGCCACGTCCCGCAAAAAGCAATTGGAGAAGCTGGTTCTGGATGATATCCGGCCATCGTCCCGCAAATACCCCTTTGTGGATTTCAAGCCGGACAGGGAGGTTGGAAACGACCTGCTGACTGTGAACGGTATCACAAAGGAAATCGACGGCGTAAAAGTACTGGACAATATAAGCTTCGTAGTAAATAAGGGTGACAAAGTAGCCTTTGTGGGACCTAACGGCCTTGAAAAAACCACGCTTTTTAAAATATTGATAGAAGAAATGGAAGCGGACAGCGGTGATTTTAAATGGGGCATCACCACATCCCAGGCATATTTTCCAAAGGATAATTCAGCTTTCTTTGACGGAGTTGACCTTACACTGGTGGAATGGCTCAGGCAGTTTTCAAAGGAGCCTGCTGAAACCTTTCTAAGGGGCTGGCTGGGCAGGATGCTCTTCTCCGGTGAGGAAGCAATGAAAAAAGCCAGTGTTATTTCCGGAGGTGAAAGAGTGCGTTGCATGCTTGCGAAGATGATGCTGTCCGGCGCCAATACACTGCTGTTTGACGAACCGACCAACCATCTGGATCTTGAATCTATCACAGCACTAAATAACGGTCTGATTAATTTCAAGGGAACCATCCTTTTTACATCACATGACCACCAATTTGTGCAAACGGTTGCAACCAGAGTGATGGAGCTAACGCCAAAGGGTCTGATAAACAAACAGATGACATATGATGAATACCTGGAAAGCGAAGAAATACAGGCACTCAGAAAGGAAATGTACAGTTAGGTGAACCTTTTATCTGCCGAGAAAATTTCAAAAAGCTACAGTGAGAAACCTCTGCTCAGCCAGATATCGCTTGGCATCAATGAATGTGAAAAAATAGGCGTCATTGGCATAAACGGTGCCGGTAAAACCACTCTTCTGAAAGTGATCGCAGGCGCCGAATCCCCCGACGAAGGCAGAATCATCATGGCGAATGGGCTTCGGATCGGATATCTTCCCCAGGATCCTTTATTTGAAGACAATACCACTGTACTTCAGCATGTCTTTGAAGGCAATTCTCCCGTAATGCAGCTGCTGAGAGAATATGAAGAGATACGGCAGAAATTCGACGAAACGCCTGGCGATAGCCATTTAGAAAAAAGGCTTCTCGCATTAACACAGAATATGGAGACCATGCAAGCCTGGACAGTGGAAAATGAGGCAAAAACCATACTGACAAGGCTTGGGATATCCGATTTCAACGCAATGGTCAGCAGCCTTTCCGGCGGGCAAAAAAAGAGGGTTGCAATGGCTGCCGCTCTGATTCGGCCTGCCGACCTTCTGATCCTTGACGAGCCGACAAACCACATTGACAGTGCGATGGTAGACTGGCTTGAAAAATATCTGAACAGCCGGAAAGGCGCACTCTTGATGGTTACTCACGACAGATATTTCCTCGACAGGGTTTCCAACAGGATCATTGAATTGGATCATGGCAGACTTTTCAGTTATCAGGCCAATTACAGCAAATTCCTTGAAATGAAGGCCGAGCGTGAAGAACTTGAGCAGGCCTCCGAAAGAAAGCGCCGGAATCTATACAGGCGCGAGCTTGAATGGATCAGGCAAGGTGCCCAGGCTCGTTCAACAAAGCAGAAGTCCAGGATTGAAAGGTTCGAAAAGATAAAAGAAGCGAAAGCTCCGGCAACATATGAAAATATTGAAATAGCGGCCGGCTCGTCACGCCTTGGAAAGAAAACCATCGAGCTGGAGCATGCTGGTAAAAGCTTTGACGGCAGAGAAATCATCCGTGATTTCAGCTATATTGTGCTGCGGGACGACAGGATCGGCATCATTGGGCCAAACGGCAGCGGGAAATCGACGCTGCTCAAAATGATTGCCGGAAAACTACAGCCCGACACAGGTACCGTTGAAACAGGCGAAACTATAAAGATAGGCTTTTTCGGCCAGGAAAACAATGAAATGGACGGAAGCATGAGAGTCATTGAGTACATCCGGGATGAGGCAGAGTATCTGACTACCTCCGAAGGTGTTGTCAGCGCATCTCAGATGCTGGAAATGTTCCTCTTCCCTCCCGCGGCGCAATGGACTCCCCTGTCAAAATTGTCCGGAGGAGAAAAAAGAAGGCTTTATCTGCTGCGTGTGCTCATGAGTGCGCCAAACATCCTGCTTCTCGATGAACCGACCAATGATCTTGATATCCAGACGCTGACCATTCTCGAAGGCTATCTCGACGACTTCCCCGGAGCTGTCATAACAGTATCACACGACAGGTATTTCCTGGACAGGGTGGCAGAGAAAATCTTCCTGCTTCCCGGCGACAATACAGTAGAAAGGTTTGAAGGAAATTATTCGTACTACTATGAAACAGTAGCAGCTTCCGGCCATTCCGGCGGAATTAATGTGAACACAGCCGCAGGCAGCGATAAAGGCAATGCATCGTCCAAAAAAGAGCGCCCTCTAAAATTCACATATAAAGAGCAAAAGGAATATGAACAGATTGACAGCCTCATAGCGGATCTGGAAAGTAAAATTAGTGAGACAGATGCCGGCATGAACGCCGCCGCCTCCGATTTCGCAAAGCTGCAGGAATTGCTGTCCTTAAAAGAGCAGCTCCAAAAACAGCTGGAAGAAGCCATGGAGCGCTGGGTTTACCTGAACGAGCTGGATGCGGCAATCAAAAGTCAAAATAGCATAACTTAGCCCTTCTATTATATGAAAGCTTTTATCTCCTTGATTCTGATTTATTTTTTCGGGAAAGGGTTTCAAAATTTCAACGGATTTTTGCATTTCGATGGGTGTCTGTTTCTTGACCGGCTCTGCTGCTTCTTATCTTTACTTATATTATACTATAAAATATATTTTTTTACCAGTCTGTTTATTTGCAGGCGCTTCCTGTATCATGTATTTTATGCATCCGCAGCAACTTTGCTTTACCCGCTTAATCCAGCCGCCGTTGTTATTGTCATCGATGAGTAAACAGCTGAACGTCAAATACATTATGGAGGGATTTATATGCATTATGATTGGGATAATGAAATCAAGTGGCTCGAATACGTAGAACAGGTCATAATGGATGAAGTGGAAATAAGGACTGGTAAAAATGTCAATTATACCAGTGTGATGAGGACGATCAATAAGGAGATGTGGGAAGAAGTCGGACCGCTCTCGGGTCAATCAACGTTCTTCAGGATTCCTGCTTTTCTTCAGGAAATCAATCTATTGAAAAACAACAGCAAGAGTATTGCGTTAAACAATATTGAAATCAAAAAGCTTGAAAAGCAAATTTCCTCTCCATATTTCGGCAGGGTTGACTTCAAGGAAGCGGATTGCCCTGTAGAAAGCATATACATCGGCATTTACGGACTGCGAAAGTCCGATAATAATGAGATCATCATTTACGACTGGAGAGCTCCCGTAAGCAGCATATTTTACGACTATGAACCAGGCACGGCTTCGTATAAATGTCCTGCGGGGTTTATCGAAGGCGAAATGGTCCTCAAAAGGCAATACAGAATAGAAAACGGCAGACTGTTGCTTATGTTTGACAGCTCTGCCGCTATTGAAGACCACATTTTACAGGACATACTTGCCGGAAGCGCGGATACAAGGATGAAGACGATTGTAAACACAATCCAGAGAGAACAAAACCATGCTATCCGGTGTGATAACAGACGTGTTCTATCAATACAGGGCGCTGCGGGAAGCGGCAAGACTTCAATAGCACTGCACAGGGCAGCATATTTGCTTTACCGTGACCGTAATTCCATCAAGGCTGAAAATATCAGGCTATTCACTCCAAGCGGGATTTTCGCACAATATATTTCGAATATTCTGCCTGAGCTGGGCGAAGATGAGATCCCATGCAGTACCTTGACAGGACTTGTTCAAGGTGTCCTTGGAGATACCTGCAAAAAATATGAAACTTATCCTGAAATGATGGAATGGCAGCTTTTGCATAAAAACCAATACGAATCCGATAACCGTATGGAATGTATGGGCTTCAAGGCTTCCCAAACATTCACGTCGATATTGGAAAACTACGCAAAATATTTTGAAAATGAAATAATACATTTTGATGATATAATCGCCGGAAATACTCTGCTTGCTTCGAAGAAAGAGCTTACAGAGCTATTTTACAGTAGTTATCTCCATATGCCTGTTGCAAAAAGACTTTCCCGCATGGAACTGCATATAATGAAGAAAGTTAATGAGTATGTAAGGAATAGGAGGCAGGAGAAGACTCTTGAACTGGCCGACAGCGGCGAGCATGTGGATGGCACTGAAATGAAGATCAGCAGCCGCCTGATTGTAGCCGGGGAAATGGAGTCTACGATGAAAAAAATAAAAAGCATGTTGTCCATCAATATCGCTAATGCTTATATAAATTTGTTCAAGGATCCATCAGTCTTGAATGCATGCGCTGTCAATTCATATGGCACAGTATCGGATAAGTTATGTAAATCGACAGTGGAAGCTTTGGAAAATGAAGTGCTTTTGTATGAGGATCAATCCCCGATGCTATATCTGATGTTACTCCTTGGCATGCTTGACGACGATAGTGAAGTTAAGCATTTAATGATTGACGAAGCACAGGATTACTCATATATCACCTACAAGCTGTTCTCGAAAATCTATCCGGAGTGCGGTATTACACTATTAGGGGACGCATGTCAGAATATCAATCCTGCAAACGGCATCGGGAACCTGAAACTGGCAGGTGAACTGCTTGATTCAAATAGCCTCGAATATATCGAGCTTGAGAAAAGCTATCGGTCGACTATAGAGATCATGAATTTCGCATCACAGGTATATCCTGCTAAAGCAACACCCTTCGGAAGACATGGCAGAACTCCTGAAATAATGAAATCGGCAACTATGGAAGGAGTATGCGATCTGATTACGAATTGCACTAATGATGCAAAAGAAGATAACTTTGCTTCCATCGCTGTCATATGCCGTACTACTGACAGCTGCCATCGCGTGTTCCAAAAGCTTGATGGCAATATGCCGGTCACCCTTGTCAAAAGCGGAGATGATGAACTGCAAAAGGGTATCGTTGTGATACCGTCCTACCTTGCAAAAGGACTCGAATTCGATGCCGTCATAGCAGCAGTGCTGTCCGCGGATGAATACGCATCCGGGGAGGATCAGCTCTTTTATACGGTATGTACAAGAGCCCTTCACAGGCTCGATGTATGCTCTGTCGTAGGAGCCGGTATATTGAGTAAATTTAATTCTTAGCCAATTTGCTTCGCACATGGATTTATAAATTCTCTTAGCTCTTACCTTCATTCACCGTCAGGGCTGCAAAGACCCGTGATGAATGAGGGCAATAGCACATAGAATACATGTGCCATTGAATATAGAAAACAAGTATTGAAAATAAATGGTTGTCCGGACCCAGCCCGAATACAGTAACCTACCGTTTTTATATCTCTGTCCTCGACCTCTCCATCCTTTGGAAGTCTTACATCAAATGGAGCTGCATAGACTTTGCAGGGTTTGCCTTTAAGGTAGGCGTAAAATTCTCCTGATAAAGCCATTGATATATCCTGATGCCTCCGGGAAGGGGCAGGGCTCATATCGTACGGCACACCGTCAATCAATTCCCATCTTTCTTCAGAAGGCCAGGTAAGGTAATCTGCATAGGAATAGCTCCTGTTTTTTACGGCATATTCAACAGCTCTTTCTACCGTACTTTCGGATGTCTCTTCGATTGATTTTTCATTAGTTTTTTCGACATATATTTCTTCTGCAATATTCGGACTGCGCTTCTTTTTGAGATTTGTCCCGGCAACAGCATCATTTTTGCCGCTGTTAGCGCAAATATAATTTCTCGCCGCTTCTCTGATAAACTCCGACCGTGTCCGGCTCTCCCGTTTTGCAACCGCATCGATGGATTCCAGCAAGTCTTTCCTAAATGATATATTTACGGTAACGGTTTTCATCTTCGCGCCTCAATACATACTTTGTATATATTATACATACAAATGTTGTATGCAGTCGATATTTTTTTATATTAAGTCACAAACTAGCAGTATTTTTTCAATGATTTTCAAATCGATAATGGAAACCTGGAAAGCAATTCTTATTCACTCTTAAAATATGGGTTTTGGGCAGTTCATCCTTTCTTTGACTGTAGTAATTCAACTACCATTATGCTTATTTTCTACGCGCAATGCGTCACATACCCTCTATAGCTCCGCGCTAAACATATAAGCAGTGCTGTATTTGTCGCAACCATCAAGAAATACTTCCGCAGTCCAATATTTATCCGGGTACGGAATGTTTACGCCTTGCCCAAGCATAATGTTTCTGGTGACATCGTACATGGCATCGCTATCATATCCCTCGCGTTTGTGCATAGCGTCCATATCGCCGGAGAAGGTGACATACGCAAACTGGGAAAAGAATGGCGGGCCCACCTTGCCGTCGTTATGCGGCACGAAGTCGAAATAGAGAAATCCTTCCGGCACAGGGCTATCCGCCTTCATAAACCGCCCCCAAAAACCATGCCACGGACCAACATCCACGCATAGTCCGTAATGGTGCATAAACAAGACATCATAGTCAAAGTCCGATTTATACTCATCCATGGCGTCCAGAGTGCGGAAAAGTTTCTTGCGAACCTCCATATTGTCTAGGTCAGCGTCTTCCCGCCCGATAAAGCGCATTGCAGACATTTTTTTGTATTCAAAGCTGTCCACCTTGAAGCCCTTTTGCTGCCTCTCTACCACATCAGGCATAAACAACGCCCACTGTACCCCTGCATCGCAGTCCTTCAAGTAATTGATATATCCAAATATATCTACGTAATTAACGCCCGCAGGACCTGTTTTATTTCCTGCTATTTGCTCCCGTATGCCGCGCTCCCGCATAGCAGAAAAATCAGCAAACACCTTAGCAACCGTCTCACGCAGCCGCTCATCATGCGATACGCCCGACAACTCATCGTCAAATCTGTCCAACGCCTTGAACACCGCTGCGTTAACCACCCCCGACGGCTCTAATTCTGACAAGTACGCCCGAAGCTTTGCGTTCTGTTCTTTGAACCGTGCAAACACACCCTGCATTAAAATTTGCTCGTTTTCGGCGAGTTTTTCGTCACTCCATTGAGAATCGTCCAGCACCCATTCGGTCAACGCATCAAAAACGCCCGGATTTTGCCCCCTTGCTTTAGCCGCCCAGCTAACAATCCTTTTGTATTTCTCGGCATCCGTCAGTTTCTCGCCCTTTTGCCCTTCGATGTCGCTCCAATAAAACTCGTCAACCAGTTTACGTGACATTTCAAATCCTCCTCGAATGGTAATGTTAATGGAAAGCGGATGAAACAGCTTAACCTTTCCCCGCTGCGCTTTTGATGGCGGCACGCCGTGAAACCGCGTAAACGCTTTGGAAAAGCTCTCCTGAGTATCGTACCGATATCGCATAGCCACATCAACGATTCTGCTGTTTGGTTGCAGTAAATCAAGAGCCGCCAAACTCAGACGTCTGTACCGAATGTACTCGCCGACGGTCATGCCAATTACTACATGAAATATAAGTTGAAAATGCGAGCTTGATGTATATGCCTGGTACGATACATCATCTATGTTAATATCGTCGGTCAAGTGATTTTCGATGTAATGAATGGCTCTCGATAAGCTTTGTATCCAATTCATAAACCACCCTCCTTCCAAGGAGTATTATACAATATCATTATTCTAAAAGTCATGTCTTAAAATACGGAGTTCTGTCAGCTCCTAAAATACTCAAACGCTTGTATTCGTTTTCCTTGCTCATTTTGTTGTTTTTTCGACCGGCACGTTTGTATAGCGAGGCTTCTTTTCCTGCGTAGTTCTGTGAATGTCCTTTTTGCGGAATGAAAATATTTTTATTCCAGCTATTTTTACGTCAAGCATATTCCTTGCCTCCATTTTCATTGTTTTTTGATATTCCTATTATAAATAAGAAATACTGTCTTGACCAAACATCCAATCTGCTCTCTCGCCAACACCTGACAACTAACCTGCTCTGTCACCAGAGTAACACATCTAATCTACTCACTCAACTATAAATTCTCTTTCTTGGACATGTTTCCAAATCCCCATATTTCAAGCCTTATCCAGACACTCACTTGTCAACCCGTGAAATCAATACTACGCACTCCACATGCCTTGAGTGGGTAAAAAAGATGTCGTACCCCTCTAGTATCCCCTTGGTGAAAAATAACAACCCCCTTCCAACCTAATAACTGCAGCACTGCCTAAGCACTTTTCCAGTAACCAAGATAAATCAGCAGTCTTTCTCTATTCACTTATTGTTTTTACGATAATGTCATCAATCTGCTTTCTAAAGCCCGAAATTTGATTTTTGATGTTTTCTTGCTTTTTAATTTCGTCTTGAATATCACGAACAATTTTCTCTTGTATTGAAATATCCGGAATTGGAGCAATAAAATCTGAGAGTTCCCTTGGTGAAACTTTTACCATTGTTTGATTTTTGCCCTTAGTTACATATTTAAAATAGAATCTTCCAATAAACGAGTTAATTAAATAAGCCATATACATCGTGCAAATGGCTGAGTCAAAGGTGATTTTAATCATCAAATCAGGGTATATGGTTGTTGGCGTTTCTTCATCAATAAATGCAATAGAGGCAAGTGAAACTAAATCAGTAGTATTTCCTCTGCTCACAAAGAAATCCCCGTCTGACACAATATATATTTCAATATCTTTTTTATATTCTGAACTAAACTTTGGATTTTCAAATGAAAGAATACCAGATTTATTAATAGCATCTAATCCCAGTACCTGAAAATCCGAATTATTATCTTCTGAACAAGCAGGCGACCAGCCATTTTGAGTATTTAATATATGTAAACCCAATTGTTGGCAACAATCAACCTCTTTTGATAATACATTCTGAAGTTCAACAGCTTTGTTCCACCTATAACTAAAACGGCTATTAATGTTTTTATCAGAAAAGGAACTAAAAGAAACAGTTTGCCTTTTTGAAGTATCTATTTTTTTTAGTTTATTTATATTAATTTTAAATTCATTCTGAAAAACGTCATCAATAATACCCTGTATATCATGTTCCTTGTTTCGCAGCAAATTAATTTCAGAGATTAACGGAAAAATATCGTTTAAAACCTTACCCTGCATTGGTAACGGAATCTCTGGTATTTTAAGCGCTCTAATATGTTCGCTTGATAAACCCGGTTGAGCCTTTTTTCTAAAGGCTAAATCCTTTATTTGCTCCAAAAAAAGTGGAGTTCTCATCAAATAATATAGTAATTCTTGCTTTATCTTTTTATTCGCTCTAACTACATATACATGCTCATTAACCATTACTTTTTCTGTGGGCATTTCAGACATTGAAACCATACACACTTTCCCAGTTAGTGCACCATCCTTGCATAGTAAGATGTCTCTGTCTTTTACCCTTCCTTTGGTTGACATATCAAAAAAATCATATGAGACATAAGGCAACGATTCTGTAGCCACAGAACCGTCTTTGCCTATTTGCTCGCCTCCAAGGCTTATTGCTTGCCCATAATCTTCTGAATTTATACCGCCTTTGGGGCGGCTTCCAGATTCACAAAGTTGAATAAACTCCGTAAATGAATCATACGGAAACTTTGTATTTGGTAATTCATAGTATGAAGCAAGCCTTATGCTATTATATTTAGAAAAATCCTTAAACCCTACTTTTTTGTAGTTTATACTCATGCTTTCAAACCTCACCCCCAATGAATATCACGCATATAGTCCAATACGGTCAGATATGTACTTTCATGAAGTGCTACATACTCACTGCGATAAGCCTGCAATCTTCCATTCTTGAACTCTCCGATAAGGGTTTCGTCAGTACGCTCAAGATATTCGTCTTTCAATGTATCATCAATATAAAAAGTTGATAGAAATGCCTTGACCTCTGTATATTCAGATTTAAGGTTGACTTTTGCGTCCTGAAACATTCTTATTTTATCCTCAATTTGGGCAATTTTGTCGGAATTTTTCTCTTTAACTTTTTTAGCTGTCTCCTTGTTAATTGACTCTTGGATGTCAACAATTCTCTTTTTGTAGTCCTTGTCAATTGCAGCAATATCGAGTTTCAGCGGAGCATATTCTAAAGTAAATAACTCATTAAGCATTACTTTTTCCCCACGCTTGGTGCGCTTGTAACCAACATTATCTACCTCAGCCATAAAAACATCGTAATTCTGCTTCGGTGCAACTTCCCCAAATACCCACCATGTGTTTACATGACCAAATGAATCAATGGTATCCTTATCAAAGGTACACAAATCATTAAGCTCTGCACGATATTTTTCGATGAGTTCACCAGAAGATAGATTGTCATCTCGATCAGTAAGATAATTTATTAGCATTTTGCGGATGGTAGTCTTCTCTTCATCGGCGGTCATATCCTTGATAGATGGCAATTTTTTCTTTTCCTTTATACCATCATGTACTGCCATCAAATTTTCAACACGAGTTTTTAGTTTTGAATAATCATTTGAAGCATCATTCCACGCAGTATTCCATGCGGATACCTCGTCAGAAGTTTTCTTCTGCGCAAATATAATGCTCGTTTTAGTGGAAGTATACGGCTCAAACGTAAGCTGTGGTAATGATACAACAGCCTTAATTTTGAAGTATTTATAAAGGAATAATCTAATATACTTATTCTCTGTTGTATCAAACACACTTTCCGGCAATACAGCAGCAAGACGACCATTTTCACGTAATAACTGATACCACCGCTCAATAAATAGATTTTCAGAGTTCTTTTTATCACCGAATATAAAACTCTTTTTGATTGTTTTCTTTGTATCATTGTCTAAATCAACACTGAACGGAGGATTTGTCAATATAAGATCAAAGTTTCCATTAATAGCTTTATCATAATATAGTGACTCAACTTCGCTGTCATGCATTATATTCGGAGCGGTTTCTTTTTTATACTGTTCAAATGGTAACAAGCCATCTTTTACAAAAATATTAGTTGAACCATCGCCATGCAAAATCATATTGACCTTGGTAGCAGTACCAAGATTAAAGTTGGATTCAGATGCATAGATATATGCCTGCGCCCATTTATTTTCCCTATTATCTGGATAAAACCAGTCAGATTCAATTTTGTCCTTCACCGCTTTTGTAGTACCCAATTCTTTGCGAAAACGATACTTCATGTTTTCCGTTATAAATTTCATATATTCTATTAAGAATGTACCACTGCCGGCAGACGGGTCTATCATATACGGTAATTCTTTATCAGTCTTAATCCGATTTATAGCGAGTCTATCTGCCTGTATTGCCCACAACATAAAACGGACAATATTAATATGAGTAAAAAATTGCCCCTTACTCTGTTTAAAACCATTACGAATAATTCCCTCGAAAAACTCACCGAGTATATCTTTACCGCTTAAGCTGTTTTTTCCATCGACAAAGGATAAACCTTCTAACTTTTGAACTGCATATTTTAGCTTAGAAAGAGAAAACTTCTTGGTATCAATGACATACGATTTTGCAAGTTCTGCTTCGTCAAGAATATATAGTTTGGACTTTAGTGCATTCCGGTATAATTCATTAATCCGGTCAAACAACTGATTATTTGTCTCAAATTCTTCGTCTCCTTCTTTTTCAAAGGTAAGAGATTGGAATTTATATGTTTCACCGTCCTCAGTGGTGTCTTCATCTTGAATTTTTGTGAGGATAAGATTTGCAAGAGATGCAAAGACCTCATTATCATCAGTTCCACCACCACCCCACAAAACGTTGTGGAGGTCAGTTTGCAACTGATTTAACATGTCACCAGTAAAATTAGTTTCAAGGTCTTTATCAGATGCTTTCACATATGGCTTATGCTGTGCTTTGCCAAATCGGACAGGCAGATCATTGGTGTAGTTACGTTCCAATTCCCATTCTTCAAATGTAGGATATTTTTCAGTGTCGATTATCATACATTCATCAACAACTTTTCCGCCCATTTTATCATCAGTTGTATATAAAACAAGATATTTGACACTGCGGCCCTCTGCTTTTTCCATCCCTGCAAGCTTATATAACTGTTCCTTAATAGTCTCATCTTTATCAATAGTTAAATATTCATCTGGGCTTTTAACCTCAATAAACAGAAATGCATCTCCCTTAGAATCACGAACAATAATGTCAATTCTGCTCGTGATAGTATGAGGACGTCCTGCTGTATACTCATGCTCTATTTCGATACGATCTGCTGCATACCCAAGTTCATTTACAAGTCTTGTCAAAAGAAATGCACGGGACATTTCCTCGTCTCCAGTAATCTCATTTATAATTCGGCCTTGTTTAATGACATCGTAAGATATTTCATTTTCGGCAATACCAAAAGAAGAAACAACCTTAGTGGTTTGATCATCAACATATTTTTTAATGAGTGTCCTATCCATTAAAATCAACTCCTTTATTATGGTTTTGATGAATTCCATCTTATCATTAGGCGTATCTTATAATTAGCACATATTTGCTGATTTCATTAATGCTTTAAAGCTCTCAGACTATTTCATCTGCGCTGGAATTTATCCAGATCAATCTGCGCCAGAGGCTTTGCCCTCTGTTCTTAATTTACAGTCCTTTGTTTTCACCGATATTCTATTATCAAGAGCATATCAATCTTTCAATATTGCTCTCATATATGTTGACTTAGTTAGGCAAAAATTAAAAGCCATACTTTTCTTTCCTTAATTTAAAAGCCCGTGCTCCACCCTCCATTACTAATGTAATTTCATCCTTAATTTGCTTAGAATCTATAGCACCTTCAGCTTTAATCCTGCCATGAGTTTGATTGTCTGATTCCAGATAGTCACAACAGGCCACTAATTCAGCGTCTCCATTGACAACAATATTCGCATTATGGCTTGTAAATATAATTTGCCGTTTTTTCTTTGCTTCCCAAATATTGCTGATTATTTCTCCTATTGCTCTATTATCAATATCATCTTCCGGCTGGTCTATAATTAATGGGTAACCGGGTTGGTTTAATAAAACTGTCAGTAATGCCGTAGCTTGTTGTCCGGCGGATGCTTCTGCAAATTGTATCGAATCCCCCATTTGATTATTCGTTGTATAACGAAAATCAGGATTAAATTCAATTTCACTCAGAGCAAGCTCTATCCATTTTTCTGGTGTTAGTTTTTCCTTGATGTTTTCCATGTGAATAGCAGTTAATCCAGAAGAATTGAGTAAAGGAATATCTGTTAAAGAAACTGTACCACTCGACTCTACAATAAGCCTAATTTCATCTAAAATGTTTGTCCAAGTCAATAAAGGATCTTCACTGTTTTTCATCGCATCACATAATGATTGAATTTTGTCCTCACGAACTCTTGAACCTTGAAAAGCTGACATGATTTTCTCTTTTATCGCATTAGTATCCAAACTCTTCGAATAATTTGCACTGATAAAGTTCTTAGATAGAATATTCAAGTTGTTTGATTGCTCTGTCAGAAGACGTAGCCTATTCCTATTAATTTGAAGCCAGTCTCTACGAAGTGTAATTAACTCAACTTCAGGATTTCCCATTTCAGTTATTACAGCAGTACGTTTAGCCAAATCATCTAACATTGTTTTTAAAGTTTCTTCAATTCTCTGGATCTCATTAATTTGAGATTGGTTAGAAGCCGCCTTCGCTTTTGAAGATTCGTATTGAACATGAAAAGAATTATTTAATTCATTCCATTTAATAATAAGTTCATTGAGTTTTGACTGGGCACTTTCGTTAATTAGATTTTGTAAATTATTCGCAGCTACTTTTATTTTGGAAAAATTTCCAATGCGTGCTTCATCAATTTCTTTTATAAGTTCATGATTAATTAATTCGCCCTCCAAACTGATTGGCGAAGGATATCTTTTAATAAATTCAATAAACTCGTGCGTTTTTTCGGACAAAAATTCAAAATCACGTTTTATCTGATTAATTATCAAAAGTTCGTTGTCATAAATCTGTTTGTTAGAAATGATCTTTTGATCGTCTTCCGATATTCCAATTAAGCTTTGGCGTAATTTTTCAACTTGTTCTCTAAGCGATTTAACTTGAAGATTGATCTGATCATTCTCCGTCTGAATTTTTTGCTTGCGAAGATGGTTATTATAACAAATTCGAATCTTCTTTTCATTATCATTAAGATTGAATCTTAATGTTTCTAACTGACTAAGAATCGGCTGCTCTATAAATCTCCTCAGTTCATCTGTTCTTATTCCAACGCTACTAAGTTGCTTTTGGCTATATGCTTGAACCGGCAAAACAGATTGAATCTCTTCTTCCTTAACTTGTTGAAATTCATTGTCGCCAATTTTTAACAGTATTACTCTTGTTTTTGAGTTGCGCTTAATTATATGTACAATGCCATTAACGATGAATGTTATTCGGACTTCACCATCGAAGGGCACAAGAGTTTTTTCGATTAAGGATTCTCTTTTTTTAACCAAATCGGTTTTTCGTTCATCGTCAATATATAAATCGGTCTGGTCGCATAAACCCCATCTTAAATACTCAAGAATCGTTGATTTTCCTGTTCCTCTACCTCCAATTATGGCGTTATATTGTTTATTGAATTCAATCACAAAAGAGCTTAAAAACTTGCTTCCCGTAACTTCAAGTCTTGATATATGAATAAGAGGTAATTCGGGATTTTGAAGACTTATTCTTGATGTACGTGCCAAACATGCTTGCCTCAAGGCTTCAGCAGTTGGCTTCTCCCATTTTACCCATGTACTATGAGTGCCAAACCCGCTCCCATCTTCATTACGATTATCAGATGTAGATAAAACACCTATGGCTTTTTCGCCGTAATTCCTGTCCCCACCATTAATTTTATTTTGATATCCTGTTTCTGTTGAAATATTACCATCAACATATCCTCCAACACATGGCATTTTGCAATAATGCTCATTAAATCCTTGCCGAAGAATAGTTGATTGCCCGTTATGATTGACATTAGGCAAAATAATATACTTGCCTTTACAATAACCCAATTCATCCAATTTTAGGTGCAATTCATTTAGATCTCCAACAACTTGTTGCGATATTCGATTTATTTGCGCATGGTTTTTTAAATACTCATTTGAAGGATTTAATCCCAGAAAATTAACGACCGAGTCCAAATCGTTATCTGGATAATCGGCATCGAAAATTATGATACATTGACAGTTCGGATTGCTTAGTGTCAATTCCATCCCAGGGAAAACTGTAATGATTTTTTCAAATTGGGAGGTTTCCTCAAATTCTCTGCTTTCCTCTTTGGATACTTTCCGAATTATTTTTGCAAAGACAACATCATGATGGTCTGTAATGGCAATCGCATTTAAACCAGCATCTCTCGCCTTCTGAAGATATTCTTTTGCGAATTGCTCACGCTGTTGGTTTATTTCAAATTTATTTTGCTCAGTTAGCCCAGATAATTGGTCTTCGTTTACACCAAATTTATTGCCTGTCCACCTTAAATCTCTCGGTGTATGAACTTGAAAATCGCAATTATGAAAATGCGTACCTTTATCCATTTGAAAACATCCCCTTCAACTCAAAATATCAAAATTACTCCACTAACCGAAATAATTATTTTTCTCAATTACAAATACATACAGTTAAAGTCGAAAAACGAAAATTTATAGGAACATTATACCATATTCAGTCGTTTTAGAATGACCTTTTTTCCTGCGACCCATCTGCGCGCAAAATCAGAATAAAGGCATCAAAAACTTGAATTTTATCAACTTCATTCCTGATAATACCTTCATCATAAGCTCCGCTCTGGCAAACAGTAGCACCTAGGGTATCCTGCATCCATCCTTCATCCAGAGTAGGGGAGTGGAGGCATGCCTCCTTGCCTTTCTCAATCCTTGTCGCGCAGCGCCAGACCACCTTGCCCCGTTCAGTTCTCCGACGATAAGATGCTCCGCAATCTCCGCACACAAGCAGATTTCCAAGAATGTATTTGCCGTTATATTTACTACCGCTAGCTTCCATTGTACCATCCTCTTTGCTGACAAGCCTTGAGCGCTTCGCCATTTCTTCCTGTACCTTGTCGAATACCTCAACAGGAACAATGGCGGGATGGCTGTCTTTCACATAATATCGGTTACGCTGTCCGATATTTTTGCTTTTCTTACCGGTCATAAAATCCTCGGTAAAGGTTTTTTGCAGCATCGTGTCTCCCTTGTATTTCTCGTTCATGAGCATGTCCCGAATCGTTTTCGCATTCCAATCATCCTTACCTGTTACCGTTTTAATCCCCTTAGATTCCAAGAAAGACTTTATTTGTCCCAGTGACAAACCCTGCAAATATAAGTCAAATATCTTTCTGACCACCTCTGCCTGTTCTGGGACAATTACAATCTCACCGTCTACACAATCATATCCCATGAAATTCTTATACTTCGTGAAGATATCGCCCTTTTCAAACTTACGCTGAAATCCCCATTGAATATTCTCACTGGTATTCCGGCTTTCGTCCTGTGCCAGCATACCCCTCAGTGTAATCTCAAATTCTTTATCCGCCTTGATTGAATCCAGTTTCTCATTTTCAAAATACATATTAATCCCTCGCTCTCTTAAAAATCTTATAATTTTCAAAACTTCCAGCGTATCTCTCGATACCCTGCTGATTGACTTTGTGATAATGTAATCGATTTTGCCTTTCGCAGCTTTCCTAAGCAATTTATCCAGGCTTTTTCTACCGCTTCGCCGAAGCCCGCTTTCGATATCATAGAAAACACCGGCAAAAAGCCAATTAGGATGGCCTTTTATCATCTTCGTATAAGTCTTTATCTGAATCTCAAGGCTGCGCAGCTGCTCTGGACCGGAGGTGCTGACCCGACAATAGGCGGCGACCCTAAGCTTTTTGTTCTCTTTGGGTTTAGGCGGTATGATCCAAACATTTTTCATCTCAATCTTTCTATTATATAAACATAAAACTGGGTAAGGTCATAAGCACACTAATATTTTACAAAATAAAAGACGTGAAAGATAGCCTCCACGTCAAAAACACATTTTTAAATCCGTGCTCGCAAACCCTTGGTATGCCAGTATTACAAGCGTTGCAACAGGATTATTACCTCCACATGTGCCATCCAAGGGAACATATCCACCGGATTTTCGTATATTTATTCAGATTTTCTGCATATTTTAACCAATTTTGTGCTAAATACATCGCTTGTATGCATAAATTTTCTGTCGTCTTTTTTATACTCTCAAGGGTAGGTTGAGGTTCGCCTGCGATTCCTTACGTATCTATACAAAGCAATCGTAATCAAAATAAAAAGCAGCTAACCGAATTCAGTATTTCTACTAAACCTGTATCTGCTTCTTATTTTTACTATTTTTAAAAGATAGATAGTTAATAATTCAAATGCTAATTATAAGTATCCTATTTAGACATTATACTGTAGAGCACCTGTGCCAGCTGTGCCCTGTTGGTGGTGTCTGCCGGGTTGAGGTTACCGCCACTGCCGCTTACGGTTCCCGTCTTCACGAATAGTGTCATGGCCTCCTTTGCCCAGCTTGCTATTTCACTTGCATCAGTGTAGGATGACAGCGTTTTCCCCGATGTGCCCACAGGCAGTTCCCCGATTTGTTTCAGGGTATTGTACAAGAGAGAGAACATTTCCTGTCTTGTTATTTCTTTATCCGGTGCAAACATATTATTTCCTATACCTACCGTAATGCCAAGCTTCTTTGCCGCAGCCAGATAACCTGTATAGTATGTATTTCCTGCATCAGTAAAATTATCATTCAAAGCTGAATCAGATTCAATTCCATAGGCTCTCATTACCATTACAAGGAATTGTCCTCTTGTCAGATTTTCTTCAGGGTTGAATTTGCCGTTGCCCGTTCCTGTTGTTATTCCTCTCGCAGCAACAAAGCTGATAGCATCACTGTACCATGCCGCGGAATCTACATCTTTGAAGCTCACTTTATTATAGCCCACGGCATACTTGGAAAAGTGGTTTGTTTTAAAGGTGATCATGCCTGTTTCTTTGTCACAGACACAGTCTTTGACAATTTCCGCTTTGCCTTCAGCATTTATGTAGTAGATGACAATAGCTTTCGTATCTTCTCCTGCTTTGGGCGTGTAGGGTACCGATACCGTTACTGTCCCTCCGAACTGGGAGATGGTTTTATCCCCGCTGGTCACTCTGAAATTGAATACCGGCCTGTCACCTACTGCTGCCTTTGCTGCCTCAGAGAGATCCGATGCATTAACCTTTGAAGCTGTAATCTTTACATCGGCTGCGGCTTCCTTTGAGATAGTGGTAATTGCCGCTTTATCAAAGGTTATGGTTGCTACAGGTGTAGCTGTCGTCAATGCATCGGTTTTGCTGTCTGCTACTGCTGTGACTGCTGCCTTCGGAAGGCTTGCCTCAACTGTTTTTGCTTCGGCAGGGGCCGTTACCTTGATTTCCACCTTGGCCGCTGTGCCTTCCCCTTGCTTTGCAGCCTCTTCAACCGCCTTGTTTACAGCCTCTTTAACCTGGTTTTCGGATACTGTCGCAGTTGCTTTTCCGTTTGAATCGCTTTTTGCCTCTGTACTTGTGGTACTTGTAACACTGGAAGAAGCAGTTCCTGTATTCTTTGTAGTTGTAGTTGTAGTTGGGGTTGGGGTTGGGGTTGGGGTTGGGGTTGTTAGGGTCGTATTCGGAGTGCTACTTCCACCTCCGCCACCTACGCTTGATATTACAGTCCACTGTGCATATACCGTAAGGTCGGCATTCACTGTCGTAGCTGCCGTAAATGCCGTGCCCGTTCCATCTGCCATTGTATTCCATCCGCTGAAAGTATATCCTGATTTTGTGGGAGCTATCGGCAGGGTGCCTGAGTTGCCACCGGATACTGCCGTCTTAGTGGCTGGGCTGGCTTCCGTATCCCCACCGTTTTTGTTAAAGGTGATCGTACAGGTCGTCTGGGGAAGCTTCAAGACAACCAGATTAAAGGCCTTCGTATCGCTAGCTCCAGCGTTATAGACCGTGGCGGTTACAGTCACAGCCGCATCCCCGCTTGTATAAGCTGGACGGGTTACTTTACCGCTGTTGCTGATAACAGCCGAATTGCTGGATGACCAAGTGATGCTGGATCCGTATACCGCACCTGTTACTGTCAGGTTTAGGTTTCTTGTGACAGAAGTATCATTGTCTCCTGCGGCATAACCGATACTCAAAGCCGCTTTGTCCACCGCTACTTTATCTGCATTTGATACTGAAGCCGGTACATTCTCAAACTCCGCCGACACCGTCACATTTGCAGCCGGCATGGTAAAGCTGGTGCCAGAGATGGCACTGTCCGTCATACCGTCGTTGTACTTCAGTGTACACGCTTTGAGTTGCTTGCTGGGATCCGGCGTAATCGTCAGTTGCACGGTTGCTCCTGCCGTAGTCGTTGAAGGAGTTGCCGTTATGCTGCCTCCGGTCAGCGTTCCGATGCTCACTGTATATGTACTTGCCGGCACATTTTCAAACTCCGCTGTCACTGTCACATTTGCAGCCGGCATGGTAAAGCTGGTGCCCGATATCGCGCTGTCCGTCATACCGTTGCTATACTTCAGCGTGCCCGCTTTGAGCTGTTTCCCTGCATCCGGCTTAATCGTCAGTTGCACGGTTGCTCCTGCCGTAGTCGTTGAAGGAGTTGCCGTGATGCTGCCCCCAGCAAGTGTTCCTATGCCGATTTGATAGGTTTTCACCGGTGTTCCGGGCACAGTAAAGCTCTTTGCCACGCCAAAAGAATAACCGGGACTCAAGGCGGTAACCGAATAGGTCTGACCTTCCTCCAATGCTGCATTAATCTGATAGGTCGATCCGACATCTTCGGTCACCGCACCTGAGACTGACACGGCAGCACCGGAGCTGTTGTGGATCACAAAGTCGCCTGCCACAAGGGTTTCCACTGTGGGATTCAGTGATACGGTAATCCCTGCAGCCGTCGGGTTGCTTACCGTCAGCGCAACCGGTATCAACGCAGGAATTTCCGTAATAATATCCCAGCTGTCTGAATGGGAATGGGCCACATAGACTCTATTGGTTTTCGTATTTACCGCTATGCCAACAGGAGCAATTCCCAATGCATAGTTTATCGTTCTGTCGTTCTCATCAACCGCTGTAACCGATTGACTTCCGGAATTTAGAACATAGACGACATTATTATTCGGATTCACAGCAATGGCCATGGGGTGATTTCCAACCGGCACTGTTGCTGTGTCGAAAGTACTGCCGTCAATAATAGTCAGGGTATTGCCCGTTGAATTCGCGACATAGATTTTGTGGGTATTGGGGTTGATCTCTATTGCAGAAGGAGCGGCTCCGACGCTCACTGTGGCGGCAACGCTGTTATCGGCAGTATTGATGACAGTTACGTTGTTGCTTCCGGAATTGGTCACATAGGCTCTCTGTGCAACCGGATCCACTGCCACCGCACAGGGTGCACTCCCGGCTGGCACTGTGGCAAGCACAGCACCGGATGTGCTGTCGGCAGCACCGTCAAGGACCGTTACATTGTTGCTGCCGGAATTTGCGACATAAATTTTATTGGTTGTTGTATCCAACGCCATGTCACATGGCTGACTTCCAACGCCTACATGAAATACAGTGTCGGTGGCGCCGTTGATCATGGAAACGGAATCGACGTCCCGGTTAACAGTATAGAGCCTGTTCAGCGATGAATTCCAGGTCAGATCGCAGGGATTTGCCCCAACAGCGATAAAATGGTCTACTCTATTGAAATTGGTGTAGTCATATACGGAAATATTTTTTGATCCGTTGTTGAGAATATACATTTTATTTGTACCCGGGCTATCAACGATACCAATCGAGTCTCGCGCAGACGTCGAATCCACTGTAAACGCAGCTCCCACCTCGCATGTGTCCGAGTTGACCGAATATAATTTTTGATTATTGCCGTCCCTTGCCAGGATGTAGTTTCCTTCCGAATTGACATACAGGCATGAGATTCCGCCCGGATTAATAGAGTGTACCTTTCTGGTCGCAGTTTGGGTGGCATCCAGAAATATGGCGGAAACCGTCACATTGGAAGCGGGCATGGAAAAGCTTGTCCCTGAAACAGGAACGTCGCCTGTTCCGTCATTGTATTTTAAGGAGCCTGGCTTCAGCCTTTTAAACAGGTCCGGTGTAATGGTCAGGTTAATGGTAGTCCCCTGCTTTTTCACCAGCGGACCTGCCTGAATACTCCCGCCGGAAAGAGGCGCGAATCCAACCGTATAAGAGTGGGCCGCTTTCAGTGTATAGGTTTTTGTCGTTGTGCCGTCTTCCGCAGTCACGACAATCGGAATATCCCTGTCCACAGGAACAGAGACCGTTTGGGTAGAACCGTTTTTGCAGGCAATGCCGTCAACCGTAATCGTGGCTGCTGTTGGTAAATACAATGAAGGCGTTATCTTCAGCGAGGTTTGGTTCATATCCATCAACACAGTATAATCCGTTGTTTTGTAGAAAAAATTATCGTTCAGCTGTCCATTTTCCACAGTGAGTCCAGCATTCAGCGAAGCATCGTTGGAAGGCGAAGAGACATATGTTCTGAACGCCAGGTCCTTAATAATTGGATAATATTTCATCCACGGATACTCTATACGGCTCTTTTCATAGACCTCCCCGCCTGCATAAGGATCTGCGCTGGGTTCATAACCGCCAATAAAAGCATTGCTGGTAAGGCCCTTCACACAGATTGCATACTTTTTCCCTGCCTGAACCCTCACCCTCTGATCGAAATCAATAGAACACCATTGCCACGAATTGGCAGATCCCTTGATCCAGCGCGTGTTATCATTGCCTGAGTAACCTGATGCAATCCCATTAGGTGCACCGTAGTATAAATCCTGAGGATCATCTCTCACTTCCTCAATCCAGACTCGAAAGCCTGCATCAAGAGTGTTCGTTGTGTACATATACAAATCCACCTGGCTCAGCACTCCACTTCTGCCGGCAGTAAATGTCTGTGCCAGATAATTGGCATAAATATTTTCGTATGTACTGACGGTGGTATTAACCTGATCCAGCACTGGCGTTCCGGCAGCCTGAACAGGGATTGCAAAAGGCGGCAGTAATGCCAGCATCAGGATGACGGTCAGCAAGGCTGCCATAAATCTGTTTGTGTTAAATGAAAATTTTCTCATACTTCTGTCCCTCCAAGATAATAATTATAAATTTGGCCATAGGCTGTCTTCCGCGCTCCCAAGATTTGTGGTATTAAAAGCGTTTGAGCCTGTGACCGGCGGGCTGTTTCCCTGGAAACCCACATTTACTAAATTTGCACAGTTGATAAACACGCTGTCACTGACAGCTGTCACGGAATCTCCGATGATGATGCTTGTTACGGTAATCGAATATGCGCTTCCGACGGCAACCCAGTTGCTCATGCCGGTATCGCTCGAGATAACAAGCAGTAATGAGTCGTTCAGTGACGAGCCGTCACCGCTCTGTGCAGCCAGCGCCGTCATAGGCAGCAGGGACAGGATCATGCACAGCGCCAGAAGCAGGCTGCCGAGTTTTCTAAATGTACGTTTCATATTAATTTCCTCCGTTCATATTATCTTGTGGCACTTCAGTCGGACATTTCACTTGTCAGCATCTCCAGGATCTGGTCAAGCGTCAGGCTTGCCCCGGTTGCCCAATATACTCGATCTCCGTCGGTCCTCGGGCGGGAAAGCTCCCTGATCTGAGCAAACAGCGGATCACTGAGCTTTGGCGTAAGCTCCAATATAATGATACTGCCGTTCTCCGGCTCGACGCTGATGCACTGGGACTGCTCATCAAGAGCCTCTACCCTGACTATTTTGCAGGCATCCTCACATCCCCCTCGCCATGTCCATGATCTCCTCCAGAGTCAGCTGCGATCCGTCACGCCAGTAGACGGTGTCGCCGTCCGTTTTCGGGCGGAACAGCTCTCCATCTCTGTACAGCAGGAGAAATGCGGGGTCGTTCTGCCTGGATTTAAGAGAAAGTAATAAACTCTGCCCATTATGAAATGGATATCCAGCAGGGTGTCTGACAGCCCCACACCGTCTCCGGCGCAGGTGGTGACACTTTTGATTTTTGCCATTTGACGCTCCTCCTTACGTGCTTGATCTCACCTTGGCTTTTTTGCCCATTACAAGAGTACAGGAAAAATCGTCCAAAAACGAAAATCAAGAAAATTTGATCATCTTCTCTGCTGAAGTAGCCAAAAGGCGGCTAATAGTGAGAAAACGTGCGCAAAAAAGCACCCGGCAGAAACCGGGTGCGGTCATAGTAACCTCGGATGGCGCTTCAAGAGGCTCAATCTGGGACTTTGGGCAGCGTAAAATGTACAGTTGTGCCCGCGCCCTCGCGGCTTTCAATCCAGATACCCCCGCCGTGAGCTTCCACAATGTGCTTACAGATAAAAAGTCCTAGCCCTGTGCCAGTACTCCTGCTAATTGGATTGTTTGCGCTGTCGCGGCTTTTGTAGCGCTCAAAGAGCAGTGGTATGCGCTCTGGCGCAATGCCTTCGCCGTTGTCGGCGACCGCGATCTCTAAAAAATGGTCTTGTTCCACTGCTAACACGACGATCAGTCCTTTTTTGGTATGCCGGATGGCGTTTGCTATCAGGTTGACAAGCACCTGGGATACGCGAGCCGCGTCCGCCCATGCCAGCGGCAGCTCCTCTGGGAGCTTCAGGGACAGCTTGTTGTTGTTTTTATTCAAAATGGGGTAGTAGGTGGACAGCGTTTTCTGAATCACCTCTGTGAGCGAACATACGGCGGGTGCCAGGACCATGTTGTTTTCATCAATGCGGGTCACGTCCAGGATCTGGCCGACCATCAAGGACATCCGCTCTGTCTCGGAAGTGATGAGCATCATCATCTCGGCAACGTTGTCCGCTTCGGGCCGCTCTGACAGGGCAGACTTGACTGTCTGGGCATAGCCTGATACAACAGTGAGAGGCGTTCTGAGTTCATGAGAGATGTTGGCTAAAAATTCACTTTTCAGCTGGTTGACGCGCTCAAGCACGGCATTCTCCTCGGCAAGCTTCTGCCGCGCCTGTTCCAGCTCGCGCTGCTGCTCGTTGTACAGCTTAAAATGCAGGTACATGGCGATTCCCAGTGCGATGCTCGCAACGGAAAAGCATGTCAAGGTTCCCCAGAAAGGATCGGGATTTGTGCTGTAATAGTTCATTTTTTCGGGATGCACAAAGGCATAGGCGAATAAAGCTATATAGACCAGCAGTTCAAGCCCTGCCAGCAGCAGCGATTTTCTGCCCTCCAACATAAAGATTGTGAATGCAATGGCGAAGATAAGGAAAGAGGTCATACCGTATTTGTAGCCGCCTGCAGTAAAAAACATTGCAGGGAACAAGATCAGAAATACGCCGACGACCGTTATTATATAAGCGTGCTGATAACGCCTCGTCCTGGTAGCGTAAAAGAGCAGAACGCTCGCCAGAATAGCACCCAAAAGGCAGAACGCCACATTGACGGGACTTTTCGCAATAATGTGAAAGCCTGTAAACGTGAGGCTGACCAGAACGCCCGCCATCGCCAGCACATTGAACAGCCGCACGCGCAGATCCAACTGCTTGCAGAGAAATGTGTTCTTGATCCATCCGAAGAATCGCCGCATACAACACCTGATTTCTGATTGTCTGCCGCTTAAGCAGGCAATTCAATGATAAACCGCGCCTTTAGCGCAGCAGTAGTGATATCAAATCTTATTAATAAACAGTTTACACGAAAATCCAAAAAAAAACAAAAATAAAGAAAATTTGATCATTACCGCGCCCGATACCGCCGGACAGTTTACCCTTTCAAAAAAGCATGGTATAATAAGCAAATAATAAAAAGACAAAAAAATACCCGCCGAAAATCGGGCGCGGTTATGTCATTGTTTCAGCAGAGGTAGGCGATATGAAATGAGAAAGCCGAGAGTCCTCGTGGTGGAGGATGAGGTGGGTATCCTGCAGGTTAATACAAAGCATTTGGAGGGGCAGGGCTACGAGGTCGTCGCCGCGCAGACGCTGAAGGAGGCGAAGGAGGCGGTTCTCCGTCAGCCACCGGATCTAGTGCTTCTGGACGTGATGCTACCGGACGGCTCGGGCTATGATTTTTGCCGGGAGCTGCGAGAACTCACCACCGCACCCGTTATCTACCTGACGAGCCTCGGTGAGAAGGATCATGTCGTTCAGGGACTTTTGGAAGGCGGCGACGACTATATCACGAAACCCTATGATCTCGACGTACTGTCGGCGAGGGTGATGGCGCAGCTGCGCCGAACCGGTCTGCACGGCGCGGGACGGATCGACATGCCGCCTCTTTCCATCAATCTTCAAAACGGCACTACGGCACTTGACGGCAAGCCCGTGTCGCTGACGCAGAAGGAGCTTCAGCTTCTGGCATATCTCGTCAGTCACGCCGGGCGGGAGTGCCCGGCTACCGAATTGTATGAAGCTGTTTGGGGTGCACCCGGCAACAGTTCCACACATACGGTGACGGCGCATATTTCCAGCATTCGCAGCAAGCTGGGTTTGGATTTGGAGAGTCCCTTTGAAATCCGATCCACGAGCAATAAAGGTTATATGTTTCTCAAGGTCCTATATGAATAAGCCGGATCTATATCCGGGCATCACTTATGTTTGACGGAACATTTCCGTTTAACCTGTATATAAAACAAAGGCACCAGAATTGCCGTTCTGACGCCCTTGGAATTTTTTGTCTAAAATTGTTTTTAAAGGTCTTTTCGCTCTAATTATCCTATGTCATCTATGTTTTCCTCAAAAAACAGGCCTCAGACAGATGACATTTTACCCTAAATCATACCAATTTTGACCCCGAAAACCACAACATATAGTGGTCGGCCCGCCTCATTTGCCATTAGAACCACTATACGTCATCATTATTACGCACTCCACATGCGGCATACTCGAAAACATATCAACACGAAAATAGTATAATTATTCATAAATGATGTATATTATTGCCAATATTGGCACATATTTTTATAAATATGCATAAAACAAATGTCATCATTATTGTACATTCAAGGGTTCCTTGAATGTGTGCCAAAATAATTATCTACTATAATCGCCCAGCACTACCGCATAGCGCCTTAATTATTCCAAACGAATACGCCCCTGAAAATGACCGCTTTCGGGAATTTTCAGGGGCGATTTGTATTAGGCCTTTTATACTGTTATTGCATGCTGATATGTACTATTTTACTGTATTATCAACGAATCTTTGCAGGATAACCGCCACCTCGGCTCTTGTTGCCGTGCCCTTTGGGACGAAGTTTCCGCCGTCACGCCCAGAAATGATTGCGGTTTGCTGACAGTACCTTGCCGCGTCCGCCGCCCATGATGATATGGCGGAAGCATCAGGATAACTCAGCTGTGGCGCTCCCGATTCTATAGCTGAAGTATTCAGAAATTCCGCAAAGCGGTGAAGTATAACAGCCATCTCTTCGCGAGTTATCATTCGATCAGGTTCAAACTTTCCTCCTCCAACACCGGCGATTATACTGTTCTCGGCCGCCCATTCAACATAGTTCCCATAATATGCGTTATAGTCGGCGTCAGTAAATTTATTCCCGGCATCTGTCGCTGTAATCTTGCCGTATGACCTTTCATAGAGACGGCCGATAACAGTTGCAAACATAGCTCGGGTCATTCCGGTATCAGGGGAGAAAGTATTGCTGCCAGTACCCAGGAATATCTCTCGCTCAGTTACAAAATCTATATAAGATTTTGCCCAATGTCCAGAAATATCCATAAAGTTCTTCGGGTTCTCTATGAACTGCACAGCCTTGCCTTTCGGCGCTATATATTTCATCGTGCCGCCAGCATCCGAGGCAAAGCCGATAAACACATCCGTGCCGTTATCATCGACGTAGTAAGGTAACCCTGCATTCTCCGTAAACACAGCTTTTATAGTGTGCGCTGCGCCTATGTTTGAGAAGGTATAGCCGCTGACTGCGCCGATGCTCGTGCCGTCTACCAGAACATGGGAGATAAGGTATCCATTATCGGCTGTAATGGTGAAGGTTTTGTTTTGCCCCGCCGTTACGCTCACGCTGCCGCTCGGGCTTATGCAGCCACCCGCGCCTGCCGTCGAGATAATTTCATATGTCTGGGTCGAGCTGGAGCCTGAGCCTGAGTCTGAGTCGGACTGGGATGCGTTATTGTATGCAATGGCATAGGTGCTGAAATATTTCAAGTACGCAGTAATCTGAGTTTTATCACTGCTTACTTCTATATATTCACCGTTCGCGTTTGCTGTAGTTGTTATGGCCTCTGTCACAACACCGCCGCCGTAATCATGTGCGCGGTAAACAACGTAGCTGTCCTTGCCCTGAAGCTCCGCAGGCAATGGTATGATAATCTTAATAAGGCTGCTTGTCGCCGTGATTTGCGAATTATCGGATGCACCGTTGCTTGTGGTAGTTGTCTTTGTCATATCTATATCAAGAACAGTGCCCGAAGTGTAACCGTTTGAGCTCATGGCCGCTTCTACGGTTGCTTTATTTGTTGATTGATCGTTTTTCTGTACTGTCAGTTTGATCTCAACAGTTCCGCCGTTATCGACGGTTTGCTTGTCTTCCTGAGTATACCCTTTGGAGTCGTCTGTATTTGTTGTGCTGTCATTAAACAGGTTATTCAGTCCGTCTACTACAACGTTTGGTGTTTCCGAGCCTATTATATCAAGCGTTGAATTTTTATAACCGCTCGGAAGGGTAACAGTACCAGTATATGTATAATCGCCGCCGTTAACCGTAATACAAATTGTTACTATCTGATCACCCTTGGCTGCCACAATGTTATATATTCCGTCAGGTACGCCTGTTACGGTAAAGTTTCCGCTGTCATCTGTGGTTGCGGGATTCCCAAACTGGACATTTCCCTGCATCACTTTTACTGTCGCGTCCCTTACGGCGGCAGATGGTGTTCCGTCATCTACTACCGTACCGCTGACGGTGTAGGTATTTGCCGCCCACTTGGCGTAGAGAATCGTATCTGCTTTAACCGTATCGAAGTTGAAATTCCACAGATTTATGCAAGCTGCGTCTTTATACCAACCGATAAACGAATATCCGATTCGGCTGGGCTCGGAAGGCGCTGTCAATGTTGAGCCCGAGGAAACGTCCGACTGCGTGGTGTACGTACCGCCGCCGGCATAGTTGTTGCTGTATATGACGGTATATGTTGCGAGAACAGCTGTCCAAACCGCGTTCAGGGTAACGTCACCGGAAATTGTGATTATCTGCCCTGCCGTATATGTAGTCCCGCTGTCGCTCCATCCGTTGAAGGTGTAACCTGCCTTCGCAAGACTTCCGGTGTTCGCGCTCACTCTTGCCGTGCTGCCGGCGGTATAGGCGTTGCTGTCAACCGGTACGCTGCCTGACGTCGCGCCGTACGGGGCATAGGTTATGGCGTATTTCAGGACAGGTGCTGCCGTCCACTTTGCGTAGAGTACAATGCCGGCTGCTACCGTATTGTTCTTAAAGTTCCATGCATCGGTACAGGTGTTGTTCGTATACCAGCCGCCGAAGATATAGCCGGTTCTGGTGGGCTGTTCAGGGGCGGTCAACTTTTTGATGCCAATTACGCTTTGCGAGGTATAGATCGTCGTGTCGGTATCATCATAATTGTTTTTATAGGTTACTGTATATGTATTAATGATCCACTTCGCGTAAACGGTCTTGTCCGCCGTCAGCGTATAGGGGAAGGAGACGGCGTTGCCTGCTCCGTTGTCTCCCTCGTACCAGCCGCCGAAGGTGTATCCGGTTCTGGTCGGGTCGCCGGGCTTGGCTACCTGCGTATTGTAATTCTGCGTAACAGCACCGACGGTGCTGCCGCCCTCCGCGTCAAAAGTCATCGTGTATGTATTGGCCGTCCACT
>JBDKVA010000014.1:0-7884 GCA_039679375.1 Clostridiaceae bacterium
CGAAACCCCCTTTCCATATAATTTTTCTTCTATTTCACGGGTATTATCCAATTTGGTGAACTACCCTTTAATAGCGCCAAGCATAACACCTTTTGCAAAGTATTTCTGAAGGAAGGGATATAAAGTCATGATCGGGATCAGCGAAATGATGATCATCGCTGACTGAACAGCCTCCCTCGCCACGAATTCACTCTGGCCGGTATTGGATTGGGCTGTCTCATTTTCTGCTACAAGATAATTCCTTAATACAAGCGATAACGGGTATTTATCAGAATCATACAGGTACAACAGCGCATTTGAAAAGTTATTCCAATTGTCTATCGCATAGAACAGCCCGATGGATGCCATGATCGTAGTGGACATCGGCAAAACGATCCTGAAAAATATGGTAATATCATTTGCTCCGTCAATTGTTGCCGATTCCATGATCTCATCCGGTATATCCTCAAAGAAGGTTTTGAATAAGATCAGGTAAAAGCTCAGCACAGCCCACGGAAGGATCACAGCCCATATCGAATCCTTAAGCCCCAGGTTGTAAATAACCATGTAGGTCGGTATCATGCCGCCGTTAAAAAATAGCGGAATCGAGATCATGATCATGAATAATTTTCTGCATACCAGCCTTTTTCTTGAAACAGCATAAGCAAGCGATGATGTAAGTATAAGATTGATTGCGGTACCGACAACGGTGTACATGATTGAATTGGCGAGGCCCCTGCGTACATTTTCCATGCCCCATACTTTTTTAAAGGCGGCAAGCGTCGGATTTTTGGGCAGCAGTACAATATTGTTCCTTACGACTTCAGCACTGTCGCTGATTGATACCGAGAAAATATATATGATCGGATACAGTGTGATTGCAATCGTAAAGACAGCCACCAATAAAAGAAGCACTTCAAATATTTTATCCCCGAAACCTGACTTTTTCATTTTTGCCCCCTAAAATACGCTTTTGGAAGTTAGTTTTTTGTTAATATAATTCGTTGATAGTGCAAAGAAAAGCGAAACCGCTCCCTTAAACAAGTCGACTGCCGCAGCATAGCTTATGTCCCCGTAGATGAATCCCCTTCTGTAGATATAAGTATCAATGATATCCGATGTCGCATAGGTCAGCGGATTTTGAAGCATCAGCGTTTTTTCAAATGACAGGCTCATAATCTGGCCAACTCGCAATACAAACATAACTGCTATAACCGGAATGATTGACGGCAGAGTGATGTAAACCAGTTTTTTAAGTCTGCCGCCGCCATCGATCGAGCATGCCTCATAAAGCTGCGGGTCTATCCCCATGATGGCAGCTATGAAAATAACTGTAAGCCAGCCGTTTTTCTGCCATACTTCCGTAATAACATATATAGGTCTGAACCACGCTTCTTCCTGTATAAAGCTGACCGATTCGCCGCCCAATGCGGTAATGGCCTGGTTTATAAGACCGCTGCCGGGAGACAGCAGGTTGATCGCTATTCCGACTACAACTACCGTGGCTATAAAATAAGGCATCAATGAAATGGACTGTGTAAACTTTCTGAGGTATTTATTTTTCATCTCATTAAGCAGCAGCGCAAATATGACAGCAATCGGCAGTGTGATTATCACATTCAGCACACCCAAAACAATGGTGTTTTTCACGATATTATAAAAATTCGGATTATTGATAAATAGCAGTAAGTTTTTTGCACCTACGAACTTGCTGCCGAATATACCATCTTTAATACTAAAATTCTGAAAAGCGATCACTACGCCAAGCATCGGAAAATACCTGAATATGATATAGTATAAAGTTCCGGGCAATGCAAGCAGGAGCAGCCATTTATCCCTTTTGACCTTATTAATAAATGTTAGTTGATCGCGTTTTTGTCTCTTTGCACCGATTGTTGCCTGCAAATCTGCTTCTGCTATATTCTCCAGGATCATATCCATGTCCCCGCTTTCAAATTATGTTAAGGTATTGCTGCAGCAATGCTATAAATGAGCTGTTCTTGACGGTTTCATTATATGCCGGGGTACAAACGGTCTACAATCGACAGATATCCATATCTCATATACAGATACACCGATTCACGAATACAGTATATTATTATGGATTATGGTTTATAAGAAATGAGATTTTCGCGATAATATCAGCTTATATCGCGATAGGCGCTTGGCGTAATGCCCTCGACACTTTTAAAATGCCGTATAAACACATTTACATTATTATAACCGACCTTCTCGGAGATGACATTTATCTTTTGCTGAGTATTTTTAAGCATTTCTCTGGCTATGCTTATTCTGTAGTTTTTCAGATAGTCTGTAAAGTTTTCACCGGTAACTTCTTTAAACTTAGATGAAATATATTTAGGCGAAAGGTTGAAATATTCCGCCATGGACTCAAGATAAATATCCTTATCGTAATATTCCCCGATATAGCTTTCAAAGCATTGCAGCAATTTGCTTTTTGCTCTGCCTTCATAAGATGAGCCGGATATATTTATGATGGAGACCAGCTCCTGGTACAGAGGAATAATATATTCCGATTCTATTTCCTGTGCCAGGTTGTTGATCTTATTCGATACCTTGACAGCGTTATCATAACTATCGATATATTTTTCAAAAATAGTCTCCAGCATTATATTGTTTATCTTTGAAAGAATCGTTTTAAAATTCTTGCTGCTTATCCCATTTTGTATGTTTTCCGTAATCAAACCGGAAATAAGGTTCATTGCATTGTCCTTATCACCGCTGATCAATGAATTTCTCAATTTGTTCCTGAACTCCTCAGGCATGGAAACATAATCGGTTTGATCATTATTTTCAATAAGCACAACTTTGTTCGTAACTTTTACAGGCACGTTGTCATTTAAATATAATACCTCATTAACGGCCTTTTCTATTCCATCCTGATCATTATAGATCCCGCTGACAAACAGATTGACGCTTACCATATCATTTTCACCGTATTCTTCACTCAGAAGTTTTTGCATCAATTTAACAATATGCGGATAGTTTTTAATACCTTTTACATCGATTATATAAATCATTTTTAAATTAATGAAATTGAACCTTTTGTAACGGATCTCGTTTTCATTCAAAAACCGGTTGAATATCTCATAGTAATCATGCGTTTGGACCTCCTCGATATTGATCGATTTCAAATATGCGCTCAGCATGACAACATTAATATGCTTAATGCCGCTCAGCCCGATAAAGTTTTTGACTTCACCCATCAGATTGTTTCCCTGCTGCTTCTCCAGAATATTCTTAACAAAATCGCCTTCAATAAATGCCCTGATACTTTTGATATTTTTATTGAACTTATTAAGAAAGCTTGATGCCGCTGCAATCACCAACACCAGTATCAGAGCGGTCAGAATGACCGGCAGGATATTGAAATACCCCAATCTTTCGTAGTATTTATCCATGTTTACAACATTAAGATAAATCAATTCCTTATTATTGTTATACCGGTAAAATACATAATTGTTACTGATCTTGAATAATCCTATCGTTCCATCCTTCTTTAAAAGATTATCTTTTACCTTATACTCCAGATTATTATAGATAAAATCCTGTAAAGCATTGCTATCGTCATTTTTAATGACGAAAAAATTATTTATATCCGCATTTATATTATTTTCGTTCCTGATTACATTTTCGATATTTATGATAAATCCTACAATATATTCCGAATTTGAAAATTGATCCATATCAACATATAAAAGCCTTTTATAATAATCATTACGGTCAGGCAGGTCATATTCAGGGAATTTTGTTACATTAATTACGATATCTTTATCGCTTTTCTCAAATTGTTTCCACTGACTATTCAGATCTTCAGCATAGTATGATACGCGAAAATAGACATTGATATCTATTGTGCCTATTGATGTTATAAAATAGCCTGTTTTAGCATTGTAAATAAACACATCATCAACATAATTATAATAATTTTTCAGCTTGTTCAATCTATTGATCTGATCAAATTTTTCGATCGGGTCATTCAAATCGGCATCCTTCCTGCCGGTCATATAGCTGCGCAGCTCATATGCATTGTTTTTGATATCTTTAAAGGTTGATTCTATATAGCTCACTTTATTTGAAAAGTATTCTTCATTGACCTTTGTAAGCTTGCCGTCAATTTCTACCTTGGACATATAATAGTTGACCGTGAAAGCTATCGTAAATACGGCAATAATGGATACGTAGACCATTATGATCCTAGAGGAGATTGAAAAGAATCTGAATTTTAAAGTTTTCAAAGCAACCCCCTCCTTGAAGCGCGGACGGCTAATTCCCGCGGAGCGATATAATGTATCTGCATTTCACAGCTCGCGCAGCAGATACATTATATCATCCCCGTCCTCCCGGGTAAATACCGCGGTGATTCCTATTCATGAGCAATATGCCATATGAAGGCAAAACCTCCACAGGCTAAACATAGAGAATTGGATTAACCGCAGTGGAGGTTTTGTTAAATTTTATAAAGTTTAATACGCCGAAGAAGGCTGGTTTACAGAGAGTGTCACCTTTTCCCGCTGTAATATGCCGATACCTTCCGAATCGCCTCTATTACTTCATCGCAATCCTGATCCGTATAGAATTCATTCACGGGAAGGTTTATCGCAGTCTTCAATATCTCCTCCGCCGTCGGGCACATACCCTTGTAGTACTTGACTTCCTTACCGTAGTATTTGCAGCCGAACGGACAGTTTGTTCCGGGATATGCGTTTTGGTTCAGGAATAGATCATATTCGTATACACAGGTTGGAATATAGCCAGGAGTATTCGGTACACCTTCTGCCGCAAGGGCTTTGGAAAATTCATCCCTGCTGACTCCCGCCTCCTTTTCATCGATCCTCAGCATATAGAACCAGTAGGAGCTCTTGCCGCCGTCAAGTACCTTGGGGATATACAGCCCGGGAAGATCCTCTATTCCCCTGCTCAGCTTGTCACCGTACGCATTGCGGCTTTCACATATCCATTTAAGCTTGCCCAACTGAGCCAGCCCTACCGCTCCTGTCAGCTCATTCATTCTGTAGTTTGGCGCGAGAAATTCAATCTTCCTCATTGCGCTGGAATTTTTGCTGAACCTGTCATAGTTTTTGTCGGCAAACTTATGCGCCTTTATATATGATTCCTCATCGTTCAGGAGCAGCATACCGCCGTCTCCTGCTGAAATATGCTTGAAGTTGTTGAGGCTGAAACAGCCGATGTCGCCAATCGTACCTGTGAGTTTGCCCTTATAGTAGCATAAGTAGCTTTGCGCACAATCCTCTATCACCTTAATATTGTGTTTCCGGGCTATAGCCATGATCTTATCCATATCCGCAGCATTTCCGGCAAGGTGTACTACTACGATGGCTTTGGTTTTGTCCGATATCTTTTCTTCAACCGACTTGGGATCAAGGTTGTAGGTGTGCGGGTCCAGATCTGCAAAAACCGGTATTGCATTTTGGTATAGTATGCCGATCACTGTGCCCATATCCGTAATAGGCGATGTAATTACTTCATCCCCCGCCGTAACTCCGACCGTTCCCAATGCCACGTGCAATGCAGCGGTCCCGGAGGATGTGGCTACGCAATATTTGGCTCCGTACATTTCGGCAAATTTCGTATTTAATGCTTTTACCTTGCTGCCCGACCAGTAGAATAATGTTTCTTGTTCCAGTGCCTCCCTGAGCTGCGTCAGTTCCTCTTCTCCAAATCTCTTTCCTGTGCCGAAAGGTGTCTTCTTAGCTTTTTCCCCACCCAATAATGCAAGCCTGCTCATAAATTCACGCCCCTTTTTCAATATGTCCAAATCCTGCTTTATATATTAATAATATAGCGCAGGGCGTTCTCATTTCTAGACTTTTTCTACTGCATAAACTAACAATTCTGTGATGGGGATGGCTACACGGGCAATACTGCCACAGATAATTCAGGCTTATATTAAAATTCAATTCCCACCATTTTCATCAAATATCTTGCGTTAGTAGTTCTGCTGCGTCCGGGGCGAAGCATGTAATCAAACTTTATCTCATTGTTGATATATTGTTCAGTAAAATGATAGTTCTTTATGTTCTCCTGGCTCTCTTTCTCCAGATCGCAAAGCTCAAAGTCATGTGTGGAAATAAGCCCGATAATCCAGCTTTTATTTAAGTTTTTCAATACACTTCTGGCACCGGTTATTCTATCCAGTGAATTGGTTCCCATAAATATTTCATCAATCATATAAATCATAGGCTGTTCTTTTTTTGAATATTCTATCATCATTTTTATTCTTAGAAGTTCCGCATAGAATGTGGAAATCCCGCTGTTCAGATCGTCGCGGACCCTCATTGATGTAAATATATCCATAACGGAGCATTCCATCTTTTGCGCAAATACAGGCGCCCCGGAATACGCCAGGACAAGATTGATACCTACAGTTCTGAGCAGTGTAGTCTTTCCGGACATGTTCGAACCTGTAATTACACAAGTGCCTTTATTTATTTCAAAATCATTGCACACGCATTTATTTTCAGGAATCAACGGGTGCCCCATCTTCTTAGCTAAGAATTTCAAGTCTTTTTCAGAAAATATGGGAAATACCCATTCGGGATACATATGACCAATAACAGCAAGGCTTGAAATAGCCTCAATTTGTCCGACTGTCTCAAGCCATTTCCTGATTTGTCCTCCATACAGTCTTTTCCAGTCTTCCAAAGCAAAAACACAGTGATAATCCCACAATAAACCAAAATTCAATATAAAATAAAGTACGGTGCTGAATCTTATATCAATTGCATTTGCTATCTTCTCAAGCTGTTTTATTGAAGCCGATGCCGGGCTGTTATTAGTAAAGAATTCCTGTCTCAAGCCTGACAGGTATTCATCCGTGAATTCTTCCTGCTCTATTCTTTGCAGCAAGCTGCTAAATGTGTCCAGGTATTTTTTCAATCCGGAAACGGTACCAATAATTTCTATGTTTCTTCTATACCCGACAGCACAAACAGACATTTGAATGCATAAGAGCAAAAGCGGCACAAAAACAGGGATACGGCTCCCAAGGAAGTACAGTGTAAAAGTAAGTATTACAGAAGCCGGCAATATATAAAACAGGTTTATAACCCAGTCATTTTTAAAACGCTTTAATTTATCCTCAGTATAA
The DNA here is from genome assembly GCA_039679375.1 of Clostridiaceae bacterium. GTDB lineage: Bacteria > Bacillota > Clostridia > Acetivibrionales > DTU013 > JBDKVA01. The sequence goes on from JBDKVA010000014.1 coordinate 7,112, forward strand.
GACAACATGCTCTCCGGGTCATTTGCAGCGTCTGTGGCCAGCATTCCCTCACATTGCAGCTCCTGACAGAAATCTAGCTTTTTTGATAGCTCTTTTACTGCTTTCTGACGTTTCTCTATGGCATACGTATTTTTATCAGGGTTCTTTAAAAGTTCACACAGTATTTTCCTTCCGTAGTATGTATTTGCCGCATTTATCCATTGGAACAGGGACTTGGGGCCTAAAATGTCCAGATCCCCGGTATAAGGATGTGAGGCATTGACAAATTCCTGCCCGCAGTCACTGAAGTTCACCCAGTCAGAATTCATTCTGTCAATGTACCTTTTGTTTATATCGGCCATGCAGTTAAGCTTTTTTTGTTCACGTGAAATTCTGTTATGCTTGACTATTAAATATAAAAATGCAATCAATGCAATTGGCAGAACCGTAAATCCATAAAATAAACCGGCCTTAATAAAAAGAAGTATTGAAACCGCCGCCCCCAGCAAAAAAGCTAAAAGCCGCAAATTACTCAATCTATTTGCCTGCTGTCTTTTCTGATCTTCCAGTTTTTTAAAGCTATCAAGCCGTTTTTTAAATTCATCATTTTTTTCCATATTTTATCCTCAACTATGTTATTCCGCCTCTGTACGCCTATACAAATATTAATGCAAGTGCCCCATATTTACACTCCCATGCTAGAGCTTTTACTCTTATACATTTGAAATTACGCAACTTGTCCTACCTGTTACATTACCATAATATCGTGCCCGCAAATAGATGATCCCTGTCTC
>JBDKVA010000015.1:0-25915 GCA_039679375.1 Clostridiaceae bacterium
CAGATCAAAGCCTTTGTTACAAAGTGGCTCAATTTATGAACACATAAAAAAAAAGCCTCTTTTCTGGCTCCGTTCCATGTGATCGTTGGCTCCGCTTTTGGCTCTATTTATCGTGGCCGTTTCCACACATTTTATGCAAATTGAAAGGGGGTGAAATAATTAATGGATAAGCTCAATATTGCTAATATCGCAAGGGGCGCTCTTCTCGAAAGGGCAGACATTGAAATCGACAACGTGCTAAAGAACATCCTTGACAAAAACACCGATTGGAGAAAAGCAAGAAAAGTTACTCTGGAAATAGGCTTTAAACCAACAGATGAAAGCAGAGAAAACGTATTTGTTGAATTGAAAGCAAAGAGTACTGTTTCTCCATACAATCCGGTCCTGACACAGTTGTTTGTCGGGAAAGACAATGACGGGCGCGTTGTAGCCGAGGAGCACATTAGAAACAAAGATGTGATCCCTGGTCAAACAGGTATTCCGTGCGACAAGGAAACTGGTGAAATCATTGAACCCATTGGCAGTGGAACAGGTAGAAAGATAGTAAATATTAACCGGTAATAGACCGGTAGGAAGTGAGGAAATCAAGTTGATTGAGAAAGCATTAAAGTATCTTGTGGGTTTAAAGGAAGTAAAGGTTATCGAAGTAGGCGACAGTAAGTATTCTACAGAGCCATTAAACTACATCAAGCCAGTGTTTGATCCCAAACCTAACGCGCAAGCAGTAAGCATCAAAACACTTACTGGACTTGTAGACTACATAAAGGGCAATGTAGATAAAATCGCTGATGCCATAGTTGTTCACGTTGTTTCTCCTACAAGAGTATTGGCATATTCGGAACTCAGGAAGGATATGAACAGGGATAATTACATTTCCTGCGAAGCATCAACACCGCAAATCATGTATGAGCAGTTCATGGATATAGAAAGATTCAACATCATGCTGCAGGCCTGTTTTCTCCAAAATGAACACTCCGCTGCTGTACTCAAAGTTGTCGGTAACATCAAGGAAGACAATGTACAGAACACGAGTGATGATGGGGTTTCTCAGAAAGTTACAGCAAAAGCAGGAGTATCTACCGTCACTGAAATAGTTGTTCCGAACCCGGTTATCCTCTGTCCATTCCGTACATTTGCCGAAGTTGATCAGCCTGAGAGTAAGTTTGTGTTCAGAATGAGAAGCGGCCCAGCGGCAGCAATCTTTGAAGCTGATGGCGGTGTTTGGAAAATCTATGCGATGCAGAATGTGAAGAGGTATTTATCTGAAAAGCTGGAAGGCTGCAACGTCAAGATCATTTCATAAATAGAAAAAGGCCGCTCAGAGCGACCAAATTAATGACAATTACAGTATAGCACATTTAGCGGGAATTGCAATATGGCGGGAAGGATTGGCTTAACCGCCATATTGCCCTAGATAACGAGGGGGGATATCCCATGGATGATGAAAGAGTAAAATTATCGCCTGCGGATGCAATAGCATTACTGCCTGATGGCGAATATATTCACACATTCAGACAAGCCGGTCCAACTTTAATAGGCGCGGATTGGGAAAGGAATGACATGATTAAGGCTTTGAACAAATACGAAGCCGAGGTCACGGGCGAGCAAGCACAGGCAATGAATCATGGAATGGCTTTTTGTGATGATTATGGCTGGGTGTTTGTAGAGACGAAGAAGGTGTCCACCGATGCAAATTGACATTACAATCCACGATATTATAAATGATTCAGACGGGATCATACTGGTTGAACGGAATGGCAGCAAGGTGAAAGTATTGTTGAATGAGCAGGAGAAGGAACTGCTAAGGGAGAGGCTGAAGGAAAAAGTATAAATAGTTTGGAGGTCAAAAAATAATGGGACTATTGTATGCAACAACAATTAAGTTTAAAAACTGGCTTGGATTGGACATTATCGATAAACAACTCGGAAAGGTAAATATAATATCTGGTCACAAGGGCGCTGGCAAGACTGCAACGATTGAAGGCCTGGAATATTCGCTTCTCGGCAAACTGGATGGCAAAGAACGGCGTACAGAACTTGTCAAGCACGGTGAGAAAGAAGCAACACTATTTGTCGAATTGGAAGATCAGTTAACGCATGAGGAAATGATGATTGACAGAAAGGTCCGCACTGAATCATCTGATTACTTTAAAGTCACAAAACCCGGCAAGGCTGTTCCTCAGACTGAGGGATTCTTACGCAGCCTTATTAAGGGTGAAATATTCAGGCCAGGTGAATTCCTGCGAAAGAAACCTGAGGAACAATCTGCAATCATTCTAAGTTTGCTCGAAATACCCTGGACAATGGAAAATATCAAGGAGTGGTTTGGTGAGGTCCCGGAGGTCAATTACACTATACACATTCTTAAGATCCTTAAACTTATTGAAGAAAAGTATTATGAGGAACGCACGCCAATCAACCGTGCTATTGAAGTTTTGAAAGCCCAGGCAGAAGGATATAGAAAGCAGTTACCGCCTAATTATGACGGCGAATTCTGGAGGGCCAAAAAGGTTCAGGAATACTATGATAAGGTAGCAGAAGCTAATGAGATTAATCGGAAGATTACGGCTGCAAGAAATGCAATACAGGGGCTGGAAAGCACAATAGCAGCTATTAGTGCGAATGCTGAAATCGATAAACAGACCAAAAAGAACGCCTTCGACCGGACAAGATCAGAGGGAAGGGAATTTATACAATTCTTGAACCAAAAAATCGAAAAACTTCAGACAGTTATAGACGGCGCCAGAGATAAGTATCATGCAGAAGTCAAAAACATTGATGAAGCTGTCAAAAACAAGGTTGCAGAAGCTGAACTTAAATATTGTGCTGCATTGCAAACACTAAAGAATGAACATGAAAATATCTTAAAAACAATAGCTGAGGATGCTGAAAAGTCAAAGAACACTAAAAAGGATGAAATTGCTGCAGAAGTTGAAACAGCAAAAGAGGATTTATCGAAAAATAAGCAGTCAGTTGCCGCAAAGGAACAGGAATTATTGCACATCGATGAACTTGAAAAGCAATCATTACAGGCTATTGATGAAAAAACAAAGGAACAGATCAAAACAGCTGATGCCGAAGCTGGTAATTCTAAAAAGACATTGGAAAATGCTAAATCCATCGAAGGCATTACACTGGATGAAAACGGCAATGTGGTTGAAATTGATACTAAACCACTCACAGATGCTGCAAATGAAGTGGCTCAAATGCAATCATTCCTGCGGGATTACGACCTGATGAAATCAATTCTCATTGATAAGATCGCACCAAAACAGGCGCAATCTGACGACCTGACCACAAAAATTGAAAAAGCTCGTTCATTACCGCTTGAATTACTCAAAATCTCCAAATGTCCGATTGCCGGTATTACAGTCGATGATAAAGGTATGCTCCGCGTCAATGGAACGCTGCTGGATGGATTGTCTGACGGTGAAAAAATGCAAGACATTTCCGTCAAAATCGCAAAGGCTCTCGCTGATCGTGCAGATGTAAAATTCATATGCTTCGATGGGTTCCAGAATCTTAATCCGATTGAACAAAGGAAAATGATACAGGAGGCTAAAACAGACGGGTATCAATGGTTCTTCTTGATTACAGACGATGGGGAGTTGCGGATTGAGATCATTGATGATGTTGAATGGCCTGTAAGTGGCGAAGCAGAACAGATGTCGTTGATATAGGACCTACTAGTTGTTCCGGTCAGTAGAAGCGCGGTAATGGTTAGGAAGCCAAGGAGCGCGACAATATGGTGAACTAACAACCGGCAAATCATTAATTTGATGGAGGTTAAAAAGGTGAGCAAAACGAATTGGAAAAAGCTTCAAAACCCCGATTATCTAGGAGCCTACTCGTTACAGGACGATAATGGCAAAAACTTCGAAATGACATTGACAATAAAATCCGTACGCTCCGAAGAGGTAAAAGGCCCAGAGGGCAAGGAAGAATGTATTGTATTGCGGTTTGCAGAGAATGTAAAGCCGATGGTTCTTAATGCAACTAACGCAAAAATTATCACCAAACTTTATAAATCGCCTTTCATAGAAGATTGGAGCGGCTGCAAGATAATTGTTTATGTTGAAAAAGTCAAAGCGTTTGGCGATGTTGTTGATGCGCTAAGAATAAGACAGAAAATACCTACTCAAGCTGTACCAATTAGCTTGAAATGTAGCGACTGCCCGGATGATATAACAGGGTTTGAAAACATGACAGCAGAACAGGTCGCGCTGCGTAATCAGCAAAAGTACGGTAGGCCGTTGTGTATTGATTGCGCAGCAAAATTAAAATCGAGGGGGGAAGAACAGCAATGATATTAACAGCGGAAAATTACCATTTGCCCGAAATGAATATGAAGTACATGGGGTCATCACAATTCAAGGCATTCATGGAATGTGAGGCTATGGCATTGGCAGAGGCCAAAGGTGAATACATAAGAGAAAAAACTGTCAGCCTAATGGTGGGATCTTATGTTGACGCTTACTACGAAGGAACTCTCGATAGATTTATGACTGAAAATCCTGATATATTCATTCAGAAGGGACCTTTAAAGGCTGATTACAAACATGCAGAGTACATAATACGCCGGCTTGAACGTGATGAAATGTTCCAGGAATATATGTCCGGCAAAAAACAGGTTATTAAGACCGGTATGATTATGGGTATCCCGTTCAAAATCAAAATTGACAGTTACCATGAAGGAAACAAAATTGTTGATTTAAAAATCATGAAGGATTTTGAAGGTATTTGGAAAGATGGTTTGAAGCTATCGTTTGTTGAGGCATGGGGTTATGACATACAAGCCGCAATATACCAATTCGTTGAAGGGAACAATCTGCCGTTCTACATTGCTGGAGCTACAAAAGAAAAACCGGAACCGGATTTAGCTATCATAAGCATTCCACAGGATAGGCTTGATTACTGTTTAGGAATAGTTACGGATAATGTACAGCGGTTTGCGGATATCAAAAAGGGATTGATTGTACCTACCCGATGCGGGCATTGCGATTACTGCAAATCAACTAAAGTTTTGACGGAAGTGGTTGATTACACGCTGATCGGAGCTTGATATGAAAGGCACGGGTGATGTTGTGGTTAGAATAGATTTGACTGGTAAAAAATTTAATAATCTACTCGTTATAAAGCTATCGAGTAAAACAGACAATGGCGGGAGAAGTTATTGGGACTGTTTGTGTGATTGTGGAAGAATCACCACGGTTGAAGGATATAATTTAAAATCCAACAGTACCAAAAGTTGCCGGGAATGCGGAACAAGTAGATCTGCACTAAAACAGACTACTCACGGAAAAACGAATACAAAGCTGTATTACACCTGGATTAATATGAAAACCAGATGCAACAACCACAACTATGAGATGTATAAAAATTATGGTGGCAAGGGTATTCGGGTGTGTGAAGAATGGAAAGACTATCTTACATTTGAAAAGTGGGCATTGCTTAATGGATATCAAGACGGTCTATCTATCGACAGAAAAGACAATTCAATGGACTATTCTCCTGAAAATTGTAGATGGGCTACGATGAAAACACAACAGAACAACCGAACCAACAATCGTTTAATAACATTTCGTAGAGAGACATTGACATTAAAGCAATGGGCTGAAAAGTTACACTTGGTTTATGGAACATTGCAAAGAAGATGTCACCTAGGATATCCAATAGAAAAAGTTTTGTCAAAAACAGATTACCGCAGAAAGGCATCTTTACAATGAAAGGCATAATCTTAATAGACAGCCGCGAAAAAGCGAATAGCCACATAACAAAAAGACTAGACGAACTTAACATACCATGGAAAATACAAAAGCTTTCATACGGTGATTACTCTTTTGTTTGGAATAATCACTCGTATGAAAACGAGATAACCGTAGAGCGGAAATCTGGATGTGATGAAATAATAGGCAACTTTACCAAGGGGCGCGTAAGATTCCGGAAGGAGTTTGAACGCTCCAAGGGTTGCCGGGTTATTCTGATGGTTGAGGCTTCAATGGAACAGTTAGAAGCAGGAAATTACCGCAGCAGAATGAACCCTAAGGATCTGAAAAGTTTTCTGAAGACATGGTGTAATAAGTTCCAACTTGAATTGAAGTTTGTTGATAAGGACAAGGCGTGTGAGTTCATGCTGGAACAATTCAGAGGTTATTATTTGACTACTTGTAAGGATTCCGAGTGGAGAGCGTTCACTCTCCGTAAATAAGGTGGTGATAGATTGGCAAGACCTTTGAAATTAGGTTTAGATTACTTCCCGCTTGATGTTGCGTTTGATGATAACATTGAACTTGTTGAAGCAGAATTTGGGCTTGAGGGATTTGCGATCCTAATTAAAGTATGGCAAAAAATTTATGCAAATGGTTATTTTCTTAATTGGAACGATGATACAGCCTTGTTATTCGCTAAGAAGATTAACACGGAAAAAACAAAAATTACCTCCGTAATTAATGCCTGTTTACTCCGTAGTATATTTGATAAAGTCCTGTATGAACGTTTTGGCGTATTAACAAGTAGGGGTATTCAAAAAAGATACATCATTGCATGTGCATCATCGAAAAGAAAAAACATCACCATGGAAGCTAAATATTTACTCATTGAAGATAGGTATAAACAGTTAATTACGGAGATAATCCCGTTTACTCAGGAGGAAACTGCCATAAACTCGGGTGAAAGTACACAAAGGAAAGGAAAGGAAACAGAGAGGAAAGGAAAGGAAAGTATAAAAGACTATTCTCTCGAATTTGAAAAATTCAGACAACGGTATGATGCTGAAACTCTTGAAAAAATTGATCGTTATTTTGAAATTCTCAGAACAACAAGAGTAAGCGGCAAAATAAGTGACAGTATTAAATGCCAGGTATATGACGAAATGAACAAACACCCGCCTATTATTGTTAAATGTTCATGCGAAACTGTAATAAAAAGACCTGATCTCCACAGCAAGAAGGAAAATTATTTTTATGGCATTATGCGTAATACCACAGCGGATGAAGCGGAACACAAACTGAATAGTAAGCAAGAGACTAAGAGCAAATACCGTGATATGACCAATTACAAACCAGGGGAGGGATAATATGTTACCGAATAATCCAGAGATCGAAAAAAGTGTACTAGGTTGCCTGCTAATGGGAAAGCAGGATTATGTAATTAAATTATCTGAGCTTGATTTTATGAGCGAAGTCAATCGGTTAATATATAAAACAATCCGAGAACTGTATGACCATAAAGCCGCGATAGACGAATTTACTGTGTCGGATGCTTTAAAGATCGACAATGCGCTTGCTACAGTAGCAGAACTCAGTCATTATGTCGCAACGCCTGAAAATATGGAACATTACATATCGGCACTTAAAACTTACACAATGCGCAGAGAAGTAATAAAGGCATCAATCAAGGCAAAGGAAATGGCTGAGAACGGTTACTACGACTCAGGGATAGAACTTAAATCCGATGCGTTGCAAGCGTTTGATATACAGGTATACGACAACACAAAGCAAGATAACAGCTTAAAATCTATTCTCCCTGCTGTAATGGGTGACATTGAAAAAAAGTATAACGCAACGGATGAAGACAAACTGTTTACCGGATTTTATGACCTTGACAAAATTACGGCCGGACTTCATCCTGAAGAACTAACAATAATTGCGGCAAGGCCGGGTGTAGGCAAGTCGGCGTATTCAATGCAAATTATGCTGAACATGGCAAAGAAAGGCGTTAAGTGCCTGTTTGTATCCCGTGAAATGTCACAGATGCAGATTGCAAAAAGGATATTATCAAACCTTGCATTAATAGACGGTCAAAAGCTACGTTTCTGCAAGAGTTTGACAGATGATGATTGGGCGAAAATGGCGTTTGCAGTCAGTGATGCGGATAAACTGCCAATTGAACTTAATGACAAACTTGCAACAATCCAGGAGATCAGGGCGTATTGCAGGGAACTCCGCAAGAATGACAACATTGACTTACTCATAGTTGATTACCTTCAACTTTGCCGGAGCATCAAAAAGACTGAATCAAGACGGCAAGAGATAGAGGATATATCAAGGCAACTAAAAGAAATATCGCTTGAATTCGCAATGCCGGTGATAGCACTCAGCCAATTATCAAGGGAAGGTGAAAAAGCCGGCAGAGAACCCATATTATCAGACCTGAGAGAATCAGGCAGCATAGAGCAGGACGCAGACAATGTAATTTTCCTACATGTGCCGAAGGACACGGACGAGAAGGCGGACAGTTTTGACATAAAAGTTATTGCAGCAAAGCAAAGGAACGGTCCAACGGGGTATATTTACCTGAAATATTACAGGCGGGTTTTCAGGCTATATAGTGTCAGTACGAGGTGACAATATGAATACCATTACGAACAGCGAATTATCTGTACTGAGTAACAAAGAAAAATGCAAGGTGATGAGAATGATAATCAAAAAACAGGTTGAATATGCGCCAAGCAACCCATACCCGCAATGTGAAACATGCCGCTACCTCCCGCTCAACATAACTCAGAATCCCTGTATAGTGTGCGAACATGGCAGTGAGTTTGTTAGGAGTAAGTTGAGCGAGAAAGAGGGACAGGTGTTCGATTGAATGAAAATATCAGACGAAATGTTATTAACAATTGAACGATCTCGTAAGGTCCTAACTGTCCAAAGTGATTTCCCGGATATAGTTTATGCGGTTGGGCATGGTGAAGTATGGATTATCAACAAGCAGACAGGCGCACAGTTAGAGATATCAGCGGAAAATGTATATGCGTTTACAGATGAACTAATAAGTGTGGCAGAGGTACATCTGAACCAAGCATGTTTTAACCTACAATCGCCGGAAGAAGGCAGGGCGTTGTAAATAAAAAAATGAGTGAGGTGGAAACGCCTCCGAGAAGTATAGAACTGGCATAACGGAACGAGCCTTCCGTTTCCGCAGAAAGGTGAGGAAAACAAAATGAAAAGTAAACCAACACGTTACATAACCGCTTTATTTATCACCCTGACAGTCTGTGTGACAATCCTAGCCACAAACGCAAACAAAACGATAAATTACTTGTCCGAACAAAATAACGTCTTAAAAAGGCAAATAGACAGCTTATCGTCGTGGAATGCCTATAACGTTAAAACAATAACAGAATATAAAACGCAAATCACCGACCTATCCGCACAGCTTAACATAATGCAGGAGCAGCTTGACCATAAGCAGGATAAAGTTGATAGAGGCGGAGAACGGTTAACCTCTCTCGGTATGTACAACATTACTGGATATTGCAAATGCAAAATATGTTGCGGCAAGTATGCGGATAATCGTCCGGGCGGCAAGGTATACGGTGCGGATGGTACAGAGTTGATACCTGGCGTATCGGTGGCGGGATGGCTACCGATGGGGACAAAAATAGTTATAGGCGGGCAAATCTATACGGTACAGGACAGGACATCGGGCAAGATTAGGGAGAGGTACGGCAGCAAAATTATTGATATATACTGCGCGACTCATGCGGAGGCGTGGAACGTCGGGAATGAACGGGTGGAAGTGTGGAAAGTGGATTAGTACATTAAATAAAAATAATACGAAGTAAAGGAGGGCCACATGGACGAAAAGATCAATCAAGAATTGCTAGAGGCAGAGGAAAAGGCTTGGGATGCACTCAACCGTTATAAGTTTCAAATGTTCGGATATTGGGCGGCTATATGGGTTCATCTTAACCGGATATCGGGCCAGGCTAGGCCTAATCCTTTTGGTAAATTAGTTCAGTATTCTAGGCAGGAAACAGGTTTCAAGAAGTGCATATAAGCAGGAGTATTTACAGGAGGGAGATAAATGAGGTTGACGGATGAAGATATAAAAGACTTAAAAGAATTATGTAACCCCGCAATTGATGTACACATGTGCAATTTGCTCGACACCATTGAAGCGCTACAGCAGGAGAATCAGCAGCTGAAAGCCCGGCTTCTTGCAGGTGTAATAGATAGTGACCTTGTTAAAACGTATGATGGCAGCGCGCTTGATAAGGCAGATCGGTACATAGATAAACTGGAAAAGCAGAATGAGCAGCTACAGGCGCAGACGGCAAGGACGCGTGGGGCACTTACTGAAGCCATTTACACCATTAGAGCAGGGAGATTGTGCTCAATTGGTAGCATCAACAACACATACGAGTCACAAATAAGCGTGGCGGGAGTAGATATATGGGAGCAAACTCTTTCCGACACGCCCGCCGAATTTCACAACCCTGCTGATGTGGCGACATTGGGAAAAGCGAGGGAAACTTTATTATATTACGTTGATTGCCTTGAACAACAGTATGACAAAAATGGTGAGCCTTGTGGCGGTGGGCACTTTGATGAAGGCAGACGCGCAAAAGAAGCTCTTGCAGCGATCGCGGAGGTGGTGGGGGAATGACAAAGGCTGAACGGTTGCAGGTATACAACAAACAAAAGCGCAGAGAAAAGTATCTTAGGTCACTTAAATCAGAAAATTGCCGCTTACGTCGCATATGGTCAACTATGAAAAATCGTTGTTATAATCCTAAAGCCAAGAGATTCAATAGATATGGAGGCAGAGGAATTTCCGTATGCGATGAATGGCTGCATCGTTCAAAAGAGTTTATATGCTGGGCTAGAGCAAATGGGTATAACGACAATCTACAACTAGACCGTATAGACAACGACAAGGGATATTCACCTGATAATTGCAGATGGGTGACAGTAAGAGAAAATTCAAGAAACAGGAGAAGTAATAAGCAGATGACGATTGATGGGATTACAACATGCGCGGCAGATTGGAGTATCACATTAGGCATAAGCCAATTTACTATTTATTGGTGGATAAGGGAAAAGGGTATACAATACGCGGAGCAAAGAATTTCGGATTTAATAAAGAATAAAGTGCGGGGGTGAGCGGCATGACAAAGAAAGATCGCATAGCGGTATGGGAGAAATATGGACATTGCTGCGCCTACTGCGGCAAAGCGATTGAGTTTAAGGATATGCGGGTTGACCATATAGTGCCAAAACGTAACGGCGGCACAGAATATAATCCTGCCTGCCGTAGATGCAACCATTACAAGCGGGCGCACAGCCTTGAAACGTTTCGGCAAATGCTCAAAACGCTGCATGAGCGAGTAAGGCAGATATACATATGCAAAGTGGCGGAGGATTACGGAATTATCAAAGTTGAGCCGTGGGGTGGGGTTTTCTACTTTGAGAAGGTGGAGGCAAAGGGAAATGTTTAGACCAATATATGAACCGAGAACCAGAGCAAGGGAATACAGCGATCTTGCGATAAATATTTACAACGGTTGTAATCACGGCTGCACATATTGTTACGCGCGACAAATGTTTAATCGGTATCATCCGACAGAGAACTTTGCAGATGTAAAGCCGCGCGAGGGAATTGTTGAGGCTGTCAAAAATCAGCTATCAGGTGGTAAGTACAAAGGCAAGAAAATAATGTTGTGCTTTATGTGCGATCCGTACCCGGCAGAGATTGACACCACGCCGACAAGAGAGATCATTAAGCTAATTAAGGCAGATGGGGCAAATGTATCTGTGCTGACGAAAGGCGGTATGAGAGCAGTGCGGGATTTTGATTTACTTGATTCCGGTGATTCTTTCGGCGTAACCATATCATGCTTTGATGATAAAGCAGAGCCAAACGCAGCGTTTTGGAGAGACAGAATAGATGCGTTATACCTTGCGCATAGCAAAGATATAAAAACATGGGTGAGTTGCGAACCTGTTTTGGATGCGGTGGATATATACCAACTCATAGAACTGTGTGATTATATCGACCTGTACAAAATCGGCAAACTCAATTATTATCTTTCGGAAATTAACTGGGGCGAATTTGGGCGAGAGTGCGAAAGGCTTTGCAAGGCATACGGACGGAATTATTACATCAAGGAAGATCTGCGGAAGGAGATGGAAAAATGAGTGAATCCACTGAACAGCAAGCCCTCTTTGAGTGGGCTGAAATTACCGCAAAGAAAACGCCGGAATTAAAACTACTTTTTGCCGTACCAAATGGCGGCAAGCGCAATATTACAACGGCAGTAAGGCTAAAAAAGGAAGGTGTAAAGTCAGGTGTTCCGGATATTTGTCTTCCGGTTCCGTGTGGCGGATTCCATGGATTATACATTGAAATGAAAGTTGGCAGAAATAAGCCGGCTGCAAATCAAATATGGTGGATAGGACAGTTGCGGAAACATGGGTACAGGGTAGATGTATGCTACAGCTGGGGCGAAGCAGTAAAGGTTATTACGGAATATATGATAGGAGCGTGAGGCTGATGGATAAATGTATACACAACAACGGTGAATACTGCGAGAAACTGTCTGACAGCGAAGTAAAGCAAACGTGTATAGAAGGGTCGTGCAAGGACGAAATGCTATTAGGCGATATTTGCTATATGATAGACAATAACGATTCGATAGTTAAATGTGAAGTTATTCAGACAGTCATTATAGCAAATCAATGTATGAGCTGCACACTAAAAAGTATTGATTGTGATGTCATGTGGGAAAGTGTAGAGATACCTCTATCAGAATTTGGCACGATATTTAACACGTACGACGAAGCCATAGAAGCATGGAACAGGAGGCGTACGGATGGATAAAGCCAAATTCCGCCGGCTGATGGAGCTAAACGAGGGTATAAAGCGCAAGCGCAAGGCACTGCGGGAGTGGCAGGAGCGGCAGGACATGAACAGCGTGGAGCAGGATAGATATTGTAGGGTGAGGCGGAAACAGGCGAATTGTATATAAGGGGGGATGCGAGGATATGGGATTGGTTGAGAAGGATCCGCGAGAGATAAGTTATGTAGCGCTTTACGTAGCAATAAAATGGTATACCGAACTATCTTCCGATGCTGCGCTGCGTATTGCACAAGGCAACTCTCACGCCAAGCCCGGCAACAAACTCACACCTGAAATATTCGCAGAAATTAAACGGATTATAGACAGCCCGAACTTCCACACCATAAACGGCATAGTAAAAAAATACCGGATAAACAAATATGACATATTCGAAGCGCTTGAAGGGGAGAAAAACGTCAATGAGGAGGTATTGATTGTGACACAGACAGAACGACTTTTAAAAAGGCTGAAAGAATTAGCTGAAAATTGTACGGCCGTTGACTGTGAAAAATGTCCACTGGATAAATTAATGTGTGGGGAGTATACACTATGCGAAATGCTTGCAGATACGGCATTAGACGGACAAGGGAAGATGAAATTTACAAATGTCCGACAAGTGCCAGACAAATGTCCGACAGTGGATGATTTGGCAGGCGACGTAATAAAAAAGACTTATCGACTGTACAAACAAGCGGATGATGAAATACATAAATATGTCGAAAAGCATCCGCGAGAAAAGCAGCAGGATATTATCAGTTTGGCATTGTTGGAATATGTGAGCAAAAAAAATAAGCCGGATTAACTCCGGCTTTTCTCGTACTGCCTTATCCACCTATAAACGGTTGAGCGCCCGACTTTGAGCATCCTTGCCATATCCACCTTAGTAATTTCGCCCGAATGCATTTTGACATAATATTTTGGGAATGTATTCGGTAGCTCCGGTTCCGGCCTGCCAAATGGTATACCTGACTTTGTGCCGTATCGCATGGCCTTTTCCACGCCTTCCCGTACACGTTCGACGGTTATTTCACGCTCCATTTCGGCAACAGCACCTAATATGGTCAGCATAAATTTATACATATTGCCACCAGTGTCAAAGCCCTCTTTAATAAAATGGACCGTAACGCCTTTGCTGACAAATTCCTCTGTCAATCTGCGCAGGTCGTCAACGTTTCTGCCGAGTCTGGATATTGACTCGCAGTAGATATGATCACCGGATTTTATATCTGCAATAAGCTGTTTTAGCTGCGGCCTGTCTGCGTTTTTGCCAGTACGCTTATCAATGTATCGTTTATCTAATTTGATATGCTCCAGACTGATTTCCTGCCGCCGTTCATCTTGATGCAGGGTTGAGACACGCTCATATGAATAATTCAATATAATCACCTCTTGACAATAATATTTTCGATGTAGTACCCCATTAGCCGGATTGCTCCGTTACCACCTGCACCACGTGGAGGCTGGAATTTGCAGGTAACCAAGATAAGCCCCGGCAAATATTAATAAATGCTAGCGCTCACATTTATCCCCAACATACCATTGGTTACAAACTGTGCAAATTTTCATTTTATTATCCATTTTCATGCATCCCAATAGCTTCCAGCCTTTCCATCGGCGCAAACTGCCAAAGTTTATTGAATAAAAACCAACAATCACTTGATTCGGAGTCCCATAAAAAAGGTTTATATTGTCTCTGACCCATTGCTTTAAATTATATGGTCGATAGATTTCACCACTCGGAGACATAATCGTCCATGCTTTCGCATGAGCAGGAATCCTTGCCTTATCTAGTTTATCCTTATATTTCGAATAAGGTTTATAATCTCGTTTTTGTAATATCTTCAGGCACTCTGCGGAGCATGTTTTCCTGCCGACCTCGGCTTTCTTGCCGCAAACCACACAATTGGGCCCATGGTACCATTTACGCCACTGCTTATTTTTATATAACCTTTCACACTCCGGCGAACAAGTATTTGACCTCGTACCAGGGGCGAATATCTTTCCGCACCACTTACATTTTACCGGATCTTTGCGTCTATTTTCGTTGCGGTATGGATTGATGCGGTCTTTGTTTTCATGGTAAAATTCAAGTCCTGTTTCACGGTCGTATTCTTGTGCATGGATTGGCTGACATTCTGGACAAAAACGCTGTAATCCACCTTCTACAACATAATCCTTGCCACACCTCTCGCATTTATCAATGCTTCCAAGAGGGCGTGCAGGACCATTCTTTTTATGCACTCTGTCACGTTCTCGTTGTCGCTCATCTCGGCAAACTGGACAGTAATAAGCGCGTGGACCGCCCTCGAAAGAGCGGCCGCATGTCTTACAAATATGCTGTTGCAACATAGTACCAACCTCACGAGGGGTTAATTAAAACTCAATACATAGGGATGTTCTGCGTCATACTCGTCGCACCACTCCTGAGGGCCCGATACATTCTCACGTTTGTCAAATGCAAAAACCATGTTGGTAGGTTCGTTATCCTCATCAACCAATGGGTAATAGCTTATGTCTATTACTCCATCATCTTGATACTCCGGATCCAGTTTGCCGTCATAAGAGTATATCTTACCGTCGATCCTCAATTTGTTGTCTCCAAGATCCTCATACTCTCTTTTGTTTGCAATGTAATTGTTATGCATAATTTTCCTCCACTTCCGCGGATAGACCGCACCATTATTTTACATTATTAAACCAATAAAGTCTATAAGCATTGAGCGACTTTCGCCGCTGGTGGAATTTTACCACCCCAGCTGTAAAGCTGGCAACCTCGGGACTATTGCATTATGCTTTTATTTGCCGCCATGATGCGTATAAAGCGGGCGCGACGCTCGTACTGTTTACGGTATGTGTCGCTGGTTACCATGCGTACCAGGTGGATGATATATGCTCTGTTCATGGTATAACCTCCGTTTTTTTAATTATTTGTTATATTCCTTTTACCTAAACAACCTTGATGAATCAAAGCATACTGTATCGCCGGTTTCATTTTGCCTACAAGCCGACCAATGGAATGCACTTCTTGAAATACCACTTAAATATTTTTCTCTGCCTAGTGTGTCAATTGCTTCACTTGTTGATATTTTCTTACTATCCATTTCATATGTTGTCTTTGTTGTTGCCCTTTCAATTTGGTCAAAATCCCCTTCTTTATGTCCCCATTTTGTTAACAGTTCTTTATCTTCACTTGTAAGTTTCATAACTTCCTCCATTCTGCCCGCTTATACCGGACGGGCGGCGGCTTATGCTAATCTTCAAATTTGCACATATAAAAATGCACAACATTGTCCTTGACTTCGTATGTGCAGCGCTCCCACACATCGTAATAGAGAAACCATACATCACCGTTAAAATCGTTAATATAGTCAAACCCCAATTCGCGAAGTCCACGCCGCAGCAAGTCATTAACAGAATCGTTACCGTTCTCCCATTTCATGTTGAAAAATGCGGAGTATGCGACTGGCTTATTCTTAGGCTTACGTGCCGCGAAATCCTTGCAAAGCGAATTAAAATCCATTGTAACACCCTTGCCACTGTGACGTTTTGTTGTTGCCATATCCATATCCTCCATTCTGCCGGGGATTACCGCCCCTGCTCGGCTTGTTATGACTTAGACTGCTACCTGCTCTGATGCTGGCTTATAATCTTGTATTTCGCTATACGGGTATTTCATCCAATCCCAGCCCAGACTATTTAATATTCTTACTGTGGTAGGGTTTGCACTTAATATTTTGCTCCAACTGCCTCGGATTTTAACAAAGTCACCTTTTTTAACATTTGCTTTACTGTAAACAATGCCGCCCAGATCAGCAAGACACTTTTCAAAAAATTCAAGTTTATCATTTTCCCATTCGTATTTTTCAAGCATTTCAGATATTTTTTGCTCAATGTAATCCTCTGTCAAAATGTAGCCGGAGCGGTTTTTTAATTCTTCGCCCTGCTGGATTTTATAGAGGGCTTCCTCGTATTTAACAACAATATCTTGATATGTTTTGACTTGCTTATTTTGTTCTTTTATTTTGTTGTCAAGATAAACTTTGTCTTGCAGTTTTGCATTGCTTGCTGTGGCTCTTGCTGTGGCTGCTCTATCCTGGTAATATGCCGACTTCTCATATTCTTCAAATCCCCGGTCATATCTCGCCATGACTTTGTTTCTGTGATTTGCAAATGCTCTGCTCCCAGCGTGGCCGGCAATGATCGGCTGTGTGAGCCATGACCAGTCTTTACGGTATTTGTTAAAATCTGCTTGCAGATTTACAGCTCTTTTTTCGGCATTATCCGAATAAGTTTCATACCGGTCCGCTCTTGCTTCTGCCCGTTCTGCCTTGACTTCGAGCTGTTCAGCATAAGAAAGCCTTTCGCCAGTTTTGCCGCCATCCTCAAGCCCGATTTTCTTTGCGGTTTCTATAGCCCAATAATGATTATTTGTACTGCGGCTTACCCATGCGCCAGCTTT
This sequence comes from Clostridiaceae bacterium, assembly GCA_039679375.1. Classification (GTDB taxonomy): domain Bacteria; phylum Bacillota; class Clostridia; order Acetivibrionales; family DTU013; genus JBDKVA01. The sequence continues at coordinate 17,082 of JBDKVA010000015.1, forward strand.
ACCGGACCATAAGTAATTGCTTTTAATTTCCTTCTTCTGACTCTCTGAGAGTGCCTGATATTCCGGCTTGCTGAAATGCAGTTCGATTTTCTGCGTTTCTTGGTTCAGGATGTATTTACCCATAATAAAAATTCCCCTTTCTGCCCGGACTTGGAACCGAGCTGTGCATTACAGCCTTTCGGCTGTCCTCTGCTTACTTACTCCTTTCCGCTGCTTTATTAATGTTGTCTGTCCATTCATCCATTTCGTTTATGTGGCTTACACATTCCGGCCTGATTGGACAGCTGCCGCAATTGCTTTTATAATTGTTTTTACAAATTTGCTTTGCTTTCTCGCTTAGTTCCATGGTGTAGCCTCCTTCGGCTTGATTAATAGGCCGCAAGCATGTATAATTTACCTGCGGCCTTTGTGCTGCTATATAGGCAATCTTTTCACTGTGCTGGTGCGAGGTTGCCTATATCCATGCCATTCTTTAACTGCGCCATACCTTCTGCAAGCGTCCACAATGCTCGATTAACTCCAATAAGTGAATCAACGGACTGTACTTCTCTAGTGGTTGTGCGGTTGCCTGAGTGATTACGGCCTCTCATACCGCCACGGATAAGGTTTTCTTGGAGGCGGTTGAAAGTGAGCCATAAACTGTTTTTATCATCCTCACGCCTATTTGCCCATAATGCCCTTTCCGGTGTTACTGGCGCGGTACTGCGGCCATGTTCGTCGCGCTCAAAACGGAGATCAAGGGATGCGGCTGCAAGCAATCTCTGTTCAGGCTTCGACAATTCAATTGCCTGCATGGTTTCGCGGGATTCGTCCACAAGTTCAAACTCGTCTACAATGCGATATGCAGCCTCTATTACGTCATTCTGGATGTTGCCCCTGTGTCCTACTCGGAAATCCTCAATTTTGTCACCTGCTATACAACCATTTTGGCATACGGACCGGAAGAAACCTGCAAGCAACTGGTAAGAGCTCGTACCATCGTGGGAATTAACCAGAATAATTTCATTAGCACCCTCGCTATTGGCGATGTCGTTAACATGCCTGAGCCTTAACATGTGCTTGGTAAATTCAGATTTGCCCGGGATACGGCTGGATGCCTGAGCCGCAAAGAATGGAAGGAAACCTTCTTTCCGGAGTCCTTCAAGTACTTGGATTGTCGGGATGTAAACGTACCGTTCGGAGCGGGATTCATGGGGTTCTTGTGCAAAAATACTTGGTGCCACCTGGAATATTTGTTCGTTATCCAGGGGATTCATGGAGCGGACTGAGCGCCCATTCTTGCCAATTGTAGTTGCTAACATTCTTGTCATAATAAGTCCTTTCTGGAGCGGGTTGCGCCCCGCTGAGTGACCTTGGCCATCATCAGGCACCGCTTTACGGTGCGACCGGGAAACCCGGTTTCGGCCTATTCTTTATCCGTCTCAATTTCTTCCTTGTACCACCTGTACAGGGTTTCATCATCCAACTGGTTAAGTTCGTCCAGTGTATACCTTGTCTGCCTCAGCAGGTATCTTGTCATTGCCTCTCTTGTTCTCATTCAGCACCATCCTTTCAAATTTGCTACGTGCAGGAGAAGCCCTCCTATACTTTCCTGCACCCGCTTTGGGCTAAAAGCACTATTTATAGTCGCCCAAACGACTTAACTATTTATGCCAATTATCAAAGTCTCACCATCTGCTGCAATAGTACCAATCAGTTCAAATTCAAGTGTATCTCTTAGTCTGCGGTTTTCTCTTTTTTCCAACTCTGCAAGTGTACCCTCAAATACTATGTCTTTCCATTCGCTCATGCGCTGGTTCTGGACTTTAATCTTCTGTAATCCGCTTACATGGGCTGTCAATACGGTAAATGTGATTTTCCAGTAATGCTTATTTGATTTCATATCAATAATCCTCCAATCAAATTAAGTGCTACGTGCAGACCAGCTTTCCCGTCTCGCTCCGGCTATCCTGCGCTATGCGCTTCGCCGTATATCCTGCAATGCAGGTTCATCAGGGATTGCTGTTAGGTTGTCAATGTGCTCTGTGCGGGTACTGAGAGCTGAATTGGTTATTTTAACGCATAAAGCTCGATTCCAGGCTTTCGTGTTCTCCGGCTTTCGCCATCTGTTTCTACTGGGTAATCCTTTACCGGATGCTACTAGTGAGTCTCTCCGGCTAATTGTTTTCGGCGTATAACCAATTCAGTTTTCAATGTCCGCCAGGTTTGTTTGTGCCGTTTGCGTTTTGATAGTTTTATGATACATCCAAACGAAACACACTTCAAGGCGCAAAAATAGCCGCTAAATTTAAACAGCGGCGAATAGCTCAAATTATCATTCGATTAGCTTCGTTTATCTTCATTTTTCGCAATATTTTGCGATTCACGAAATATTTTTATTTCGGCCTGTTTTGCGCTGTAATGCTCATTTATCAAGCGTTTCAGTGTTTCGGTGCGAGTTGTGCCGTAGTAATCGGCAAGTTGGCCGAGCTTATTTTTTGTGATCTCTGGCAGTCGATAGCTTGTATGTGTCGTCTCGGTCCTGCGGTAATTGTCGCCCATATATAATAGCCTCCTGTACATCTTATGTATATACGCTTATTATATTGCAGATCGGGCAGGATTGCAAGCATTACCGGAGCATGGCTGTGATAAGGTAAAATAGAGGTAAGGGAGTTGATTACAATGGTATGTGACGAGTGCGGCAATTACAGCATATGCAAGGATAATAATTATATATGCCCGGCAAAAGCTAAATTGCATGAGATATATAAGCAGACGAGGACAACAGACCGACACCAACTGGTTAAAAAGCTGCAAAAACAGCTTAACATAAGGGATGCAGAACCAAATAAGGACATGCAAAAGCTGGCTGAACGGATCATAGCAAGGTTTCCGGAGCTGAGCATAATACCGGAATATGGCATCAGGATTGGATATGTATTGAGCCAGGAGCAACCGCCTGGAACCAAGATAAAATATGCAGACTGCTGCAAGGTAAAGCTTACGTATCAGGCGTGGCTACCGTACGACTTTATAATCACATTTTACGAACCAAATACGGAACTATTGTCCGAGAATCAAAAGAAAATACTAATGCTGCATGAGCTAAAACATATTGGCATAGGCGAAAAAGGATTAAAGCTGGAAGAACACGACCGGGAAGATTTTGCAGATATATTAAAGCGATATGGGATAGACTGGAACTGCTACGATGAGGAAGTACCAGATATATTGGGCGAAGATCCCGAAAGGATTGATGAAGATGTTTTATAAAGTCGTTAAGCTTGATGCAACGCAAAACGCCGAACCGCAATTTGATTATGAATACCACCAAAAATATATCGGGAAAATAGCAGAAGAAATGCAGCACAACTTCAAACCCAGCATATACAAGGACTTTAAGCTTTTAGTGTTCGGCAAAGACAACAACGGAAGGGTTACTGATGCCGACTGGATACACAAAGATGATGTGATTGAAATTGATATAACTTTGGATGAGGATGGGTGAATATGGGCTTATATGACATAGCATGTAACGACAACATGACAGGCTTACAGACAATGACAGAATACATACCAACACAATCAGAACAAAAATTGCTGGATGTGTTATTGAGTCCTGAACACAGATTAAAGAGCATAACGGATATTTGTAAGGTTGCGGGTTGTTCGAGAGTTTTGTATTATTCTGCGTTCAAAAAGTCTGAATTTAACGCTTTATATAAGCAAAAGTCAAAGGAACTTGTAGACCAGTCAATAGCTCCAGTGCTCAATACTTTTGTTCGTGAAGCCCTGCGAGGTTCTTTCCAACATGGCAAAGTGATCCTTGAAATGGCCGGCTTATACTCCGAAAAGCAGCAAATTGACGTTTCCGGTGATATCAATGTTAATTTATCCAGATCAGAGATTCAGCAGCGCATTGCCGACATCCTATCCAAAAAGCAGCTCAAATCAGCCATTGATGCGGATTACAAGGTTGTTGACGATCCAGACAAGTGACCACTATATATTGTGTTTTGGCTTCATAATTACTCAAATCTGCAAATGTGTAATTAGCAAAGTATCCTTGTAGCCCAGCAATATCAGTGGTTACAGGGATTTTGCATCATGGTACGAAATAAGTATTTCGTGTAATCAAGGTATCGCCTTGCCACCCTTCTGCTATATTCCAGATGCGGCAGGTCTAGCAGTATACCAGGCACCAGCCGGACCCGAGCAGGAGCATATAGGGGGTGGGTTTGATTTGGCGGGAAAATCGAGTGCCTTTGTACCCCTGGCTTTTTCTGGAAGGTGGTAATTACTGTATCCCAATCAACCGAGCATGTTTCAAAAATATGCCTCAATCTATCCCCATTCATGCTATTTCAAGCGAACAAAGAGCACCCAAAATATGCGGTAAAATTGAAGTAGGAAATATTTTATGGTTAATGAAGTTGAACATTGGTTGCGTTTTATGGAGTCTACCGCGAAGGGAAAAACGTATATATAAACGATTTACATGCCATTTTCCTTGTAGACATAGAGAGAGTAAGAATTAATGCCAATTTAAAAAGTTTACGGGATAAACTTTACATAATACAGAAAATAGGTTGGTAGGCATACCGTAAAAGTCTGTGTTTGTCCCCACAGATACAGACTTCCCTTAATGTTTTAACCTTGGGGAGGGTTATAACATGGATAAGCAGTTTTTAGACTTTCAAAACAGAACAGTCAATGCGCTAAATGCCGATGGTAAAGGTATTTCAATTATTCGCGAAACCCTTAATGGTATGGACAGATTTACCATATTGGTTGATGGCACTCCGTGGAAAAGTTTTTGGGAGAAAATAGATAAGCCATTAACCAGTAAACCACCAAAGCATACCGGTGGCAAACCTTCTTACATAAAGATCATGCTTAAAGAAGTAAGTGAACACCCAGAACTATCAATAGAGGCCGCAGCTTTCTTTATAAAAACATCCAACAATGTTCAATGGGGAGATAACTTATTAATAGACAAACGTTCCAAAAAGGCGCTTACAGCCATTGAAATAGGTAAAATTGTAGGATTAGGGAAAAACAAAACGCTTTCGGTCATTAAGGAACTTCGCGAAGCCGACTTGCTGATTAAAGACAAACAGGGATATAAAATATCATCCTGTTTGGTTCAGAAAGGAGGTGCGAAGAAATGAAACTTACCACATACACAGAAGCATTTGATGAACTGAATGTAAGAATAACAGATAAAATAACAGATTTTTTAAAAGGGCTCGAAAGAGAAGGTTATACCGAAAAGGCAATTTGTTACGCCATTGCCAAGAGTGAAAACAAAATAATGCAGTTTAGGGGTGACACGCGGTTTTTATCGGTAATTGCAAATGAAGTGCGTAAAAATGTATGGACAAAGCAAGACCCAAGATGGAAGGAATATAATGCGAGAAAGGTGAGGTAGTATTATGAACGACTCGATAGACGAAAAGAAAGCAGGCATATTGAAAGATGTTCACACAGGATATTCAGACAGCACAAGTAATGACAGCCCTTATGCCCACAAGGGCAGTACAACAGTCAATTCAGGCGGCCCGTGGCAGTATGCGGATACTCCTGAATTCAAGGAGCCTGTTATAATCAATAGCCCACGGTATTCACCTGCACCGATTAATCCCGCAGATGCAAGTATAGACAGATGTACGAGCAATATACTGCAAACGGAATATTCAGAACACTTTGATATGCTCCGTAAAAACCGGATGGTTGTATCATTCCACAAATACGGTCCAGTAAAGATAAACTATGGTGAAAAACTTGTAAGCGCCATAAACAACCTTGAAAAACGGCTTGAACTATACAAGCAAACCGGTAACACAGAATATCTCTGCGACATTGCCAACTTTGCTATGATTGAATTTATGCATCCACAGCATCCTGACGCACATTTCAACGATATGAGCGAAAGCCCGGGATTAGGCGGCATGACTTATAGGGAGATTGAACAATTATGAGAAAATTAATCTATGTCGCGCATCCATTCAAAGGTGACCCCGAAAACATCAAGCGTGTAGAAGCTATCATTCTTCAGCTAACCAAACTCTACCCTGACTATACCTTCTACAGCCCACTTCATGCAACAGGATTCTTCTACTTTGCCAAAACATATGAGGAGGGCATGAAGGATTGCATTGAAATGTTGTCAAGGTGTGATGAATTATTCCTTTGCAACGGATGGGAGCATAGCAAGGGTTGCGGTATTGAATTTAACTGGGCAGACGAACACCATATGCCTATAAAATTTGTTGACGAAATATTGTCAAATGTGAACAGCCATGAGGAACATGCTTGCGATATTACAGGAGTTTAACCATGATTCAGTTGACCGCACATGCTAAAAACAGAATAAAGCAGCGCTGCGGTATACGGAAAGGTGCAGAGAGGATTGCCGGTATAGCGTTTGAAAAAGGTCTTACGATAGACGACCTTTCCGGAAATCTGAAACATTACGTCATGTACCTGTACACATATAACTATCAAGCCAACAATATCCGGCTTTATGGTGACAAAATATATGTTTTCTGTAACGACGTGCTTGTAACAGTGTTGGACACGCCGAGAAAATATTTGAGCATAGTCAAGAAGGATATGAAAAGGAGAAACGATGGACAGGGATGAAATTTTAAAAAAGTTAATGTCGGGCGAACTCAATCGGGACGAAATATTAAAGATGCTTGAAACAATACAGTTGAGCGAGAAGGAAGAAATTGAACTCTTGCAGCTTGTAGAAGCTGAACGAAGGGATGAAGCGTTGCAGGACAATGAAATTTTCGCTGAGGAATACATTAAGATTGTCGATAAAAAAGGCAATCAGATTCCATTCAAGCACAATAGCATACAGGTCAAGATTAACTTAAAGAAAAAAGCTCTTAGGGCGCAAGGCAAACTTGTTAGAATAATCGTCATAAAGCCTCGTCAGTGCGGCGTGTCAACCCATGCGCAAGGAGATATGATATGTAATGCCACAACTAAAGAGAACCGTACGGGGTTGATTGTGGCGCATACACAACCTGCCACAACGATTATTTTTGATAAAGCCAAGTACATGTATGACAACCTTCCTGCGCAAATAAAGCCGCTGCAAAAGGCTTCAAATGCCAAGGAATTAATATTTGACAGACCGGCAGGATACAAGGGCAAGGGTAAAGGGCTTAACAGTAAAATAAATATCCAGGTAGCAGGCGATGTAAATATTGGCCGTGGCGATACAATACATTACTTTCACGGTTCAGAGGTCGCCTTCTGGCCTTGTCCAGACGGGAAGGGAATAAAAAAACAGCTTGCCGGTATTATGGCTGCAATGCCAAAAACACTAGATACAGAAGCAGAGCTTGAATCTACTGCAAACGGATACAACGAATTCAAGGAACTGTGCGACGATGCAAAAGACGGTAAAAACGAATGGACGCTGATGTTTTTTGCATGGCACGAATTTGAATTAAACGTCATGGAATGCACGGGTGAAGAATATCAAAGGCTTGTTGACAATCTTGATAAGAAAATTTACGAATATTTGTTTGGCACTCCGAAGCAGCAAGGGATAGCACAGTTATTTAATCTCACAAAAGAACAGGTTAAATGGTGGATTTGGACGTACAGAAACGACAACAACAGCGACTTTAACATGATGAAGCAAGAGAACCCCTCTACATATGATGAAGCTTTCATATCAACCGGAACGCCTGTATTTGACAATGAAAAGGTAAACGCGAGAATATCGTATCTGCGTAAAAAGTACAAAAAAACTCCGCCCAAAGTTGGACGTTTCTCTTTCGAGTGGAACAATCCCGATTCAAAGGATTACATAAAAGACAATACAATAAAATTTGTCGAGGATCTAAACGGCTTTGTGACAATCTATGAGGATAAGCAAGATGGGTTTCCTTATGTCATAGGCGGTGATACAAAGGGAGAAGGCAGAGATTTCTATACAGGTGTGATACTAAACAATACAAGCGGGCGAAGAGCCGCAACTATCCGTAATTGCTGGACTAATTCAAAACCGTATACATGGCAAATGTACTGTGCGGGAATATATTTTAACCTTGCCTTAATCGGCATAGAAGTAAACTTCAATACTGCGCCAATAGAAGAACTTGAACGGCTCCACTATCCCAGGCAGTACACAAGACGCATGTACGACAATTTTACAAAAGACTACACAAATAAGCACGGCTGGAAAACAGACGGGAATACCAGACCGCTCATTATCGATAAAGAGGTTAATCTGATTGAGGACAATATTGACCTGTTCAACGATATTCCCATGCTCGAAGAATGCCTAACGTTCATCTATAAAGACGGCAGACCTGATGCCATGAGCGGCAAACACGATGACCTCATTATAGCTGATGCCATAGCTAATGAAATAAGAGGACAGCAATCCTTTGAAGCTGAACGTGACCCCGAAATAATCCACCGCAGCTTTGATGAAGATAACCTGCATGACAGATACAGAGAAGATGAAAGCCCATGGAATTAAGCGATAAAAGAAGTATGAAAATAGGTGATAAAATAATAGTTGAGAGGAAGGTGTTTATATAATGCCGGAACAAATTATTCTTAAACCTAGAAGTCTTGGAATGTCAACTCTATGCGGCATGAGAATCATCGAAAACAAAAGTCTTGTCGTGCCATCAGGAATTAGGCAAAAGAAAACTCATAAGTTCAAGCTCATAAACTGGTTACTCGCTAAATTATACGGATATGTGACCGTCTATAAGCCCGACCCAAACGTATACAAGGTTTTGGACTCGCTTATTGGACACCCTGAAACAATTAAAGCCATAATACAGAAAGTACAGGAGGCAACCCATGAAACGCAG
>JBDKVA010000016.1:0-2563 GCA_039679375.1 Clostridiaceae bacterium
CTGCACATGGACAAGTGATAGAAGGTTCTTCCCATATCTTGAACCATATCGACTTTCATATTCTAGAAGTTAAGGTAATGAGGAACGAGGTTCTGACGGCTTATCATGCATGTGGCAAAGAGAAGGATGTCCGCAAGCTGACAAAAGTATTGACTCAGGAATCACCTCTTTTTAGATTGTTGAAACTGACAAACTACCCCGCTATGGTCTTGTTTGTTCCCAATATAGTTGCCGTATGCCTCAGGGAAGAAGGAATATTGCACTAGGCATGGACAATGGCTACTGACTTTAAATCGCACGGGGTAGGTTGTGTTCATTACGAATTGAAGTATTTTATCTTCGTTGATGTTGTCCAATTACTGACTTCAGGAAGGCAGCCGCCGCCAGCAGAAGCGGAAAATCAGTTATCAGCCGTTCGCATCTTTCATCCCATACTTTGTGGATGATTCTGAAGAAATAATGGGGTCGCCTGTTGCTCACGCCACCTACTTATTAATACTCTTAATGGGGAATGATTTTTAACGATTATCGGTTGTAATCTAACATAAAATTAATATTTTGAAAAATAAGACTTAGGAAGGCACATATGAACATATATAATACCGTTATGTTTACTGATTTCCTGATACATATTTCCATCAGTATTCAGTGTCTAACTTCAGTTTAGATCCTGCTCAGCAAGATAATAACAGTATCAAGTTACTTCTAACAGGTTCTTTTCATGCATGGGCAAGTTCGTGAATTTGTGTGAGCCTTCGATGTCCGATGACCTTTTCCGCTATCTTGAGGTCGTATGCCGCCTGCAGATTGATCCAATATTGTGGTGTTTGTCCAAATGCCTTACCAAATAGCAAGGCCATTTCCGCAGTGACGGGTCTTTTGCCTTTTATTATATGGGAAATCCTCATAGAAGAAATGCCGACAGCGCGAGCAAATGACGCTTGTGATATCCCCAATTCGTCGAGTATCTCCTTCAGAAATTCCCCCGGATGGACCGGAGGTAAAGCGTTTCTCGGATTCATGATTCTACCTCTTCCTTAGTGATAATCAACAATTTCAACACAGAACGCTTCTCCGTTTTCAAATTTAAAACAAATACGCCATTGATCGTTTATGCGTATACTCCATTGCCCGGTGCGTTTGCCACCAAGTCTTTCCATGTGATTGGATGGTGGCATACGAAGATCGTCAATAACCGCTGCCGCGTCAAGTTGTGTCAACCGCTTTATAGCCCGTCTCAAAATATCCGGCGGAAACCGTTTGGATTTTCCAGTCGTAAAAAGCCGTTCTGTTTCGATATCCGAAAACGATTTAATCATGGTTTAACTGTAAACAATATGTTTACATATGTCAAGGACAATAAAAGAATAAATTCTCCAGTCAATGAATACCAATCGTAAGGGAGCATGCACGTCAAAATTGCCGGATGCTTTGTTACAGGAAGGAATTTCTAGTGTCGATCTTTGCAACCGCCCTTCAAGGTACTTTGTTTTATAGCAGTTTAATTTTATCCATTAATCTATTTTTCCAACATTATACAGGCGTAGCACACTCGGTCAAAACAAAATCTTTTCCGCATACTGCTGAAAAGAGCCGGTTTAGTTGGTCAAGTGTTGGCATTGCCTTTCCTTGTTCATATCGGGCATATGCGTTATGAGATTTCATACCCATACGCCGTGATACTTCGGTAAGCGTTAATCCACTTTTCGCTCTTTGCCATCGGAGTAAATAGGCAATCAAAGTGCGCTGATCCTCCGTACCAATCTCAAAATAATCATTATGACCGGGATAAACCTTCACCTTGAAACCATCTTTATTCACCACTGCCTCAATAGCATCGGCAACCATTTCGAATGCTTCTTTTTTTGTGTGTCCCTGGGTGAAGACTCCAATAATAGGAACGTCCACCGCCCAATATTTGCCTTGTTTACTGACCTTTCCTTCTAATCGCATGATCAATCTTCCTTTGTTTGTTTTATAATGCTATGAGCCGTGTATTCATTTATTTCGACGTGACGTGGTATGGGTATTTCCCTTGACCCATTTGTCCAAACATCGTGTCGGCCTCCATGCCTGAGAAAAATCCATCCCATTGATTTAAGTTTCTTCTCAAGATCACGTCTCTTCATAGATTATGAATTACACATATAAGTGTAATTGTCAACAAATAACTCATCTTTAATTATAAGACTGCATAAGGATTTGCATTTGTAATCAAGTATGTTCCATCAGCATGCCTGCATGAATGTTCCAGGAAGAAAAAAAATAGTTGGATGAAACAAAAAAATGTTTATGACGGATCCGTCATATATCGTTCTTTTGCGAAACAGACTAACTTCCATGCCCGGCACGGGCACAACGAATGATTAAAATATCCGGACACTTACCGGCATTTTCATGTAAACCATCTGAGAGTAGGGAACGGTTTAAAACCGTTCCCTACTCTATTTTTCACCACGGAATCAGTCGATACAGTTTGGCGAACATTTCATACACTTCAATACAGTTTTGTAAATCCTGCGTCGTATTCATGTGTTCGCGCTTGTTGATCATAATCCAGCTC
>JBDKVA010000017.1:0-3914 GCA_039679375.1 Clostridiaceae bacterium
TTGCAAACGTTATTTGCACAATATGAAGCCTTCCCATACCGATTTGTACGGCGCTTTCTATTTTGTGATGAACACACCTTTCAAAAGGAACAGAACCGTTATATGTCCCGTTGGTGTTCCGGACGGAAATCCATGCTGCATTTTCTGAAAAGCCGCATACAAGGGCAACTCAGCGGCTATGATACAAGCTCCTTTTTGTTTTTCCATGATAATGCGACAAAACTGCAACAGACACTAGCTGATGCGGAAGCTGTCATGAGACAGCTGGAAATCCGTTCGATTTTAGAAAGATTTAACCTGAAAGACATTTTCTGGGGCAGCTTACCCGGTATATTTCGAGCAAACTTAGTACCGCCTGTTTCCAAGGCAGATAATTGGGATGAATTCTTCTATTGTGACCTGCTCACGGAGGTGAAAAATGTATAGACTTGATCAATTTGACCGACATAAAGACTATCTTAAATTTTTGATGCCGTATGCATATATTGTGAACGATAATCCTGGAATTGTCATTAATAAGGATGGCAGCTTGCAAACCACCTTCCGGTACCGGGGGCCGGATCTTGACAGCGCCATTATGGAACAACTCGGCATTATGACAGCTCAGCTTAACAACAGCTTTAACATACTTGGTACCGGCTGGGTTCTGTATTTTGAGGCACAGCGCGTCCCGTCTATCAATTATGCTACGGATGTATACTTTCCCGATCCAATTACGCGGGCCATTGACGAAGAGCGGCGCAAATGGTTTGTCAATGGCAACCATTTTGAATCGAACTATTATGTAACACTCTACTGGCTGCCGCCAAACGATCAGGAAGGCCGTCTAAAAGAACTCATGATCGAAGGCCGACAGACCAAACAAATCAATGCGGAAGATCATTTAAACACATTTGCCGATCAGGCGGAAAAACTTTTTAACACCTTTAAAAATGTAAAAATTCCGGTACAATGGATGTCCCCGGATGAAATCGCAACCTATTTGCACTCAACAGTTTCCTCTAAAAAAGGCAGGATTAAACTGCCGTCCCGACCGGTTTTATTGGACCAGCTGCTGTATGACGTTCCCCTGGCCGTCGGCCTGGATCCCATGATGCTTGGCAATAAGCATATGCGAATTGTAGTACCCTTATCTTACCTTCCCATGAGCCAATTCGGCGTATTCAACGAGTTAAACCGGCTTGATTTTTCTTATCGATGGGTTACACGATTTTATTGCCTTGACAAAACAGAAGCCTTGTCCGAACTAGGCCGCTTTCGGCGCGGATGGAACGGAAAGGTAAAATCATTCCGCACAATGCTGAAAGAAATTATTACCGGTTTTTCCGATTCCGTTCAAATTAATGAAAATGCTCTTTCAAAAGTTAATGAAGTCAAAGCAGCCGAACGGTTAATCGAATCCGATGAAGTAGGATACGGCTATTACTCAACAATGCTTGTCATATTGGATGATGATAAAGACCAGGCAGAGGGCAACGCTAAAACAATTGAACAAATTTTTCTCAATCTCGGCATGAAAGCCAAAATAGAGGATATAAACACAATGGATGCCTGGCTGGGAAGCATACCGGGGAATGTTTATCACTATGTGCGCCGACCATTACTTTCAACGGGAAATTTCGTACATATGACGCCCGTTTCCGATATCTGGGCCGGTCCCACCCGCAACGACTATCTTAACGGTCCGGCGCTTCTCTATACGCAAACCGAGGGAAATACTCCGTTTCGCTTGGATCTGTACGTTGGGGACGTAGGCCATACCCTCCTCGTCGGACCGACTGGAGCCGGAAAATCCGTACATCTTAATATGATTGCGGCCCAATTTCGCAAATACAAAGATGCGCAAATTTTTATTTTTGATAAAGGCGCCTCCAGCCGCATCTTAACAGAAGCCGTCGGCGGAAACTTCTTTGACATCGCCAATGAGGGCAGCGACCTTTCCTTTCAGCCCCTGTCGCAAATCGAAGATGAAAAAGAGCGTATATGGGTTTTGGACTGGCTGTGCGACTTTATTCGCAATGAGAATGTTACGATTACACCGGAAATCAAAAAAGATATTTTAACTGCCCTGAACTCTATGCCGGCCCTTGGCCTGGAATTTCGTACCATGAGCACTCTTCTATCCAGCATTCAGGATAAAAAGCTGAAAAGCGCATTAGCGCCACTCACGTTAAAAGGTGCTTATGGCCGCATTTTCGATTCCTCCCAAGACAATTTAACCTTTTCCAGCTGGCAGACATTTGAAATGGGCACTCTTATGAGTAAACCGGCTATAGTCGGCCCGGCCCTGATGTATATTTTTCATCGGATCGAGCAGCAGCTTACCGGCCGGCCGACAGTAATTATCTTAGATGAATGCTGGGTGCGCCCGTAAGCCTTGGGTTTCCAAGGCGTGGGCATGAATAAAATGTATCAATGACAAGATACCAAGCGCGGCACCGTGCTTGTCATCAACTGACCTAGCCCGGAGGGAAACTGAAAGGTGAAAACAGCATGTCAGTAACAGCATAAGTCTACTAATCAATAGGTAGCGACTGAATGCTAAGATGAAATCGTGTATAAGGATAAAAGCTAAACTGCTTGAACGACAGCCAGAAGGGTTATATCGTCAGCCATAACGAAAATTGATTGAAACGTTATGTAGTTTCAGGTAGAGACATCAAACCAAGCAGATGCTCTACGGTGCTTTGAAGCTTCCAGCCACAATGAGTGGAAAAATGGCGAAAATCGTATCCGAGAACACGACGTTATGTTTATTCATGACTAAACGGGGATTACCTACGTTGGAATGCAGGCAACTGCTATGAGAATAGTCTCTGAAAATCCAATACGGTAACGGAGCTTCGGTAGTAGTTTGAGCCAGCTAACACCTGGTACATGGCGAAGCGAAGCAGTCTACATCTTAATACCAAATTTAGGAAGGGTGCGTGAGGCATTTGAGAAATCCCGATATGGTATTAAACAGTATGCAATCAAATACAGAAAAAGCAGGATACAAGTTTGAGCGGATTTACAGGAATCTGTACAATCCGAAGTTTTACTTGATGGCTTACCAAAACATCTATAGCAATAGTGGAAGTATGACCCAAGGCATTGATGGAATGACATTTGATGGACTGGGAATGGAGCGGATCAATCGGATTATCAATAAGCTGAAAGATTACAGATATCAGCCCCAGCCATTAAGACGTCAGTACATCAAAAAGACAAACGGGAAACTTAGACCACTGGGGATTCCGTCAGCCGATGATAAATTAGTACAGGAAGTTATAAGGATGCTACTGGAAAGCATCTATGAGCCAATATTCTTGAGCAGTTCGCATGGGTTCCGTCCGGATAGAAGCTGTCATACAGCACTGGGAAGAATTCAGCACATGTTTACAGGAATTAAATGGTTTGTAGAAGGCGATATTGTGGGTTGTTTTGATAACATCGACCAGCACGTGTTAGTGCAGCTGCTTAGAAAGAAAATCCAAGATGAACATTTTATTGCTCTGATATGGAAATTCCTTCGAGCAGGTTATCTGGATAAATGGAAATTCAATGCAACTTACTCCGGTGCGGCACAGGGTTCAATCATCAGTCCGATGCTTGCCAATATATATATGCATGAGCTGGACAAGTTCATGGATTCGTATAAAACCAGTTATGACAAAGGAAAATGCAAAGGAGTTAATCCTTTATATAGCCATGCCAATAACAACTTGAGGCAGGAAAGGGAATCCTTAAAGCGTGACTGGAAAACATTGACGGTCGAGGAACAGAAAGTAGGCAGCAAGCGGCTTAAACAGATAAAGCAGGATATGTTATCCTTACCATCTCGTTTAACGGACGATACCAACTATAGAAGAATCGTTTATTGTAGATACGCTGACGATATTCTGATTGGTGTTATTGGCACAAAAGCGGAAGCC
>JBDKVA010000018.1:0-34509 GCA_039679375.1 Clostridiaceae bacterium
GCTTATTCGGATGCACTGGGAAGCATATTCCAAAAGCTGAATGACCGTGGAACAGAGACGATTTTCATGACTCCAAACATGATGAATACCTATGTCAGCGGACAGATTACGGAAGATGTTTTACTCAAAATCGCCGAGCATACCGCCAAGACCCAGAACAGCGGCGTTATGGATGCCTATATGGACGCGGCAAGGCAAATTAGTTCCGTATTCGGCATACCTGTATGCGACTGCTATGCAAAGTGGAAAGAGCTGTATGCATCAGGAGCAGACACCACACTCCTTCTTGCCAATCATATCAACCACCCGACAAGGGAGATGCACAAGCTCTTCGCAGATTCGCTGCTTGAAATGATCATGAACAGATAAAGGCTCGATCACTCTAAAATTCAACAATGATTTTAATTCCGTCCGCTGAATTCGGATAGGTAATGAGTAGCGTTTTGCTGTCATCCTCACAAATGGAGCCGACACGCACCTCTTTACCCACTATATAGCCTTTGACGCATGACACCTTTCTTTTGCTGTAGAACCTCGCAACGGCATTGACGCCTTCAGGCCCCCTTGCAATAAAGGAAAAGCCCCTGTCATCCACCTTGAAATCCTCAATGCGCGACGCTGCTGCGATCAACCTGATATCTTCATTATCCGGGATCTTATCCAGATCGTAGAGCAGAGCATTTTCTCCCGGAACCAAAACTGCTTCATTTACTACAGGTAAATTTGCATCAAACAGCCTGACAAACCTGCCTTTCAGAATGCAGGGACTGTCGCTGACGGATTCATCAAGCACTGCTGCGATAGTATACGGGCCACGGTGCATTACAAAAGAGTTTTTCGGAGTCCACCTGATTTCGGGGGAGCCTTTTCTTTCCATTGCTTCCTTAATAATATCTCTCAGCTGATCCGCTTTTTCGCTGCTATTCGCGCAGTCGGCAGGGTGAACAGGCAGGAAGGCGAAAATGCCGCTCCCTACATTGTATATATGCCGTTCCGGCGTGCATTCTATCCCCAGACTTTCAAACAGGTGTTCCGCAGGATGCGTATACTGTTTTAAGCCCTGGTTCCACCATTCCCGGACCGAATGGAACGGATCGGTTCCGTCGCCGGCATAAACAAGCACGCCGCCGTTCCTCACCCATTGTGCCAGTGCATTGTGTATATCGGGATATTCCGGCTTCATGAATTCATAGCTCAGGACAAGGACTTTATAAGCGTCAAGGTATCCGGGAAAACGCCGGATATTATCAAGCTGCACCGGCCTTACCGGCATACCGTGCTTTAATATCGGAAGCGCCAGACCGAAAAAAGCGGACCAATCCTGCAGATTTTTGATCATTTCATCATTCTTTATATTTTCGCCCCTCGCTCCGTTCACCGCAGAATCCGGCAACGCTCTCTGAAACATGCATGAATCCGCCAGCAGCAGGCCGATTGTGCAGCTGCTGCCTTCCCAATACACATCGTCCTGCTTCATATCAGCCAGGGTATGCATGATCGTAAGAAGTATTGTCGCATAATCCGGCGGTATAGTCTCCTTACCCTTTCCGTTGCTTTTGGGGTAGGAATCATTGAAAACCCTGCGCGGCCACGGGCACACCTCAAAATTCGATACACCGGGATGAAGAAGAGCTGCGACAACAGTCCTGAAGTAGTTTTCTCTGTAATCCTGCCAGGTATGATTGATATCATCCTCTATTGGATCGTGAAGGAACCACATGCGCCTGTCTGTGCCGCGGACAAGCTCCTGCATGATGCCGTATTCGAGAAAGGCGGTATCAAAGGTCCTTTCCTTCCTGATGCCCTCATAGACATTCGGCACTCTGGAGGTGCCGGTCCATATTTGAGCTATGTAGCCATCCACAGTAGGTATATTCAGAAGCCTTGATTCCGGGCTTACGATTCTCCACTGGGAGTAATTTATCAGGCTATGGGTCGGTACATAGAAACGAAGAAGCCTGCCGTAATTCACCTTTGCATATTCCTTCAAGGAACTGCAGAGCCTGTCAAGACACCGGGTAAATAAATAGCTTTTTAATTTTGACGCCATGTATTGAGCGTCCACGCTTTCATGAGGAGGAATCCACGGTTCCTTATAATATATTTCCCATTCCCGTTTGAATGCTTCGGAATAGCCCGAATCCGCCCAAAATTCCGGTTCTTCGAGGTGAATAGCCTCAGCTCCGGCGTCGATCGCCGCCTTAATTCTTTCGGTAAGGAATCCGGCATATGAAATCGAAGGTACCATATAGGGTACATTGATGCTGTTAAGGCGTATCTTGCCTGTCCTTACCTTTTGCGCTTCATCCCAGTGATCCCGGCCGTCATATTTACCGTCAAGATAATTCCTGTACAAACCCCAGGACACGCCTGTCATCAAATGCACCACATATCCCTTTTCGCGCCACATTTTAATTCTTTCGGGCATAGTTTCATCAATCCCGTATGCCATTACGAAATCTGCCTGTAAATCGTAAGATGGGTGATATGGAGCGTGCTCCTGAAAACCGGTTCTTTCTTCTTTCCTGTCCCTGTGCATTAAAGTATTGATATCCATGTGCTGTCCCTCCACGTAATTCATAGGTGATATTACAAAGGCGGAGAAGCTCTTATGAGCTTCTCCGTTTAGCTTTGTAAATTAATAAAGGAAGAGTTGTTTAGAATCCTATATCTGTACGTTTCTTTGCCTTTTCATAAACATAGTCGGCCATTTCCTGCGCGCCTGCAGCTTTGAATTTTTCTCTCATATCATTTAGAAGCTTCAGGGCGTCAGCGTCAGTTTTTGCAAAATATGCTTTCCTTAGCTCAGCCTCATAATCCAATTGAGCGACAGCTTCACGGTAAGCTGGGCGCTTAGGCCAATCACGGGAAAGATAGCCTGCGTTTACCTTGTCTATAAGAACGACAGGCATCTTTTTCTTAAATACATCTTCAATTTTGTCACCTTCGCTCTTATCTTTTTCAGCTACAGGCCATTTTACGTTTGAGGAGAAAGCCCCTACAAAGAAGTTAGACAGAAACCACATACCCTCATCCCTCTTTACAGTACCGTCAGCATCAAATTTTGCTTTTACCTCCGGTATCCACTTCGGGACTCCGTTTTCCATTGTATAATGAGTTCCTTCAATTCCCCAATATGTAAGCAGCAATCCTTCTTCGCTGTTTACATAGTCCAGGAACCTTAAAACAGCGTCTGCCTTTTTGGTCTGTGCGCTAAGAAACATGGCTGGGAATCCGGAACGTCCTTTTTGTTCAACCTGCGTTACAATATTACCGCTTTTATTCTTAAAAGGTCCCAATAATTCATACTTCATTTCAGGATTTGTCTTGTAAAGGGTACTGAGGAGGTCATTTGTCATTGGTTGGGCTCCGAATACCGCAAGCTTGCCCACGGACAACTTTTCCTTACCCATTGTATCGGTATTACTGAAAGCTTCAAGATCAAACAACCCGTCTTTAATCAACTTGCGCATATACAAAAGTTTGTCTTCCTCATCCTTTGAGAAGATGTACAGCATCAGCTTGCTGTTTTCTTCCCTGTAGCTTGAAATGTTGTAGTCGGTCCAGAATGATAAGAACGACTGGTAGTTCCATCCGTTATGCAGTGTGCCTGCAGGTATTACCGGTTTTCCATTAATGTCCTTGAATCCGCCGTTCTTAATTTTTACGAGAAGATCATACAACTCGTCCGATGTATCGATATCTTCAGCTTTTACGCCTAGCGCTTTCAGAATGTCTCCCCGCGCATAGCAGCCGTATTGGAAGTTTGTAATACTTTCAACCGTTCCATCCGGAGTCTGCTGAGGTATTATATATGTCTTGCCTTTAAATTCCGGCGGATGCAGGTCGAATTCATAAAAATCCTTGGCGATGCCGACTGTACAAAGCTTCTTTACATTCGGATATTTATCAAGATATTCATCAATAGCCAGTATCTGGCCTTCTCCAGCACCCTTAAAAATGACTTTTCCTTCTCCGCCTGTTGAATTCCAGTATGGAGCGTTTACAAAATCAGGTAGCGTACCGGATGCAAACATCAGGTTCAACTTTTCGACTTCACTTGTAGTTATTGACTCCATTTTCAATGTAATGCCGGTTTTCTCTTTTAAAGTTTTTGCTATGATGTTATTTTCTTGATCCTGTGGGAAAGCACCACCGCCTCCGTTCCAGCAGTGCAAAAAGCTAATTTCCACCTGCTCCGGAGGAGTTACCTTTGCCGGCTCCGCTGTAGGAGTTGCTGTTTGCTGGGTTTGCTGAGTACTTGTAGTAGATTCCTCTTCTTTGGCGCCACAGGCCGTCATTACTGAGGTCAGCATGAACAGCGCAGCAATAATGGAAATTAATCTTCTAATACCAAGTCTCTTCATTATATGTTCCCCTTTCAATTTTATTTATAAAAAGGATTGCTCCCTTTTACCGTAAGTTGTTAATGAGGATGCTTACATGGCAATTTGTGCTATATAAATGCTATTCTTTTAAAGATCCGACCAAAAAACCTTTTACGAAATACTTCTGCAGAAAAGGATATACACAGATAATAGGCACTGTAATAATTATTACAAAGGTCATCCTTAAAGCCTCCGGTGTTACTCCCTTCAGTTTCATCGCGCTTTCATTCATCCTTACCATGGATGAGCCGTCGCTCTTTGCTGTCATGCTTTCAAAAGATGCCTCGCTTATCATTTGGTTAAGAAAGGTAGCTGCAGGCTTAAGCTTTGCATCCTGCACAAAAAATTGTCCTGTAAACCAGTCATTCCAGCAGCCGACACCAACAAAAAGTGCTATGGTTGCCAGCACCGGCATTGAAAGCGGAAGCATTATCCTGAAAAAGATATTCAGTTCGCTGGCTCCATCTATGGTTGCCGATTCAGGAAGGCTTGCGGGTATTCCATTGAAGAAGGTCCTTATAATAATCGCATTAAAAAAGTTATAAAAAGAAGGGATGATTAGTACCCAGTAAGTATTATATATGTGGAGCTGACGGAATAATATAAAGGTCGGAATCAATCCGCCTCCGAACAATGTGGTGAAGAAGAAGAAGAATACAATGTATTTTCTCCCCGGCAGTCCCTTTTTTGACAATGCATATGCCAGCAGTGCCGTAAGGATTACCGAGCTTATTGTGACAAGGAGTGTTCTTGTAATGGATATGAAAAATGCGTTCATCATTTGCGGGTGGCTGAAAGCTTTTTCATAGTTTTCCAGCGAAAACTCTCTCGGAAATAGATAAATTCCTCCTTTCATGGCGTCGTACCCGTCATTGAATGAGAGGGCAAGAAAATATATAAAAGGATATAATGCTGTAATACAGAATATTGTGATTATTGCATAATTTATTATCATGTATATTTTGTCTGCAAGTGTTAATTTTTTTATGCCCATTTCACAGCCTCCCCGGTTTTTGTAGAAGTAGAATGATAAATTAACTGGTCACTATAATTTACCAGAGTGATACTTCGCTGAGCTTTCTTGATATTGCATTTACAGTTACAATAAGAATCATTGATATAAGCGACTTAAATAAGCCTATTGCGGTAGAGTAGGAGAACTGGCCGTCCAGAAGACCGAGCTTAAGGACGTATGTATCCAGTATCTCGGCAACGCTTGAGGTGCTTGGAGTCTTCATCAGGTATATCTGGTCAAAGCCTGCATTTAAGATGCCGCTTAAATTAAGTATCAGGAGTATTGCTATAGTAGGCAAAAGACAGGGTAGTGTTATTTTAAACAGCATGCTCCATCTGCCGGCCCCGTCAATTTCTGCAGCCTCAAATAAATTTGGATCTATGTTTGTCAATGCCGCAAGATATATGATGGATCCCCAGCCTATTCCCTTCCACATACTGCTGAGAACAACCAGGGGATAAAACAGCTCCGTCTTTCCCATGAAGAAAATCGGTTCCAGACCCATCTGATACCTTATATCATTAATAATACCAGCATTCGGCGACAGTATTTTCTGCATCAGCGTGACAACGACAACCCACGAAACAAAGTGGGGAAGATAGGAAATTGTCTGAACGATACGTTTAAATTTTGAATGTATTACTCCATTGAGCATTAGAGCCAGGATAATCGGAGCCGGAAAGTCGAATATAAGTTTAAGACAGCTTATTGAAAGCGTATTTCGTATAACTTCATAGAAACTGGAATCAGAGAGGAAAACTCTGAAATATCTAAGGCCAACCCATGGACTGCCCATAATACCAAGATTATACTTGAAATCCTTAAATGCAAGCAGTACTCCGTACATGGGATAATATGCAAAAACCAAATACCAGACAACTGCAGGCAACAAAAAAAGGTATATATGCCTGTAATACCATACCTTCACAAGTAATTTGTGTTTCTTTGTATTCACGGGTGCGCTTGCTACTGATGTATCTATGTTCATTTATGCTTCCCCCAATGAAAAATCCTTAATATCACTTCTATATAACCAATTATAGAAGTGAAAAGGATTGCAGCATATGGATAAAGCTTAGAACAAACTTGGATAAATCCGGGTATTTATAAATTGTAGAATATGAAGTGTTTTTGTCAAATTTGCGGTAAACCGGTTTTTGCACTCCTGAACTCTGCAGGCGTCATCCCTGTTATTTTCTTGAAAACACGGTTAAAGTACTGACGGTCATTGTATCCTGTGCTGTAGGAAATATCGGATATCTTTGCCTGTGAATCCTTCAATAGCTGGCAAGCCTTTTCAATGCGGAGCTCGGTCAGGTATCTGATGATGTTTTTACCTGTTTCCTGCTTGAAAACGGAAGAAAGATAATCCGGGTTGATTGCATATTTATTTGCCAGCTCACCTACGGTAATCTCATTAGTGTAGTTATTGAGGATGAAGGCTTTTACCTCTTCTACGATTTCTTTGCAGTCCGTCCTTTCTGTTTTCCCGCCTGCGATGATATCGGAAATCATCGTATATAAATATGCGGCAATTTGTCCTGAATCCTCAAGGTATTCAATAACCTCACCGGAGAGGAAATCCGAATCCGTTGGTTTATTTACGCCGTAACTGCTGCATACCTTTAACAAGCTGCTGATGACCTCGGAATAAACAAGCCGGATATAAATTCCTGCCATATCCGAAGCCTCCTTCGATAAAAAGATATCATTCAGGATACTTTGGATCCCATTTAAATCGGAGATTTCCATACACCTTTGCAAAAGCTTGATTTTATGCTCCGGAATAGGTAATGCAGGGCAGCCCGACACCCTTTCATAATAGAAAATCTGATTGCCTCCTAAAGCAAGCCTCTGTTCGAAAGCAAGCCTGGACTGCTTGTATATTTCACTTGTCAGCTTGTCTTCAATACCGCTGATCCCTATGGTTATTGAAAGATGCAAATACGTCTGCAATTTTGAATATACGTTTCTTATATAAGTATCACAGGATGTACGCAATTTTAACTTATCACCATAGTAAAAAAGTATAAATATCTGATTGACGTCCTTCTGGTTATCAGCAATCATCCTACAGCAATTACAGGGGACTTCCTCCAGAATATTCTTAATTGAGAATTTTATCAATACCAGATCATCAAATTTAAAGGGAGAATGGTAGTAGCTGGAGCTATCCACGTGAAGTATGGCAAGGATGTATGAATTATTATTGTTAGCTTCCTTCAGGCCTATCTGCTCAAGCAGCATTTCCTTTTCAAAATTCCGCGAGGTATGAAAAAGCTGGTTTAAAATACGTTCCCGGAGCAATTCATCTCTATCCCTGCCCAGTACAGCCACCTCTTTGGCATTATTCTCAGCTTTTTTCGAATAAGAAATTTCTTTCATCACCTTCTGTATTGTTTGCACCAGGTTTTTATCGTCAACCGGCTTTAGAATATATGCGCTTACGCCCATGTTCAAGGCTTGCTCCGCATATGAAAATTCGGCATAACCGCTCATAATGATAAACTTGATTTGCGGGAGATTTTCGCGGCAGCAGCGGATTAATTGAATTCCATCCATTACAGGCATACGGATATCGGTTAAAACGATATCGGGCTTTTCCGACTCTATTATAGTAAGCGCTTCTCCGCCGTTTGCGGCTTCGCCTGTCCAGGAAAATTCCAAATTGTTATGTGCCAGCTTTGCAATGATTCCTTTTCTAATGAGCTTTTCATCATCAACGATTAAAATCTTATACATAGGCGTCCTCCTGATTTTCCAGGCAATATGGCAAGGCAATTGTAACGAGTGTTCCCGCATTAAGCTGGCTTTTAACAGTAATACCATACGCATTTCCGTTTACCATTTTAATTCTGGAGTTTACATTTTTCAACCCTATACTCCTTTTTATATACTCTTTTGTATTGCTATCCGTTTCGCTCAAAAACATATTCAGCTTTTTAACCTGCTCCGGCGGCATCCCCTGTCCGTCATCCTCAACTGCCAGGTATAGTACGTTTCCATTAACCTCTGCACAAATTGAGATCCGGCCCTTCTCCAATTTTCCCTCGAGTCCGTGGTTAAGTGCATTTTCTACTATGGGCTGCAGTATGAATTTAAGGATTTTGCAATTCATCAGTGCCTCCGGAATGTTGTACTGCACCTCAAACCGGTCTTCAAAACGTATCTCCTGGATGTAAACATAATTTTTTATATGGTTGATTTCATCATATAAGCTTACAAACTCATTTTTTATCGAATTTATATTATACCGGAACATATCACCGAGTTTCTGGCTGATGCTGCATATATCGAAGCAATTATTTATAGCGGCAATGGCGCTGATTGATTCCAGCGTATTATAAAGGAAATGCGGATTGATCTGGAGCTGTAGGGCGCTCAGCTCAGCTTCCCGTTTTTCCAGCCTTTGAATATAGTTCTCGCTGATTACATTTTTCAAACGGTATGTCATGCTGTTGAATTGCCTGTCAAGCAGCCCTACTTCGTCCTCTCCCTCAATAACGCTTGTGATGTTCAGATCGCCTGCTTCTACCCGTTTCATTTTCCCTGTCAGCAAATGGATCCGCTTGGTAAAAATATGGGAAAACAATACTGTAAGGCTTAAAGAGAGAAAAAGTATGGCAGCTACAATAATGATACTGAAAATGGCTAATGCGCCGACCTTAGAATTTACTTCATTATATGGGAAGAATGCTATAGCATCCAGAGAATAAGGGGATAATGACTTGTATATGTAGATTTTATCAGTTTCCCCATTTCTTATTACTCCGCTTTTTTTATTTTCTTTCAACAGCCCCTGCATACTTCCCGCTATTGCTGCGTCGCCGTAAACAACATTGCCCTTTTTGTCCAGAATTAAGACTTCCATTCCTTTTTTACGGGGCATACCGCTTTCAGGCCTGAAAATCCGGTTGGAATACAGGCTTATTTGAATATAGCCTAAAAAATTGCCATTGCCCGATTGAGTAGTTTTTATAATCGGGTACGATAGCAGCAATAAATTCTGGCCATCCAAAGATTTGGTTTTATAAAAGCAATTGTAAAAATTTCTTGTATTTAAAATATCAATGTACCATTCTTCTTCTGTGGCATATTTTAAATTTCTTAAAAGCTCACCGTCATAGTATAGTTTATCATTATATGAATATAAAGTAATATTATAAACCTCCATTTGATTTTCATCCAGAAAAATACTTTTTGTCTCTCTGGTGAATTTATCAATCAGCCGCATGATATCCATAGGACCTTCTACATTATCTTCCATCAGGATTTCCTGGACCACGCTGTTTACCGCAAAGGCCTTCTCAATATTATGGTATAAATTCAATTTATAATTTGCATTTGCGATATATTGATCCATAACTTGTTCATAGGATGAATTAATTTCAGTCTGAACGGTTTTTTGAAACTTCAAAAAGAAAGCTGCCGCCAAAATGATGCACGGTATAAATACAAGCAGAACATTTGAGTAAATGTACTTCTTCGATAAACTTGTATTATTCGCAATACGGTTAAATATTTCTTTCGGGCTCTTCTTCATAATATCGGATCATCCAGTTTCAGAATTATTCTAATATATAAAGCTTTTGCAAATCTATATTTAAAGGGTTTATTGAATAGGGATATATATTATATTACAGTAAAATTATAGCACCGGATATTTTATTTGTAAATCAACAGGTTGGCAGACTCCTAAAGTCTTGAATTCAGGACTGAAGACGGAGGGCGCCCTTTTATTTTAGAGAACACCTTGCTGAAATAAAATATATCTTCGAAGCCGCATCGTACGGCTGCCTCGCTTACCGTACATTCACCCATTGCCAGCAAGTCCTCGGCCTTTTGAATTCGAATTTTGTTTATGTATTCATGTATGGAAATCCCCGCATTCTTCTTAAAATATGCTCCCAGATATGCAGGATGAAGGTTATATAAACCCGCAAGCAGCTTCATGTCTATTTTGGCGTCAAAATGATTTGCTATATACTCCTTTATACTTTCGGTCCGCATGTCCCTATAGGATGAGAAGCCGGGACTGCACTGCACCATGCGAAGATACCGGTATATAATGAGCATGAGTATGGCACTTGCTTCGAGCGTATATCCGGGGCTTCTTTCAAGCCATATCTTGTTAAAATGCCGGTATAAGTCTAAAAGGCTGCTGGGAAATTCCACTTTAAACTTAAGCGGAAAAGGCAGCTTCCGGCAGTCGGTGCCGTCGATCCGGCATTGAAAGTTAAAGGCATAGCAGTGCATTGGATTCTGCACTGATGTAAAAGCTTCCCGCATGCTCCCTTTGGGAATATAGACAACATCTCCGCCGGTGAGATGATAAGGAACGCCATCAATGAAATAGGTTGATTCTCCGGACAATACCCAGGTCAGATCATGGAACGAAATTGCATTTTGAGTGATGCACCATGAGGGAGTGCATTGTCTGTCGATAAAATAATCTACCGATACATGATAGTTGCAGGAAGCAGCATCCATTAATGAACCTCCTCTATAGTTTATGAATCTTTAATTATTACAAATATATCTTTAAAAATTTCATTCATTATTATGATATTACAAAGCTATAATATAATCAATGAATATTTAATTTTTACAACAACTATTTGCGATGCAAATAGATCATAAAGGAAGTGGCTGCCATGACATATGATTTTGATATCAAAGAGTTCTGGAGAGAAAACGAAACATGCCTTGAGCCTTTTTCCACGAATAAACCTCGTGTGCCGATTAGTTTTTGGCTTGATGACCATTTTCTGCTGGAGGAGATGTCTTTACCCTCTACTGTCAGGTACTTTTCTGATTTTGACTACAGACGGGAGATGAACAATCTTTGTAATGATAAAGTGGAAAAGGTGCTGGCGAAACGGTTTTATTCCGAGGATAAAATAGAAGCGCCGTCGCCTGTCCGGTTTGAGGTGATTATGGGAGCCCGCTGGCGGCTTACTGAAGGCGGAACACCATGGCTTGATTCTGCAGTGGAAAACATAGAGGATGTGAAAAAGATTATAGACCGGGCGGTTAAGGTTGACATGAAGAAGGAGGCCTTCCCGGAAGGATGGCAAGAATCGAAGGATCGTTATGAAAAACTTTCCGGGAGAAAGCTGAAGCTCGGAGGAGACGGATCCCGTGGGCCCGCAACTATGGCAACAAGTATCCTCGGTACGACAAACACGTGTCTGTTTATCATGGATGAGCCGGATATCATGATGGAGTTCTTTTCATTGCTTGCAGATAAGTTAGTTGAATATCACCGCGTATTAATGGAGGATACTTCAAACAGCAGAGACGGAGGATATTCACTGGCGGATGATAATTGCTACCTGTTCCCGCCGAACGCATACCTTAAATTTTGTGCGCCGGTGCTTGCAAAGCTGTTTAAGGAATTTGCACCTTTGCCAAAACACTGCAGACATCAGCATTCCGACAGCAATATGGGGCATCTTATGGGCATACTTAATGATCTCGGAGTAAATTGCGTTAACTTCGGACCCGAGCTCCACCCGTCGGATATTCGCAAAGCCATGCCCAAAGCAGTTATCCACGGTCAAATGCCGCCTTTTACCCTAAGAAACGGCACGCCCGTGGATATAATAAACACAGTCAGACGTGATATCGAAGCTGTCGGCCAGGACGGCGGCCTTGTGGAATGTCCTGCCGGAAGTGTTGCGGGAGGGACGCCGCTTGAAAATCTGAGAATCTATATGTGGGCGGTTCATACCTACGGAAGATATTAAATTGAGATGCTTGTAGTGCTAGTATCTGCAGTCTTTTATGCATGTTACCATTGCTTCAACATTTTCATGCGGACAATGGGCTGGGATGTCGTGGCTTGACATAATAAGCCCTCCGTCGCTTCCCAGCTTCTCAAAAATATATGCTATGTGGGATTCAATATCGGATTTTGTGCCGTTGGGTATTATTTTCGTATTGTCAATTCCTCCGTATACGCCAAGCCTTCCATTATATTTTGCCTTAAAAGATTGAAAATCATTGAATTCGGGCTGCAGAGGATTTACAGCGTCAATGCCTGCTTCAGCCAGTTTATCAAGGATATCGGTAACCTGGCCGTCTGAATGGAATACGACATGCTTCATAGCCTTTTTTGCCAGAGCGATTCCTTCCTTGAAGTAATCAAGAATAAACTCTTCGATCATGCGCGGAGAAAACAAAAGTCCGCCGGATGATGCAAGATCATCCTGAAAGTAAACGGCAGTAATCGGGAGAGTGACCACCCTTTTTATTACTTCATTCTGTATATCCATTATTTTTTTTATTATGCTGTGAAGTTCATCCGGATTATCGTATACATCAAAAAACAAGTTGTCCATAAGCCGGATGCCGTGCAATATTGTAAAGGGCCCGGGAATATTGACAAAGATGGCTTTGTCGGGGTATTTTCTTAAATTCGCAAGTATATGATCAAGGACCTTCTCATCTCCGGGGTTGGGCCACTTCAAATTTTTCGCTTCATCCCAATCATGGATAGCAGGCTCGGTATACCAAAATGAACCGTCTCTTTCTTCTCCATTTCCGGCCGGCCATGCAAGCAGGGGAAAGGTTTCAATCACATCGGCATCATAATGCGTAACCCTGAAATCCTCTCCGAATCTTCTGTCGTAATCTGCCATAAGCCTTCTATCCATCCAGAAATTGAATGGTACACGGTCTGTTTTTTCGAAATTCAGCTGTTTAATAGCTCTTTCTTTTGATGTAATCATAACATCACACCGTTTCCTTTTTATCTTTTTTGTAGCTTCCCGTAGAGCTGAATGTGGAGCTTAAATATTTATGGCCCTTAAAATCTTTACAAGCTCGGCTCCAATACCTACTTTATAGCCGGCTGAAATGTATCTGAGTTTCTTTTCCGGATCAATGGCAAATACGAGCGGGAAATCCATCCTGGGTTTTTCCGGGAGCTCTGAAATCAAAATATTCAAGTTTCGGTTTCCTTGATCGATACTAAAGTATGCTTGTCCGGGAAGACCATCATAAGAATCTGCATTAAACGAAGATGTCAGCTTGTCGCCGCATACGTTCAGGATTATCCGGCCGCCCCAGGCATCGAACTCCTCCGATAATTCGCGCACTTCACGCAGCAAATGCTTGGACGGCTCCCTGTCCGGTTCGATCCAGGCCGCAATGAGTCCTTGCGCCGATAGTACGTCCCGAAGGTTTACACGGCGTCCATCCGTAAAATCCGGCCGGCTTTCATCCGCAGAGCTTCTCCGGTTTCCTTCCGCCGGATTTCCCCGGCTGCTGTCTATCAGTGCAAAAGTGCATTCTTCCGGTACGGTTCCCAGAACGGGAACAGCGCTGTTTTCTTTGCGGAAGGAGAGTGCAGCCTCGGTGGTTTCTTCCGGCCGAACCGTAAAAACAGTCATACGGAGCAAAGATGTCCCGTCTGCAATGCGGGTAGTGGTGACCAGCCTGTAAATCCCCGGCAATACTTCGATCGATTCTTCAAATTTACTCCATTCCAACCTCTCATAATCCATGCTCTTGAATATGTTATCATCAAAACGCGCCAGTGAAAAATCAGCAAAATACTCTGTTTTTCCTGCATACCCCGGTTCTTTTACCAGCCTGATCCTGCCCTGACGGACGGCAGAACTGTCTGTAGACCCATTGATTTTGCCATGCCGGGCAGCCGAGCTGTATGCGGGTTCCTTGCTTTCGCCCTGTTCCCGAGCGGCGCCAAGGTCTGCATCCTTCCAGACCTGATCCGACAGGAACTGGGGCCTCTTATCGGCAGGGTGCAAACGGGCCGGTATGCCAAAGCTTCTGGCCATAGCTGCAAAAGCAATATCACGTGACAGCCTGTCTGCCTTCTTAAGCTCGTAAGTTCCTCTGGGGGTAGCTGATCCGTTGTAGCATGTATAGCCATCCAAAACTTCAATATTGGTTTTGACCCATTGTACCAAAAATTCGGGATTTTTCCGGAAGCATTCCTGCTCATCTGCTGAAAACTGCTGCAGGAAAAAGGCTTTGTACCTGCCGATCATCTCATGTGCAATCCTGGGACACAGGATGTAGCTCATATATGTTTGATCATCAAACTTCCCCTGGAAAACAGCGGCGCCGTAAAGGTGATCCTTAAGGACAGGACGGAAGGTATCGGTCAGGTCCTTTTCGGCAAGACATTCAAGCAGCTTTAGAGCCCATTCTCCGTATCCGGGAGTTTCTTCCCTGAGGAAGGCGGCGATTTCACGGCAGTTGCCCCGGGCTTTTTTAAGTACATCCCATACCCGGCCCGCAGGCAGGGATAACTGGCGCGCAACTTCATGAGCCTGTGTTTCCGAAATGAATGTGGCTTCATACTCCGCTCTGATCCTGTCCTCCTCCATAAGCCGCCGATTATTGGCGTTCAGATCTTCCTCTGTCGGATCCTCTGCATCTGCATGCGTTTGAACAGGCGGAACCATATCAATCTCCTGTGTTCTGCAGACCGGAGGCTCCCCGGATATCGAAATCTCAAAGTAATCTCCCTTTGTGACGCTGATCTTTTTATTGCCCCATCCATTTCTTCCCGCAGCATGAACCATCAGGTCACCGTAGCCTGTCGTCAGAGAAACCTTTCCGTTATTATCGGAAGTCAATCTGGCAATAGTTGAAAACTCTCCTGAATTAAATACCTGGAAGTATACAGTCGCACCCGGGACAGGATTACCCTCCCGGCCGGTTACTTTTACGGTAATTTTCTTAACCGGCGCATAGTTGTCCAGCAAATTGAGCTCTGTGTACCACTCGTGTGACAGGGTGATTTCCTCGGGTCCGGTATAATTGCCTAGGACGCGGGTATTGACCAGCATGGCTCTACGCGCGGGGTCCCGGAACCATCCGTTGTTGAGCCGGGCGTCAGGTTCGCATGCTCCCAAGTAGCTCCACTTTCCATCCGCCCAGGCTTCCACCCATGCATGATTGTCATCGCAATGCGCCCATCTGGGTGTATAACACTGTCTGGCTGGTATACAGAGGCTGCGTAAAGCGGATACGGCCAGAGTCGATTCCTCGCCGCAGCGGCCTAGAGCTCTGCGGATTGCCGTAAGCGGTGAGGAAGTACGGGGGTCGCATGCGATGTAAGTTACCTTTTCGTGGCACCAATGGTTCACTTCAAGGATAGCATCAGTCATGGATAAATCCTTGACCCTGTTGTATAGCTCTTTAAACAAAATGCCGCGGCAGTTTTCAATATTCTCATTGTTGACACGATAGGGGAGGACAAAGTGCAAAAATAACGAACCCGGTATTTTATACCCCCACGAAATCATTTTCAGGATTTGGAATGTTTCCCTCACATGGTTCAGAAAAAGGCTTCCGTCATAATCAGCCAGGTCATTTAACGACATGTATGCATAAGTAAATTTCATTGCTGTTTCTTCTTCTTTAGTGAGATTCCCGTCAAATACCTGGAATAATGCCTGCTCTCTTGCAGAAGCAATTTTTCTTTTCTGTTCGAATTTTTCCTCTATGACGGACAGATAGTTACTATCCAGATTAAATGCAAAATCATCCATATGTAAAAACCCCTTTATGTAGTACTAATCGATGAATTCTATTCTGAGATCCGGTTCCTGACACCATATTCAATCAAGCGAATGTAACCTCTACTTTAAGCCCATTCCCGGCAGGCAGGACAATGGAACGTTCCCGCGCATCAAATCCCGTCCATGGCTGCCCATTTACTCTAACTCCGGTAATCTGTACCGAAGGGTCATCTATCGGTGATACGAAGATTTTGCGGGACGGTCCGGAACAATTTATTTTAAAATGGAGTACGGCCTGTTGTTTGCCGACATATGTATTGAGATAGAGGTAACTCAGAAAAGCATGCTCCATCTCATGGTAAGAGGTGCGCCATGGCGCCGCTTTACTGCCGTCGTCCGCCGGCATGCCATCAGGTGATACCGTAGTAAAAACTCCGCCGTACGTTGTATCCCGCAGATGCTTATACCAAAAAGCTTCGCTCTTTTTATAACGTTCCAGATACCCGGCATCACCTGTCAGGCGGTAAAGCTGGAGCTGCAGGAAACAGCCGTAATTCTGTATCCAGTTATGAACCATGAAGAAAGGCGCAGGGCGGTGGGGATATGCTTTTTCGACCATGTCGATCCATCCTCCGCTTTCAGCATCCCATCCGTATTGATTGATCCTGTCGCTGAGGGACTTCCCCCTTTCGAGGTATATGCTGTTACCGGTCTGATGGTAAAGCCGGAGGAATGAAAGCGCGGCAGTGAGCTGGGCGCCTATATGGATATATTCTATACCGTCCTTTATGTAAGGTTCAAACCTCCACTGGCGGTCCAACGAATTCATGTATCCGTTAATCCAGCCATTATCGGGATCAACCATGCGCTCCAGGGTCAGATCGGTTAACCGGCGCTCCCATTCAAGAACGTCAGGTTCCCGGGTGGCCAGCCATAAGTTGAGCAATAAGGAACCTACATATCCATAATGGGCATGCTTGTTTTTTCCCGAATCCAGTACGCCCAGATCTCTTCCCAATGCCTGGTAATATCCATCGAATTCCATATCATAGCCATATGTTTTTTGGATATCTATGGATTTTAAAATATATGGCAGCACACAGGAATCCCCTGCAGTAAAATAGTACATTGTTAGTCCGACATTGGTATAAAGCTGCAATGGAATGCTCTTGGATGTTACCTTCGGTTCTCCTTCACGCGTAAGCAGATCGAACCAACCGCCATATTCCTTATCCCATGCATGTTTCAGCAAAAACTCGACTCCGCCGCGGGCTGTCTCTATATATTTGTCTTCGCCCGAAAGGAGATAGGCTATGGAGAAGCCGAATACATGCCGGCTGATCATTGCAGGGTATTTGTCCCATGAGCAGGACGGCTTCCAGTCCCGGGACAGATTGGTGTAGAATCCGCCGTGCTCCGCGTCTCTTACGTGCTCGTACCAATACGGTATCAGGTCGTTTAAAGCATGCTGCCGCCAGAACTCGGCATTTAAAAACATCGCTCCGGACACATCTTTCATAATTATAAATCTCCTTGTTATGTACTATATTAATTGAATAAAATTTTCTAAACGTCTGTCCTCGCAAACATCATAGAATCATTGCTGTTTGCAAGACATTCGTAAAGAAAATGAGTTCATTCAATATATTCAGTTATTTTACGGAAAACAAATTACCGTTTTATATAAGAATAATATACAACGATTATAAACATGTCAACATTATAGAATTAAGTATTATAATGGAACACATTATTAAAAATGCCCATTATATATTCATATAACAGGCACTCGGAGACCTCCGCAGTTCGGCGGTCAAGATATACCGCTTTATAATGTTAAAATATCCTTGATTTCCTTTGTGAGTATTTTTTCAATCGAACTGCCATACTTCGAAGGAAATGAGAAATAAGCATAGCTGTCTTCCGGCTCATATCCGCCCTCTTTAAACATATTCTCCGTCGGTATGTAGCCTTCCGTACCGTTCGTATAGGCAGCCGCAACAAGAAAGCCGTCTGAAAAGGCTTGTCTGGCATAAAGGCTGTATCCGGAGCAGACTTCACCGCTCATTCCGATAAACACGAGTTTCTTACCGATTGAAATACGCTGAATGATGAATGGTCTGCTGTTCTTTAGATTTTCGTAATTTTGCAGCATTTTTTCCGCCCATTCTTTCTTACCTGGATCGTTTTGCTGTTTTGCATCTTCATAATATTCTCTGGGCGGTATTGCTTGAAGGGGAATATGAATGCGGGATATAGCCGTAAGAATATTGATATCCTCAATTTTTTGCATACTGCCTTCACATGCATCGATCACATTCTGACCAAGCAAGCTTCCATAGCTGTCTACATCGTTCCATGTACCCGGACGGAAGCGGCCGTTTTCCATGGTCCTTGCCCGGATATCCCCACAGCAGCCTTGCATGAAAAATGCAACAATCCCTTTTCCGAAGTGATCCTCGATCGTTTTTCTTGCATATCCCGGAAAATCTGCGCTTACATTATTTGTCTTTGCTATGCTGGGATGGCAGGCATAATTGAAAAGAACAGCCTTAACTCTGCTTCCGGTGCAGAATTTCAATACCGTAACATTGTCATCGATCAGGCCGTCCTTATTCGGTGCAAATAATACCTTCCCTTCGGAGATCAGCCTTCTGCTTATGCCAATATCTGATTTCGTCACGGCTGTATATAATTCCGCTTCCTCCAGGTCATTCAAAGCATCCTCGAAAGCGGAAAAAAGCTTGTTTCTTAAAAATGCAAGGTAATCCGCGTCTGCTCTGCCAACCAGGTCAAGCATATATGTCAGGGTCTGAGGGCCGCTGTGCGTATGGGAGGCATTGAAAAAAACCTCCTCCTCACGGTAGCCAAACCGGTGATATATACTGCTTTTCAAATCCTTTACAATTTCAAGGTCGAATCCGATGATATCGGCGCACACGAATGCAGCCCTCTTTCCATTGTGTTCAATAACCATGACGCTTAAGGAAATATCATCGTGTATGCCGGCGGATTTCCTGTCGGGTGCGGCAAACCCGGCAAGGTCAACCGGAAATTCCGGGCTTATTATAGCCTTCTTAACACCTATTTTCATGATTGCTTCATTATCCTTTTACTGAACCAGCCAGTATTCCTTTCACAAAATATTTTTGTACAAATGGATATACCGATACAATCGGCAATGATACCAATATAATACAAGCCATCTGATAATTTTGCGGGGGTATGACGTCAGCGCCTACAACAGCAGGGGCATTTTCAGCATTGTTTGCAAGAAACTTTTCAAACACGACTGCTCTGAGGTAATATTGCATTGTCCACATTTCTCTTCTATCCGTATATAAAAGTACCGGGAACCACATATTCCAGCAATTCAGAACAATAAACATGCCGATTGCCGCAGCTGTAGGTTTAATGACAGGAATGATTATGTTAAACAATACTTTGTATTCCCCGGCGCCATCTATGTAGGCCGCTTCGATAAGGTCAGGCGGAATGGCCTCGACCTGGCTTTTTACTACTATAATATAAAATACATTAACCAGTACGGGAAGAATATATGCAAGGTATGTATTATTAAGTCTCAAATACTTTGATACAAGAAGGTATGAAGGTATGAGACCACCCGAGAAATACATTGTGACGACAAAAAAATAAACAAAAAATTTTTTCCCCAAAAAATATTTTTTAGACAGTGCATATGCAACCATAATTATAACGACAAGTGAAAAAACTGTGCTCGCAGCAGTAATAATTACGGTATTTATCAAAGATCGCTTGAATATGGCTTCACCTATAAGCTTTATGTATGCGGCAGGGTTAAACCCTACCGGCAGAAGGCCTACGCCAAGAGTAGTGATCGCCCTGCTGTTGCTGACCGATACGCTGAATATATGCATTATAGGCAATAACACTGTAGCCATTATAATAAACATTAAAAATATATTCAATACCTGAAATACTTTTTCTCCGGATGTCCTTTTCACCATAAGATTCCCTCCTTACCACAATGACCATTTTGCAAAAGATTTTGCCATGCGGTTTGTTGTATATACAAGAATGAAATTCACAACAGATTGGGTAAAGCCTATCGCTGTGGTAAGTGAATAGCGGGCTTGCTCAATACCAAGCCGGTATGTATATGTGCTTATTACGTCTCCGACCTCATATACAAGAGGATTATACAGCAGAAATATCTGTTCAAAACCTATGGAAACCAGAGTGCCTACTTGCAGGACCAAAAGTACGATGGCCATCGTTTTAATGCCCGGGAGAGTGATATGCCATGCCTGTCTCAATTTTCCCGCGCCATCCATTCTTGCAGCTTCATATAGCTGTACGTCTATGGATGCGATAGCGGCCAGATAATACACCGCATTCATACCAAAACTTTTCCATACGCCGGTTAGTACTATGATAGGCCTGAAGTATTCCTTTTTGGCCAGAAAGTGAATGGGTTCCATACCAAATATATTTTTAAATAAACCATTAAGAGCACCTGTGCTTGGAGATAGAACAGATGTGATGATACCTGCGGCTACAACCCACGAAATAAAGTATGGAAGATAGCTGACTGTCTGAGTTAATTTTTTTAACTTTGTCGACCATAATTCATTAAGAAGGATGGCAAAGATAACCGGCACGGGAAAACCTATTATTATTTGCATAATATTAATAGTGATTGTATTCTTCATGACACGCCAGAAATTTTCATCCAGCAGGAAAAATGCGAAATTTTTAAATCCTACCCATTCGCTGTTGATGATACCTGTAAACGGATTATAATCTTTAAATGCGATCACAACTCCAAAAAGCGGTATATAATGAAATATGACCACTAAGAGAACACCCGGCAGCAACAGGCCATACATCGGAAGATCCCTGGTTTTTTTGAATATATGGGGTCTAGGCTTCATCTTTCTATTCCTCCGGTCTTCAGTCTTATTAAAAAATAACGTTAAAACCAATTTCAGCGGGGATCGCAATTCCCCGCTGAAATTACAGGACTAACGAGATTATTACATGGCTGCCTTTTTTTGAGCTTCAGGAAGCTTCGCATTGTACTCATCAGTAATAAATTGATATTTTTTCATAAAGCTCGCTGCCTGTGCGTCAAATTCTGTCATGCTGATTTCGCCTATCATAGCTTTGACGGTAATCGTTCTTGCTTCATTTGTTGCTTCCGTGAGCCTTGTCACAGTATCCTTATCAAGAGTTATCAAGCTGTACGGATTCATTTGCACTGAATTCAAATCGGCCAGTGCTTTATCCGCCTGTTCAAGGAACAGCTTCTGATATTTTTCCTTACCGGCGCTGTCATATTTGGTGTTGGCAATATTAGTCTTTGCCAGCAGTTCCAGTTCTTCCTTTGTATTAAAGCCGAATAGCATGCCGTACATCAGACGCCAATTGGTTTCACTTGCTTTAACATAATCAGGCACCTTTTCACCGTTGACTACATTGTACTCAATTCCTTCACGGCCCCATACAGTGAGATTATTGCACTCGTCGGAAAGAAGCGCTTCAAGGAATCTTACAGCAGCCTCCTTCTTTTTGCTGGTGGAGCTGATTGCCACACAGTGGGCTCCTATGCTGGGAGGACCGTCATACACGGCGATGGGATCTATTCTGTCATCATTTATCTTTGGAAATTGGCTGGGGACAAACATAGCGCCTGTTATATTGTTGGATGTAAAACGGTCAATCCATGTAGCCAGCGCAGTAAGATTCTGCTGATTTATCAGAACATTTTTATTAAGCCTCTTATCCTGAAAATCCTGCGCCTTGCTTGTCACAAACTCCTTGTCCATTAAGCCTTCCGTAAGCATAGTCTGATATATTTTTAAGGCGTCCTTGTAAAGAGGATTTTCAAATGCAGGTATGATCTTGCCCTTATAAAATTGCCAGCTGACTCCGTCGCTCGCACAGCCGTATGACTTGAAGACAAACTCGCAGTAATGGAGATTCTCCCGGCTGGTGTAAGGTATAGAATCAGGATATTTGGCCTTCACTTTTCTCATAGCGTCGAGCCATTCTTCCATGGTAGCCGGCATACTGGCGTAGCCTACGCTTTCAAGCAGGTCATACCTGACTCCGAATAAATTGCAGTCGCCGTCTACGGGCAAGCTGCGCAAAGAATAAATTTTCCCGTCATTAGCCTTCATCAGTTCGATAAATTTGGCTGAATAACGCTTTTTCATAATATCGGATCCGTTTATAGTGTCCGTAAGTTCCATTAAAGCGCCGTTCTGACCATAAGTGTTTACCTCATTGGCCGCGGGGATATGAACTACATCGCATATATTGCCGGAAGACATCATGAGATTGAACTTCGTCTTATAATCGGAATACGGCGGAACGACAGCTTCCTCAATTTCTACATTGGCAAGCTTTGCGATCTCGTCCAGAACGAAATTATTTTTATAATTGAAATTATCGGGTATGGTAAGTCCTGATGTGATATAGAATATTCTGATTTTGTCCGGGGCCGCCTTAACTTCGGCAGTCGGGCTCGCGGATGCGGCAGACGGGCTTGCAGATGAATCTGAGGCGGGAGTATTGTCGGATGATCCTTCCTTTGAACATCCTGTCATTAAGATCGATACCAATAGAAAGACGGATATTAGTAATACTAAAGATTTTTTCATTATAAGTACCCCCTATCTGAAAATTGGTTTTTGTTAGATTTCTTTTCTTGACATGACGCCTGGAATGAAACGTGTGCGCACCCGTTTTCTGTTTTCATTATAACGACGTGAAGAGCGCAGTTCAATTCTGACTTTCCCGCGGGATAAAATCATACCTGCCCGATAGCCGTGCATTCAGGCTATTTGCATGAATAACAATTTTTCTATAACGACTTTAGTCGGAAGCATGCGTTTTATGAATGCGTTAAATTTTTCTGCCGATACTCTCCCGGAGTACACCCGAACATTAATTTAAATCTGCTTATAAAATACTGCGGGGTAGAATAACCCATCAGCGAGGATATTTCTTCTACCTTCAGGCCGCTGTTAAGCAGCAAAGACCGGCTATGATTCAATTTTAGATTGGTAATATAATCAACGAACTTAACATTTGTCTCATTTTTAAAAACCTTGCTCAGGTATTTCTCACTTACACCCAATTCCCCGGCAATATGTTTCAAAGAAATTTGATTGCTTTGTATCTCACGGTCAATCAATTTTTTTGCCTTATTGACCAACTCCATATTACTGCCTGAGCCGGTCTTTTCTCTTGCATCGAATACGTAGTTGATAATATTTGTCAGCCTGGTATCAAACTCAAATATATTTGTTATTGTCTTTAACCCTTCATATAAGTCGGCGCCGTACTCTTCACCGTTCGTATGTATAAATTCCTTCACGGAGGAGACACATGCCGATAATGATGCCATTGCCTGCCGGTATGAGAAATTGCCTGTCCTTAAAGTAACAAGCACTTCTTTTAAATCAGATATGGACTTTTCGCGATCCAGGCTTTTGAGTGAGTTAGCAAAGTTGTTCAACTGCAATTTGTTTGGAACTCGGTTTCCTTCTTCCCGGAATAATATCTCCGAAGGGGAATAGAGGTGCTTTTCGGGGAAAATGTAACTGTAATCAAGACCAAGAACGGCTAATCTGAGTGATTTATTCATTTGCAGAATATCCGTATCCGGTTCGCCGAAAGCCAGATATTTGGATAGTACCATTTTCCCGCCGGTGCATTCAAGAAATTTCCATGCCAGGTTCATCAGCCCGGCTTCATCCAGGTCATGGTTGATCACTGCCTTGATGATATTATCTTTTTCATAGAGAATACAGATTGAAGATATTGTAGAAAAAGTATCTTCAAACTGTGATATAAGCCGTTTCTTTTCATACTCAAATTCAGTTGCATCTTCCACGCATACGGGACCGGCAACTTTCACTGCAGCAGCGCAATAAAGCTTATACGGCATACTTATGCCAAGTGCGTTCATCCTTGTGAAGATTTCATTACGATGCGGCGGATTGTCAGAAAGCAAGGCATTTAAAAAGTTAATTTTACATATGGGCATGATCTCTTTTATTTCTTTATCCTTCTCTTTCATTGCACTCTGCAAACCGTTAAGAGTGCTATTTATCAGCATATATTCATTTTTCTCCTTCATCCCGTCAGCGGAGAACAGAATAGCGCGGCAAGCATTGGCAATTGTCTTCAATGGCCTTGCCAGCCTTTTTGCAGCAAAAAATGATATGAATAGACCTATTACTGTTGAAAGTAGCGAAACCAGTACAACCGTTTTGGCAAAAAAACGGGCGGCAGAAGTAACCTCTTTCATAGGAGCAACTGAAATGTACCTCCAATCGCTATAATCAGATATCTGGTATGATACGACAGTCGGTATGCCATCCACCTGTGCTTTGAAATAGCCGGGTTTGGCGGCACTGAAAATAGTACCGGAATAATACCCCAATTCAGATATATTTTTTCCGGCATAGCTGCTGTCCGTGTGGCATAGGATCAAACCATCCCTATCTGCGATCATAATGCTGCCCAGGTCTTCCGAAGCCACTTTTTTCAATAGGTTTGAAAATATTTCACTGTTTACTGTTATAATGATGGCTCCATTAATCTTTCTGTTGTACCCATAAGTCAGCCTTACAGCGTGGATGAGTGATTCGGGCAGTTTGTGTCCGGAGGATTCCCGCAATTTATAATCCAGTGTTGCGCCATAATCAAACAGCAATCCGATATTATCCGGATTATTATTTGCACTGCTGACCGTTTTCCAGTAATGCCTGAGGTTTTCCTGATTTTCCGGACTGTTATAAAGGTTGTGGCGGATATAGTCCGTCGATACCAATAATTCATTATCTTTGTAGAAAATTGACAGAGAGTAGATGAGTGGATTTACCAATTTCATATCGGTGAGATACCTGCTGACCTCATATACATCTGCGGTATTATTCTCCAGAGGCTTGTTAAAGTAACTGTCCAGGTATGAATTGTTATTCACGTCATTTAATATTTTAACGGAGATGTCATTAATATTTTTTAGTATAAGAGAATCCACACTATTTTTATATTGGCTCAAAAGCTTGTTGCTTGATGCGATTGTATGGTCGGTTATAAATGTGCCGAGTATCTGATAAAAAAACACCCCCATAATAAGAGTACATATTATAATAATCAACACATATGAAAAAAGCACAGAAGGTAAAAACGACGGGAAGGGACGATTGACGGGCGCACCGGGATGCAGTATTCCATGCTTGTCATTCCGTTTTATTGAAGAAAAAATTTTATAAGTCATAATAAATCACTCCTTATAGCGTCTTCATGTATTCCGGACTCTATTTGAGCAGTGATGCATAGTGTTCGCTTGTTTTAAAAATGCCTCCGCTTTCCTTATAGAAATCGTTATTCAACATAAACAAGCCCGATTTGCAGTTGATCCATTCTGCATCCTTATACGGGTGATAGGACTTCAATTCATCCCATCTGCGGTAATTCTGGCGGCCGTTGGATTCCAGCACTCCGACATTCATTCCGGGAAGCGGCGCCAAACGCGCGGCCATATTTTTATTCCAGTCCACCAGAACAGGATTTACAGTCAAATCCGCGCAAAAGCACGGGACGCCTTTTTCATATGCAGTCTTGCAAATCTTCAGGCTCATACTCATCGTTTTCGCTATCGGTTTCAGAGCAATGGCACGATAACCCAGCTCAATACGTTCCGCTGCGTCAGCGTCCGAATGAGCGCTCTCATCTGCTGCAAGCCGTACGGGAATATCGTGGACATCAGCTTTATCATCTTCGGGGAAAGGCTCCTCCAAAATGACAAT
Organism: Clostridiaceae bacterium; assembly: GCA_039679375.1. GTDB lineage: Bacteria > Bacillota > Clostridia > Acetivibrionales > DTU013 > JBDKVA01. The sequence goes on from JBDKVA010000018.1 coordinate 25,712, forward strand.
CCGGTCAAGGGCGCCTATTTTATCTGCATGATCCAGAAACCTTAGCAAGCGTTCCTTACTGTCATATCGGCCATTGGCGTCAAGATAGTATGCGATATGTCCGTTCCCGGTATACTGCGTTGATGTATCGCGTAATGCTTCATGGATGGAGGTCAGCCGCTTTTTATCCCAGTCAAGCATTTTTTCAGGGTCTCCGTCTTTCTCAGGGTCGGAGCCTATTTTGATTTTCAGAAAGAAGCTGCCGTTATCCGCGATATTGACGATATCCTGAAAAGATGTGCCATATGATATCAGAGGTATGCCGGCAAGCTTATCATGCCTGTACGAAAGCGCAGGACGGATATCTTCAGGTATCATGCCGCTAAAATTGCCAATATTGTTTTCATGGCAATAGAGCAGCCATGCAGCGTTATCAAATGCAACAAGCGCGTTCAGTACAAATGTTACGCGAAGCTTTGGATTGCAGGTTATTTTCCTGCCATATTCATAAACCTGAGGAAGGAGTTGATCCAGTAAATCAATCGGATTTTTAAATGAAAGATTCCGCGCTATTTTCAGGGCATGATCCGTTATCATGTACATCAGGCAATTACCGGCAGCTTGCGAGTGGCTGGAAAAAACTTCTGCATCCGACCACAGGACGCTCTGGGTCCCCAATCCAACAGAACGGTATCCGGACTGTCCTTCCATACATGCGGCAACCTGCCACAATTCATCCAGGTAGCCGCCTTTGAATCCAAAAGGGTTTAAAAGCGGTTCGCGTTCAAAATTACTGCCTGTTTTTACGATCCGGTGCATGGTACAGATCCTTTCTCGTTTATACCTGATATGTATTTCAACTTATTATAATATTAACCGCGCTCTTTTGTAAATGCATGAAACATTGTTTTTTATCTTGTGATAGTCGTTGGCTTGGTTCACTCGTATTGAAAACATTGAAGGTATATGTAGAATAAAAGTATTAATGGTTGATCGCTTTGAAGGGTATAATGAAATTATGTAGAATATATAGCTGATATGTATTTTTATGCCGTATACTTTACAGGAGGAATATCATGACAAGGATTACATCATTGAAAAGACTGATATTCATTACATTGTTGTTTTGTATTTTAATCTCTATCAGTTTGTCTTCCTACGCCAGCAGCATTTATTATAATGATTATGCGGTAAAATTATCTGAGATCGGCGTATTTAAAGGAACCGGGAACGGATTTGAGCTTGACCGCGAGCCCACAAGACTGGAAGGCTTGATTATGCTTATAAGGCTTCTTGGCAAGGAGGAGGAAGCAAACCAGCTGGTTAAGGAAGCGTGCGTATTTGCAGATGTGCCGGACTGGGGCAGGGGCTATGCCAATTATGCTTATAAAAACGGGCTGACCAAAGGAATCGGTAACAATCTGTTCGGGACTTATGACAAAATGAACGGGCAATCCTATGTTACCTTTTTACTAAGGTCGCTGGGGTATGATGACAGTGAAAACGTCAGGGATTTTACCTGGCTTGAGTCGGTTGATTTTGCAAAATCGATTGGACTTTTGGATGAGGATCTATATTTCAAAATCGTCAGCAGCCCGTTCTTAAGGGATTATGTTGCTAAAAGCTCATATGGTACACTGATGCAGCCCTTGAAAAACAGTGAGACCACATTGCTGCAGAAATTGGTCGGAAATGGGATTTTTACGCAGGCGCAAGCCGATAAATTAAGCTTTGAAAATAATGCGAATACCACGGCTGATACGGACAAAATCCTTAGTAGCATAGAAATAGGTAAGCTGGCTGATGCAGTTGTGATGATCAGCGCTGTCGGGTATGATGAAAGCACCTGGATAGGAAGCGGTTTTTATATTACTCAGGACGGCAACCTCATAACCAATTTCCATGTGATCGATGGCGCCAAAACTTTAACGATCACAGAGAACGACGGACAGGTCTATTCAGGAGCCATAAAAATAATCGGATACAATAGGGATATGGATATTGCAGTCCTTGATCTGGATAAAACGGTAAAGCTTTATTTGGAACCGGGAAATTCGGACAGTGTTGTTCTGGGCGAGGAAGTATATACTATCGGCAGCCCTTACGGTCTTAAGAATACGATGTCCAACGGGATAATCAGTTCCCTGCTTGACAAAGGGATATTGCAGATCTCGGCGCCAATAAGCCAGGGGAGCAGCGGGGGCGTTTTACTTAACAATAAAGGGCAGGCAATAGGAATCATTTTTGCCGGTATTCAGACAGGTGAAAATCTGGGGTTTGCAATTCCGATAAACGAATATGTCAAAATGCAAAAGAACCTGCAGTTAGATCTTATATCATTTTATAATTTGCTTTCAAATGTGCCGAAACCTGCTAATGTCACATGGGAGCAAATAGCAAGCGATACGATCGCCGTTAAATGGGACAGGGACGATACGGTCGATTACTGCAAGGTTTATATAAGCGACTCCAGGGATGGCGAATATACTGAAATACTTGATGAAAACGGGCTGGGTATATGGACATGGTCTGCTAACTACTGTCTGAGCATTAATAGCCTTGTGCCTGAGGCGCCTTATTTCGTAAAGGTCATAGCAGTCAAGGGAGGATATTTTTCCCAACCGTCGTATATTGATTCGATCACTTTGACAAAGGCATTTTCATATGAACAGCTGGAAGCCAGGTTCCGTGAAAAATTCGGAAGTATAAGCATTAACGGTAATACAGTGAATTTTAACGGTGTTTCCATATACGAGGATACCGTATACGATACTGTGGAATTTGCCTTTTATTTTGACAAAACGAATCTGGATGCATTCCTGAAAATGGCGCCTGACAGGGATAGTGTTGAACGTAAAGCAGCCGAGATTGCATCATATATTTCTAATTATTTCAATAAAGATGCTTCCGTATCATTTGTACATAGCGATGTTTATAAAGAAAATCCCACTCAGTTTGCCAGCAGCAATATTTATACGAAAACTGTCATATTTCTAAGTGAAGCAGTCGGGTGGAATGTTTGTTATCCATATGTCAGAGTTGATTATGATCTGAAAAGCGGCTATTATGCTTCAGAGTGGGCCAACTAATGTGGGCTGCCGCCCATAACCCAGCGAATGTACTTATTGCCGCGAATGTGAAATTATTGTAGTTTCGCGGCAATAAGTTACTAAATCTGTAAAACCTCTTGACAAAGCCAGACTATTACGGTAGTCTATATATAGACGACAGTAATAGTCTGGGAGGTAAGCTGTTATGGAAAGCATTAAGTTATTTGATAGTGAGCTGAAGCTCATGGAAATTTTGTGGGCTAACGAACCGATCAGCGCAAAGCGGCTGCACATCCTTGCAACGGAACAAATCGGCTGGAACAAGAACACCACCTATACCATTCTGAAAAAACTCATTGAGAAAAATGCCGTTCTGCGTGAAGATCCCGGCTTTATCTGCTCAGCCCTGATTAAAAAAGAGGATGTTCGAAAAGCAGAAACAGAGTCACTTATCGATAAACTGTATGATGGCTCAAAAAAAGCTTTCTTTGCTGCGTTCCTGGGGAACGAATCTTTAAGTGAGGAAGATATTGCGGAACTGAAAGCTATGATAGAAAAGCGGTGATGGTTATGCTGGGCGAGGTATTTTATTGGGTGCTGAACATGAGCATCCTCGGTGGGGTTGCCGGGCTTATCATCCTTGTACTCCGCCAAATCAAAAAAATCCCGAAACAGTTTGTTTATGTTCTCTGGGTAATCCCTTTTATCCGGTTCATCTTTCCTTTTGGCATGACCTATAGGTACAGCCTGATGACGTTAATATCGAATTTTACGGCTAAAACGGTTGTAGTATACGAATCTGCTGATCTACCGGCACTTGCAGCGTCCAATTTTATCATGGCCGCCAAGAATTATTTTCCTCTTGCATATAAAACAGATTTGTTGGAAACGGTATTCAGGATTTCTTCTGTTGTCTGGGCTGTTATAGCGTGTGCCGCCTTGTTGACAACAGTTCTGCTTTACTTGTTTACAAAGGCAGAAACCAGGAACGCAACCAGGCTTCAGCATCGTGTTTATGTTTCAGATAGGGTCACTGCTCCGGCTCTTTACGGTATCATTCACCCCAGAATCATTATTCCGCAGGGTGTAGCTGAAGCAGAGCTTTCGTATATCTTGAAGCATGAGATGGTTAACGCCAAAAGAAAGGATAACCTCTGGCGATGCGCGGCAATCGTCGTTTGCTGTTTGCATTGGTTTAATCCTCTCACATGGCTGCTTCTTAAATATTTTTTCGAGGACATGGAATTATCATGTGATAATAAAGCCATCCGTACACTGACCGAAAGCGAAAAGAAAGAATATGCCTGTGCGATACTGAACAATGCCGCGCAAAAGAATATGCTCGTTGCGGCCTTTGGCGGAGCCAAAATCAAGGTGAGAATTGAATACATATTATCTTATCGGAAACTGACCGTTTTCTCTTGCATCTGTTTTTGTCTGTTTGTTGCTGTCATCGTGATTACGCTTCTGACAAATGCCCAAATATAAGGAGTTTGCTCGAAAACTCCCAGGAGGGGTTAAATGAAAAATCAATACCGCAGCTTTTACCTGTTATCTGTTCTTGTAATACTGTTGGCGTCTGTTTACCCGATCTATATGGGTGCAGCTGCATTCCGCAGTTTTTTGCTGAATAGAATTGTTCTTGCAGAGGACTATCCCAAATATATCATCCCATACACTCCGATTTGTATTTCCCTGATTGCGGTTGTATGCCTTATGCCGATCCTATACCGGATTGGGAAAAAACACACACTGCTGATATCTTCTGTTCTCGGGGCAGTCTTATTCGGCGTTATGGAGCTCGCATTTGAGCAAATACCTATTGTTGAGTTCCCGTTTTCATCACGTCAGATTCCGCTGCAATCCTGGCAGTTAAGCCTGTGTGCCGCTACTCCGGAAGTGCTGCGGTCTATCGGGAAATCAATATATGCCGGTAACAATCCGGCATTTAAGGTTCACTTCTATTTAATTTCGCTTGTTATCATTCTGACTGTTATCAATGTCGTATGTGGCTTTATGATGATGCTGAAAGAACAAGATTACAGTAAAAAGAAGCCTTTGATTGTACAACTGATTTCTGCCGTTGTATTTGTAGGACTTTGTATTCTTGCCTGTTTTACCGCCTTTTACAGAAACGGAACATTAAATATATCTTCATTGTCTGCAATACTGATGAGTATTTTCTTCGTTGTATTTGGTGTGACATTCGGCGTGTATTTCGGCTGTATTTTTTATCAAAAAAGCAAGTGGCTGTCGATAGCGGTTCCAACCGTTGTTTCAATGGCAACTACGATTGCAATGTATGCCGGCGAGCTTATATTAACGGGTGGGTATTTATACCGCTTCGGCTACGGAGCGTTATGCCGGCCGATAGGAGGTATTCCTTTTGCAGCGATTGACTTTATCGTCATTGCCGTATCCGGATTGCTAACCTGCGGCTTAATGCTTCTATTGAATAGGAAAAAGGAGCTGCCTGAGCAATGAACAGAGTAATATATTTGCTTGTGACTGCATTAATGGTAATCGCTTTAATGAGCGGCTGTTCATTAAATGATACAGCCTGTTCAGCAGACTCCCTTGTTTGCAATGACATTTACCATACGACCTCATCTGCATTGGACGAAGGCACGGAAGAAAAATCCGGTTACGTCCCATATGATCAATTGCCGGAAGATTACAGCCTAGAAAATGCGAAAGCGGATGACTGCGTTGTATTTGAGAATTCACGCCTCACCTCCGGCAGTAAAGCCTGGCGGGAGTTTATTGATAAAACGGAGGCCGGTGAAAAGGCATTTGTTCGTTTGGCATATTATTACACTCTGGATTCGCAGCGTGTATCACCGGAGCTTTATGAAGAAATCAAGGATGATTACCCGGTATTATATATGCATGATTTAAGCTTTGACGGTGAAAATTACCATATGTATTATACAGATGATGAAAAAGAGTACGAATCCGAGTATCCGTATTTGATGCATTACTCCGGAAAAGCCCGCAGCGGAGCAGCATTTTCCAGATATGACCGCTACATTCTTGTCAGGGATAAGAATGTAACATATGAACAAATTGAAAGAGGTATGTTCAGCAGCATAATGGGCGATCAGATAGACCACGTCAGCGTATATACGAATTTGATTCCGTGATCTTGCGCAGGTCTTGTAGAAATATGGTGCTTTTCTGCTCATGAATAATTTATTATATTTCCTCAATAACCCTTTCAAGGCTCATCTATTACGTTTAGACCTCTGGCAACGGGAAATGCCCGTTGACCGGAGGTCTTTATTTACTGTATTATATAAAATGGTTATGGATTGATTTGGTTATAACTTAATGTATATTTGCTAATATTGTTGTTTGCATAAGTAAAGAAGGGTGTGAAAAATGAATTCATCAAGTATCTGGACTGCTATGGGTCTGACGTTATTTGCCGGGTTGTCTACGGGAATCGGCGGACTGATCGTACTGTTCTTCAAGAAGACCAATTCAAAGCTCCTTTCTGTCTCTTTGGGTTTTTCAGCAGGCGTGATGATTTATGTATCCTTTGTGGAGCTTTTTTTCGATTCAAGGAAGCTGCTGATTGAGAGTCTTGGCAAAACCGGAGGGTCATGGGTCAATGTACTGTCTTTTTTTGGGGGCATCCTGCTGATAGCAGTCATCGATAAAGTGATCCCATCTTATGAAAATCCGCATGAATCACGCAGAGTGGAACAAAAAAATGACTTCTGCGATCTGAATGGCAGCAAAAGGCTTTTACGGACCGGCCTCTTTACGGCGCTTATCATTGCGATACATAATTTCCCCGAGGGCATGGCTACATTTGTTTCCTCCATACAGAGCCCTTCCCTTGGTATTGCTATTGCCATCGCCATTGCGATCCATAACATACCGGAAGGGATATCCGTGGCGATACCGGTGTATTGCGCAACCGGAGGCAGGAAAAAGGCGTTCGCGTGGACGCTGATATCCGGAATGGGCGAACCGCTCGGCGCTCTGCTTGCGTATTTTGTCCTGCTTCCCATATTGAACGATATCGTATTCGGGGTGCTGTTTGCAGTCATTGCAGGTATTATGGTATTCATCTCATTTGATGAACTACTTCCAAGCGCGGAGGAATACGGAGAGCATCATCTCTCCATATACGGCCTTATCACAGGAATGGCAGTCATGGCGGCCGGCCTGTTGATTACAATGTAATGTACATTTCACTGCAGTACTAATGTGGGCTACCGCCCACAACCCAACGAATGTACTTATTGCCGCGAATATGAAAATTTCTCTATTGCAATTTCGCAGCAATAAGTGACCAAAAAAAGCTTGAAGTTATTTTGTGTACTATTATAATAGGATTGTATCTTCTAAAGTCATGTATGATTTTTAGAGGGTATCATACAATTATCACTGTGCAGGGATTGAAAAAATGAGGAGTACCAGATGCCGATCGTTATAGAGAATCTTTCATATATTTATATGCCGGGAACACCTTTTGAAAAGGAGGCTCTTAAAGATATCAGCCTGAAAATCGAAGACGGCGAATTCGCAGGGATCATAGGACACACCGGTTCCGGCAAATCGACGCTGATCCAGCATTTCAACGGCCTTTTGAAGCCTACCTCCGGACGCGTGCTGATCAACGGGCTTGATACCTCGGGGAAAAACCTTAAGGAATTGAGACAGCACGTGGGCATCGTGTTTCAATATCCCGAGCACCAGCTATTTGAGGAAACGGTTTACAAGGATATAGCCTTCGGCCCCGGCAAGCAGAACTTATCCGGGGAGGAAATACGCAAGACGGTACTGCAGGTGATCGAAAATGTTGGACTGCATCCGGATGTATTGGAGAAGTCACCGTTTGAATTATCGGGCGGGCAAAAGCGAAGAGTTGCAATTGCCGGAGTACTTGCCATGAAGCCGGAAATACTGATTCTGGACGAACCAACGGCGGGGCTTGATCCGAAAGGCCGGGAGGAGATATTCGGCTATATTACGCAGATACATAAAACACTTGGCATCACCGTCATTATGGTGTCCCACAGTATGGAAGACATTGCACGGCTGGTCAACAGGGTCATTGTCATGAATAAGGGGAGAGTAGAGATCGACGGTCCGGTTTCAGAGGTTTTCTCAGATATACAGAGGTTGGAAAGCATGGGGCTGTCCGCACCTCAGGTGGCTTATCTGATGAAAAGCCTGAAGGGGATCGTGCCGGAGCTCGACGACAGGATCTATACGGTAGCGGCTGCGAAGAATGAGCTTCTGAAGCGCCTGAAAGCAGGGGTGGATAAGGTATGATAACGAGTATTGCGATAGGACAGTACATACCGGGCGATTCCATCATCCACAGGGCGGATCCGAGGACAAAAATCATTTTGTCCATCGTACTTATGATCATGATCTTTACATTAAAAACGTTCTGGACACTCACTGCAATCACGTTGTTTACAGTATTGGCGGTGATGATATCTGGCGTTCCGATGAAATACACATTGAGAGGCTTAAAGCCGCTTCTGGTCATTATCATCTTATCGACTGTGATCAATATTTTCAATACGGACGGGACGCCAATATCCAATTCGGTGCCATTTAAATATATCACCTTCGAAGGTCTGATCGTGGCGGCAAGACTGTCTGTGAGGCTGGTGCTGGTCGTCGTGAGCGGATCGCTGCTGACCTTTACCACTACGCCTATTTTACTGACGGATGGTATAGAAAAGCTGCTGAATCCCCTAAAAAGAATCGGCGTACCTGCTCACGAGCTGGCAATGATGATGT
>JBDKVA010000019.1:0-3991 GCA_039679375.1 Clostridiaceae bacterium
TTGAAGCTTTGGAAGTGTTTCTAGTTGACTATATCCCTCAGGTGTTGGTCACTGCCGTCGGTCTTGTATGCATTCTTCCTTATATGGCAAGCCTGGATCCACTGGTGGGTGTGATTGTTTTTGTATCAATTCTTATATCAGTACTCTGCCCGATGTTCTGGGACAAACTGATGAACAAAATCGGCCATGGCCATTGGGAATCCTACGGGAACCTCAATTCGCAGTTTGTGGATGCGATGCAAGGTATGACAACACTCAAAGCATTCAATGCGAGTGATGCAAAAGGCAACGAGCTCGAACGAGATGCCAACGAATTGTATAATCACACGATGAAAAAGCTCAATGTGTCGCTGATCAGCTCCGCATTTGTCAGCTTCGCGACTGCGATCGGAACGGCATTGTCAGTCGGAATCGGCGCTTTCCACTTAAGCATGGGTATGCTTGCGATGTCAAGCCTGACTGTTATTCTGTTTTTGTCAACCGAATGCTTCAGACCAATTAACGATTTAAATGCGTATTGGCACAAATCGTTTTTGGGATTTTCGGCTGCTGAGAAAATGTTTGAATTTCTTGACACAACAATAACTGTTCTGGATAAAGGCAATGATAGGCTTGTTATTCCTGAGGGAATAAGACCTTCTATTGATTTTAATGCAGTCACATTCTCCTATAATGACGGAACGAGACCGGCACTCAAAAATCTCAACCTGTCAATTCCGTCAGGAGCGAAAATCGCACTCGTCGGTCAGTCAGGTGCCGGTAAATCTACTGTTGTCAATTTACTGCTCAGGTTTTTCGACCCGCAGACGGGTAGTATCAAAATCAGCAAAAAAGAGATTGGTAAATATTCAATACAGGATCTTCGTCGTCAAATCGCCGCCGTGTTTCAGGACACCTATCTATTTTACGGAACTGTTGAGGATAATATTCGCGTCGCAAAACCGGAGGCCTCCTTTGATGAGATAGAAGCTTGCTGCCGTAATTCAAAAGCTCATGGCTTTATATCCGCGCTGCCACAAGGATATCAAACGATCGTCGGAGAAAGAGGTGTCAGGCTTTCGGGAGGCGAACGGCAAAGAATTTCGATAGCCAGGGCGATGCTCAAGGATGCACCGATACTTGTGCTTGATGAAGCAACATCGAATGTAGACGCTTCGAATGAAAGTGCAATACAGGAAAGTCTTGATCGGCTTTCGAGAAATAAAACCACTTTGGTAATTGCCCACCGACTTTCAACAATAATAGACGCCAATGAAATATATGTGATGAGAAATGAGCATATTTGCGAACACGGGACAGCGCAAGAGCTGATATCCAGGGATGGAGCTTTTATGGAACTCATGAAGGCTCAAAATGCTGGAGAAAAAATGGAGTGAAAATCAGATGAAAATATTTATTAAGCTTCTGCCGCATCTGAAACCCGTCATAAGCTCCATAATTCTCGGAATCATCACCGGAATTATGAATCAAGGCGCTGCAATCGCGTGTTCGGCTTACGGTGCTTATTTGGTCAGCCTGGCGATATTAGGGGCTGCACCCCATGCAATTTTGATCGGGATTTGGGTGCTCATCGCCTTAGTTATTCTGCGAGCTGTCATGAGTTATGCGGAAATGTGGTATGCCCATAAAGCTGCCTATGGGATATTGGCTCATTTACGAGTAAAGCTGTACAGGGCTATTGAAAAAATTGCACCAAGTTATTTAATGAATAAACGGACGGGCGACCTTTCATCAACGCTGATGTCTGATGTTGAAACCTTGGAATGGTTTTATGCCCATACATATGGAGCAGCTTTTATTGCCGTGATCGTTCCGGTCATTGTTCTTGCCGTTATTGCAGTCTTAATTCATCCCTATCTTGCGCTTGTATTGATTCCGTGGCTTTTCCTGACCGTCACAGTCCCGTTCTGGTTTCAAAACCGAGCGGAAGTAGATGGACGTAAAATACGCGAAGGGCTTGCCGAAGTCAATTCGGAAGTAGTTGACGGTATCCAGGGAATTCGGGAAATATTGTCTTTCGGTTATGAATCTTGGTACTTGAAAAAGCTCAGAAACGCGAATAAGTGTCTGTCGGCAGTACAACGTAAATATGGAAGTAGACAGGGAATTGAAACAGGACTTCTTAATTTTTTCATGTCCGCCGGATTGCTGAGTGTCACAATCATCTCGGTATACCTGATAAAGAACGGGATGATGGATCGACAATGGTATGCAGTATCAATCATTCTGTCCATATATGTGTTTACGCCAGTCGTCGCCATCGGTACGATGGCAAGAAGCTTTGGTATTATGCAGTCATCAACTGACCGTGTTTTTACTGTTCTCGAGATGCCGGAAACAGTAAAAGACATGGTAGAGGTAAGCAAACCGTTGCAGAACAAGCTCAGCGTTGAATTCGACCATGTCAGTTTTCGATATAAAGAAGAATTGCCGCTCGTGTTAAAGGATGTTTCTTTTCGGGTGAGTCCCGGAGAGACTGTAGCGCTTGTCGGTCATTCCGGATCTGGAAAGTCCACCTGCGCGAACCTGCTGCTCCGATTCTGGGATGTCACGGAAGGCTGCATACGTGTTGGCGGTCAGGATGTACGTGATCTAAAGCAGGTGGATTTAAGGAACATTGTATCCATCGTGCCGCAGGACGTCTATCTTTTTAACTGCTCTATCAAGGATAACCTTCTGTTGGGCAAACAAAACGCTACAGATACGGAAATCTATGAAGCGGCGAGAAAAGCCAGAATACATGATTTTATCATAAGCCTTCCGAACGGTTACGATACGGAGGTTGGTGAACGCGGCGTGCAGCTGTCCGGGGGTCAGAGACAGCGTATCGCAATTGCGAGAGCCTTGCTGAAAAACGCGCCAATCTTGCTGATGGATGAAGCGGTTTCGAACCTGGATACAAAAAATGAGGGAGAACTCAGAGAAGCTTTACAAGAACTCAGCAAGAACAGGATTACACTTGTTATCGCTCATAGACTTTCGACGATTATGGCTGCGGATAAAATAGTTGTGCTTGAAAACGGAACAGTTGCGCAAACCGGCAGGCATGAAGAGATGATTTTACGTGACAGCACGTACTCGAGGCTTATACGCACCCAGTATGCAAAAATGGTGTAGATAAATTTTCATTTATAATATAGCACAAACGGAGGAAAATAGAATGAGATTTAAGAAAATCGCAGCGTTTGTCCTTTTGGCAGTTATGTTTATCACTCTGATGGCAGGCTGCGTCAGCAAGACAAGTACCCAAGAAAACACGAATACATCCGGTGGCGTAGCGTCGGGTAAAAATACGCTTGTTATCGGCGCGCTTTCCGACTTTAAGCAAGGCTCTGGCAAAGAAGGCCAGTCAATGGTGTTTGATTTGATGACACAACGGTCGGAGAGCATGGGCGTCGAACCTGGTATTATTGAGTCGTGGACGACGAACGCGGATCTGACAGAGTACACACTTAAAGTTCGCCAGAATGTCAAATTCACCGACGGCACACCCTTAACTGCCGATATTGTCAAATATTCACTGCAGGCCTGGGCTCCGTATTGTGATGGCAGCTTTATGTATTCGCTGAAATCAATGGACGTTGTTAACGATACTACCCTGGACGTAAAATTTAACAAGAGCTATGGCAACTTCCCGACGGAGATGACCCGAATTTATGTCTCGCTTCCAGGTTCTCTTGATGATAAGGGCAACGTCGTTAAATGGGTGGGAACAGGACCATTCATTCTCGATGATTATCAGACTGATCAAAGCGCGACATTTAAAACAAACAAAGATTACTGGAACAAGAACAAAATACCTTCGATCGACGGCGTCAAGTGGGTTGTTATTCCTGATGAAAACTCGCGAATCATGGCGCTTCAAAGCGGTCAGGTGGATGTCATCGGTGTTGCTGAACATTATTGCGCGCTTTCCTACGCAGCTGTTACAGAGCTGAAGAAGGATGATAAGTATGTTGTTGACTTAAATCCTGATAGCGGCTTGATTGCA
>JBDKVA010000020.1:0-71803 GCA_039679375.1 Clostridiaceae bacterium
GTCTACCAAAGGAAAATGGGATTCTTGGATTGCCGTGAACTCGGTATCGGCAGGGACGACAGTGTGGACGACCCGGAAGGATGTGTGTTTGCAATAGAGCTTGCACCGGGTGGGTTCGACAAAACAAATAAGCTGCTCAGTTATGCTTATTATGATTTTACAAAGATTGAACAATTACATATAAAGCCTGAAACACTGACGTTCGTTTTAAGTAAATTGATTGGTGCGATCATAATCCGTGCCGATTACCAAATCAAGCAATTACAAGGCGGAACGTTAGGTGACGTGAGACTTGTCACGGGTATGGCCGAAACTGTTGACGGCGTTGAACTGCCGTATAAAGTTGTTTTGAAGGTACAGAAAAAATGGGAACGGCCTGGCGACGAGGGTTCATGGCGCAGGGAATATGACCTTTATGTATCGGATTTCAACACAATTTTCTCTAATTCGTTCCGCTGGCCTGAGTGTTATCATGCCGAGATAACCGATGATGAAACTCATATATGGATGGAGTATATCGACGGTATATCAGGCAATGACCTCACAATCGAAATGCTCGAACACACGGCGGCGGAGTTGGGACGCTTTCAGGGCAGGCTTTATCAGCGGCCTGAGCTTTTAAGAAACATCCCCTGCCTCGGAGATACCGGTTTTATGGAAAGGGAATACGGGCAATGGAAGCCGGAGACGGTAGAATACCGCTATCTGTATTCCGATGAATGTACCGTCCCGGGGCATCTGCGCCGGATGCTCATCGATACACAACAACAAGCGAAAACGATATTTGCAAACATGAAGCGCCTGCCTGCCGTATTGTGCCATCGGGACTTCTGGATTGAAAACATATTTTTATCAGGCGGAAAAATCATACTTATTGACTGGGATTGCGCAGGATGGGGCTTTATGGGTGAGGATATAGCAAGCCTTATCGTCGACGATACGGATATCGAATATCTGGACGAATACTATCGAAGGCTTATTCCGGCTTATTACAAGGGCATTTCGGAATATATGGATGCCCCGCCGATTGAAAATTTATATATACGGGAAATGATTATTATTAAATTCGGTTACAGGATATTACAGAAATACATGTTTTCACAGTCATCCGACATAAAGAATCAACAGATAAGCGCGCTCCAAAAAATCTATGAAATGAAGGATGTGTAGTATGCCAAACAATGTTCAGATATTTACATTTATTTTATGATGGGAGTTGGAAACTATTAAATTCTTTCAGAGGATGATTTCATATGAAAAACACAGTATTTGACACCTTTAATAAAAACAGGAGGGTGACTATACTTTAGCTCTCCTGCAATACGGAGGAAATAGAATGTACATTCAACAAAACAATTTAGTCATTCGCAATGCGACAAAAGAGGATGCGCCGATTCTTGGCAAGTGGTGGCGTAACGGCGAAGTGATGGCACACGCTGGTTTCCCGAATGGATTGGACACCACGGATGAGCAAATTGCATCCGAGCTTTCAGCAGATACCGATGATACCTGCCGCCGACTGATAATAGAGGTGAATGGGCATCCTGTTGGCGAAATGAACTACCGTAACAAGGGTAATCTCACTGCAGAGATAGGTATAAAAATCTGTGAGAGTTCTGAACAAGAAAAGGGTTATGGCACAAGGCTTCTGAGCATGCTTACCAACGCGCTGCTATGCAAACAGGGGTACGTAAAAATAATCCTTGATACAAACCTGAATAACACACGCGCTCAGCATGTTTATGAAAAGCTCGGATTCAGAAAGCTTCGTATTAATCACAATTCATGGAGCGATCAGCTTGGTCAGCCGCAGTCATCCGTTGATTATGAGATGACAAAAGCTGACTGGCTGAATGAGTGCAAAAACCATTGGTATGCCTATATCTACGAACAGCAGGTGATTCAGGCTGACGAGGTTGCATTTATCCTTGATACTGTTGGAAATGTCTCGAAACGCATTCTTGAGGTTGCCTGCGGTGGCGGAAGGATACTCGCACCACTTGCCAGAGCCGGACATATCGTAACAGGCTTTGATTCCGATAAAGCTATGCTTGAACGATGCGAGCTCAAAATCAAGCCATTGAGTAATGCAAACTGTTATTATGCCGATGCAGTCACGGAGGATTGGGGCAGGGAGTTTGATGTTGTTGTCCTTGCCGGAAATATCTTGTTGAATATTGTATCGGATATGGATTACAGTCAGGCGCAGACCTTGTTTATCCGTAAAACGACCGAGGCACTCAAAAACGGTGGACACCTCTATCTTGACTTTGATTGTTATGACCGACCTTCTATGAGTTCAGAAAATAAGCGGGAATGGGTCTGCTTTAAGGGAATGGATGACAGGGGTACATATGGTAAATACATCGTTGTAAGCGGTGACTACTCAGTTGATACGCGGATAGACAGAAGCAGCAGACGGTATGAAATAACACCTGTTAACGGTAACACGGAAATTTTTGAAGTTCTGTCTATCAAACACTTTCCAACGCTTTTACAGGTTCACACATGGCTATCCGATGCTGGTTTTGTCATTGAGCAGGAATTTGGTGGTTACGACCGCCATCCTATAAACGAATCCGAAATCGGAAACCGCGCTATTATTTGGGCGAGGAAGAGATAACCTGGTATACGTTTAAGGCAAGGAAGCGATATGTCTCCTTGCCTTAAACGATCAAATGCATGAATACTATAGGCTTAACATGGTCACTTAGTCGCAACCATACTGAGCCAATGAGGCAACGCTGCCATTGGGTTAGAACGCCAGTCATACATTTGTTCTACCTCCAACTTGTCGTATACTCGCTCATACTCCAAAAGCTTTTGACTAAGAGGTATCCAGTCGGGGTCTTCGTAATTTATCTCAGCATGCATTTCCTCCACGTGGCGCAACATAAGCCCTGCGTCAAGCATGGCGTTCACGATATCCTGAATGCGCCATCCGAAGGTCACTTCCGTCTCACTTTCAAACGGTCCCGTGTTTGAATAAGGCTTGATAACAGTCAACTGCTTAAGATTCTTCCCATCGAACGGGCGGTGAAACGGATGAATCTCGTACATAATGTAAACTGCGCCAGACTTCATTACTCGATGAATACTGTGATACATGCCTGACAGGTCGTTTATCCAGACATGTACGCCGTTTGAGGTATAGACGAAATCGTATGTATCTGACGGCACATTCTCCAGCGTCATCGTGTCGGCTTGGATGAAATCAATATCCAAACCACGCCTCTTGGCGACCGTTTCTGCATTTAACAGTTGTTTTTCAGATATATCACAGGAGGTGACGTGCGCTCCAAGCCGTGCAAATGCGAATACTGCGTGGTTATCGCCGCTCGATGGTACACAGACGCGTTTGCCATCAAGCGAAGGAAAGGCAGCAAGAATTAGCTCCCATGTAGTTTTATGAAACGCGCTAGCAGGGTTTTCAAGAATTCGGTGTATTGTTGCGTCGTCGTGCTCCTTCGCGTTATACTGCGCAGCACTGTCATTCCAGCTATTACGGTTTTTTTCTGCGATTAGATTCATTGAATACCACTCCTTTATAAGTTTATATGTAGCAATAAAAGTTAAAAAGAGAAACGAAACAGTTTATATCTCTAAGGTATCGATATGGGGATTGCTGACAACAACATCAATATGATACGGGTTGCGATTGCCTATACCAAAGTGACATTGAAATCATAGATATGTATTCCGCAGCCAGTAGTTCTTTCGTTCACACATAATGAATTCTTCCCTCACAACAAATTAGTCGAAAACTCATTCAAAATATTTTTTGCAAAGCTTTTAGCTCCGCTCATGGCTTCAGAAGTCTGAAAACTTGCAAGACCGTCCTCATCCCTAACGGAATACATCCCGACATATTTCAGTTTTGAATGTTCACACAGTCTTTTAATGCCCATTTCAAAAGGTTCGGCTCCATATGAGCGGTCATATCCGTGTGTGGTAATAACGGCAACACCTTTTCCAGCCCAAAGCGAGCCGCTGCCCTTGCCGTAAAATTTATTCATTCCGTAATGCCTATCGAGCATTGCCTTCATCTCCGGTGGGCAATACCATGTGTAAATTGGCGTAGCAAGCACAATGACATCTGATTTTCTGATTTCATCAACAATAGTCTGCATGTCATCGCACTGAACGCAACCATATTCGTCTGAAACCTGCTGACAGGCATAACAAGCCTTACAGGGTAAGATGTTCTTGCTATGTAAGGTTATATAGGATACCTCTGCACCATTTACTTTCAACTCGTCAATAAACGGCTTGCACAACTCGGCGGTGTTGCCGTTTGTGCGAGGACTGCCCATAAAAATCGTTATTCTCATACTATCACCACTCCTTTTTCCATAACTCTCTGTTACAAACCGTTTCAAAACCTATACATGTGTAAAACTCTCTGCCACCGCCGAAGCAATAAGTCGCCCCTAATTTTTTTGTCTTTTTCATTGCTTCTGTGAGGCAAATTGTCGCAAGCCCTAATCTACGATATTTTGGCACTGTAGCGAGCGGTTCAAGATAGGCATATTTATTTTGTGCGTCAAACCACATCCCCAACGCACAGGCATATTTACCATTTGACGCAACGGCAATGGTCATAAGATTTAAATCGGCATGTGGTGCATTACAACACTTAATATTACCGTCGATGTTTTCATCAGGAAGTATTTCATCATTATCAAAGCCACGCCAAAAGCATTCAGCGAGCTTAGCGTAATCAACATTAATTCCATCAATGATTGTAAAGCCATCAGGCAAGCTTCGTTCGACGAACGGCTTATCATAACTGAAAATCTTAACCGGTTCACTATGAACCAATGAATATCCACGTGAAGCCAGTAATTCCTGCTTATTTTTTTCTTTATCGGTAATCCAGACCTGCAAATTATGTTTGTCATCTTTTGTGACCGACAGTTCATGCTCAGCCCATGCTAAAAGCTCCGGTAAAAGAAATTCGTAAGATTCTGACGTATGCAGGTGGCATATACCCATTTTCATTTCATAACAAGCAACACCGACGATTTTACCGTTATCCTCCCAAAGCCCGAAGTGATCCGAACGCAAATAATCAAACCGTCGCAAGTGGTGAGCATACTCAAAATACTGTGGCAGCAGATGGCTGTTCAATGTTTCCTTATTGTATGTATCGGTTAAGAACTTATGTACTCGCTCGAAATCTGCAAACAATTTATACCTTCTCTGAGTTATGTTCATTCTCTTACTCTCATTAAAATTGCCGCACCGATTGTTTCTATTCTCTGTCATAATGTAATCCTCCTTATAATGTAGCCAAAAAGGCTTCCAGTTCATCGAAGCTATTGAATTCATGGATAGCGACGCCGTTTGTCCTCAAGAGTTTCTCCTCCAATATAAAAAAATAACTCCATTTTCGAAACATAATCTCATGTCATCGAGAATGGAGTAGCTCTTTGCCGCGTTACTAAAAAATGTAGAACACCTTTTGGCACAAATATAGCGTGGCAATGATTAACCGGGATATCCGGCAAGCCAATATAAATTGGCCTGTAACCCCAAATTTCGATAACACATTAAAGCCTATTGAAAACAAGCTTTAATAAATGCCATCTGAAAATTGCGATTACTTTAAAATCATCGTCACGCCACCATCAATGTTATTTTTACATATCATACCATAAATTTTTGAACTTTTCAATGGAATAAAGAAAATGATCCGGCATCTGAAGTTTGCCCTGATATTCTTACATATTCGTTTGCTTTTTCATTAGGATAATACTCAGGCCATTTTTATATATCCGCTTAGGAGTTTTTTTGTGTAGTGAAACTCCAAGCCACTTGCCTTTGAATAAGTAGCCCGTGTGTTTTCCTTGCCGCATAACTTTAGCAGATTTTTTTCATTGATTGCCATATAAGTCTTCTCCCTAGTTCTTTTCACATGAAATCTTATATATCATGTCGGCCATTTCTGTTTCAACAACAAATGCCAAGGCTTTAAGTGCTTTTATAGTTTTAAGGTCTTCTGTCATGATATATAAATTTTCGCTGCCTGGCTTCAGCTTTGCCTTAATAGATGACAAAACATTGAGAATATCAGAACCTGGATTTGCGAGTATAAAGTCTTTACAGCCTCCGACCTGATAATTGAACCGGCCTGTCCCGACATTATGTCCATTAAAAACAAACGACACAGGATAATTTTTCCCTTCTCCTGCTTGAACGAAATCAACAGATGAAGGTTCAGGGAGGTATTGAACAGGAACTGCATATCGATTTTTGTAGCCATAAACTTCAAAGCCCTTTTTTATATAGAGATTATATGCCGGTGCATTGTTAGTTCTGACTGTTAAGGTGACGCAGGGCGATTTTTTCATCTCGGCAAAGTCGATAACCTTATCAACAAGTAATCCGCCAATCCCGGCTTTTCGGAATTGCGAATCTACTTCTATTCTACCTAGGTGAATCCTGCTTTCATGGGTTATTGCGTTAACAAATCCAGCAAGGTTGCCATTCACTCTGGCAGTCCAAAAATCGCCTTGGACAATTTCGTTAAATTGTATTTCATTGTACGGCTCGGAAGGGAAGCATTCACTTTCAAGAAAATAAAACTCATTAAAGCTCAATGCCTCATCATTTTTAATTATTATACACTGCATTATTTTTACTCCTTTCTCGAAATGCTTATTAAGTGGGTAGAAAGCCCCAATATGCTTCTTTCTTTTTCACACATACGCACAATACGCATGATGCTTTCCCTTTTCAATGGTTTTCATAGCGGAATCCTCCTTTTTAACAAAATAAAAACGGTTAAAAGCTTTTCAGGTTTCCCTTTTGCTTTTAACCGTTATTTTCGTAATTTTTTCCATATCGCTATAAAATCAATTATGAGTATAACAGCAAAAGCTCGTTGCTAAGCTGGGCTACGAGTCGTTCGCGCTGAATATTCATAATGATCACATTATTATAAATCATAGTGAGCTTTTGCCTCCTCTTTACAGAATTTTACTTAGTATAGCATGGCAAATGGACTCTGTCAAATTCGGATTTTTCTTTTACATCTACTAACACTACCTAATCCCACCTGCATACTGCAGGTTTTCTTTTATCCACCCATCGAAATACTCGGTTATTCCCTCAAGGAGGGCGCTTCGCATATCAGGCAGATCATGAAATGCGGCAAGATATTCGGTGAGGTATAGAAAGAAGTTATGATAGCAGTAAAACGCCAATCTATCGGGCTTCAAGGTGTACGCTATACCGTTTTGCCGTAAAGCTTCATGGAATGCATCCATCGCCCAGCTCCAATGCATACAAAACCAGGCGTCGCGTTCAGGAGGGGCGAGTTTTGGTTCATCCCAGTCGAACATATGCCTTGCAAATAAAATCAAGCAAACGGGTTTTGTAAACGGCATCCCGTTGAATTTTACCGTACATGCTTTACCTCCTTGCCGATTGTTTAGGATTTATACATCCAGCATTGTGCGTTATTCATTTTACGCATGCTTACCATATTTTATATAACATTGGAAAAGGCAAAGCCATTGTACATATAACATCTCGCCGGAACGCGGAATATCACTGGATAACCCCGCCATCTTGAGTGCTGTGGAAATCTGCTTTTTCGTTAATACCATGTAAATCCCATTCGGCTTTGACAAGCAGTTCACAACAAATCGATTAAAGGAATAACGTTCTTGCCAAGAGATATCAGGTACAGACTTCTTTTTAAGATGGAACAAAACAGCATCAACAGAAGGCGCCGGATGAAAATCTTCTCTGCGGAAGTAGTATTTCATCCCACAATCAAAAAATGGTTTCATGCTTAGCGAAAGGATTGTTTCATTTGGTCTCCCCATAAAGTGTTTCGCTGCGCCTTTTTCTATGACAAGCCATGCTTCCTCTGGCAGATTACTATTGCTCGTCAGCTTTCTGATGATGTCTGTGGTCTTGTTAAAAGGGATATTGGCAAAAACCTTATAAGGAGTCCTTGGTAAGTTCCAGTTTAAGAAGTCACCACAAACCAGACTAAGGTTGGATACACCCTTAAATTTTTCTGACAATTTGCCGTAAAGGTTCCGGTCAATTTCGACGGCAGTTACCTTGCCGCATTTAATGATTAATTTATCTGTGATATGCCCTTTACCGGCGCCAATTTCGACAACATGATCGTTTTTGCATAAGCTCGACAGATTGATAATCCGCTTTATGATGGACGATGAAGTCAAAAAGTTCTGCGATGCCCAAACAGGCACGTTATGGTTTGAATTATTATATTTAGGCACAAAAAATACACCTCTTATGATTATTACTCGAATCACAAAAAGGCGCACAAAATCAAAGGCTTTGTTTCCTTCAATTCGGTGCGTCTTTACTTGCGGATACGAATAATAATACCCATAAGGTGTACTATCTGCCCTCCTTAATAAGATAGTGGTAGTTTATCATGACTTTTGCTTTCTGTCAAACAACAAACAGTCCCTTGCTTTAACAGCTTCAGCAATACATTGTCTTCAAATCACAGCGTATAAAGCACTTGATTTACGGACATGAAAATTGTATATTATTTATGCCGAGATGAGGTGAAAACGTGAAGCGGCCAGATTATCTGGAACAGGTTAAAAAGCTGCTGCAAGACTCCAAAGATGGAGCAGTTTTTATGCCTTTTGGCTTTTTTGACATTAGTGATGGATGTTTAGCGCTTTAGCGCGAATTACCACTAAAACATCCACGAAAGGACGGCGGTGTGGTTAATAAGGCTATTGCGGAGGGCGAGAAATGATTCACATAGGAACACAACAAATCGAAACCGAACGGCTTATCCTCCGCAGATTTACGATGGAGGATGTTGCCGATGCATTTCACGGCTGGTTTTCCGACCCTGACGTGGCTATGTATATGCGTTGGGATGCCCACACGGATGTTTCACAGACGCGGGAATTTATAACTCGCTTTGTGGCTGAATATGAGAAACCGGATTTCTATCGATGGACGATAACGTTGAAAAAGGACGATAGGGCAATTGGTGCAGTCGGTATCCACATTGAAAACGAATTTGATTCTGTGGCAGATGTTTCGTATACTCTAGGTAAAGCCTTCTGGAATCAAGGGATAGTTAGCGAAGCGCTCAAGGCGGTTCTCCATTATGCCCTTGCAGATGTTGGGATTAACCGGGTCGAAGCCTTTCATGCTATCGACAATCCGGCTTCCGGCAGGGTAATGCAAAAAGCCGGGATGAAATACGAAGGTCATGCCCGACAGAAATATAGAAGCCATAAAGGGTATGAGGATTGTGATTTATACGCCATCTTGGCGGAGGACTGGAGGATAGCGGAATCATGACCCTAAACGAAACCATACAAATCATGATGCCGCCTCGTCAAAACCTCTGTGCCATAACTGCTGGTTGATGAATAGATGGGAGGGGCGTGAATGATAAAGATAATCCACATTCTCGGTGCGTCCGGGGCTGGTACCTCTACGCTTGAACAGGTGCTTTTGCGCTTATTTCCTGCCGAAATTACTGCTCGCCTCTCCGGCTATACCTGCACTAAAGATAGCATTGGCTGTTCGTCGGCGGGCGTATTTCGCTATGAACACAACGGCGATGTACTATACTTGAAAATCACCAAGGTCTCCGATGAAATCCGGCGAGAGCAGGATTTGCTTGCTTGGCTTAAGGGTAAGGTGCCGGTGCCGGATGTGGTGTATTACGGAGAACAGGACGGCGACGCTTTTCTGCTCATGACAAAGGCGGAAGGCTTCATGGCTTGCGATTGTCCGAGGGATGCCGTTGGCGAACAAGATAAGGTACACGAACCCATCGCACAAACGGTTAAGCTGCTGGCCGATGCTTTGCTTATGCTGCAAGCGGTGGATATTTATAAATGCCCATTTGAGAACACGCTTGACTATAAGCTGAAAGCGGCGCTGTATAACATTGAGCATGATTTAGTGGATATGGACGACTTCGAGGAAGGTAACGATTTTGATTCGCCGATGGAACTGTATCAGTGGCTGGTAGAGAATCGCCTGCCAGAGGAACTCTGCTTCACCCACGGCGATTTTTGCCTGCCGAATATCTTTATTGACGGCAAGACGGTAACCGGCTTCATCGACATCGGGCGTGGCGGTATTGCTGACAAGTGGCAAGATATAGCGCTGTGTGTCCGCTCGCTGGGCTATAACCTGCGGCACATGGAACAACAGGAGTATATAGACCTTCTGTTCATACATTTGGGGATTCTGCCGGACGAGGCTAAAATCCGCTATTACATCCTGCTGGATGAATTATTCTAAAGGGAGAAATTTGGCAATGAAATTCGGAATACCAACATTAATCGAACTGAAAGGGGAGGTAAGGACATGACCAACCTAACCGAATATATAAAAGATGAATTATTATCACATGGAGCCGACCTTGTAGGAATAAGCGATCTTTCCGAACTGCCGTCAGACATTCGCTGTGAGTTGCCCATTGGTATCTGCGTCGCGGTCAAATATCCGAAAGAGGTTATTCGCGAGATTACCGATCTACCAACAAAAGAATATTACAACCAATATAACCAATTAAACGAAAGGCTCGATATGCTGGCTAATCTCGGTGCAGACGCTCTGAAAGCCTTTGGTTATCAAGCTGTACCGCAGACAAGAGAGTACGTTGAGCAATTTGAAACAGATTATGATTCCCGGCTTCCTCATAAAACAGTCGCTACCCGAGCAGGGCTTGGTTGGATTGGCAAAAGTGCGCTTCTGGTTACAGATGCGTTTGGCTCTATGATTCGCATATCCTCCATTCTGACAGATGCGCCGCTAGAAACGGCAAAACCTATAAACAAGTCAAAATGTGGTGATTGCAAAGTTTGTACCGAAGCCTGTCCTGCTCGAGCAATTTCCGGCAAACTTTGGGAGGCCGGTGTCCCTCGGGATGAATTTTTTAATGCCGTCGCCTGCCGAAAGACAGCAAGAGAACGCGCCAAAAAGGGATTTGGTATCGAGATAACCCAATGCGGCAAATGTATCGAGGTTTGCCCGTATACAAGACGGTATTTGAATGGAGGGTGAAAATCATGCGGACTGGACAGGAAATGATGGAGTTGATTTTAGGCGTAACCAAGACTGATGAGCATATTCGGGCTGTATTGCTGGTCGGTTCGAGGGCGAACCCAACCGTTCCGAAGGACAGCTACCGTGAGGGATTAGCAAGGTATCAATTAACGCCGTTCTTCCGCGTTCTCGTTCCAGAAAGAAACGTCTGCATTCAGAATCACGGAGGATGTACTCCGACTCCGCGCCTTTTATGAGGCGATTTTCGACGGTACGGCAGAAGGCGACGAGATTCATTCATCCCTTGTTGCCGGAGGAGTGACGTTCACATTTGACTATGTTACGCCATTGCAGGAAAATCCGGTATTCCATTATGTGGCTGCGGGCGGCGCGAACAATGTGATTGTCGGCTTCAATGTCGATGACCTTGATTCTGAATATCAGCGGTTGCTACCTCTGGGAGCAGAAATGTTGAATCAGCCGACCACCCATCCGTGGGGTGCGCGTTCTTTTCAATTCAAAGACCCGGACGGAAATATCTTGAATTTCCGCAGCCTACCGAAAGTGAAATGAGGATGGTAAGTGAATATGCCGACATATGAAACCGCTGTATGGATGCGTAGAAAGTCTTATTAAAGCGTGTGAAGAGCTGGCATATCAAAAAGGCTGTTCCAGTATAGGGCTTGGTGTCGGACTATACACGGAAAAGCATGCCCAGGATCAAACCACAGAGAAAGTACAGGCACTCTGGAAACGTATATTTCCAGAATGGTTCCCGACATCAGGATATGAACATGCAGATGCACCTGAATTTGAAATGTACTATAGAGCAGGTGATGACAAATACATTGCTGAAGTATGGATACCAGTTGTGAAGAATAATTTAAAAGGTATGGACAAATAAAGTTGATGAATTATTTTTCTTGACAAAAGCCCTCCCAATATGGAAATATATTTTAAAGTGACTTTGCGTTACAAGTTGTCTCAGCAGAGTCAATAGAAACTGGAGATAACCCTGTAGAGTCGCGTTGCTAGTGATTTCTGCGGGGTTTTTGTTTAGGAGGGTGATGTAGTATGAAGGTCATAGGAATATCAGGCAGTCCAAGAAAAGATGGTAATACGGAGATTTTGGTCAAGCATGTATTAAAGCCTTTCTATGATAAAGGCTGGGAAGTAGTTGAGTTCTTTTTAAGCAGCATGGTTATAAATCCCTGTATCGGATGTGAAACATGCGGTGAAACCGGAATGTGTGCCATAGAAGGAGATGATATGGAGCTATTATTAAGTGAATTTGAGAATTGTGATGCTTTAATTATAGGGACACCAGTGTATTACAGGAATGTAACTGCACAGCTCAAGGCTTTATTTGATAGAAGCTTTGTTTTTAAAAACAGGAAGCTGCTTAAAGGAAAGCTTGGAGGAGCAATTGCCGTTGGCAGGGGAGAAGGAGGGGGACAAAGCCTGGCGCTTTCCATTATTCATAATTACTATTTATCTTCAGGTGCGCTTTGTGTACCTGGTGAAATCAATGGCTTATCTGCTAGAGCAGACAAACCGGGAGATATTTTAAAACAAGAAAACAGATTAAGACAGGCAACGATATTAGGTGAAAATATACTGAAGTATGCAGAATTGATCAGATATTAAATTGGAGGATTTTGTAGATGGAAAAGCCGTTTTGGGAAAATACATACAGTGTCGATGCAGTAACAACCTTTGGTATAAAGCCTAATAGGGCGATAGAAGATATGTGGGAAAGCTTCGATAAAGACTGGTCGATATTGGACGTTGGATGCGGGGAAGGGAAAAACCCCATATTTCTTGCTGAAAATGGGTTTAAGAATGTTGATGCATTTGACTTATCACAGGCAGGTATAAAAAAGCTGTTACGAATTGCGCAATTAAAGAAAATAGAAGTCAATGCCTGGGTTCAGGATTTAACAGAATTTAGCTTTAAAAAGAAATATGATCTGATAATATCATATGGAACTTTTCATTTTGTTGGTAAAGATGAGTGGAAGAGATTTATTAGTGAAGCAAAAAACAATACCAATATAAGTGGATTGAATATTTTTCAGATTTTCACAAATAAAGTACCTGCATCATATGATATTGCTGCTTTTATCAAAGGTTTAGCTGACGAAGGGGAACTTGAGTCAATGTATCGGGACTGGCAGATTATAAGTACAACATCACATGTATTTGAAGACGAACATCCAGGCGTTGAAAAACATTTACATGCATCCAATACAGTAGTGGCAAAGAGAGTAAAATAGTACTCTATGAAACCTTCAGCATTTTTTTCAACCATCGATAGAATAATATGAACGACGATCCCGGGATAAAGACAAGTATTCGGATTGGATTGATCATGTAATAAAGTATGTTTCAGGGTCGCCTTATGGCATGAAAAACAATCTTCGGGGTTTTGATGGCGTAGTCGAGTATTTTTTGAGAAGAAAAGAAGTTGAATTGGAGGCAATTAACCATATCGATATGAAAACAATTATAATTGAAAACCTTGATTATGATGCTGAAAAAGGTATAACACGGGTTATTGAGACAATTTCAAATTTATGGGAGGCTTAGGTTATGAGTAAAAATCAATTTGTACTCGGAAAGCAGCCAGACCTATCAATATTTTTGGATACGATGGTGGAAATGAATTTGATGGAGGTTAAAGAATCTGCAGAGAAAGGAGATGTGGTTTTATTACCGATTGGTATTATTGAAGAACATGGACCCCATATGGATTTAAGCCCTGATATTTATATGGCTTATATATTTTGTAGACTGTTAAGGCTAAAATTGGATAATAAAGGAATCCATTCAATTATTGCACCTCCCTATTATTGGGGCATAAGTGAAGATGTGAAGAAATATCCCGGAACTTTTTCCGTCAGACCGGAAACATTTAAGGCAATGCTGATGGATATATTCGGTTCTCTGAGTTCCTGGGGGTTTTCAGAAGTTTTCATAATCAATGCACATGGTGATAAAACCCATGTTGAGACAATTAGATATTCAGTCAAGGAGGCAAATAATAAATTGGATATACACGCCTGGCTTTTATCGGATCTTGATTTCCATGTTGATAATCCACCTATTTTCCCAAAACCAAGGGAAGGGAAATTTGAACCTGATTATCATGCAGGGGCCAATGAGACAGCGGCTGTATGGACTTTCTATCCTGAAAAGGTTGATGTAGAAGTTGCCAGAGGACTAAAACCGCAAAACAGCTTTGATCCTTTAGGGTATTGCGGGGATCCTGCCAGCTTTGATTTGGAGAAGTATGTAATTGAATTTTTTGAGGCTGATGCGGAGTTGGATTCTTTAAGAATTAAAGCTTTGGTAAATAATTGTTTATAATAGAGAGGAGATGATTTTAATGGCAGAATCTTTTGGCGTTGTGCTTGATATACTCCATGCAAAGTCTGCAAGGTGAGCATCGACGATGCTGTGCATGGAGCTACCTAAATTAGCTATAAAACCAGTCGATTAAAATGGACCCGGAAATTTGCACAGACAAACAGGGCGAAATAAGTTAGAATAGGGTCATGGAAAAGAGAAGAAATTTTAAACTGGAGGAAAATGCAAAAATATACTTGAGGTCGGGCTATTTAGAGAGGTGATCTGTATTTTTGGCATGTCAGGAATTGTTGGAAATTGAAAGGTGTTATAATACTGTTGGGAGACAACTGTGACGTGTTTTCGGTTGTTGATTTGAATTTTGACATGAATTTAATTTTGAGCTTAATTGGAATCGTAACGTTGAACGGGCTGTGGAATTACTTACATAAGGGCTAATGAACGGAGAGCCAATTTGGAAAAAATATTGTTGATCGAAGATGATGATAGCATCAAGTGTGAGCTGATGACGCTGCTTCGGGCTAACGGGTATCTGACCGTGGACGAGCCGCCCTGTGATCTGGCGCTGCTGGACATCAACCTTCCGGGAGAAAGCGGCTATGAGATCTGCCGGAAGCTGAGATTGAATTCAGATGTGCCGGTGATTTTTCTCACTGCCAGGGATTCTGCTGAGGATGAAATCCTGGGCTTCGGCGTGGGCGCAGACGATTATATCCGCAAGCCGTACAACTCCTCTGTGCTGCTGGCCCGGATCTCCCGGCTGCTGAAGCGAAAAAGCAGCCCGATGATGACCGTCCGGGAGCTGACATTGAATCTTTCGGATATGACGGTCAGCTTTGGCGGGAACACCAAAGAACTGACGAAAAACGAGACCCGGATTCTGGCTTGCCTGGTGAAAAAGGAGCTTTGTACCCGCGAGGAGATCATTGAGGACTTGTGGAACAACAGTCTGTACATCGATGAAAACACCCTTTATGTCAATGTGAACCGCCTGCGGGAGAAATTAAAACAGCTGGGCGCTGAGGATTACATCCGTACGGTCCGCGGCGTGGGGTACCGCATATGAAGCTCAGAGAGTATGTCTGTTCAAAAGCCGTGACCTTGTGCTTTCTCGTCATTGGCGCTTTGATTTCAGGCATCTTCATGTTCTGCGCCGAGATCGATACGCTGCTGATTTGGATGGCGGAGCTGCTTCTGCTGATGGTGGTTCTGGGATGGCTGACAGTCAGTTATTGCCTGGAACGTGCCAAGCTGAAAAAGCTGGAACGGATCATAGCTGAATTGCCGGAAAAATACCTTCTGGGAGAAGTGCTGCCACCTCCCACAGGTGCTTTGGAAAAGCAGTATTTTGGAATTATGAAGGCGTTGTCCCGTTCCGCAATTGGGGCTGTGGAACTGGCTCAACGGGAAAAGAATGAATATTGCGACTATGTGGAAAGCTGGATTCATGAAATCAAGACACCCCTGACTGCTTGCTCGCTGATTCTTTCCAACGACGGTGACGTCCGGAAACTGAAGCGGGAGCTGAAACGGGCCGACAACCTGACCGAAAGTATTCTCTACTACGCCAGAATGCGCAGCATCGAAAAGGATACTCTGATTAAAGAAGTCCAGGTGGCACAGGTCATGGACGAAGCGGTGAAAAGCCAGATGGAGCTGCTGATTGCCGCAGGCATTGGTGTGGAGCTGCATGGCGATTTTACGGTCCACACCGACAGCAAATCTCTGGGATTCATTTTGAAGCAATTGTTGATCAACTGTGCCAAGTATTGCCCCGGTTGTCATGTGACCATGACGGCTGCAGATGGCGTAATTATCGTCAAGGACAGCGGCATCGGCATTCCCCGGCACGAGCTCCGCCGTATCACAGAGCGGGGGTTCACCGGTACGAATGGCCGCCGGATGGGCGGCAGCACCGGCATGGGGCTGTACATCGTCAGTGAGCTGTGCCGGCAGCTTGGCATTACCTTGGAAATAGATTCGGAGCTATCCCAATACACCCGCGTTTGTCTTTCTTTCGATCATCTTACAAAAACGTAAGATAAACAATATATTAACGTAAGAACAAAAGCCCCCGTTTCATGCTACAATAAGTGCGAAACGGAGGTTGTTTTATTGAAAGATATTTTACAGGTCAAAAATGTCACTAAATATTATAGCAGCGGAAGCGTTGTAACCAAAGCGCTTGACGGAATTTCCTTTACGGTGAATCAGGGAGAGTTTACCGCCATTATGGGCGCCTCCGGCTCCGGCAAAAGCACGTTGCTCAATGTGATTTCCACAATCGACCGGGTCAGCGCCGGAGATATCTATGTAGAGGGCAAAAATCTGGCTGAAATGAAGGAAAACCAGTTGTCCGCATTCCGCCGGGACAAGCTGGGCTTCATCTTCCAGGAGTACAATCTGCTGGACACACTGACCATTGGTGAAAACATTACCCTGCCCCTGAACCTCAAAAAGGCAGATGTGAAAACAACGGAAAAGGAACTGATGCGCGTTTCCAATGCATTAGGTGTTGCCGATCAGTTGTCTAAATTTCCATATGAGCTATCAGGCGGACAGCGGCAGCGGGCAGCCTGTGCCAGAGCTATTATTACAGGCCCTTCACTGGTGTTGGCGGATGAACCCACCGGCGCTCTGGATTCCCTGAACTCCAGGCAGCTGATGAAAACCTTTGTGCAGATGAACCAGTCTATGGGCTCTACCATCCTGATGGTAACCCATGATCCGGTGGTAGGCTCATATGCCAAACGTGTACTGTTCCTGAAGGATGGCAAAATTTGGAGCGAGATTGATAATGGTGATCGGGACAGACAGGCTATGTATCAGGAGATCCTGTCGGTCATGGCAGCGCTGGGAGGTGACACAGTTGTTCGCTAAACTGGCCTCCCGCAATGTCAAACGGCAGATCGGCAATTATCTGATCTATTTTATCACCGTGTCGCTGACAGTAGCGCTGATGTTTGCAGTAAACAACGTCATTTTCTGCAAGCAGCTGCAGGACTATGCTGAGAGCATAAGTTCACTGAAATCAGGCCTCATCGGTATCACGATCTTCATCTCTCTCATCGTGTCCTTTGTCCTTGGTTATGCCACGAACTTCATGCTCAAGCTGCGCAAACGGGAGTTCGGCACTTATCTGACCCTGGGTATGACACGGAAAAACATTCTGACCATTTTCATTCTGGAAACCATGATTTTGTGTGTTGCGGCTCTAGCGGCTGGTATCCTTCTTGGATTTTTCCTCTACCAAGGCCTGATGGGGCTCCTCACCCATCTGATGGAAATCGATTATGTCTTTGCTGCCTACTCCACGAAAGGTCTGGTCTTTACCGTGGTACTGGTGACAGTCGTGTTTCTTCTGGCTTCCGTGACTTCTGCCATCTATCTGAAGCGGGTCAGCGCCTTTCAGCTGATCCATGGAGACAGGATGGTGGAAAAAAGCGTGAAACACCCTGTACTCTGGCTGATCGTCACACTAATTTCCCTGGCTGCGATCACGGGAAGCTGTGTGGTCTTTTATCGAACCGTGGAAGAGGCGTTTTTAAGCTTTGGGGAATCAAACGGCTTGCCTATTTTGTACAGTCTTATGGTATTGGCCATTACCATTGTGACCTTTCATATCGGTCTCGCCCGCAGTGTGGTCAATCTGATGCTGAAAAACAGGAGGTTTAGCAGCCGGGGTACCAATACGTTTACGCTAAGGCAGCTCTCCGGCAAGCTGGGTGCAAATTCCGTCATGGCAGGAGCACTGGCATTTCTGATAGCCTTTGCGGTCATCGGGGCCAATGTATCATTTATCCAGAAGGTTTCCGAACAGGCATCTCTGGATAAACATTATCCCTTTGATCTCAGTGCCAACCTGGATATGGGTGAAGAAAGCCCCGTGGACTTAGCGAAAGCGAAGCAGATCATCGGTGAATACACAGAGATTGAGAAAGAGATCCTTTTTAATCTCTATACCACCGGCGATGGTTATCTTCATAGCTTTACCCCGTTGACGGGAAAGGGCTATGAGAGATTGTGGGACTCTATCATCAAAGAGAGCGATATCAACCGCCTGAATGCCGCCCTGGGGAGGGAACCGATTGATCTGAATGGCGGCTTTGTGATTCTGTCCGACATGCCACGGGTTCTGAATCTCGATTTTTCCTCAGCCAGGCTGAAATTGAACGGGGAGACCTATGACTGCACAGGTAAAATGGGTGCCATGTCGCTGTATACCTACTGTTATTTTGTGGCCGTTGTACCGGATGAGGCGGTAGAGGGTCTCGCCATCCAGACTCGATGTGCATCCTTTGATCTGAACGATGGAACGTACGATGCCCAAGGGCTTCAAAAAGCATTGTCTTATCATTATACCACCGGTAACGGCTATACTTATGAACGCTGCGATTACCTAATTAAAGAATACAACAGACTGCAGAGCAACAGCACGACAGCCGTCTTTATCATCGGCGCCCTTTACACTGCAGTAGTCTTTGTATTTATGTCCATGGCTATACTGGCTCTAAAAACCTTATCCGGCCTGTCGGATGACAAACAGAGGTATGGTACATTATTCCGCCTGGGCGCCGGGGAACGGGAGCAAAGCAGGACCCTGTTTATGCAGACCTTCAGTTTCTTCTTCCTGCCTTTCGCTCTGCCCATGCTGCTGAGCGTTCCTGCCGGCATTATTTGTTACCGGATCATGGAGCTGGGCGGCTTTGATGCACAGTCTGGCGAGGTGCTGGTAAATACCATCCTTATTGCTGCCGTGATGACTGTGATCTACGTTCTTTATTTTAGCGCAACCTACCTGATTGCCAGGCGAAATATTGTCCGCATAAATATCTGACGGGAATAGACGATATCTTAAAGAATTCTTAAGGATTTCCCCGCTTGGTTTTTAAGAATAGACTCGATACAATGAAGCAGGGAAGGTGAGAAATTATCTATGAAATCCATTTATCTTTTACTGACCAGATCCGAATCCCTTATCTCCAAAGCGATTCGATGGGTTACCGGCGATCTGTACACTCATGTTTCGATGGCGTTTGACAGAAGCCTTTCAACTCTGTATAGCTTTGCCCGAAAGTACACTGCCTTTCCACTTCCGGCCGGTCTGGTGACGGAGCATCTCGACACCGGCTTTTTCGCAAGGCACCGGGGTATGCCCTGTGCGCTGCTGGAGCTGCAGGTGGAGGATACGGTGTACAACAGCGCCAGGCAGAAACTGGAGCAGATGATGCAGCAGCCGGAAATGTACCATTACAATGTGGTTGGGCTGATATCGTGCAGGCTGGCAATCCCGCTTGAGCGGCGTCGCCACTATTTCTGCTCGCAGTTTGTTGGAGAGATTCTGCTGCAAAGCGGAGCTGTGACCTTGCCAAAGCCGGTATCGCTGATGCGGCCGGTGGACTATGACCTGATGCCGGAGTTTTCCTGCCTGTTCCGTGGGCAATTGGATGCTCTCTCCATCCGCACTATGTGTTTGTTTGTAGCTTGATGAATGTAGTCAGTTAATACTTATGGAACTGATTGAACCTCACACGAACACTAAATTCCATAGTTATGCGTCTTGATTTCAGCCAGAACGAGGAAGCCGTCATTGGTCATCTGCTGCGGAGTATCTGCCGGCAGGAATATCCTTTCAAGCTTGTGACCGTTTTCGTTGTGGCAGACAACTGCACCGACAGCTCGGCTGAAATTGCCCGGAAGGCAGACATTGTGGTCTATGAGCGATTCAATGCAGTACATATTGGTAAGGGTTATGCGCATTTTGTTCCTTATACATTATAATAAGATGAACCCACATGTAACAATATAGCACAAGAACATGACATATAGCTGTCATGTTCTTGTGCTATAATGGATTGCGAGAGGTGTTATAATATGGTAAACAAACAAATAAGCGATTACTGCTTATCTAAACCAGGCGCTTATGAAGATTTTCCTTTCGGAGAAATCCCGATATGCTATAAAGTTTGCGGCAAGCTGTTTTTACAGCTGTACCCGATGCCGGACAACAACAAAATCACCATAAGCTGCGAACCTATGCGGGCAGACTTTTACCGGCAGCTATATCCCGGCGTTGTTATGCCCGGATACCATTGTCCCGGTCGTCTCAAACCGCACATGAATACTGTTTACCTGAACAAAGATGTGAATGATGCAATGATTTTCAAAATGATTGACCATTCGTATGACAGAGTGGTTAATAAGCTGACGCGCCGGGAAAAGGCAGAGCTTTATAAAATATCGGAGGGCAGTATATGAAACTTGACCGTCTGCTTGGTATTCTCACAATTCTTCTTAAAAACGACCGTGTAACTGCACCTCAGCTTGCCGAAAAGTTTGAGGTTACACGCCGCACTATCGGGCGGGACATTGACACGCTTTGTCAGGCAGGAATACCCATTGTAACGCATCAGGGCGGAGGCGGAGGTATTTCGGTTGCCGACGGCTATAAGCTGGACAAAAGCATTCTCACCGCCGACGAGCTTTCCAGTATTATTGCGGCGCTCAAGGGGATTGGCAGCGTATCGGAGAAATCTCAGATTGAACGGACGCTTGATAAGCTGTCCGCCAGCAAAGACACTGTAGTGTCTTTACGGGAGCCTATCTTCATTGATCTTGCGTCCCATTATAAAGGCAGCCTGATGCCTAAAATCAAGCTTATCAAGCAGGCCGTTCTGGAGCAAAGGCTGATAGAATTTGACTATTACTATGAAAAAGGCCAATCACGCCGCCGGATTGAACCATACTTTGTCATTTTTCAGTGGACGGCATGGTATGTATTCGGATTCTGTTTGGAGCGGCAGGATTGGCGGATGTTTAAGTTAGCGCGGCTGTGGGATCTGCAGTTGTGCAGGGAAACCTATACCCGGCGGGAGATACCGCCGGAGAGGCGGGATTTTAACGCGCACCTGCCTGACGACAAAAAGCTGGTGGCTTTGTTTGAGCCCTCTGTGAAATACCAGCTGATCGAAACATACGGTTTGAATTGCTTTACTGAAACAGAGGACGGCAGGCTGCGGCTGGAAATCGGCTATACCAACCGGGATTATACAATAAGCTGGCTGCTGGGCTTCGGGAACAAGGCAAAAGTAATTGAGCCGATTGATATGGCTGATGAGATAAAAAGGATTGTCGAAAATATAATTCAAAACTACAAATGAATAAGACAGGCTGTCGTCCTGTTCGGGATGATATGATGAATTAAAAAAACGGGAGGAATGGAAATGGACAAAGAAATTATTGAAAGAGCCGGAGAAATCATCCGGCAGAATACTGCTCACAACTCGCCGGAGGGTTCCGAACCGTACTGTGTTTTGGCGCTGATTGACGCAAACGGTTATCCCACGGCATCAACGCTCACTGCGGCAAAAGCAGACGGTATCAGCTGGATTACTTTTTGTACCGGGCTTGGGAGCAACAAGACAAAGCGCATAAGCGGTTGCAACCGCGCAAGTATATGTTTTAACACGAGTGGAGCGTATAATATTACCTTGGTCGGCACGATAGAAATCGTAACGGACGCGGCAATTAAACAAGAAATGTGGTACGAGGGCCTCAAACACCATTTTAGCGGCGCGGATGACCCCAATTATTGTGTTTTGCGTTTTCATACGCAACGATACAACCTTTTAATCGATTGGAAGGAGGCGCAGGGATTGCTATGAAAATAGAAATCGGAGCGCAAAAACCGGAACACTTTGCAACTTACTGGCCGGGGCAGTACGAGATTTTTTCGCACTTTGAGTATGCCTGCGGCATACCAAGCGTTTTACATGCAGTAACAACACTAAAGGAAAACGGCAAAGCAAACGTAAACTTTAACTTTTCCGGCAGCTTTACAGGGGATGGCGACGGCTTCTTTGCTATCATCCCAATCTATCGGCACACGCATACTTATAAGAATATTTTACGTACCGGCGAATTTGTCATCAACTTTATCAGCAAGGATTATTTTGACGACTGTATCACCACCATAAACCATAACGATGATGAAACAGATGAGTTTGAAGCCGGGAGTTTTCATAAAGAGCAGGCAAAAACAGTTGTTTGCCCGCGTATGCAAGAAGCCTTCCTTTCATTGGAGTGCAGATTTGAAAGAGAAATAGATTTGTCGGGAAGCAGCAGAGCATCTCTTGTTATCGGTAGGGTTAACCATATAGCCATGCAGAAGGAATACGCGAAGGGGATAGACGGTAAATATGAAGACAGCGGATTTATGCTGAATATCCATGCGCCGAAAAATTTGATCACCGGTGAAGGCAAGCCCAGCGCGGTTGCGGTGTGCAAAGTTGTAAGGGTAAATGAGGAAGGGTAATGAAAGATTTAATTAATGTTGACAGATTGTACAAACCGGCTTTGCCGGTTTTTTCTTTTGTGTGTTATAATACAACAAGTACATAAGGTTAAGAATAATATAACCACATATAGAACGGAGATTATTTTATGGATATACAAAAATATATCAGCACATGGGTGGATGCTCATGAAAGTGAGCTTATTGCTGATATTTCCCGTCTGGTAGCCATTAAGAGCGTACGTGGAGATACGCTGGAGGGGATGCCTTTCGGAGAAGGCCCGGCAAAAGCCCTTGGGGAGGCGCTGAAAATTTGCGCAGAGCACGGTTTTTCCGTACGCAATTACAACAATTATGCGGGCTCTGCCGACCTGTGCGATAAAGAAACCGTTTTGGACATTCTCGGACACCTTGATGTTGTAGGAGAGGGTGACGGCTGGAATACAGACCCCTATACTGCCACACAAAGGGACGGTTGCCTCTACGGGCGCGGCACCGACGATGATAAGGGTCCGGTTATAGCGGCGTTGTTCGCCATGCGTGCAGTACGGGAACTTGGGCTACCCATGAAATACAATGTCAGGCTCATTATGGGCACCGACGAGGAATCAGGCTCAGGCGATATGTCTTACTATTACTCAGTCGAGAAGCCTGCTCCCAATACCTTCTCCCCCGACTCCAGCTTTCCGGTTTATAATGTAGAAAAGGGCAATTACAAACCTATATTTACAAAGACATGGCCGGCTGAGGATGCACTGCCGCGTGTGACATTTTTTAATGGCGGCTACCGCATAAATGTTTTGCCCGCGGATGCCAGGGCTAAGGTGGCAGGTATCCCCGCAGACGAGCTTCGTGCCCGTTGCGCGCCCATTGCAGAGGAATGCGGCGTCAGGCTCACTGTGACCGGCAGCGAAAACGGCGGCGAAATTTTCATCTCCGGCGTTGCGGCTCATGCCTCCACACCCGAGAATGGTATATGCGGCCTTACGGCGCTGTTAAAAATGCTCGCGGCTCTGCCTCTTGCAGATTGTCCGTCCACATTGGCGCTCAAACAGCTTGGAGAGGTATTCCCCCATGGTGACAGTGAGGGAAAAGCAGCCGGTATCGCCATGGAGGATGAGATTTCCGGCAAGCTCACGCTGGCTTTCAGCCTGCTGTCTATGGACGAACATGGCATCAGCGGACAATTTGACAGCCGCATACCTATCTGTGCAACGGAGAAAAACTGTGCCGGAATCATGGAAATGCGCCTCAGTAATCTTGGCTTCGCAGTGAAGGGCGAGATGCGCCCTCCCCACCACACTCCGGCCGATAGCCCATTTATCAAAACACTGCTGAAGTGCTTTGAGCAGTATACTGGCCTCCCGGGCGAGTGCAAATTCATGGGCGGCGGTACGTACGTCCACGATGTTGAGGGCGGTGTTGCTTTCGGCGCAGGTATGCCCGGATTTCGCTCCAACCTCCACAGTGCAAACGAGCGTCTGTGCATCCGGGATATTTTGACTGCGTGTAAGATTTTTGCACAAGTCATCGCCGATATGTGCTGTGAAACAAACAAATGGTGCTCATTCCGGATCTGATTTGGAAAGCCTGAATTGACTCACCGGGAGGTATTACTTATATGCGATTGAGAAGAAAAGCCTGGGCCAGGCCGGCGCTTGAAGCATGCAGCTTTTTTGTTAAAACTCCGGCAGACTATATCGGCAAATGGCATACTGTATTTGAGAAAGACCAGGAAATCTGGCTTGAATTGGGTTGCGGCAAAGGCGGTTTTATTTCAAAACTGGCCTCTGCCAATCCTGACAAGAATTTCATTGCCATTGACATTAAGAGTGAGGTTTTAGCCCTTGCAAAAAAGAAAATTGAAAACGAGTATGCTGAAGCTAATGTAAATATAAGTAATATCAAGCTTATGTCCCATGAAATAATGTTAATTCACAAAATAATGAATGAGGACGATGTTGTTAATAGAATATATATCAATTTCTGCAATCCCTGGAGTAAAAATACCCTTAAAAAAAGGCGCCTTACACATCCGGTGCAGCTGAAACAGTACAATGCGTTTTTAGCTCCGGGAGGTCAAATATGGTTTAAAACAGATGACCGGCCATTATTTACCGATTCCATAGGTTACTTTGAGCAATGTAGTTTTAAGGTCGTTTATCTCACCAATGATTTGCATGGCAGCGGCTTCGGGCAAAATATTGAAACTGAGCATGAAAAGCTGTTTTCAAGCCAGGGCATTAAAATCAATTTCCTTATCGCAGAGAAAAAATCATTATAATTAGGGCATGCTTAACGGATAATGCTTATCCGTTAAATGAAAGCAACGCTTTCATACATCTCAGCCGTCACAAAATATCCGCGGTCCTGTGCGATTTTTATTGTCAGGACCTTGCTGCTTACACCCAGCTTCTGATAGATATTTTTGAAATGCGTTTTTGCCGTTTCCTCGGAAATACACAAGCGTGCTGCCATTTCTTTTCTGCTCAGTCCTTCGGCCGCCAGCCGCAAGATATCTATTTCCCGCTGGGACAGGGGAACCGGATGGTAAGATGGCTCACGGATCGTTTGCTCATACTTCCGGCAAAGCGTCAGGATACGGTTCACATACCCGTCGTCAGGGTTGCTTTGAACAATCAACTGCAGCATTCCTATAATATGGGCGCGCTTTCAACGAAGGGTATGACCAGATCATAGAACCGGACGCAAGTCCTTATCGGAATTATTTCAGTTGGAAAGTAGTAACTGAATAATATATAATTAAGGGTACATGGAAAGTTCTTCTATGTACCACTTTTATTTTAGAAATGTCAGGCTGATGTTTGAAGAAGTAATTTGAGAGCAATGCACTGCTATGAAAAATGTGATTTTAAGACAATCGGTTGATTGGATAAAGAGTAAAGCATAGAGAAGAGGTTATATAATGCGTACAGAAAAAGAAATGCTTGATTTGATTTTAAGCGTTGCTAATAATGATGAGCGTATTAGAGCTGTCTACATGAATGGTTCGAGGGTGAACCCTAACGTTGTCAAGGATATATATCAGGATTATGATATTGTTTATGTTGTAACCGAAACAAAATGGTTTTTGGAGAATAAAAACTGGATTTCCGTATTCGGTGATTTGGCAATAGTACAAGAGCCTGACAGCAATGACTTCGGATGGGGTATAAATATGGATTTCACACGTTCTTATACCTGGTTGATGCTGTTTAAAGACGGGGTAAGAATCGATTTGAACATTCAGATAAAGGATGAAATGTTAAAAAGATATATAAGCGACAGTCTAACAGTACCTCTTCTGGATAAAGACAATTGTTTGCCTGAAATACCTGAATCAAGCGATATAGGATATTTTATAAAAAAGCCTTCACAAGCTCAATATAGAGGATGCTGCAATGAATTTTGGTGGTGCTTGCAAAATGTTGCCAAAGGTATCGCAAGAGATCAGCTTTCATATGCTATGTGGATGTATAATGTGATTATTAGAAATATGCTCGCACAAATGATTGACTGGTATATCGGGATAAATACTGACTTTTCTGTGACGGTTGGGAAGAGCGGGAAGTATTATAAAAAGTATTTACCGGAAAACCTCTATTACTTATACGCAAAAACATATTCCGACAGCAATTATTACAATTTCTGGACAGCGATATTTAATGCCTGCGAGCTGTTTAGAATCATTGCACCACCTGTTGGCATGCATTTTGGATTTACTTATAATCAAGAGGAAGACATAAATATGATGGAATACCTGAACAGGGTAAAAGCGTCTTGCCAAAATGAAATGCCGGGTCTGAAACAGAATACAGTAGAATTCTGGCAAGCCATAGACAAGCTCGTTTCGGAATCAGAGCTGATGATTGACCGTCCTAAAGGGAGCCGTCATCCAAGATATCCTGATGTAATATATCAGGTCGATTATGGTTATTTAAAAGGTACTGCTTCTATGGACGGAGGAGGCATTGATGTCTGGAAGGGGACTAAGGAAAATCCTTCGGTTGATGCTGTGATGTGCATTGTCGACCTGGTGAAAAGAGACTCGGAGATTAAGCTGTTGTTTGGTTGTACTGAAGAGGAGAAGGATATTGTTTACCGGTTTCATAATGAAAGTGAGTTTATGAAGGGAATATTGATAGAGAGAAAGGATTGGAGACGAAGTATATGCGTAATATTTAAAAGCCAGGAGTTTTATAAAATATTGAGAAAAGAACTGGAGGAACAATAAATGAGCAGTGAAGTGTTAGAAAAGTCATCAGCCCTTGTTGGACGTAGTTTTACAGGTGTATTAGGTACAGTTGATGAAAATGGAAATCCTCAGGTTAAGGCAATGATAAAAACGGCGGCAAATGGTCTCAAGGAATTCTGGTTTTGCTCTAATGCCTCTTCGAAGAGAGTAGCACAGATACAGAAAAACCCTAATGCCAGTCTTTATTTCTACGATGAGAAAACCTTTGAGGGCTTGATGCTAACCGGAAAAGCAGAGGTTTCTTATGATGATGAAAAAAGGAAAGAATTATGGAATGATGAAATGAAAAAATACTATCCTTTGGGCTGCACTGACCCGGATTTTGCATTGATTATATTCACTGCAAGTAAGGGCAACTATTATCATGGGCTGAAGAATATCGATTTTGATATATAACGCGGAATTGATGAAGAATAATTAGATAAAGGGGAAATTACTATGGCAGATCCGAACCGCCAATACTGGAACCAACAATTTAAAGTATTACAGGACACGTGGCCGAAACCTGATAACTTTGAAACCTGTATTGAAATTTGTCTGAATGTCCATGCTATGGTGCATACAGCTGAAATGACTAATACCGGTTTATGGTCCTTTGAAGATGAATTATGGGAAGGAATGTCTGAAGAAGCCTGTCGTAAGGTACATAAAGATGATCAGTCAATTGCCTGGAAACTATGGCATTCCACTCGGATAGAAGATATCACAATGAACATTTTAATAGCTGGGGAGCCACAAATATTATACACCGGAAACTGGTTTGAAAAGATGGGAATATCTGTTCATGATACCGGAAATGCAATGAATGAAAAGGAAATTGAAGTATTAAGTAATTCAATTGATATTCAGGTCTTAAGGGAGTATCGTCTGGCAGTGGGTAGAAAGACAAGAAACATTATTAAATCTCTGAAGGCTGATGATTTGAAACAAAGAGTTGAGTCCTCCAGACTACAGAGAATAATGGATGAGGGGGCAGTTGTGGAAGAAGCCAGGGGGCTTATTGACTACTGGGGTAAAAAGACTTTTTCAGGTCTTTTACTGATGCCTGCCACCCGGCATAATCTTGTACATTTGAATGAATCCATGCGAATTCTTGGGAAAGAAAAATCACGTGCAATTTGATATAATCGCAAAAAAGATGGTTTGCGCGAACAAGGTCTACGTTGGCGTAAGCACGGGCAGTATCATTGCCACTCCAAACATAGGCGACCCGTTTGACGAAAGCACAGCTGGACTGTGTCTGGTTAATGCTTATCTCTCCGTTCACTGCCCGGGAAATATGGAACTGAGAACAGACCTGCTATTGCCGCACATCCCCTGACAGATAATCAGGCTTTGGCTGTAACATGTAGTGGATATAAGGTGATTGAAGGTTAAAAAGAACAAAAAAGACATTGGAAATATATGATAAATAATTTTGAATATGACATACTGTTGTCAAATCTGATGGAATAAAATATCAGTATCAAAATTGAAAGGAGACAAGGATTATGCAGAATACAGATATGAAATTTTGTCAGAGCTGTGCAATGCCCATGGAGAATTTGGATTTACATGGAACCAATGCTGACGGCAGTAAGAATGAGGACTATTGCCACTATTGCTTCAAAGACGGATCCTTTACTAAGGATGAAACAATGGAGGAAATGATTGAAGCTTGTGTGCCCTTTGTGTCAAAAGGTAATCCATGGCCGGATGAAGATACCGCAAGGAAAACCATGAGGGAGCTGTTTCCGCAGCTGAAAAGGTGGAAATAAAGATGATAGAGCTACCTGAATCTTATGTTTTGGCAGAACAGATTAACCGCACATTAAAAGGAAAAACCATTATAAATGCGGAAGCCAACCATACTCATCATGCTTTTGCGTGGTACACAGGAAATCCGGCGGATTATCACGAAAAACTAACCGGAAAAACGATTACCTGTGCTGACATATTTAGCGGAAGCTTGAGAATAAGAGCGGAAGATATGGTGATGCTCATAAGCACTCCCATCAGATATTACATGGCAGGCGAAAAGCTGCCTAGAAAACACCAACTCTTTATTGAGTTTGATGATTTCACTGCTATTACCTGCACGATACAGATGTGGGGTTGTATGTTCTGCTTTAAAGATGGCGACCAGGGCGGTATACCGGAACAGCATACAATTAAAAACTGTCCAACTCCGCTAGAGGATAGCTTTGATGAAAATTATTTTATGTCTTTATACAAGGGCGAGAAACTTACTTCTCTTTCTGCAAAAGCTTTTCTCGCTACGGAACAGCGGATACCCGGTCTTGGAAACGGGGTGCTCCAAGACATACTTTGGACCGCGAAAATTCACCCGAAACGTAAAATGTCAACACTGTCCGATACTGAAATTAGAGGAATGTATGCAGCTGTAAAAAGCGTGATTGGTGCAATGATTCTTCAAGGCGGAAGGGATACGGAACGCGACCTTTTCGGCTGCCCTGGCGGATATATAACCATCCTAAGTAAAAATACGGTAGACAAGCCCTGTCCTGCCTGCGGGACCGTTATCAAAAAAGAAGCCTACATGGGCGGCAGTATTTACTATTGTGAAGGATGCCAGAGGTAAAAAAAGATTCGAACGATTCTTGGCAGACCGGTTAAATGTGCGTTTGCGATTAAAATTCAGGAGTATCAAGATAATGTATAAATGCATGTTATAGAAAGAGATTAAGCCATCGCTTAATGATATTTATAATATAATTGGAGATGATGGAACAACTCTTTTGAAAGACTTTTATAATTTTATGAGGTTATCTTACGACATTGTTTCTGAGATAAGGTTCCCTTTTAGAAATAAATATGGTTGGGGGATCAAGTACAGCCAGTCCGCGTATTCAAGAGGCCTTCCTTCCATTGGAGTGCGAATTTGAAATTTGTTGGAGGAAAAAGTATGATTACATTTGAAAGTATCATGTCAATAGATAAAAACGCTTTGCCGGAAGCGGCAAAAACATTAAGCAGCGGCGATATTTCACAGCTTGTGGAGTGGTTGGCCTTAAAAGACGATAATATCAGGTATCAGGCGTTTAAACTCCTTCAATACCGTTCAATATCCTTCGGCGATGTTTATCCGTATTGGAATATCTTCCGTAACAAGCTGAGCAGCGATAATTCGTACCAGAGAAGCATCGGGCTTATGCTTATTGCAGATAATGCAAAATGGGATTCGGAAGACCGGATGGAGAACGTTATTGATGAATATCTGATGCTCTTAAACGATGAAAAGCCCATAACAATACGTCAATGCATTCAGTCGTTGGAGAAAATAGCGCCGTACAAGCCGGACTTAAACAGCAAAATTGCAGAAAGTCTTGTTTCATTTAACCTCATGGATATCAAAGAAACGATGCGCAGATCCATATTGCTGGATATATTAAATGTCCTGCTCGTCATAAGAAAAGAGCTAAAAAAGGATATAATTGAAAGCTTTATCCTAAACGCTCTTTCCGGTGATGTTCTGGATGAAAAATCCAGAAAGCAAATCGAAGCGCTTTTGTAAAAGCACTTCCCTCCGAAAGGCTTTCCTGCTATGCAACAATCTCTAATGTCCAAAACCTTCTATTTTCCATCCGGTCCGAGTAAGCTGAAGTTCAAAATGAGTGGTTCCGGTTTTGAGGATACTTATGCGTTTATTGAAGAAATCAACTGTCTTGTGCAGGAAACCGTAATATAATGGAATAGTCTTAAGATGTAACATACAAATGTAAGATTAAGCCAAAACGATCAGGCTGTAGTTTCATAAGTTGTAACACATATGAAAAATTGTTAAAATACACAGTGAAAGAATTACAGAATTTTAAGAAGGATTTTCTAACTTGACACACTGTTGTCAGATTAGGGATGGTAAAATATAGAGACAAGATAGAGATTGTTCTAAATTGCATCCAGGCATTGAGGATATCCCGCGCTATTTGAAATTGGTTGAATTAGGCGTGAAAAGGTAAAGGAATAAAAGATATGAAACAACAATTACTTGATTCAAAATATGATTTTGTCTGCGACAAGGACAAGGCGTTTATCATTGCCTTTGACGAGGCGATGAAGGGAATCGGCTACGAGAGTGGCGGCAGCATTGGAAATGGTTATTGTTGGGGACGATATATGATTATCTATGCAAAAACCGGCGTGAAGGACAAAAAGGTTGCCGCACGCATTTATATCCGCGATGGCGGCATTATTCTGCGGCTTTTCTTCAGCAATATCGATAAGCACAGGGTGTATATTGAAAATGCCTCCGAATTTATCCGGCTGCCGTTTATCGGCGAACATGGTGACTGCCATCATTGCCATAATGAGAAGGATAGTAAATGCAAATTCAGAAAAACTTATACGATTCATAACCGGTTGATTGATAAATGCAACGGTGCAGTTTTTGAGTTTGGAAAGCCGGATATTGATAAGCTGCCGGATTATATGGCACTGCTGAAGGAGTTTTACCCGACGAAGAAAGGTGGGAAGTGATATGATTGAATTGCCTGAAAGCCGGATTTTAGCTCAACAAATTAACGAAACCATGAAGGGAAAGAAGATACAAAATGTAACTGCCAATAAATCACCGCATAAATTCGCATGGTTTACAGGTGATCCCCAAAGTTACCACAGCCTGCTTACAGGGAAAAGGATTCTGTCTGCGGCGGCATACGGAGGTATGGTAGAAATACAGGCTGAGGATATACGCCTTATCTTTTGTGACGGCGCTAATATCCGTTATTATTTTCCAGGTGAGGAGCTTCTCAAAAAACATCAGCTGCAGGTTGAGTTTGAGGATTTTTCCTCCCTTGTTTGCAGTGTGCAGATGTATGGAGCATTGTGGGCTCTGGGCGAGGGGCGGACAGAAGGCTATAATGAATGTGCAAGAAAAAAACCAAGTCCATTCTCCGATGAATTTAATCAAAGTTATTTCCAATCGCTGTATACTGAAGAGGATGGCAAGCTTTCAGCCAAGGCATTTCTGGCGACAAAGCAGC
The DNA here is from genome assembly GCA_039679375.1 of Clostridiaceae bacterium. Lineage (GTDB taxonomy): Bacteria > Bacillota > Clostridia > Acetivibrionales > DTU013 > JBDKVA01. The sequence goes on from JBDKVA010000020.1 coordinate 31,922, forward strand.
GGATACCGGGTCTTGGAAACGGTGTCTTACAGGACATTCTATTTACCGCACGGGTGCACCCGAAATGTAAAATGAACACCTTATCTGATAATGAATTGACCTCTATATACAACGCAGTCAAAAACACGCTTTTTGAGATGAGCATAAATGGCGGGCGGGATACCGAAAGGGACCTATTCGGATGCAGCGGAGGCTATCGGACTATTCTATCCGCTAAAACTGTTGACAAAACTTGTCCCGTATGCGGCAGTGCGATTGTCCGCGAAGCGTACCTTGGGGGCAATATCTATTTTTGCCCGGAGTGCCAGAAACTGAAGAAGTGAGGTAATGCAAAGTGATAACCTGTATGAAAACAGTCTGTGGGTCGAAGGCATGATTGAAATGTCGAAATTTATTGATGAAATATTTGCTGACAGGAGGCGCTGATATGCCGGAAAAAAATAATCCCTATGCTCAGAGGTTGTATGATAGTCTCATCAAACACGTAGGTATACAGTCTGCAGAAAGAATTAAAAACCTTTCTCTTTCTCAAACTGCATCTGACAAAAAGAAGTTTGAATGGGCTGAGGATATTTGCACTACTTTGGAAAAGGAGTTTGACAAAAATACCATCAAGTCCATCCGTATGGATTGTGCCTGTGGGCCTTCAATAGGTCATATGGAGGAGATGAAAAAGCTTTATAATTCAACAGAAAGTTTGGTGGAGTTTGCAAAACACATAAACGAAGCAAGCATGGGAGCAGCTTCATGGTGTGAGGGACAAGAGTTATTTTTTTCCTATCCCACTTGTTATTGCTCTTGTGTAAAAAGGATAGATAAGCCTCTATCAAAGACTTGGTGCTATTGTACACTGGGGTACACCAAGAGAATGTTTGATTATGTACTTGGTTACGACACCGATGTTGAACTGATTGAAAGTATAAAAACCGGTGGCAGCAGTTGCATAATAAAAATATCAAAAGATAAGAATGAGGTGGCAAATGATGAAGAATAATTTTTGGACTGGAGAAAGGTAAGACTTCATATAGTAACAGGAGATAGACTTTTTAAGTATATTAAACATAGAACGAATCGATAGGATGGAATATTTATGGTTATTACACCGGATGTTCCTGATTTGCCATTTGTAATACATAATGGAGTAAAGTTCTTTGAGCTTATTGCGGAGCCTGTTAAGCGTGAAATACTCCCGGAATTATTTATTAATGCATGGGGATATAATGGAAGTATGCCTGGACCGACAATTCAGGTTTATCCGGGGGATTATGTGAATATTCGGGTCATAAACAAGCTGCCGGAACCTACAAGTGTACATTGGCATGGTCTTGATGTTCCTAATGTTATGGATGGAGTTCCAGACGTTGAACCATCGCCTAAGATAGATCCGGGGAAATATTTTGACTACCACTTCAGAATAACAAATCCGCCGGGAACACATATGTATCATACACATTTTAATTCTGTGACTCAGGAAATGATGGGTCTTGGGGGAGCATTTATCATATTGGACCCGTGCAAGCAAGATCAGTATATTCAAAGAGACTACTTTCTTATGCTCCAGGAGTTTCATGTCAAAGGCCTGAGGATGGAAGAAGTACGGCCAGGATTATTTGACATAGACCCAATGTCGCATGACTTTAATTTTTTCACTATCAATGGACGCTGTTTTCCTTATACGACACCCCTTGAGGTGAAAATTTCCGAATGCATCCGGATAAGACTTGGGAATATCGTTCATGACGCACATCCAATGCATATTCATGGGCATCAGTTTTCAGTCAGTGCAAGTGATGGTAATACTATTCCCATGCAGAACAGGCAAATTAAAACTACAATAAATGTAGCATCAGGTGAAACATATGATTTGATAATATATGCAAATAATCCAGGGGTATGGCCTTTTCACTGCCATATACCGCACCACATGTCCAATAACATGCAAAAACCGATGGGCGGGATGTTCACAATAATAAATTATGTTTGATGTAAGTAGCACATTGGGCGTAAAGCTGTATGCAGTTATACTTGGGTCAACCCTGCTTCGCAATCCTAACTTATTAAAACCGTTCACTGGTATATCCATATAGACATTGATATAATATATGGTATCCAATGTGGGCTACCGCCCACAACCCGACGAATGTACTTATTGCCGCGAATGTGAAACTATTTTCATGTTTTTTATTGCAATTTCGCGGCAATAAGTTACTAAAACAATGCGAACGGAGTGAAGATAATGAGCTTTAAAGAACTAGAAGCATTCATGGATTACATTGCCAAATGGAGAATACCGGGTGCAGACTGTGCGGTCTATTATAAAAATGAGTCTGTCTTTAGATATAGTGCAGGCTATGCCGATGTTAAGTCAAAAAAACCAATTACTCCGGATAATCTTTACTATCTATACTCCGCATCAAAAGTAATTACGTGCGCGGCAGCTCTTCAGCTTCTTGAAAAAGGTAAATTCCTGTTGACAGATCCTGTTTGGGAATACTTACCTGAATTCAAAGAGATGTATGTACAAAAGAGGATGGAAAATGGTGAAATCCAATTGGTAAAGGCTAACAACAGTATAACAGTTCGGGACCTGTTTACTATGTCGGCAGGTCTGACGTATAACCTGGTCACACCATCTATTCAAGCTGTAATGAAAAAAACGGATAATAAGTGTCCGACGAGAGAGATTATCAAAGCAATCGCTAATGAACCATTAATGTTTGAACCGGGCACACATTGGAATTACAGCTTATGTCATGATGTGCTGGGGGGACTTATAGAGGTTATCTCCGGCAAGGTGTTCAGCGAATATCTGGAAGAAAATATTTTTGAGCCTTTGGAAATGAAGGATACAGGTTTCTATCCGGATGATAAAAAAGTATGGAGAATGGCTGTACAATACAGGTTTGACGATGTAGCAAATATTGCGGCAGAAATACCTTTAGCGAATGAGTTTAGGTTTGGTAGCGGGTATGAAAGCGGCGGAGCAGGTTTGATCTCGTCCGTGGATGATTATATAAGATTTGCAAACGCACTCTGCAATAAAGGAAAATCTAAAAATGGTGAACGGATTTTAAGTGAACGGACCATTGATTTAATGAGAACAAATCATCTGGATGATACTTCTCTTAAGGATTTCAACTGGATTCAAATGAGTGGGTATGGATATGGTTTGGGTGTTCGTACAATGATTGACAGGGCAAAGGGCGGTTCATTAAGTCCTATTGGCGAATTCGGCTGGGGAGGTGCCGCAGGTGCATATGTTATGATTGATCCGGATAATCAGGTTTCAGTATTCTATGCACAGCATATGCTGAACAATCAGGAACCTTATGTTCATCCAAGAATCAGAAATATTGTATATAAATGTTTGGAAGCATAACGATTTCCTTGTCAAAATGTTTCCCATCGGACAAGTAACTGTGCCACCTTCATTTAGCGTAAAGCAGTTGAATACGGCTTGAACGTGGCTTGAATAGACTTTAATGCTCATTCCGGATCTGAGATTGCGGCTTTAACTTTCAGTTGATAGACAACTCTATTTGCATGGAAGTATAATTTGATATGGCATAATAATTCCGGAGGATCAGGTGTGAGTGATTTTTTTAGTGCAGTATACAAAATTGTATCCCAAATTCCAGAGGGCAAGGTCGCCACGTATGGACAGATTGCTAGCATACTTGGTAATCCTCTGGCTGCAAGGATAGTCGGAGAAGCGATGCGAAATACACCGGAATATTTGGGTATTCCATCTCACAGAGTAGTCAATAAGGCTGGGGCGATGGCTCCCGGATATGCCTTTGGAGATGAGGGGAAACAACGGGAGATGCTGGAGAAAGAAGGTATAGTATTTAAAGAAAACGGATGTATTGATATGAAAAGATTCTTGTGGAGGTATTGATATGAGTTTATCAAAAGGTGAAATTTATGAAATGATGAGAAATAAAAAATATCCGTTATCATCAAAATATGATCCGGATTGGATTATTGAAAACCAAATGGGTTCACACTGTTTATGGCTTTTGGAATCATTAGTTCAAGTGATGGATATAGGTCCCGGGATGAGAATTCTTGACATGGGCTGCGGAAAGGCAATCAGCTCAATTTTTATTGCGAAGGAATTCGGTGCACAAGTATGGGCAAATGACCTATGGGTAAGTGCAACGGATAATTGGAAACGTATTTGCGAAGCAGGTGTGGACAGCCTGGTTTATCCAATACACGCAGAGGCACATGCATTGCCTTATGCAGATGGGTTTTTTGATGCGGTTGTGAGTATAAATTCACTTCAGTTTTATGGTACGGATGAGTATTATATGAAACATCATTTTGCCAGAATTGTTAAGCCAGGAGGGCAGATAGGGATTGTTATCCCAGGTTTGTATAAAGAATTTGACGGAGAAATTCCGGAGTACATCAGACCATACTGGGACCCTGAGTTTTTTTCCTGGCACTCACCCGACTGGTGGAAACGGCATTGGAATAAAACAGGACTTGTAGATGTTGAATTGGCTGACACATTCCCTGATAAAGAAGGTTATGATACATTCTATAAATTCGGGATAATTGTGGATAGCAGTGACAAGCTTATTCCGGCAGATGAGGGCAGAAATATAAGCTTTGTCAGGGTTGTCGCCAGAAAGAACAGGACTTGATAAGGGGGAACTCCGGCAGAGACTCAAACCAGCGTTGTTTTAACCTTTTCATAAATATGTAAGCCGAATAGCATTGAAACAATAATACAATATGATTCAAGATACTTTACAATTCAGTTGTTTTGCATTTTTCCATGTGCTATAATCCGTATAGAAAATGAGGAACATTTTGGGCTTTAAAATGTGATCCGGAAAAGTACGGGGAGAATATGGATACAGCGAAGATATTAGTAATTGAAGATGATGAAGATATCAATTGTATACTTCGCCGTTATCTTGAGCGGGAAAGTTATCAGGTAACATGTGCATTTTCCGGGACAGAGGCAAAATTGCTGTTAACGATAAATACTTTTGATTTGATATTATTGGATTTAATGATTCCCGGAATGACAGGGGAAGAATTAATTCAGAAGATTAGAAAGAAAGCTGTAACACCGATCATTGTCATATCAGCAAAGAGCTCGCTGGAAGACAAGGTGAATGCGCTGAAAAACGGTGCGGATGATTATGTGACGAAGCCTTTCGAGAGGGAAGAGGTGTTGGCGCGGGTCGGCGCCATGCTTCGAAGAAGTCGGACGTTTCAGGTGGGCAAATCCCGGGAAAAAGATTATTTATTTAAGCAGTTGATATTAAAGCCCTCATCGCGAATCGTGCTGGTAAAGGGGAATCTGATCACATTGACAGCATATGAATTCGATATACTGCTTCTGCTGCTGCAGTACCCTGACCGCGTCTTTACGAAAGAGCAGCTGTACCAGGAAGTCTGGAAGGCGGGATACTATGGAGAGGATAATACTATCAACGTTCATATCAGCAATATCAGAAGGAAGATTAAAGAGTATGATGAAGAAGCCTATATTAAAACCGTATGGGGAATTGGCTTCAAAATTGATACGGTATAGCTATATTGAAAGAAATCAGATATTAAGGTTATTCCAATCATATTTATACTTTCTTTATAATTAATTAAGTACTTGTTAAAACAAAACCTTTATTATGGTATGTAATGCAAACAGAACCGGTACAGCAGGTTTTTGCACTATGGTAATAAATAACTCAAATTTATATGCCATGGACATGCCATGGGAATGGAAGGAGAAATAAGGTGCAAGAGACTATTTTAACAACAAGGAATCTTACAAAAAAGTATAACAATATTGCTGCATTGAGCGATATCAACATGGAGCTGAAGCAGGGGGAGATTTATGGTCTTGTCGGGAAGAACGGCGCCGGTAAGACAACATTGTTAAGGGTAATTACGGGGCAGGCATACGCGACGGCCGGAGAGAAATCCTTATTCGGTATGACTTCAAACGTTGGGCTGAGCAAGGAAAGAAAGAGAATAGGAGCAATTGTTGAAACTCCCAGCTTTTATCCCTATATGACGGCAATGCAGAATCTTGAATATTATCGTATTCAGCGCGGAATCCCCGGAAAGCAATGTGTGGATCAGGCATTAAGTGAGGTGGGATTGTCCGGCGTTGGGAACAAGAAATACAAAAACTTCTCTCTTGGTATGAAGCAAAGGCTCGGACTCGCTCTGGCACTTATGAACAAGCCGGAATTACTGCTGCTGGATGAGCCGATCAATGGACTTGATCCTTTTGGAATTGTAGAAATCCGGAATCTTTTATTAAAGCTCAACCGGGAAAAGAATATTACAATACTTATTTCAAGCCATATTCTTACGGAGCTTTCAAACCTGGTGACATATTACGGATTTATAAACGATGGCAGGCTGATCAAGCAAATATCTAATGAAGAGTTGGCAAGGGAGTGCAATAAATACCTGGAGCTGAAAGTAACGGACAGTGAAAAAATGACGGCTCTATTGGAAACAGAGTTAGGATATACTTCATATAAGGTGACGCCGGATAATACAATCCACATCTTTGAGTATCTGGACCAACCGGCAAAAATCAGTGAACTGGCAGTCAGTCACGGGATAGGTCTGAATTCCATTAACGTAAAAGAAGTGAATCTGGAAAGCTATTTTATTCAATTGGTAGGGGGGAGCAAGCAATGAGCAATTATTTCAGGAGTGAGATTTATAGGCTGATACATAATAAATGGACTTATTTATTCTTAGGGATGTGTTCAATGCTGCTGCTTGCTTCCAATATCGTATTAGCGGCAGTTAAACATACGGACAGCAACTTCACGTATGCTACGACGTACTTTGCATTTTCTTTTGCGTATACAAGCATGCAGACGGTATTACTATTATGCATTACAGTGTCCTTTATTGTTTTCGATAACGAGTACAAGAATAGCACCATGAAGAATTCAATAACTTACGGTATTCAGAGAGGAACTATTTATTTCGGGAAGCTGTTTATACAGATCCTATATGCAATAGCAGCCTTTGTAATCATAATAGGAATCCATATACTGAGCGCTTACCTTATGCTTGAGAACTCCGGACCGAATGAACTTGAGGCATATATCCGCTCATGTCTGGCATGTCTTCCGTTTTTTATTTTCGGTCTTGCCGCCGCCAATACTTTTGCTTTTCTTATTGAAGGCACCGGTGGTGCGGTAACGGCTTCCGGCACTGTTATAGTCGCTTTCCCGATGGTATGCAATCTGCTTGGAAAGAGGTTTGTGATATTTAATAAGCTGAGTGAATTACTCCCATGGAATATGATAGGTTCAGTAAAGTACGATGCAGTCAAAAAAGTTCTGCTTATGTACTGGGACACAGATCCGGGCTTCCTTAATTGCTGGGTATCGGGTATAATACAGGCTGTATTGATTGTGGGAATCGGATATGTATTATTCCGCAGGAAAGAAATAAAATAGCAGTTTAGTAACTTATTGCCGCGAAATTGCAATAAAAACAAGAAAATAGTTTCACATTCGCGGAAATAAGTACATTCGTTGGGTTGTGGGCGGTAGCCCACATTGGATGATTCAAGTTTATTACTAAAAAGGAGGTGCGGCAGGTATGGCCTATATATGTATTGCTTTTTTCATAATAAGCTTCCTGCTTGCCGCACGCTTATATTTTATCCGGCGGGCAATAAACTCTGCCAGGAGACAGATGGAAGAAATTGAGGAACATCCGGAAAGAAATCGGCAATTGAAGGCGTTTACCGCAAATCGTGAGATAGAGCGATTAATTGTTAAAATAAATGACATATATCAGGCAAGGCAGCAGGAGCGGATCATATATCAAAGAAGAGAGACACAAATACGGCGCGAAATCGAAAATATATCACACGATCTCAGGACGCCGCTTACTTCGATTATAGGATACGTGGATCTGATTCAGGATAAACAGACTCAGGAAGTGGAACGGGAAAACTATCTGAACATAATTAAAAAGAGAGCGAGGATACTTCAAGGGTTTATTCGAGATTTCTATGAATTGTCAAGAATCGAAGCCGACGATTATCCGTTTGTTCTTGATATAATAAATGTGCAAAATATTTTAAGCGAGGTTGCTGTTGCATATTACAATGAATTTAATAAAAAGAAAATCAATGTTGAAATTGATATGGATGAAAAGCCATGTTATATTATTGCAGACAAGATTCAGTTCAACAGAATTTTGAATAATCTTATCCAAAACGCATTAAAATATTCCCATAGCCAATTTGCTATAAAACAATACATTCTGGATGGAAAGTGCATTATTCAGTTTCGTAATGATAAGGGCGAAATGAAAGAGGATGAACTGAAATACATATTTGACCGTTTCTATACCGGGGATTCATCCCGCAACAGCAAAAGCACCGGATTAGGCCTGACAATATCAAAGCTGTTGGTTGAACGGATGAAGGGGAACATCGAAGCAAGATTGGAAGGGGATTTTTTTATTATTGAGCTATGCTGGAAAGTACAATAAATGGGGCACAAATTCCTTTCTGCAGACAAATAAACAAAACCGGCAGTGCATGCCGGTTTTGTTTACTGCAGAGGGGTCTGGAAATTCTGAGATTGCTGCTGCTGAATAAGCTGCTTCCCTTTTTCGGTGTATTCAGCATCTTTGGGGCTTAAAATATTGAGCAATTGCTGCAATTCGCCAACATGCTTTCTTTCCTCATCAGCAATATGATACAGGATTTTCTTTGCTCTTTCATCGTTTGTTGCCATTGAATGGGCTTCATACCCGATAATTGCTTCAAGCTCTCCCGCTATGTCAACACGAAGAGCCTGAAGCAATTCTTCATTGGACATCTGCTTTGGGACATTAGCTATAAAAGGGTTTCCTAGTAACGCCATATAAACCATCCTCTTATTAATATATTAATAGTATTTTTTACAGGTTATAAAATAATATGCATTAACAAAACAGCTGTTAATTCATGGTTTGTTATTCAAATGATATTGACAATCCCATTCAGTTAGGATACACTAACTCATATAGTTAGTGTATCCTAACTGAATGAATCGACATATATACTTTGTAAAGGGGGCTGCAACAATATGACACTGGATAAGTTGCCTGTAGGAGAGACAGCAATAATCACAAGAGTCGGTGGCGAAGGAGTCTTGCGCTGCAGGCTTTTGGATATGGGGATAATACCCAAAACAAAGGTTGTGGTTGGCAAGATTGCTCCTTTAGGTGATCCGATAGAAATACGAATCAGAGATTACACGCTTACGCTCCGTATGGAAGATGCTGAGAAGATAGAAATCAGACAGGTGGAGGCTGACAGATCATGATACTTGCTTTGGTAGGAAATCAGAATTGCGGTAAGACTACATTGTTTAATCATTTGACCGGTTCGAATCAGCATGTAGGAAATTTTCCAGGTGTGACTGTTGATCAAAAAGTAGGAGAGATCCGTTCTTCGAAGAATGTATCCGTGGTGGACTTGCCTGGAATATATTCCATTCGTCCATATACAAATGAAGAAATCGTAACACGCGACTTTATTCTCAACAACAAGCCTGATGGTATAATAAATATTGTGGATGCTACTAATATTGAGCGTAATCTGTACCTTACGTTGCAGCTTGTAGAGATGCATATACCAATGGTGCTTGCATTGAACATGATGGATGAGGTAAGGAACAACAGTGGTACGGTTGATATTGATAAAATGTCCAATGAACTGGGAATACCTATTGTACCTATAAGTGCATCAAAGAATGAAGGCATTGATGAACTGACAGCTAAAATGATCAGCACAGCTAAAAACAAAATATGTCCTAAAAAAATTGATTTTTGTGAATCGGGGCCTGTTCACAGATGTATACACGCCGTGTCCCACCTTATTGAGGACCATGCGGAGAATTGCGGGATGGCGGCCAGATTTGCAGCAACAAAAATTATTGAAGGTGACGCAGATATCATCTTGAGATTGGAGCTGAATCAAAATGAACTGGATATGATTGAGCATAGTATCGTTGAGATGGAGACTGAGCATGGAATGGATAGGAATGCAGCTCTTGCAGGTATGCGATACGATTTTATTGAGAAAGTATGCATGCGCACGGTGATTAAATGCAAGGAAAGCAAGGAGCACATCAGAAGCGTAAAAATCGATGGCATTCTTACCAACAAATATCTTGCAATCCCAATATTTCTAGGAATGATGCTTACAATTTTCTGGCTTACATTCAGTGTAATCGGCACTTTTTTAAGTGATTTACTTGCATTGGGCATATCAGCAATGACAAATCTGGTTGATGCCGGACTGACGCAGTATGGAATAAACCATGTTGTGCACAGTCTTGTTGTGGACGGGATATTTGCAGGGGTTGGCAGTGTTGTGAGTTTTCTTCCGATTATTATAACACTGTTTTTCTTTCTTTCCATCCTTGAAGACACCGGCTACATGGCCCGAGTAGCCTATGTTATGGATAAACTGATGCGTAAAATCGGTTTGTCCGGCAGAAGCTTTGTTCCGATGCTCATAGGCTTTGGCTGTACTGTTCCTGCTGTCATGTCTGCCCGCACTCTGCCGTCGGAGCGGGATCGCAAAATGACTATCATACTGACCCCATTTATGAGTTGCTCTGCAAAGATTCCAATATATGCCGTATTCACAGCTGCTTTCTTTACCAGATATAAAGCGCTGGTAATGATTGGACTTTATATCATGGGTATACTTGTTGGTATTCTGACTGCGCTCATTTCCAATAAGACTGTTTTTCAAGGAAAGCCTGTTCCATTTGTTATGGAACTTCCGAATTACCGTATCCCATCTGCAAAGAGTGTGCTGCTTTTGATGTGGGAGAAGGCCAGGGACTTTTTACAGAAAGCATTTACTGTTATATTTGTGGCGACGATCATCATTTGGCTTTTGCAGACTTTTGATAAAAAACTAAATGTGGTTACAGACAGTTCATATAGTCTGCTTGCGATGATAGGCAAATTGATTGCACCTGTATTTATACCTCTGGGCTTTAATGACTGGCGAATTTCTACCGCATTAATTACGGGATTTACTGCTAAGGAAGCTGTTATTAGCACTATGAGCGTCTTGACAGGCACGTCGGTCGCCGAACTTGGCGCAACTTTAAGCAATTTGTTCACACCGCTGACAGCAATTAGCTTTCTGGTATTCACTTTGCTTTATACACCATGTGCTGCAGCCATTGCTACAATCAGAAGAGAACTTAATTCCGGGATACAGGCGATAGTTGTTATTGTGGCGCAATGCAGTGTTGCCTGGGTTACGGCATTTGCAGTTTATCGTCTTTGCAGCTTTATAATAGGAGTGTGTATATGATAATTATGGACTATTTCATTGTTTCACTTATTTTAATATGGTTCATCGTGGCTTTTCAGTATATAATATGTATAAAGAAGCAGGGTAAAAGCATATGCTGCGGCAGTTGCCGCTCATGTTGCAAGGATTGCCGGATATGCAGTAAGGGTAAAACAGGAGTTGAACTCAATGAGAATACTGGAAGCGGCGGAAAATTATCTTGAAATTATCTTAATAGAGAATGTAAAGCATGGTCATGTGCGTTCAATTGACATATGCAATTCGCTGAATTATTCCAAGCCGACAGTAAGCGTAATGATGAAGCAGCTGCGCGAAAACGGTTATATTGAAATGGACGCGGATGGTTATATTACGCTCACGGATAAAGGCAGCAGCATTGCTGAAAAAATATATGAGCGGCATAGGATATTGGCCGAAGTATTGATGGCGTTGGGCGTTGATGAAGAAACCTCCTATAAAGATGCATGCAAGATAGAACATGATATCAGTTCAACAAGCTTTCAAGCTATCAAGAAATATCACTACAAAAACAGGGGTAAAGAATTATAAGTACTATTATGGGTAAAATAAATCTTTAACCAATGTACTCATGCAAATAATGCTTTAAAAATTAAAAAGAAAGGTAAAGCGATATGGATGGTAAAAGAGCGGAAGAAATCATGCAGTCCCATGGCGTGATCAATGTAAGCTATAATGGGATGCCTGTATGGATCGAAAGGATCCGGGGCGATATGGCTGAAGTGACCCTCATCGATATGGAGAGAAAGATAGACGTACACATCGGTGCACTGACGGAAGCCGATCCCATGCAGACCATGTAATGTGTAACCCCCAGGAGTCTGCACGGGAATTCCTGCACGCATCTTTTCGCCCATTTTTCCGCCCAAATTCTTTCAAAAAAAGCGTTAATTATCCGGATATTCGCCGTTTTTTTGAAAGTTTTGGACAAAAAATTGTCTGAAAATCTGCATACGTTAGTTTCCGTGCGGACTCCTAGACCATGTAACTGCAGCGGTATGCGGCAGTTACATGGTTTTCGGTGAAAAAGCACAGCCCCTTAAACTTGCCCGGTAAACGTGAAAAATAGCAGCATAGCATTTGCTGCTATTATTATGCCTGTAATTATCCATCCCATCACATTTGTTACAGGTTTATTTACCAGGGAACCCATTATATCTTTACGCTTTGTAATAAGCAGCATGGGAATGATAGCGAACGGTAGCATGAAGCTTAAAGTCACCTGGCTTAAAACAAGAGCCTGCATCGGATTTATGCCTAGTATGATTATGAGCATTCCGGGAAACATGGTTACAAGCCTGGTTGCAATATCATTTATTTTTAGTCCCACAAATCCTTGCATTATGGTCTGACCTGCCATAGTTCCAACTGCGGATGAAGAAAGTCCGGAAGCAATAAGTGCCAGACCGAAAGCGCCGCTGGATGCGGCTCCCAGTAATGGCGATAAAGATTGATGAGCTTCCTCGATCGTGTCAACGATCATGCCATTCCTGAAAAAAACAGCAGCAGATACAACAACCATGGCCGCATTTACTATAAAAGCGATATTCATTGCAATAGTGATATCTATTCTTTCCATTTTGAAATGCCTTTTTTTATCCTCTTCCGTCAAATCTTTATTTCTATGTTGTACAAGCTGAGAATGCAAATAGATAACGTGGGGCATCACTGTAGCGCCAAGCATTCCAACTGCTATGAGTACGGCTTCGCCATCGGGCAGGGACGGAATCAAAATATGCAATCCTGCATAAGCCCAATCCGGCTTTGCTAAAAAAAGCTCAATGGTATAAGATGCACAAATGACTGCAATTAATATTGAGATGATGACTTCTACAACCCTTTGACCGTATTTTCCCATGTAAACAATTAAGAAAGTCAAAATCGCAGTTATAATTCCGGCATATACCATTGGAATATGGAACAGCAAATAGAATCCTAAAGTACCGCCAAGAAATTCTGCAAGGTCAGTTGCCATTGCTGCAAGTTCTGCAACTATCCAAAAGCACCAATTGGTTTTTCTGGAAAATATTTTTCCGCACATTTGGGGCAGATTATATCCTGTTGCTATACCAAGCTTTGCTGACATGGATTGAAGAAAAATTGCCATCAAATTACTCCACAAGATAACCCATAACAGATTGTAGTTGAATTTTGAACCTCCGCTTATATTGGTTGCGAAATTACCAGGATCAATATAAGCAACACTTACAATAAAAGCAGGGCCAAGAAATTTAATCAAAGTTTTAAGCTTGATTAAAATGCCGCTATTGCTTTCAGCCCTGACCCTTCTTATAATAAACTGTTCCGCTTGGGAACCAGCGGCCTGAACATAGTTTTCTTTAATAATTTTAAAGCACCTCTCTTGTATCTGATTTCTTTAAAATAAATAAGTTTAGACATATAATAACTTTAGTTCAGCCTAATTTTGTTTACCTAACCTACAATATGTGTAAACAATAAAATGTGTTACATGGCATATCTATATACTTTTTTTATCCCATATTATATTGTGAGAATTGCTCGAATTTCTTAACGATATCGGGGTTTTGTTCGAGAAATTTATTGAAAATATTGATCTTTTGAAGTGTTGCTGCCGAAATATTATGCTCGATCAGCTCTGTTTCAATTAATGTATTTTCTTTAACACCTAGATTCCTTAGAAATAACTCAATAACATTATGACGCTGCAAAAGAAATTTCCCAATTTCCCTTCCATTTTCGGTCAAGAAGATGATTCCATATTTCTTATAATCCAGCAGACCCAGCTTATTAAGTTTTTGTACCATTTTTGTAGCAGATGGAGCTGCTACATTCAAAAGGTCGGAAAGAGTATTTATACGCATATAACCCACAATAAGACTATTCCTGTATATCATTTCAAGATAGTCCTCCATTGATGGAGTAAGGAGCTTTATATTCTGTTCCAGGAGTTGATAGCCGCGGACTGTATGAAATTTCGATGCTTCCTCCATTAAATCACAGCCTTAAAAACCTGCTTAGTATTTTCCCAATAACAATTATATTCGCAACACATGTATTTTATATATTAGTCGTGTGTAAAACTTTTCTCCCTGCCTTAATAAGAATAAATAAGAAGTTGACTGTGAACAACCCAAATTTGTTGACATTAAATATTGATCTTGCTACAATAATGACTGAAACGAGTCTCATTTGAGGAGTTTGTAATGAGAAAAGGATATGAGATAGCAGCATATTATTTCCCGGATTATCACCAGGATGAACGAAATGATAAATGGCACGGACAGGGCTGGACTGAATGGGAACTGGTCAAGAGGGCTGAACCCCGTTTTGAAGGGCACAGACAACCCAGGGTACCTTTATGGGGATATGAGGACGAAGCCAGTCCTGAAGTCATGAAAAAGAAAATAAACGCGGCGGCAGACAATGGGATCAGTTCGTTTATATTTGACTGGTACTGGTATGAGGACGGGCCATATCTGCAAAAATGCCTTGAAGAGGGATTCCTGAAGGCGGAAAACAACAACAGGCTTAAATTCTCCATCATGTGGGCGAATCATGATCTGGCGGACATACATCCTGCGCAAAGAAGCAGGCCGTACAATGTTTTAAGGAAGGGAACGGTATCACGCAAAACTTTTGAAGAAGCAACAGACCGCATCATTCACACTTACTTTACACATCCGTCGTACTGGAGGGTGAATGGCGGACTATATTTTTCAATATATGAACTTATGAACTTCATAAAGGGACTTGGAGGCCTTGATGCTGCCCGGACTGCTCTGGATAATTTCAGAAACAGGGTAAAAGCGGCAGGACTGGGCGAGCTTCATTTGAACGCAGTAGTCTGGGGTCTTCAGATATTACCTGGAGAAGAGAAAATTACAAGGCCAAATGAATATCTTCACGCACTGGGGTTTGACAGTACAACATCCTATGTTTGGATACATCATCAGGAGATGAAGGATTTCCCCAAAAGTTCATATGCTGAAATAAGAGATGCATCCATAAAAGACTACTTGAAGTTTACTAATGAATATGACATTCCATATTATCCGAATGTAACTGTGGGATGGGACGCCAGTCCGAGAACTATACAGTCGGATAAATTTGAAAACATGGGATATCCGGCAATGCCCATTCTTGATGGGAATACGCCTGAGGAGTTCCGTAAGGCACTGGAACAGGCGAAAATATTCCTGGACAGGGGATTGACAAATCCCCGGATACTTACCGTAAATGCATGGAACGAATGGACGGAAGGGAGCTACCTGGAGCCTGATACGGAATACGGCATGCGGTACCTTGAGGCAATCAGGGAGGTTTTTGGATAGAGATCGCACAGCCGCCTGTAATAATACTTTTATAAATCTGGCATTATGCTTTTATAAATTTTTAAATTCGCTGGGAGTTAAATCAGTGTGCTTTTTGAACACCTTATAAAAATACTTTATATCACGGAATCCTACCATTTCGCTTACTTCGACAGCTTTATACATATTGTCCTTCAGAAGGCTTTTTGCTATGCTTATCCGGTAGTTGACAAGATAATCTGTAAAAGTTACTCCTGTCTCTTTTTTAAATATTTTACTGAAATAGGAAGAAGAGAGGTGAATGTGCTCAGCAACAATATCCAGCGTAATATCTTTGTTGAAGTTTGCATGGATGAATTCTCTGGCTTTTCTCATAAGATTGCTGTCATTTATTTCACCATTGTTATTTTGGGATATCTCATTAAAACATCTGTCCAATATATTTTGATACCACTCGATGATTGAATCAAAACTGCTGCATGTGTTTATTTCACTATATAAAACAAACTCATCCCCCAATATTTTTTCGGGATCTATGCCAACTTGAGACAGTACCTTGAATATAAGCATGATCAGCTGAAAATGGAGTCTGGTCACATTGCCTGCATCAGATGTAAAACAGCCGCCGTACGGCATATATATTTTTTTAATAAGTTCAAGAGCTTCGGTACAGTTTGAGTTGACAAAGTGCATACAAAGTTCCTGTTCATTTTTTGAACTTATCATGTTTACGGTTTTCGAACCTTCATCAAAACCTGTATGAAAAATGATGCGGTTATCTCCCTGTACCAGCCTGTGAGTAACTGCTTTTTTTGCGTCTGAAAAGGAATCCCTGACAGATGTAATATTATCTGCCATTCTACCCACACCTATTGTAATTGTATGCCTTTCGCATTCGGATATACTGTCCAGAATTTTATTGCAAAGGCTTCTTAGCTGCTGTTGAAAAAATGCAGTATCTCTGTCTGACAAATTTATTAGAATTCCAATGCCATCCTCCAGCGGAAAAACATATCCATTCATGCGAAATGATTGGATGACCTGTATAGTAATGCTTTCAATACGGTATTTCAATAATTCCTCATCATTTAGAGAAAGGTTTGCCGTTATTAAACTGTAATTGTCAATGCTTATATAGATCACAAAAAACTTGTTGCCCGGCAGTGATATATTGAGCTGTTCCATTTTTTTATTAATGTAGTCCACATTGAAGGATTTATTTTTCATAAGTTCTTGAATAAAGTGTTTGCGCATGAAATCCAGACTGTCATCCATTTTGATTTTCATTTCTGAAAACTCCACCTGATGCTTTTCCTTTTTCAGCAGGAAGTCATTGACCTTGTTAAATATGTCCTTCAGTTCATCTGTCGGAATAGGCTTTAGCAAGTATGCAAATGCGCCCAGACTGATTGCTTTTTGTGCGTATTCAAACAGGTCATAGCTGCTTATGAATACGAATATGGCATTTTCCATCAGATCCTTTACTTTGGACATAAGGGTAAGTCCATCCATTCCTGGCATTCTGATATCAGCAAATATAATATCAGGGTTGGATTTTTGTATTATTTCAAAAGCCTGTATTCCGTCTTCCGCTTCCAGGATCTCTGCCGTACTGAACTCCTTTAAACTCTTACCTAATGATTCCCTGACTAAAATTTCATCGTCAACAATCAGAACCTTCAATATATTCAACTCCTTTTGCCGGATTTGGTTCCATTGGAAGCATAATTTTTACTGTTGTGCCTTTAGCGGTACTGCTGCTGATTTTCAGGCCGTATTCTTCTCCGAAGTAATATTTTAATCTTGCGTTTGCATTATAAAGGCCTAACTTTTCAGGAGTCATTCCGTGTCCTGCTTTTGCAGTTTTTTCAAGCAGCAGGTTTATTTCTGCCAATTCTTTTTCGCCGATGCCGACGCCATTATCGGAAATGTAAATATAAAGCTTATTATCGTAAGTCTTGGCTGTTATTTTTATTTCTCCCTTGCCGCGTTTAGGTTCCAAACCATGGTAAAGGGCATTTTCTACAATTGGCTGAAGGGTAAGACGCAATATTTTGCAATTCAATACCTGCTTATCAATATCATAGCTTATCGAGAATTTGTCTGAAAACCGGAAGTGCTGAATGAACAAATATTTCTGAACATGATCCAGTTCAAGCGAAAAATCTACAACGGGATTCGAGGTATTCAAATTATACCTGAAAATATCCGACAGGTTCTGAATCATTAGTGAGCCATGAGTAATATCGCCATGATCTACTACTGCTTTGATGGAAGTAAGCGTATTATACAGAAAATGAGGATTTATCTGATTCTGCAACGCATCAAGCTCTGCCTGTTTATGCAGCAGAGTAAGTTCATATTTATCCTTGATCAGAATCCTTATATTATCTACCATATTGTTGAAGGTTTGCCCGATGAGGCTTAGCTCATCTTTTCCCCTGACGGATATTTTTGTATCGAAATCTCCGCGCTGCAGGCGATAAAAGGAATCCATCAGGTGCTTCAGGGGAGATGTAATAAAGGAAGAAAAAATAATGGAGAGAAGCAATGCCGCAACCAGAATAAAAATCAGCAGGGTCCTGCTGATCTCTTTCAAAAATTCGCTTTTTTTCTGCAATTCACTGACAGGAAGGAGCGAAATAACCTTCCAGCCATAATTGGAAGATTCGGAGAATGTAACAAGCATGTCCTGATCTCCAATTTTATAATTAAAGTAAGGAAAAGCGCTGGAATGTGTTAATTCGTTAAGCTTGCCATACAAATCCGCGGAAAGCTCAGTGTTTGCGTATATTATATCTCCGGATTTGCCAAGAACAAGAAAAATTTCGTTTTGCTCAATCCCAACATCAGTAAACAATTGCTCGAACCGTGAGATATTCTGAGAAATGACCAGTACTCCGCAAAGCTTATTAATGGAACCGGTAATATCCATTACTGCACGTGAAATGGAAATAACGGGTTCTTGAACACCGTGAATACTGTTTTTCGACATATAGGAATTTGTCTCATTTAAAAGTGGAAACCCCTCTAATTTAATTGTTTCATGAAACCAGGCTTCATCCTGCACGTTTTGTATATTTAAGGCACTGGCCTGTTGAGCTATATAATACTTTATTTCACCTTTCATTGTAATGAGTGCTACATTGTCAATTCTATCATTTCCGTGAAGTATGCTTTGCAAGTAATTACCTACGCGCCTGTAAGAATCCATATATTGCTTGTCTATATTACCGGAGGTGGTCTCCAAAATATAGAGGATATCGCTGAGATTGGCATATACAGCCATAGATTGACGGCTTAGGTTATTTATGTTTTCATCTATGTTGTTAATAATCTGTTTATTCAGGTTGACTTTATAATTTACCGAATCATTATGGACTGATAAAGCAGACATATTGTATGAAATTATACCGAACAGCAATATTGGCAGGAATGAAATAACGAGTAATGTTAAGAAAAGCTTATATTGTATTTTTTGGACAATATGTTCTTTTACCTTTTTAACAGTATAAGCCAAAAAAGAAGATATCATTGTATACCTCCTATTGTTCTTACATTAACATTATACTATTCATTGCATCCAAATCAATAAATTTATCAGCTAAAAGAATATTGGATAGAAAAATGCACTTTTTGACATGAATTTACTCCTTTTTCCCTATTGCAGTATAATGCTATGATAATTATGTAATGGCCGTTACTTATTTTAGGTTTTGATTCAATAATAAAAGGAGGTTAACGAAAAATGGCTAAAAGGATTTTATGCATTTTTGCTGCTCTATTAATGACGGTTACTATGCTTGCGGGATGTGCGCAAGAGAAGGATACTGACGCCGATCAAAAACCCGATTCTTCAGTGCAAGCATCAGCAACACCTCAGGCAGCAACACCCCAGGCTTCGGCAGCACCGGAAAATGTAGCCATAACCTATGCAACATGGATGAGCAAAGGGGAGGACAATCCCGTACTGGAAGGCTTCATGAAGGAAAATCCCAATATTACGGTCAAAGCCGAGGTATTTGACGGCAATAAATATGATGAACTAATGAAAACACGGATACTGTCCGGAGATGCTCCCGATGTCTACCTGCAATTGGACAGGTATTTCGACGCCTACGTTGCAGAAGGCTGGCTTATGGATGTTACAGATATGGAAGGTTCAAAATGGATAAAGGGTTCCAAAGCTTTAACGGAACGGTATTCAAAGGATGGAAAGCTGTATGGCACAATGCTTGACGTCAGTTTTCAAATGTATCCCGTATATTACAACAAGAAATACTTTGATAAATTGGGTATTAAAGCGCCGACCACCCTTGACGAATTCTACGGGATTTGCGAAACCATCAAAAAGGACGGAGCAGATCCGGTTGTGTTCGGCGGAGCGGATGCATGGACGATTAATATGTTTTCAAGCAACATATATCAGCCCGATGCTTTTGCCAGGTATGGCCTGTTCGAGAACTCCATTGCGGACGGGAAGATAAAATACTCCGACGTATGCAAGCCGATCTTCGAGATGCTGGAAAAAATGGTTAAACAGGGATATGTGGGCAAGGCGTCCGCAACCTTGAAATATGACCAGTCTGTGCAGTATTTTGTAGACGGTAAAGCTGCAATGATATTACAGGGTGTTTGGTTCCCGAGCCTTGATGCGGTAAAGAATGCCGCCAATCTTGAGCTGGCTGCTTTTGCATTGCCTGTTACCAAGGCATCGGACGGCAGGACACATATTCTGGCGGCAGGAAACAGAGTACTGGTCATGAATTCAAGCACTAAGAAGAAAGAAGCATCTGAAAAATTTTATAACTACTTCATGAAAAAAGAAGTAATAGAAAAATATCTGACAGATCAATCGGGTATAACAAACCTGCCCGGTATCGAAGTTGATATGAATCCTGTATTAAAAGCATTTTTTGGACCTCTTTCAGACGAGACAAAATATGCAATCGAATTTAAAATGGGAGATTATATAATGCCGACCATTGTGGATACGACCCGCAGAGAAGCATTGCAGAACATGCTTGCAGGTTCTGCAGCCAGGGATGAATTGACCAGGATCGATACGGCATATGAAAGCAATAAGGATCAGGTCAAGAAAAAGTAGCACATTTAAAAAAACGGCAGTCCGGAGAGAGCCAGTCTTACTGGGCTCTCCGGACCACAGCTTTCAGAGGGAGAGGAGAATACAATGACGCTGGCAAGAAAGGAGAAGTATAAATCACTTATTGCTGCCGTACCTGCTATTGCTTTATTTACAATATTTGTTTATTACCCTTTGATTATGACAATAAGATATTCCTTAACCGATTGGAACGGGTACAGTGCAAATTACAATTTTGTCGGACTGAAAAACTTTCTTGCAGTTTTCCGTGATACAAAATTTTTTCAAAGCTTTAAAAATACGATATATTTTTCTGCCGTGTCGGCTATTGCAGGAACTATTTTGCAGTTTTCCCTTGCATTAATCCTGCATGGAAGCTTAAAGGGGCGAAATGCTCTCAAAGCCATTTTCTATATACCGTCTGTCATAAGCATGATGATTGTTGCGCTGACCTGGAGGCAGATTTTACAGTATAACGGAATCATCAATGAATTAATGAAAACGCTGGGGTTGGGGAAATACATTATTGATTGGATCGGTGATCCTAAAGTAGCTATGAATGCTCTCATAGCCGTTAACACGTGGCAATATCTCGGAACCGGTATAATCATTTTCTTGGCCGGGTTGAGCAGCATACCGCAGCAGATATACGAAGCATCCGACCTGGATGGAGCAAGCGGCTTTGCAAGGTTCCGGCATATCACGCTGCCTCTTGTCATGCCATCTGTTACCATTGTGGGATTTATGGCAATAACCGGTACATTGAAGCAATTTTCCCTTTCCTATGTGCTTACCAATGGAGGCCCTTTAGGCTCTACCAGAGTTTTAGCCCTTCACATTTATGAAACCGCATTTGCTAATGAACGCTTTGGAATAGCCAGTGCCATAGGATTTATGTTTTTCCTGTTTATAGCCTTTTGTTCAATAATACAGTTGAAATTTACAAGAAAAAGAGAAGTGGAGTATTAGATGAAAAACAGAGTTAATTCCACAACCGTATTGAAGTATCTTTATATTTATATATTAGCTGTATTAGTTACTATACCGATCATCAATGTTGCATTATGCGCTTTTAAAACTAATGAGGAAATCAACCGGGTAATCTCTTTGCCATCAAGCTTCTATCTTGATAATTTTGTGACAGTTTTTCAAAACAAAAATGCAATGTGGGGTATATTAAATTCTTTAATCATTACAGCAGCGTCATTGCTTATTGTTGTCATTCTTTCCTCTATTGCTTCATATGGGATTGCAAGAAGGAGAGAGGCTGTATTTGGATTTATATTCCTGTATTTCCTCAGTGCAATGATGATACCTGCTGTCGTGAACACAGTTTCTCTTTACACGCTGCTGAACAGGCTGGACATGATTGATAAGCGAACCGGCCTGATACTGATCTATTCTGCGCAGTCCATTCCGATGGGAGTTCTTATGTATGCCGGCTTTATTAAAACCGTACCGCGCGAACTGGATGAAGCGGCTATTATTGATGGATGCGGATATATCCGCCGTTTTTTAAAAGTTATTTTGCCATTATTAAAACCGACTATCACTGCGCAAGTTGTCATCTCTTCTCTAAGTATATGGAATGATTTCTTTTTACCGTTGTTGTTCATCCGTGATTCAACAAAAAAACCACTGACTCTGGCGGTATATACGTTTACGAGCGAGCATTCGGCAGATTGGGGAGGCATTTATGCCATGCTGGTCGTTGCGATTTTACCGCCTGTCATAATATTCCTGTCAGGACAAAAATATTTCTATCAGGGGATAAGTACAGGTGCATTGAAAGGGTAAATGCGAGGCGAAATTGGAAACGGAGGAGTTAACATGAAAAAACTATTTATGTTTATCGTAATTTCCTTTGGATTATTTTTATCACTTACCTGCGCTGCTTCTGCAAGTCAAATGAATTATGTAAAAGATGTTGCGGTCGATAATACTGTTTTATATTGGAACACGGCAGGATGGGACCGCTCAAAGCTTATCACATACGGAAATTATCAGTATACCGCTTACTGGGACTCGGATTACAAGCTGGTACTGGCCAGAAGGAATTTGACCAATGATGAGATACAGACTGTAAAATTCAACGATGAGCTTCCTGATACCTATTATGATGTAGGATTGACTCAACGTGATAATAGCCATAGAAATACGGCTATCGGAATAAGTCCGTCAAATGGAAGGCTGCACATCTCTTTTAATCATCATGCCGATATTAATAAATACAAAGTATCATCGGAAAATTTCATTACAAATCCTCCTGCTACAATCTCTGCTTCCGATTTTGGCGCTACAGTTAATATTCTTGGCGATTTGGATGAGATTACCTATCCACGGTTTTTCAACGATAAAAACGATAAATTGTATTTTGCTTTCCGGAATGGATGGTGTGCAGGTGATGCCGATCATTATTTATTTAAATATGACTCCGTCAGCAATACGTGGTCTCCCGTGGCCGGCACCGGAATGGTTATTTCCAGGGGGGTGACTCCGCCGGATCCCGAAGTTAACTACAGTGCATACGAACATGATTATATCTTTGATTCAACAGGCTTTGCTGATGCTCCGGGCCGCTTGCATGTAACCTGGACATGGAGAGACATATATAATGAACGGCAGTGGGATACGGGGCTTAATTATATGTACAGCGATGATGGGGGTGTTACATGGTACAATAATGCGGGTACGAAGATCGCCGATCTGAATGCATCCGATCCCGTTCAAATCGACGATCCCGGATTAGTTGCCGTATCAGCGCCTCAGGGGTCCTGGATAATAAATAACGGGGGGCTGGTGCTTGATTCCAATAATCAGCCGCATGTTTTCACAGCGCGTTCAACGGTACTGACAGTAAACGAATATGAAACAAATATGCATAATATCCATTACTGGCGTAATAATGCCACCGGAATATGGAACTCCCAATATATGGAGGACACAGCGGAGCCGATATGTTCGTGGCGGACAAGAGGCGATATCGCAATGGACAGCAATGACGATATTTATGCATATAGCCTCTATAAAGGCGTACTTTATATTTTTCAAGCGCTGGCTTCGGAAAATTGGGGAAATTGGAGGATGTATGCAATATCGGAAGCTTTTATGTCAGGTGACGGAATGAAATATGATACATACAGATGGAAGGAATCCGGCGTCCTGTCCATTCCGATATTGGATAAGAGCGGCTCCGGAGGTACCAAATACGTTATAAAAGAATATCAGATCGGCACTGCAGCTATTCCTCCTGTGCCCAAGCAGCTTCTGCCCCTCAGAGAGGCAGGGAAAATAATTGTGAGGTGGGATGTTACCCAGAGGGCGGACCGGTATGATGTTTACCGCAGAATGTCTTCAGAAAGCGTATTCACAAAGATCGCCACGGTAAATACAAAAAGTTTGCGCAGCAGCTATACTGATACTGCGATCAATGACGCACAGATATATTATTATAAAATAAAGTCAATAAACGAGGCCGGCGAGAGCCAATTCTCCGATTATGAACCGGTGGTTGCTCCTCTTAATGCAAATAATCCATTAAAGGTCTATCTGAGAATGGATGAGCCGTTTGAAGAGGTTGCAGAAGATTATTCCGGCAACGGTAATGATGGTATGCCAGTAAACAGCCCCGGCTGGAAAACGGGAATAATGGGATATGCCATTGAATTTAGCGGTAAAAATTATTTGGAGATCAACGACAGCAGTACCTTGGATGGCATGAGCACGCTTACAGTTTCTGCATGGGTTAACATTTCGCAATTGCCGTCGGCCGGACAGGAATATGTTGTTATCGGGAAGGATTCATCTTCATCACAGGCATCCTACCGGTTGACAGTCAACGCTTCAGGAACAGGGCATTTTGTTGTTAATACGGGCGGCAATTTTTACAGCCCGGGAACGCGGGCAAATTATACAACAGTTCTTTCCACCGGCACATGGTACCATATTACAGGTACATACGACGGAACAACGGTTAAGGTGTACGTAAATGGCATACTTGAGGGTATGGGTTCGCAGAATATCTCAGGGAACATATTCAACGGCACTTCAAAGCTAAGAATAGGTGAATCGGCCAGTGAAGTATCCAGTTTGGTACCTTTAAAGGGTAAAATAGACGAAACAAGAATATACAGTAAGGCACTGGACCCCGTAGAGATCACCGAGCTTTATAAAGCTGCCGTATCCGGCAGCGATAACCTCAAAGGGTTATGGAAGATGGATGAATGGGACGGTGTAAGCGTCTTTGACAGCTCTCCATCCGGTATAAACAGTGGAATCGTGCTTGGGGGGGCAACACGGGTAAAAGGCCAAAAAGGCAGATGCATCCGGCTGGATGGTATTAATGACTATGTTGAAATACCGCACAACAGCTCGCTCGACGGTATGGATACCCTTACGGTCTCTGTTTTATTCAAGCTTGAACAACTGCCCCAGGCATCAACAACTTATGTTATTGCAGGGAAGGATAAAACACAGGATTCAGCGTCCTACAGACTGGCTGTAAATTCATCGGGAACAGGACATTTTGTTGTCAGCACCGAAGACAACATCTGGTATACCGAAGGCACCGAGGCTGATTTTACAACACCGCTGTCTCCCGGCAGCTGGTATCAGCTTGTGGGCACATATGACGGAACAACAGTGAAGGTGTATGTTAACGGTGTTTTGGGAGGAACCGGTACACAGCCGATTTCAGGGCATATCATAAACGGAAGCTCACCCGTGATTCTGGGTGATTCAGCTGCTTCGGCAACGGATCTGGTTCCCGTTAACGGATATATCGATGAAACAAGAATTTATAATAAAGCGTTAACGCCTGCTGAGATCAGTGCGCTTTACAGCACTGCCATGAGTGAGACGGATACTCTCAAAGCTCATTGGAAGATGGATGAATCAAGCGGATGTTCGGTTGCCGACAGCTCCGCCTCCGGGCTGAACGGCGGGATAATATACTATGGGGCGGGACGTGCGGCAGGTGTCGATGGCAACTGCATTAATCTGGACGGTACAAACGATTATGTTGAGATGCCCGACAGCAGCGCATTGAACGGCATGAGTTCCTTAACCGTTTCCGCCTGGGTAAACCTTGACCAGCTTCCCCAGTCTCCGCAATATTATGTTATTGTGGGAAAGGATGAAACGGGAAGCGAGGCGTCTTACAGGCTGGCTGTCAATTCATCGGGAACGGGGCATTTTGTGGTCTCTACCGAAAATAATTACTGGTACAGTGCGGGGACCAAGGCAAATTTCACAACCGCCCTGTCTCCCGGCACATGGTACCATATAGTCGGAACCTATGACGGAACAACAGTGAAGGTATATGTAAACGGAGTTTTAAGGGGAACCGGCACATCGTCGATTTCAGGGAATATTATCAATGGAGCCTGCCGGCTGAGGATCGGATATAAACCGGAAGGTGATTTTGCATATCTGGATGGAAAGGTTGATGATGTGAGGGTGTACAGCAGGGCATTAAACGCGGCGGAAGTGCAGAATCTGTACCAGTCATACTGAAAGCCTTTCGATACAGCACAATATATTAGTGAGATGATTTGCTTGCGTAAAGATGACAAACTTAATATTTGCCTTGTCGGATGCGGCGGAATGGCTGCTTTATACAGACACAGGTATACGCAAATACCCTGCGCACAGATGTATATGGTGATAGATACCGATGAGGTTTCAGCAAGAAATGCTGCACTGGAGCTGCACGCAATACGCTGGAGTACTGATTTTAATGATGCACTTTCTTCAGAGGTTGATATTATCGATATCAGTACGCCGAATTATCTGCATGGACAGCAGGCAGTAGCAGCTTTGTTCTCAGGGAAGCACGTCCTGCTGCAAAAACCCATAGCGCCTACAGTAACAGAGGCGGAAGAAATTGTAGATGCCGGTCGCAGGAACAATAAACAGGTTGGCATATATATGAGCATGCTGGATAATCCCATATATCACGAAATAAAAAAAGTAGTTGAAAAAGGGCTCCTGGGTAGAATTACAAGCCTACATTGCCGAGGAGCACACAGGGGAGGTTTGAGTATGCCCGAGGGAAGCTGGAGGAATTCCGTGGAAAAAACCGGAGGAGGATCCTTTATTCAGCTTGCCGTCCATCAGATCAACATGGCACAGCTTATAGCAGGAGATAAGATATCCAGAGTTGCTGCCTTCAGTAAAAATATGATGTGTGCCAATATCGGCGGCGACGATGTTACCTCTGCCTGCTGTGAGTTCGAAGGCGGAATCCAGGGCGTACTTGAATCGGCATATTGCGCCGACCAGAATATACTGTCTATTTACGGTTCCGGCGGCTTTATCAGTGTTTATAATGACTCAATTGTCCAAATAAAGATGGATGAACCGTATTATGGTGAGATCATACGTTATGACCATCCGGGCGGGATTAAATTTATAAGCGGGCTTTCCTGCATTGAGCTGTATAAAAGTGATAATCCCTATGACCAGCATATAGCTTTTGTGAAAGCGATCATGCAGGGAAGTGCGGTGCCTGTCCCTGCCGACACTGGATTGTACGACCTCAGAATTGTGAAAGCCGTATATAAATCGGCTTGTGAAAACCGGTTCGTCAGCGTAAGTGAGATTTGATTGCGGGCGGGTGAATGATGAAAGCTTCTTTTTGCTCAAATGTATTTAGTAATGATGAAATACCCGGAGCGGTTAAACATTTAAAGACTCTCGGCTACCAGGGCGTGGAGTTTTGGCACCAGTTTCTTGCTGCGACCGACATAGTTAAACTCAAAAAATATATTGATGGAATCGGGATATGCGCTTCACAGATTTGTCCGTACTTTAACGTGACCGGCACTGAACGAGAGCTTAAAGAGACCTTCCTGCAAGCTGAAGAATATGTAAGATACGCAAGGTTACTAGATTGCAATCTGATACGGGTATTTACAGGGAATGTCTCCAGCAGGGAAGCAGATGCAAAAACATTTGATCAGGCTGTCGAAGGCCTGAGGACGATTTGTGATATTGGGAAAGGGCTCTTTTTCGTGCTCGAGACACATGATGAAAGCCTGATGGATACAGGATATGCCACACTCAAATTGTTAGGAAAAGTAAAGAGAGACAATTTGAGAGTAAACCTTCAGATACCCTTGGATGAAGGAAAGGAAGATGTATATGAGAGTGCGAGGATGCTTGGAGAATATGTAATTCATATTCACGCGCACAATTGGATCGGGGGATGGCCGAATCTGACCTATCTTGATAATGGAGATGTCGACTTCAAAAAGTTTATTGGCATTTTAGCCGGCAAAGGTTTTGATGGTTATATTTCTATTGAGCATAGCAATCACTCCGGAAAGAAAAATCCTTATAAAGTTGCAGAACATGAAATTGAATATCTGAAGCGCGTAATTTTTGAGGAGCTATGACTATATTTAAACTTATCGCATCATATTGCAATTTACCGGCATACATGCTACAATTTCAGTGAATTAACTTACAAGGAGGTGAAACGGTGAATACATCAGCCAATTACGATAATATTCTTGAAAGACTGGACTGCTATGTTGCGCATATCGCAGCATTTAAAGCTATTAAAGGGGGTAGTCTGTCCAAAAATGAATATGATTAATGAGCTGATGGATCATCATTTTACCGGAAAATCGAAACGAACGGTTACCTGGGTGATTCTGCTGGCCCGGGTTTTTTATTTTAGTAAAAAACGCTCCCTTCTAAAGTTTATTGTATTTACACTTTAAAAGGCTGTGTTATATAAAAGTACTGCGCTTCATATAAGGCTGCTGCAGTGCGGAAAAGCATATTACCCGGGTAACGGAATCCATCCGCCAGACCCGGGTTTTTTATTGCCGTCTGACTGACAAATCAGGTCAAATAGGTATTAGGCGAGGCGATAATCACGGCAGTCGATTTTATACAGTAAAATGTATTTTCCGGCAACTCAGGTATTAAGGAAAACAATGCACAAGACAGAAAAGAACAAAAATCATGTGCCGGCGCACAGCGGAGGGATGGTAGTTTATATGATCGATATAGCATTACAGGAGTTGAATAAATATTACGGCAGTAACCACGTTTTAAAGGGAATATCCTTCGAAGTAATGAGAGGGGAGAAGGTTGGACTGATTGGGAAAAATGGTTCCGGAAAAACGACCCTTTTTAAAATCCTTGCAGGGATAGAAGGGTACGAAAGCGGAAGTGTGATGAAGGCTTCGGGCATGAGAATCGAAGTGCTTGATCAAATCCCTGTATTTGAACCGGGTTATACGGTGGAAAATGTTTTACAATCAGCCTTTGGCGAGTTGTTTGCAATTTCAGAGGAAATGAGGGCGCTGGAGGAAGAAATACGGGATTTGCATGAAAATCCGGCAGGAAATAGTGAGATTCATGTTGCAGAAGACATGGAAAGACTTCTTGCCCGGTACGGCAAGCTTCAGACACAATATGAGTCTGAAGGCGGTTATGATTTTGAAAGCAATATCGATAAGGTCTGCAATGGTATGAAGATAAGCAGAGAAACCAGGAACAGACTTTTTGAAAATTTGAGCGGAGGTGAGCAAACAAGCGTCAACCTAGCCCGGATCCTCCTCAGAGATGCTGATATCCTTCTGCTGGATGAGCCGACAAATCATCTTGATATCGGAGCCATACAGTGGACGGAAGAATTCCTGAAAGACTATGCCGGAACAGCGGTTATTATTTCGCATGACAGATGCTTTCTGGATCATGTTGTGAACAGGATCATCGAGCTGGATGATAACGGACTGAGCTTTTATGAAGGCAATTATAGCTATTATGTTGAGGAAAAGAAAAGGCGGTTTGATCTCCAGCGTGAAAGATATGAACAGCAGCAAAGAAAAATAGGACAGCTTGAGGCGGCGGCGAAGCGTATGCATGAGTGGGCGAAGATGGCGGACAATAAGGCCATGCATAGGAGGGCATTTTCCATGGAAAAGCGGATCGAGCATATTGAACGGGTCGTAAAGCCTGCCGAGCCGGGGAAGATTTCTGCGGAATTTAAGGAAAGCGGTTTTTCAAGTGAGGATATGGTCGCATTCATAAACGTCGGAAAGTCATATGACAGAAAAACTTTATTCAGCAATGTGAATCTGGTTATAAATAAAAACGACCGGATCGCACTGATTGGAGAAAATGGCTGTGGTAAAACGACTCTCATCAAGCTCATTACCGGAGATGAAATAGCCGACCAGGGAGGGGTCAGAGTAGGAAATAGCGTAAAAACAGCCTATCTGCCGCAGGTTATAGAATTTGAGGACAGTGAGGCGACTGTATTGGAAACGATCCGCTATGCGCTTGAAACAAATGAGGAGAAGGCCAGAAGGATCCTGGCGGCATTCCACTTTACCGGAAAGGATGTACTGAAGAAGGCAGGGACGCTTTCGGGCGGAGAGAAAAGCAGGTTGAAGCTGTGTATTCTGATGCAGAGCGATATCAACCTGCTTATATTGGATGAACCGACAAACCATCTGGATATCCCGTCAAGAGAATGGATCGAGGAAGCGGTCTCCCAATTTGAAGGGACGGTTCTGTTCATTTCTCATGACCGGTATTTCATTAATAAGTTTGCAGAACGGATATGGGAAATGGACGATGGAAGGATATACGATTTCGACGGTTCATTTCAGGAATATTGCACCTGGAAGCAGGAGTTTGCGGGCGCAGCTGATGCAGGCGGCACAGCCGGCACAGCCAACGAGGCCGGTCCGGCAGGACATGCATGCCCGGCTTTGACAGGTAAATGCCCGGCAAGAGTAAATTCCGTATCCGAAAGTAAGGACAGAGCCCAGGAAAACGATACGGAAAAAAAGTACAGAGAGAATAGAGCGGCAGCACGTTCAATGAATAGTGCCCAAAAGCAGCAGGAAAAAAGGCAGAACGAAATCCGGGAGATCGAGATTGATATCACTCAAACAGAAAGCCATCTGAAGGAGGTAACTGAAGCGATGGAGTCCGCCGGGAGCGATTTTGAAAAGCTGGATGCCATTTACAAAGAAAAACTTGAGCTGGAAAGAAACCTTGAAATGCTGTACAGCAAATGGAGCGAACTGGAACATGTATAAGGGCTGGCTTACGGACTCCTCCAATTAGAATTGTAAATGACCGGCTGTTTGTATATAATAGAATCGCAGCCGGTACTGTGGACGAAAGCGGCAGCAGGCAGGAGTTTTGAAGAACGAGATTTCTGAAGCCGGCTTCTTTGCAGAGAATCGCATGGGGGAAAATTTCATGGACATAGATGTGATAGGTGTACCGGTTGATTTGGGCGCCGACAGGAGAGGCGTCGATATGGGACCGAGCGCAATACGGTATTCGGGGCTTATGCAGGCGATAAAAAGCCTTCATATAAAGTACAGGGACCTTGGAAATGTCAATGTGCCGGTGCCGGAGAGCCGTGATGATTTTAACGATTCATCCTTGCGGCCTAAATACATCCATGAAATTACGAATATTAATAAAGCAATTTATGAAAAGGTTTCCGGGAGCTTAAAAGAAGGCAACATGCCGCTTGTGCTGGGCGGTGACCACAGTATTGCGACAGGGACTTTGCTTGGAGTCCAGAGTGTATATGAAAACATCGGCGTGATATGGATGGATGCCCATGGCGATTTTAATACGGAGCATACGACATTATCCGGCAATATTCATGGCATGTCGCTGGCGGCGGCTGCTGGAATCGGTATGAGAGAAATCACAAGCTTCAAACCGGATCATTTCAATTATATCAACCCGGAAAAAATCGCCATCATAGGTGCCAGATCGCTTGATCCGGAAGAGGCAAAGCTTCTGAAAAAATCGGGTGTTTCTGTATTTACCATGGAAGATATCGATATGTACGGCCTTAGAGCTATCATGCAAAAAGCCATCGGCGTCGTAGAAACAGGTACGGAAGGGTTCCATCTGAGCTTCGATCTTGATGTGGTAACGCCAACGGACGCACCTGGCGTCGGTACTCCTGTCAAAGGCGGCCTGACATACAGGGAAGCTCATCTTGCTGCAGAAATGATATCTCTGCGGCCGAAATTATTATCTCTTGAATTCGTTGAACTGAACCCGATACTCGACAATGCCAATATAACGGGAGAACTGGCAGTATCTTTGATTTGCTCCGTTTTAGGCAAGCGCATCTACGTATCGGTGTAAGCTGTTTTGATTCATGGAACTATCTATTTCATCTGCAAAACCAGCGGATATATAAAATATTGATATATAGAGATATATGGAAATATTAATATATATTTACATAATACACCAAGTATGATACAATATCTCTAGTAGTAGAAATATTATCCATCAACAGGGTTGCGTCAATATTATCCATCAGCAGGCACATCTAATTATACATCAATATTATTCATCAATAGGATTCATCAATGGGATTTTCGCTATCGGAAAATCGGTATTAAGGAGGTGAATCCAAAAACCATTTTATCAAAATTGTGTACAAGCTATAACAAATCCAAATCAAAATAAAAAGAGAGTGGAGGTAATAATATTATGTTTAAGAAAAAACTTTCGATTTTACTAATCATAGTATTTATACTTAGCAGTACATTGTTCCTGATACCGACCAACGCAGCCACAGTTCGTCACGTAGGGCCGGGGCAAACCTATAACGGCACCACCGAAGCTGCTATTAACCAGGCTATAAATGCAGCAAGCTCCGGTGACACGATTTATATTCATCAGGCAACGTATACTATCAACCACCCGGTAACACTGAAAAGCGGTTTGATAATTAAAGGGGATGGCATTGGCAAAACAATAATTTACGGACCTTCCGGCGCTTGCAACTCAGAAAGTGAACAAGGGTATTTTTACGGCTACGATGTATCCAATATTGAAATATATGGATTAACCTTCGACAGCGCATCTTCAGGACCCACTGATAACGGCCACGGTGATTATAGAATCTGTATAAGGTTAAGATACAGCGACCATGTAACTGTCCATGATTGTTCTTCCGTAAAATGGATTTACAATGACTTCCTTAAATGCAGTGCTTCCGATTATATAACGATGTACAACTGCAATATTGTACCAGGCCATGCCGGCGGTTATTTTTATCAATGTACAAATGTTAAAGCATATAACAACAGAATCGTGGTTTATACAAATGCCGGCTTAAGAGGCGACGGCACCACAAATAGCGAATATTACAACAATACGATCTGGTGCGAGGTCAGCAGCGGCCAGGCAGCATTTGAATATCAAAATGCATGCGGCGGTACCAATATGCACCATAATCTGGTCTATGACTTAACAAAATCCTATTCAGGCCATTATGTTACTCAGAATGCAGGTGGAGTAAGCGGTACCGTCACCTTCAGCAATAATGTCTACTGGAATTGTTCCGGCGGAGTACAGGTAGGAACAGGATCAGGCAATGTAGTGAATCCGACGAATCATGACGTTGCTAATTGGGAAGGTCAAGGCTACGGCTGCGGTACTTCAACGCCGACGCCAACGCCATCACCGACGCCGACACCGGACCCTGGCGCGTGGTATTCGGGCACGAATTTTGCTTCGCAGCAGAATCTGGGTACCGGCAATACAGGGACTGCAGTTACAATAGAGTTTGACCTTACACCCGCCTATAGCAGTACATCAGGCGTAATAGGATATTCGGACAGTTCTACCACTGTTGACGCATTCAGCGATATGGCAATGATATTATCGATGGATGCCGACCATTATTTCTATGCCAGAAATGGCGGGAGCTATGCAAAATCTGCTAATGTGTCCTTTAGTGCGAATACTTCCTATCATGTAAAGATCGTAGCCAATATGACGGCCAAGACATACGATGTATTCATTACACCCAGCGGCGGGAGCCAGACACAGATCGCAAACGATTATGCATTCAGGTCTGATGCTCCTGCAACGGATGATGCGGGAAAGGTATGTCTCAATAGCGCTACGACCAACAGCAACGATTTCAAGGTTCAGAACCATACTGTAAATACTGGCTCAACGGTCACCTGGTATTCCGGTACGAATTTCTCTTCACAGCAAACACTTGGTACAGGCAATACCGGAACTGCCGTAACGATAGAATTTGATCTTACACCGCTCTATAGCAATACATCAGGCGTAATAGGATATTCGGACACTTCTACTACTGTTGACGCGTTCAGCGATATGGCAATGATATTATCGATGGATGCCGACCATTATTTCTATACCAGAAACGGGGGGAGCTACGCAAAGAACGCAGATGTGTCCTTTAGTGCGAATACTGTTTATCATGTAAAGATTGTAGGCAATATGACCGCCAAGACTTATGATGTTTTCATAACGCCGAGCGGAGGAAGTCAGACACAGATTGCAAATGATTATGCATTCAGGACTGGTGCTCCGACGACGGATGATGCAGGAAAGGTATGTCTCAATAGTGCTACGGCCAACAGTAATGATTTTAAAGTTCAAAATCATACGGTAACCCATTGATTAAATAAAATAATAGTTGAGGCAGGGAGTCGATTTTATATCGACCCTGCCTCTTTTTTTAATCCAAGGGTTTTTAGTAAGTGCATCTGCGCAGAAGTGTAAATTTTAATAATGTACAAAATTACTATTGAACTGTGAAATATTCTATAATATAATGTAACTAAATAGTTATTTACGAGGACGATAGTATGAAAACAGCTAGAGTCAGGGACTCTCAAAAATCCAGGGAAGATATTTTGAATGCCGCCGAAATGGAATTCTCCGATAAGGGCATCTACGGAACCAGAATCGATGAGATCGCAGCCAGGGCTAATATCAACAAACGCATGATTTACGAGTATTTCGGCAATAAAGAGGAGCTTTACAAGGCAGTCCTGTCGTCCGTATACGGCAGGTTGAGCCGCAAGGAATTCGATCTGCTTTCCGAGCATACTTCCTGTACCGATGCCATCAAAAGGATCATACAACTTCAATTCGAATTTTTAAGAGATAGCCCTACCTATGTTAATCTGATACTGTGGGAAAACCTGAACAAAGGCAAATACATCAATCAAATAGATTTTTCCGGGATAAAGGATCCGACACTGGAGCTGCTGGCCAGTGTGATCGACAGGGGAAAGGCGGAAGGCGTGTTCAAGCCCGAGATCAACACGAAACAGGTGATATTATCTATTTTAACGCACACCTTTTCATATTATTCAAACCGGTATACACTATCCAAGCTGCTTTCCATGGATATGGGCAAGAAGGAAAACATCAAGCTCAGGGCTGATATTGTAACAGATATGTTTTTGGGTTACCTGTGCAAGTGAATTCACTATAATGGTCAATAGGCATTAACATTGCTGCAGTAGAAAACATAAATAAAGCGGAGGTGTTCATATGTTATGGTACGAATCAACGGCTGATGAGATCGAAAGCGGGAATAATGGCATTGCAGTTCTGCCGATAGGCTCTACGGAGCAGCATGGACCGCATCTTCCGATCGCAACGGATTTTATCATTGCGGGGAGTGTGGCAAAGGGAGTAGCGGAAAAGCTCGGAGCATATCTGTTGCCCGCCCTTCCGATCAGCACCTGCCGTGAGCATATGGGTAAAAAGGGAAGTGTCTGGATGAACCCGGATACATTTTACAATATGGTCGGGGATATTGTCATGAGCCTTAAGGAGCAGGGCTTTAAGAAGGTTGTAATCATTCTCGGACATGGCGGTATTTTTATTGCCAACCCGGCCGTGAGGGAACTGAACGCGACCAATCCGGACATCAAGGTCATCAAGGTGGATCTTTGCCAGTTAAATCAAAGTGCGGAAATAGCAAGTATCATTGAGTGCAAGGATAATCTACATGCCTGCGAGATGGAGACTTCGCTCATGTTATATCTGAGAGAAGACCTCGTCAGGAAGGAAAAAATCGTCGATTGCATCCCCGGCGTCCCGAGGGACTACCTTAACTATGGCTCCATTTTCCGATACAGCAAATGCGGCGTATGGGGCAAGCCAAGCCTTGCATCCAAAGAAAAGGGAGAACGGATATTAAAAGTATATGTTGAAAAAAGCATAGAGTACATCAATGATGTAAGCAATATTATTGGCTACAGACCTTAAAATCAGGAACCGGCAGCAGCTGTACCCGGCGCTTGTGAAAACAGGCTGCCCGGCGCTGCCGGCAATCGTTAACAATTATAAAGGAGGACATGTAAATGAATAAAAAGGTAAGGATACTGCTTGTTGGAGCAGCTTTCAGCGCGGATCTGCATGCTGAGGGATATTCGCGGTGCAGGGACATTGCGGAAATTGTCGGCATATGTGACAAGGATCTGTCAAGGGTGAATGCGCTGGCTGAAAGGTACGGATTTGAGAATTACAAGACCTATGACAATTATGAAACAGCAATTGACGAGGTGGAATGCGACCTGGTCGACATCTGCCTTCCGAACTTCCTGCATCATAATGTTGCTCTTTATGCTTTCAAAAAGGGCAGGCATGTCATTTCGGAAAAACCTCTGGCTACAACCGTCGAGGATGCCGTTGAAATGGTCGAAGCCGCAAATAAGGCGGGAAAGAAGATCTATTATGCGGAAGACTGGCTGTTTGCTCCGGCATTGAATAAAGCGCTCAATATTATCGATGAAGGCGCTATCGGAAAGCCGATGTACATAAGGGCAAGAGAATGCCACAGCGGATCCCATTCTCCCTTTACACAGACAATTAAATTTTGCGGAGGAGGCTGCATGGTACATCTGGGAATACATCCCGTGTGCTTCATGCTGTCTTTAAAAAACAACCGCTGGACAGAACTCGTAGCAATGACGTCAGGAGGCGCGTCCTCCAACTTTGTTCACAAGACCATGGAAGGTGAAGACTGGTCGACCTGCATCATTAAATTTGAAGACGGCACATCGGCTCTTCTGGAGGCAAATTACGTCACAATGGGCGGCATGGAGGATGTGATCGACTTTTATGGTACGAAGGGCTGTATGCATATCGACCTGACATTCTCATCGGCGATTAGCTGTTACTCGGTGCCGGGCCTTAGCTATACGGTCGAAAAAGCCGAGATCACTACAGGATGGTCAAAACCTGCGGTCGACGAAAAGTTTAACCTGGGTTATGTCAGTGAAATCCGGCATTTCATGGAAAGCTGCCTCAAAAATGAGGACGCAAAGGTTGGCCTCAGGGGAATTGACGGTCTTGAGGCTTTGCGGGTAATTAATCTGATTTATAAATCTGCAAGGGAAGGCATTAAAATTGTAAACGATAAATTGGTGTGAGCTGTATATATACGACGATTATAAAAATGGGGGTCAGGAATATGAGAAAAGATCTGTATTTACCGGTAGAGGTCGGAGGAGTAAAATTTAAAAACCCTTTTTATGTTGCTTCGGGACCGACAACAAAATCTGTGAAGCAATTACTGAGAATCGAAGAGACAGGATGGGCGGCCGCAAGCATCAAGCTGACGATCGATCCTGCGCCTTATATCAACAGGGTGCCGCGCTATGCAATATTCGAGGACCGCAATTCCCTCTGCTTTACGGCGGAGAAGAGGCTGAAATTCTATGAAGGCTTAAAGCTCGTTGAAGATGCAAAAAAAGTCCTGAAGGACCTCATATTGTTTGCCAATATCACATATGCCGGCGACAAGGGGACTGAAGGCTGGGTCAATATGGCGAAGAAATTTGAGGAAGCCGGAGTGGATATCGTTGAGCTGAATATGTGCTGCCCCAACATGTCATATAATGTAGAGCTTTCCAACTGCGACGCCAACGCCTGCAAAGTCAGGACAGGCGCCAGCCTCGGACAGCAGGGCGACGCGGTGGCTGAGATCGTAAGGGAAATAAAGAAAGCAATCAAAATACCTTTGTTTGTCAAGCTTACTCCGGAAGGCGGAAAAATTGCGCAGGTAGCCAAATCACTCTATGCGGCAGGCGCTGATGCAGTAGGTGGCACCTCCAACAGGCTAGGTATTCCGCCGATCAATTTTGATGATCCTAAGAAAGCAGTGTACCATCTGCAGGAGGAAATCAGTATGTCATGCCATTCCGGCGCATGGCTGAAACCGCTTGCTCTCAGGGATACCTACGAGATCAGGAAGGTAAACGGACCTGACCCCAGGATTATGATGGCGGGCGGCGTCCAGAATGCCAAAGATGCTATCGGTTTGATGATGTGCGGAGCCGACCTTATCGGTATCTGTGCGGAAACACTGATCAGCGGATTTGATATCGTAAATCAGATGGTTTCCGATATGAAGGATTTCATGGATGAGCATGGCTACAAAAATACGAGGGAAATGCGCGATCTTGTCGTTCCCGAAGTCAAGAGCGCACCGGACCTTACCCTGTATGAAGGGTACTCTAAAATCAAGGAGCCGAAGCTTGCAGCACCATGCAAAGCAGCCTGCCCGCACAATGTACCGGCACAGGCGTATGTCCAGAAGGTCGCAAAAGGTGATTTCAAAGCTGCATATGACCTGATCATGAGCAAGAATCCTCTTCAGTCGGTATGCGCATGGGTTTGCAGCCATCCTTGCGAGCAGGAATGTACCCGCGGAGAAATCGGGACTCCTATACCAATCAGAGATATCAAGAGATTTGTAATAGAATATGGCAAAAAGCAGGGCTGGAAGCCGGAATTGCTTTTGAAGCAAAAGAGAAGCGAAAAAGCGGCCGTAATCGGCTCAGGGCCGGCAGGTTTATCCTGCGCTTACAATCTTGCATTGGCAGGATATCATGTGACCGTGTTCGAAAGGGAAAACTATTTCGGCGGTATGCTTCGCTACGGCTTGCCGAGGTTCAGGATGAACCACAGTGTACTGGATGAAGAAATTGAGATGCTAAAGTCCATCGGTGTTCAATTTGTAACCGGTAAGGAATTCGGGAAGGATATCAGTATCGATTCTCTCAAGGCGGAAGGATATGGCGCCATTTTCCTTGGAATCGGTTCACAGCAGGGGCGCAGCCTGAATGTACCGGGCGAGGATGCCGACGGCGTTATTCCGGCGATTTCGTTCCTGAAGGATGTATATGACGGGAAGAAAGTCCAGGTTGGCAAAAAGGTAGTTGTAGTAGGCGGCGGCTTTACCGCTGTGGATGCTGCCAGGACAGCCAGGAGGCTTGGCGCGGAGGAAGTGTACATCGCGTACAGGCGTACGAAGGATGAAATGCCTGCTACGCAGGAGGAAATAGCTGAAGCGGAGGCTGAGGGCGTCAAGGTGATGTACCTTGTGGCTCCAAAGTCCATTGAGACCCAAAATGGCCATGTATCAGGCATCCATATGATCAATCAGGTACTTGGACAGAAAGATTCTTCCAGCAGACGCAAGCCTGAAGAAGTCGCAACAGCTGACTTCACGCTGGCATGTGATACGGTTATCACGGCCATAGGCCAGCAGCCGGACAGCAAGGGTATTTCTGGCGTTAAGCTTGACAAATACGGTATGGTGGAATGTGATGCAAAAACGGGTGCAACGAGTGTAAAAGGTGTATTTGCAGGCGGTGATGTAAACAATGTCGCTACGGTTATAGCAGCCATTTCGGCAGGGAAACGCTCGGCATGCTCCATTGACAAGCTTCTGGCCAAGGAACTGGCAGTTCTTGAGTATGAGCCTGAATATCCGGTAGTTTCAAAGGAAGCGGTATTAAAGAGGACAGGGTATTTTAAGGATGGGGACCGTATCGATCTGAGCACTATGGATGCCAGGGAACGCGTCGGAAACTTCTCAACGTATACCCGTGCTTTGACAGAGGCCGAAGCGGTAGCAGAGGCAGGCCGTTGCCTGAATTGCGGATGTGGAGAGGGCTGCGGACTTTGTGCAAAAATATGCAGCGAATTTGCGATCCACAAGAAAGAAGCGGATACCTGGGAAATCAACAGCGAAGAGTGTGTTGCCTGCGGTATGTGCTACAACAGGTGCCCGAATAAAAATATTGAAATGATCGACAAGCACATACTGGTAAAATAAATTAATGTGGGCTCCGCCCACAACCCAACGAATGTACTTATTGCCGCGAATGTAAAACTATTTTTTTGTTTTTATTGCAGTTTCGCGTCAATAAGTTACTGACTTATCGGAAATGAATCTTGTGGAAATGCTGAAATTCCGATAAACTAATGAATTGTGTTATATTATAGCATTGGAGGATATTTATTATGAGTATGTTAAAGGAAATGAA
>JBDKVA010000021.1:0-3477 GCA_039679375.1 Clostridiaceae bacterium
TATGGGCAGCGGAGGTAGATATTCCACTGCCCATAGAACGGCATACCTGTATCTCAGCCACGACCATAGCAAAATAATCCTGCTATAAAAGCATGGAGAGGCGAAAGAAAAACTGCTTCGTCTTTTCATGCTTTTATATTGTCCAATACGAACTTGCACAAATTTAAGTATTGTACTATATGCGCATATTTAACGAATTTTTTAAACCTGCTTTTTTTGATTTGCGCTTCATTGTTCAAAAATGATAAAATTAGAATACAAAAGGGAGGTTAAAAAGCTATGAAACGAATCAAAGCAGCATGTATCGAGCAGACGATCCATTTCCAATTGAAAGAGGATTTGGGCCATGCGGCGGCAGTTCATGCCGTTAAGGATGAGCTTGAGCACTACAAAACTCAGCTTAATCGTAGCCGAACAAAATACAAGATCGTAGAGGAAATCGCTCAACCGGATGATTCCATCATCATTAAAATCAAGAAGCAATACACTGGGCATAACTGTGGAGATTATCTTGATTAATAATACCAAGGGAGAAGTTAAATATGAAGCGAGTTAAATACGCCTGCTTGGATCAGACAATTCATTTTCAGCTTAGAGAAGAATTAATTGGGCATGAGGCCGCTGCCAGAGCGGTCAAAGACGAGCTGGCACAATTCAAAGCGCAGCTTGAGCGTAAGCACTCAAAATATAAGATCATTGAGGAAACTGTTCAACCTGACGATTCCATTATTCTAAAAATCAAAAAGCAGTATAACGATTATGACTGCGGAGATTATTTGGAATAGTTATTTTCTTGCTATGTAATTTTCAATGAATAGAGAAATCGTTGTTCCAAAAGGAGAAAATCTCGAAGTCACGATTCTTACACAAAAGAAACCTGCGTATATTATAACGAGTAAAAATAATGGAGCCGCATGGGTATATTTACAGTGTTGATCCTGATGGGCAGCTCAAAAAGCTACATACAGGTACGAATCCCACTGATCTTGAAAAAAAGGTCTTTTAATAAAAAGTGAGGCTGTTGAAGTAATTCAGCAGTCTCACTTTTTCATGTAGCTATTCATCTGTAAAATCATCTTTTGGGCCATTTGTGGTGGTTTTTGGTGTTACCGAGGTTAATGCAGAAGGATCGGCTTGCGCTTTTTGTACGATCTCAGCTTCAAGCGCCCGCGCTTCGTCCATGTGCTCTTGAAAATACTGCTTTGCGGCTTCGCGGCCCTGTCCTAAACGTGTTTCTTCCATAAAGAACCATGATCCGGACTTTTGAACTAAATCAAGCGCCAGCCCGACATCGACTAACTCACCTGCTTTTGAAATCCCTTCGCCGTAAATGATGTCAAATTCAGCCCGGCGAAAAGGCGGCGCAACTTTGTTTTTTACCACTTTAACGCGAGTGCGGTTTCCGATGATTTCCATTCCTTGCTTAATTGGCTCAATTCTCCGAATATCGAGCCGGACGGAAGAATAGAACTTTAGAGCGCGCCCGCCGGTTGTGGTTTCGGGATTGCCATACATGACGCCGATCTTCTCGCGTAGTTGATTGATGAATATGGCAATACAATTTGTCTTTGAGATGCTGCCGGTCAGTTTTCGCAGTGCCTGACTCATAAGCCGCGCGTGGAGTCCCATATGGCTGTCGCCCATATCTCCCTCAATTTCGGCCCGTGGAACAAGCGCGGCCACCGAATCTATCACGACGACAGACAGCGCTCCGGAGCGGATCAACGAGTCGGTAATCTCCAACGCCTGCTCCCCATCGTCCGGCTGAGATATCAGCATATTATCCGTATCCACACCCAGCGCGTGGGCATAGCTTGGGTCAAGCGCGTGTTCGGCATCGATATAGGCAACCTCTCCGCCCAGCTTTTGCGCTTCGGCCACGATATGTAAAGCGAGAGTTGTTTTACCGGAAGATTCAGGGCCATATATCTCGACAACTCGTCCCCTGGGTACGCCGCCGACTCCCAAGGCCAAGTCCAGCCCAATAGAGCCGGTCGGCAAGACATCTACTGAAAGCTGCGTTCTATCTCCCAAACGCATAATTGAGCCTTTCCCATAGACACGCTCGATTTGCGTGATTGCTTTCTCCACTGCCTGTTTTTTATCCAGGGCAGGCGCGGCGGACGGAATGGGACTCCTATCTGATGACATCTATCATGTCCTCCTGTTCATAAATAAGCAGGAACCCTCCTCGCTATTTTTTTACTTCATCAGGTGTATAACGCCCTTCCGTCACATATTCCGCAATCAAAACACACTGTTCCAAGTCCAGCTTTGTCTGTCGAAAGCTTGCCTCCAAAATGTTGAATGATTCCAACGATGAATGGCGCATATCAGATTTGTAGAAACTGGTTTCGTGCGCAACTGCTTCATTGAACTCGCAACCGTTCATTTTACATTCATTAAAGTGACACTCGGTAAGATCGGAACCGAAGAAGCGAATATTGCACAGATCAACCTTGTGGAAAGACTGCTTGCGCAGTACGGTATAAGACCAGTCGCCGCCGATGATCTGCGCAAGCCCGCACTCTGCATTTAAAAAGTCCGACCCTGTCATCTTACAATCTTCCAATGTTGTCGCAAAAAACGAGGCGTTATTAAATTTACAGGACAGAAAGGCGCAATCCTTTATTGTCACACCATTCAGTCGCGCATTTGTGAAATCGCAGGACTCAAATGTACAACCATACATCACATCTATTTCCGAAAAATCCGTCCAACGGAAGTTACACTTGTCAAATTTCACGCGGGACAATTCAGATGCTTCTATCAGTTCCTTTGAAAAGTTATAGGATGAATAGGAGCTTTTTTCAATTCGCACTGTTAGTACTCCTTTTATTTACGGCTTTTATTCATGCAGGCAGATTCTCTGTATCAGATATGGTGTTGTTTCTCCATATAAGGTGCCAGGGCGCGAAAGCTGCCTGCCGCGAAAGCTGCTGCCATATCCACTTCGGTTCCGGCTGTTCTGAGCTTTTAAGATCACCGGGTCAATCGTAATGTCACGGAGCCGCTTATCCTGCCTGAGTACATTGAGTGTTTGTAATACAGGGTCGATTAATTCCGTATCGGTGAGGGTAAAGGTATGGTAAGCTATTTGTTTGCGGAGTGTTGTAAAGGTAATGCCGATATTGCACCATGGCATTTCATAGGGTTTGCGGGCAATCAATATATCCGCCTGATAGGATATTTCATCGATCAGAACAGTAAAGACATCTTGTAACAGCAGCTTATTGTAAAGAGGCTCCTGCTGTTCATTGCATCGTTCAAATGAATCCATAAGGTCAATCGAGCGAAGCTTTGACCTGTATTGCACGGTCAGGCAATCCTCCGTCATTTATCAGTACCTTCTTCGGCGAGTGCCGCATCCTCCGGCTGTTTCTTGGGCTTAGCCGGTGTCTTCCTCTTAGCGGGAGATTTTTTCTTCTTTACGGTGGCGCGCTTTAGTTCATATAAGGCACGACGTTCTTCTTCACG
>JBDKVA010000022.1:0-49396 GCA_039679375.1 Clostridiaceae bacterium
TAGCATTTTCATGTAAAGAGCCCGACACCGTATAAAAAGAATTGACAAAATATGTATTTTGGGTATGTACAAAAACGACCTTTTATAGTAGTATGTATTTGGAAATATATGTATAATTATGGCGCATATACTAAATGAAAGGTCGTGGGATATGTACTCCAAGCTAAAAAGCTGTGGCTTGCTTGGGATCGATGGTTATATCGTTGAAGTGGAGACGGATATCAGCAACGGCATACCCGCTTTTGATATTGTCGGTCTGGGGGATACAGCCATACGTGAGAGCAGGGAACGCGTCCGTTCGGCTATCAGAAATGCAGGTTATGAATTTCCTATTCGAAGAATCACAATGAACCTTGCTCCAGCCAATCTGAAAAAGGAGGGATCCTCCTTCGACCTTGCGATCGCTCTCGGTGTCTTATCATCGACTGGTGACGTGAAGCCCGGGGGTCTGGATCATACCATATTTATCGGTGAATTGTCTCTTGATGGCGAAATAAGGCCGGTCAAAGGAGTTCTTCCGATAGCCGTATGCGCTGTCCAAAACGGTATAAGCCAATTGGTGCTGCCGGTACAGAATGCTGAAGAAGCTTCTGTTGTAAAAGGGCTTCGGATCGTACCTGTGAAAAATCTAAGGGAAACAGTCGCACATATAAATGAAGAGTCCGCTATTGAACCTTTTGAAAGCTCAAATGATTATATGGAATCGGGCAGGCAGAGCTACGATGTGGATTTTGCCGATGTCAAAGGTCAGGAGAATGTAAAAAGGGCCCTGGAGGTAGCTGCGTCCGGCGGACATAACTGCATTATGATCGGGGCGCCCGGCTGCGGTAAAACCATGCTGGCCAGAAGGCTGCCGACCATTTTGCCTTCCATGACATTTGACGAAGCGCTTGAGGTTACGAAGGTACACAGCATAGCCGGTATCCTTCCTCCCGGTGTGCCTCTGATAACTACCCGGCCGTTCAGGAGCCCGCATCATACAATTTCGGATACGGGACTGGTTGGAGGAGGAGCGGTTCCT
This sequence comes from Clostridiaceae bacterium, assembly GCA_039679375.1. Lineage (GTDB taxonomy): Bacteria > Bacillota > Clostridia > Acetivibrionales > DTU013 > JBDKVA01. Next base: position 1,022 of record JBDKVA010000022.1, read on the forward strand.
AAGCCAGGTGAAATCAGCATGGCGCATTATGGTGTTCTATTTCTGGACGAGCTCCCCGAGTATAGCAGAAGGTCACTTGAGGTTCTGAGGCAGCCGCTTGAAGACGGTATCATCACCATATCAAGGGTAAATGCAAGTCTGACATATCCGGCAAAGACAACGCTGATTTGTGCTGCCAATCCTTGCAAGTGCGGGCATTTCCTTGAACCGTCCGGGCAGTGCATTTGTACTCCGAAGCAAATACAGCAGTACCTTGGTAAGCTTTCCGGTCCGCTTCTCGACCGCATGGATATTCACATCGAGGTAGCATCCGTAAAATATAAGGAACTCGACAGAGGCTCGACGGGAGATACTTCCGCCGTGATCAGGGAGAGGGTCGAAAATACGCGCAGGATACAGCTGAACAGGTACAAGGGCCTTCGCATCTATTCGAATTCTCAGCTGCAGCCTGCAATGCTCAGCAAATTTTGTAAACTGGATGAAAAATGCAGGGACATTTTGAGAAATGCTTTTGACAAGCTGGGTATGAGCGCAAGGGCTCACAGCAGAATTTTAAAGGTTTCACGAACCATAGCGGACATGGATAAAAGCGAGAACATCAGGCCGATGCACCTGACCGAGGCGATACAATACAGAAGCCTGGACAGGAAGATATGGAATATCTGAGAGGTGAAACGATGATTGGCAACATTAAATACTGGATCTGGCTGAGCTCGTTGGTCAAAATATCACCTCGGAAACGGCTTCAGCTTCTTGATTACTTCGGGGATCCCGCTCTCATCTGGGAAGCCTCGGAGGCTGAATTAAAATCATTAAACTTTGTTACGCCGCAGATGGCCGGATGTATCCTTGACAGGCAAAGCAGGAAGATGGTAACGAGGCTGTACGATGACATCGGAAAGTGTGACGCGGATATTATCACATTGCAGGATGGAAGATATCCGGAAGCCCTCAGGAACATACCCGATGCACCGGTTGTATTATATTGCAGGGGAAAGCTTGAGAAGGAAGCAGTTTGTATTGCAATTGTGGGTTCGAGAAGGGCAACGCAATACGGGCTTGATATGGCAGGACGGCTGTCAAGGGAGCTGGCAATGCACGGCTTGACCATTGTAAGCGGTATGGCAAGGGGCATTGATTCAAAAGCGCATATAGGCGCGCTGGAAGGCGGAGGGAAAACGATCGCTGTGCTCGGGTGCGGTGTTGATATAGTATATCCAAGTGAAAACCTGGAGCTAATGAAAAAAATATGCCGATCCGGGGCTGTGATATCGGAATATTTGCCGGGGACGCCGCCGGTGGCGTTCAATTTTCCTGCAAGGAACCGTATTATAAGCGGACTCTCACAGGGAGTCGCCATTGTGGAAGCAAATGAAAAAAGCGGTTCTCTCATCACGGCGGATTTTGCACTCGAACAGGGAAGGGATGTATATGCTGTGCCTGGTAATATCAACAGTACAAATAGTCTGGGCACAAACAGGCTTATAAAGGATGGGGCGAAAATGGTCACAAACGCGGGTGATATTTTGGACGAATTGAAAATAAGCCATGGTGAAACGAATCATCTCTGTAATACAAGAAAGATACCTGACTCATTACTGGGAAACGATGAGAAAAGCATCGCTCAAAGGCTGCAAAACGGGCCGGCTCATATTGATATGATTGCACGGGATTGCGGCATCAGTGTCCAGCTTGCTGGTTCAGTCCTTGTAATGCTTGAATTGAGTGGGTTTGTCGAGCAACTCCCAGGTAAATATTATAAATTAGCAGAGTAAAAAGAAAAATATATTGTAGATTTTATTCTGAATTGTGGTAATATATGATTAAATTGCAGAGTTATAAGATGGAGGATACGATGGCAAACAACCTGGTAATAGTGGAGTCACCTGCTAAGGCTAATACTATCGGTAAGTTTCTTGGCAAGGATTATAAAATTATTGCTTCTGTGGGTCATGTCAGAGACCTGCCCAAAAGTCAGATAGGCGTAGATGTTGAGAATAATTTTGAACCAAAGTATATAACGATCAGGGGCAAGGGTGATATCATAAGCAAGCTGAAAAAGGAAGCAAAGACTGCCGATAGGGTATATCTTGCAACTGACCCGGACCGTGAGGGGGAAGCCATATCCTGGCATCTTGCGAACCTGCTCAATATTAATAACAGTGACAAATGCAGGATCACTTTTAATGAAATCACAAAAAATGCAGTTAAGAACGCAATAAAATCACCGAGAAAAATAGACATGGATTTGGTTGATGCGCAGCAAGCCAGAAGAATCCTGGACAGGATCGTCGGTTATAAAATCAGCCCGCTTCTTTGGAGGAAAATCAGAAAAGGCCTTAGCGCAGGACGTGTGCAGTCTGTAGCCGCAAGGATGATCTGTGACCGGGAGGAAGAAATCAACCAGTTTGAACAGGAAGAATATTGGTCCATCACAGCCAGGCTTTCGAAGAAAAAATCGGGACCTTCCTTTGATGCGAAATTCTACGGCACTTCCGAGGATAAAATTGAGCTTAAGAATGAGGCGGAGGTTAAAAATATACTAAACAGACTCGAGGGCAAAAAATATGTCGTGCATAAGGTAAAGAACAGCGAAAAAAAGAAAACACCGGCGCCTCCGTTTATAACCAGCACGATGCAGCAGGAAGCCGCCAGAAAGCTGGGCTTTCCCACTAAGAAGACCATGATGATAGCGCAGCAGCTTTATGAAGGAATCGAAGTCAAGGGACATGGAGCTGTTGGCCTTGTAACATATATCCGTACAGATTCCACGAGAATTTCCTCCGAAGCCCAGCAAGCTGCCAGGGAATATATACTGCAAAAATACGGGCAGAAATATTTGCCTGAGGAATTCAGGGTCTATAAGAACAAATCGGCTTCCCAGGATGCACATGAAGCCATCAGGCCAACTTATATCGATATGGATCCGGACAGTGTGAAAGAATCGTTGTCAAATGATCAATTTAAGCTGTACAAGCTTGTATGGTCCAGATTTGTTGCCAGCCAGATGGCATCGGCCATATACGACACAGTAGCGGCCGACATATATGCCGGAGATCTTCTATTTAGAGCAAATGGCTCGAAGATCAAGTTTAAAGGATTTGTTGCGGTTTATACCGAAAGCGTGGATGAGGAAACCGAGGAAGGAGAGGTTACCATACCGGAACTTCTTGAAAAAGAGCAGCTTGAACTGAAAAAGCTGGATAGCAAACAGCATTTTACACAGCCGCCTCTTCGGTATACGGAAGCAACCCTTGTCAAGGCACTGGAGGAGAAGGGAATCGGCAGACCAAGCACATATGCTCCGATCATCACAACGATACTGGCTCGCGGGTATGTTGAAAAGGAAAAGAAATTTCTTTTGCCGACTGATCTTGGGAAAATCGTCAATGACCTGATGAAGAATAACTTCGAGAATATTGTTGATGTGCAGTTTACGGCACAATGGGAAAAGAAGCTCGATGATGTGGAAGAGGGCACAAAAAAATGGGCGGATCTGCTAAAGGATTTTTATGGGCCTTTTGCTTCCACATTAAAGGAAGCGGAATCAAAAATAGGGCAGATCGAAATACCGGATGAAGTGACCGATATCAAATGCGAAAAATGCGGACGCAACATGGTGATAAAAAATGGAAGGTTTGGGAAGTTCCTTGCATGCCCTGGTTTTCCGGAGTGCAGAAATGCCAGGCCGATCCTTGAAGAAGCCGGTGTTTCCTGTCCGAAATGCGGCGGCAAGGTGCTGATCAAAAAGACCAGAAAGGGCAGAAAATACCTGGGTTGTGAGAATAACCCCACGTGCGGCTTTATGACCTGGGATATGCCATCAGGGGAGAATTGTCCGGAATGCGGGAATTTCCTTGTTAAGAGGTATTCCGGTAAAAAAGTTGTGTTGAAATGCAGCAATGAAAATTGTCACTACACAAAAGAGAATGGAAAAGAGGATAATAAGGAATAGCAGAATAAAACAAATTGAACCGGCACAATAGTCTGCTTGAAATTTTAGAATATCAATGGAGGCTTAATCATATAATAATGTCAGGACAGGTTGTCAACATTATAGGGGCGGGGCTTGCAGGCTGTGAAGCGGCCTGGCAGGCTGCTAAAAGAGGCATAAAGGTCAGGCTTTATGAAATGAAGCCTGTAAAATATTCACCTGCCCATCACCTCGAAACTTTTGCCGAGCTGGTATGCAGCAATTCACTTCGTTCGGACAGGCTTGAAAATGCAGTGGGTCTTCTGAAGGAAGAGATGCGGATTCTGGATTCCCTTATAATGAGATGTGCAGATTCTGTCCGGTTGCCTGCCGGCGGCGCGCTTGCGGTAGACCGTACCGGTTTTTCCGAATTGGTGACAAAGGAGCTTAAAAACCAACCAAACATCTCTATTATCCTGGAAGAAGCCGGTAAGTTGCCGGAAACCGGTATAACGATCATAGCTACGGGGCCTTTGACCTCGGAAGCAATGTCGGCTTGTATTGCCGATCTGACGGGAAAGGACTATCTTTATTTTTATGATGCTGCCGCTCCGATCGTCACATTTGAATCGATCAATATGGAAAGGGCTTTCAGGGCCTCACGATATGGTAAAGGCTCCGATGACTATATAAACTGCCCGATGGATCAGGAGCAGTACAGGCAGTTTCAAAACGAGCTTGTTAAAGCTGAGGTTGTTCCATTAAATGTATTTGAAAAAGAAATTCTTTTTAGTGGGTGCATGCCGGTTGAAAGCATGGCACAAAAGGGCTTCGATACACTCAGATATGGTCCGCTCAAACCCGTAGGGCTAATCGATCCGCACACGGGAGCGGAGCCTTATGCCGTTGTACAACTCAGGCAGGACAATAGTGAAGGTACTCTTTACAATATTGTTGGTTTCCAGACACACCTCAGATGGCCGGAGCAAAAAAGAGTATTCGGGCTTATTCCGGGACTGGAAAATGCCGAATTTGTCCGATACGGCGTCATGCACAGGAATACCTATATCAATTCCCCCGGGCTTCTTAATGCGGCATACCGGATGAACAGCAGGCCGGACGTCTACTTTGCCGGCCAGATAACCGGAGTGGAGGGTTATATTGAATCAGCTGCGTCGGGTTTCGTGGCAGGTCTGAATGCTGCTTTGCAATGCATGGGCAACGAAAGCTGTATTTTTCCGCCCGAGACGGCGATAGGCGCGCTTGCAGCCTATATTTCCCGGGATAATCCAGGAAAATTCCAGCCTATGAATGTCAGCTTCGGTTTAATAAAACCATTAACACAAAGATATAGAGACAAGCGTGATAAATACCTGGCAATGGCAGAAAGGTCACTTGACCGGATAAGGAAAATTTCTATATAAAAATGAAGAATTTGGACATATCAGGCAAAAATCTTCATGAATATACTCCAAAACACCAAAATCGGCACAATATCTTGTAAAAAAACATATAATAGCACATTATATTGTTGTATTTATTTTTTTTATATGTTAAAATCAAAGTATTAATATGGAATATTATGTAACCCTCTTTAATGTCTATATGCCAAAGGAAGTAGAAGGATATTGGTGCTAAATGTCGAAATAATAAATACCGAAATAATAAATGCCGATATCTATAAATACGTTAATATATAATAAATGGCCGATGTGTTGACCCTGAGGAGGCGGGATATATGTTTGAAAAGCTGACACGTAATCTGAACCTTCGTGAAAAGACGCTGGATGCAGTCTGGACCAGGAATGAAGTAATAGCGCAGAATATTGCAAATGTTGATACGCCAGGCTACAAAAAAAGCACTGTATCTTTTGAAGAGTATTTGGAAGATGCATTGGATCAGGATGGCTTCAAGGGCTTTACCACCGACAGCAGGCACATTCAAATTGGCGGGGGCAGCGTGGAAAATGCGAAGATAAAAGTCACAAAACAGTACGATAACCTGAGTACGAGGCTGGACGGCAATAATGTAGACATAGAGAGTGAAATGGCTTCATCGGCAAAGAATGATATCCGGTACTATACGCTGGTGCAGAGCATCAGCGCAAGCTATCAAAGGCTGAAGTCCGCTATTAAGGAAGGGAAGTAATGAACTATGGGCTATTTTGGCGCACTTGACATAGGAGCCTCTGCTCTCACGGCACAAAGGCTCCGGATGGATACCATCTCCCAGAATATTGCAAATGTAAGTACGACAAGGACGGAGAACGGAACTCCTTACAGGCGAAGGCTTGTTGTATTTGAAGAAAAGAAAGATGGAGTCCCTTTTTCAGAATACCTATCGGCAAGCAGCAGAGAACTCTATGCGGGCAAAGGTGTTAAGGTTGCAAGGATCGTGGAGGATACGAGCCCGTACAAAAAGGTTTATGACCCCGGCAACCCTGATGCGGATGCGGAAGGCTATGTGGAGATGCCCAACATTGACATCATAACGGAAATGGTCAATATGATTTCTGCCACAAGGGCTTATGAAGCAAACGTGACCTCGATCAACACAACAAAAAACATGGCGCTCAAAGCGCTGGAAATAGGCAAATAATTTCAGATAAGAGGTGGTGAAAATGGCCTTAGGTGAAATTGGTACGGTCGGTTCGCTGAAACCGACACATTCACTATTTGAAAGCCTTGAGAAGGCAAATAGCGGCAGCAGTTCTTCAGTGCCTTTTTCGGACTATCTGAAAAAGGCGATGGACAGCACGAACGACCTCCTGATTGAAGCAGATCAACTTGCCGACGCTTTTGCAGCAGGTAAGACCGATAATATCCATCAGGTGGCACTTGCAGCAGAAAAGGCTGATATTGCTCTGCAGTTTACGATGCAGATCAGGAATAAAATTCTGGATGCCTACTCGGAAATCATGCGGATGCAGATATAGACAAAGGCAGATTGGGCATAAAGGTTGTAATCCGGTTGTCAGATTAATTTTAATCACAATATCTACAAAAGAGAAGTAAACTTACGAGGTGGTGGAGTAATGCCTGAAGTTATTAAGAAATACATGGATAAGATAAAAGAATTCTGGAAGAGCCTTGATAAATCTCAAAAAACCCGGCTTTATGTTACATCCGCTATTGTGATCGTTGCAGTCAGCATATCCATATTCCTGCTGGCCAGGCCAAAAAGAATCGTTCTTTTTTCCAATTCCGATCAAAAACAAATAGGTGAAATGGTTGCTGTCCTAAATGATAATGGCATATGGAATTCTGCCGGTAATAACGGTACCAGCATCATAATCAATTCAAAGGACAACAACAATGCGCAGATCCTGCTGGCACAGGCAGGCTATCCCAAGGAAGGCTTTACATTCGAGGATGCCATATCCAAAATCGGTATCACGACAACTCAAAGTGATAAAAAGGTCATCTGGAAAAAGCAGCAAATATCAGATCTCGAAACAAAAATAGAAATGCTTGACAATATTGATGAGGCCGCTGTTACTTTGGCTACTCCGGAATCTTCCATTTTCCAGACCGCAGGGCAGGAACAGCCGCGGCCGACAGCTTATGTCATGGTCAGGCCCAATACAAAGCTTACCTCCGCACAGGTGGAGGGCATTGTCATGCTTGTTTCAAGGAGTGTGGAAAGGCTTGATCCCAAGGATGTTACCGTTGCGGACAATAACAGCAACATTTTAAATGCAAATACCGGGGATGAATCCATCAACGCCGCTAATAGCCAGGAGGAACTCCGGCAAAAGAGGGAAAACGAGCTGGAGCAGAAGGTGCTGGATTATTTCAGCGTAGGCCAGTTTGACAATTTTGATACATTGAGGGTCGTAGCGAATGCAACACTTGATTTTGACAAGGACAAATCGCAGATCAAATCCATCACCAATCCTCAGGGTATGGATGGCGGAGCGGTGATAAGCAGCAAGACAAGTGAAGAAACAGTAAAGAATGGAACAGCTTCGGGAGAACCCGGACTGCAGTCCAATCCCGGTGAATCGAATGCTCCTTCCTATCAGACAGGGGATAATACCAGTTCAGATTATTCTAACAAGCAGGCAGAAACGAATTATGGCTATGATGAGCAGCTGAGAGAAACAGAGAAGGCAACGGGCAAATTAATTCCGGAAGAATCCGGGATCGGAATCTTTCTATGGTATGGTAAAAGAGTAACAGACGAGTCCAAGATGGGGGATGAATTTGTCAACGGAATAAAGATGGCGGCCAGCACGGCAACCGGCGTACCGCTTAAGAACATTACCGTCAGCAAGATGAAGATGGCGCAGCCCGAGGTCATTAAAAAAACTACCGGCGAGATTATAAAGGAATTGGTTTCAGATTACGGATTTTTTGCACTGATGCTGATTTTGATCGTCGGATTGCTTATCAGCGTACTCCGTAAAAAGCCTCAGCAGGATGAGGCCGCACAACCGCTGGTTGCAAGCGGACCGAAGTTTGTTGTTCCGGATCATGAGGAACCTTTGCCGGACATAGAGCTTGAGGAAAGATCCGAAATTAAGAAACAGATCGATAAATTTGTCAAGCAAAAACCGGAATCGGTGGCTCAACTTTTGCGCAACTGGCTTTCCGACGAATGGGAAGGTTAGAGGAGATTTAACGTATGGCTAGATCATCAGGTGTAAAAACAGAACGAACAGGACGGGAAAAAGCTGCTATGCTGTTGATTTCCATAGGGCCTGAGAAATCTGCTGAAATTTTCAAACATTTGAAGGAAGAAGAAATTGAGCAACTGACTCTTGAAATAGCGAATATCAGAACCGTAACACCTGAAGAAAAGGAAAAAGTTCTGGAAGAATTCTACCAGATATGTCTTGCGCAGGAGTATATCGCCGAAGGCGGTATCGGCTATGCAAAAGAGATTCTGGAAAAAGCCCTCGGTACTCAAAAGGCATTTGATGTCATTAACAAGCTGACGGTGTCGCTGCAGGTCAGGCCATTTGAATTTGTCAGAAAGGCGGATCCGTCACAGCTCCTGAACTTTATCCAAAAAGAGCATCCGCAGACTATTGCTCTCATACTGGCCTATCTCAAGCCCCAGCAGGCTTCGATCGTGCTTGCTGCACTTCCCCAGGACAAACAGGCTGACGTAGCAAGGCGTATCGCAACAATGGACAGGACGTCTCCCGAGGTGATCAAGGAAGTGGAAAGGATACTTGAGAAGAATCTTTCATCGCTTGTTACCGAAGATTTTACAGCGGCAGGCGGTGTGCAGGCTATCGTAAACATACTCAATACGGTGGACAGAGGTACTGAAAAGTACATCATGGAGACGCTCGAAATAGAAGATACCGATCTTGCGGAGGAAATCAGGAAGAGGATGTTCGTATTCGAGGATATCCTTACTCTGGACAACCGTTCTATCCAGAGGTTCCTCAGGGATGTTGAAAACAATCAGCTGGCAATCGCATTGAAGGGTGCTACGGAAGAGGTGCAGAAGGTCATCTATACGAACATGTCCAAGCGTCTGCAGGAAATGATCAAGGAAGATATTGAATTTATGGGTCCTGTAAGGCTTAAGGATGTTGAAGAAGCACAGCAGAAGATCGTAAATATCATAAGAAAACTTGAAGATGCAGGCGAGATTGTTATCTCCAGAGGCGGAGGCGACGAGATCATTGTATAATAAGGTTTTAAAATACAATCAAGTGACGTATGGCGTACCGTACCAGGTAAATATACCGTTAAATATCAAGAGGATCGAAGTCCTGGATAACGCGGATATCAGCTCGGGCGATGAGGATCAGGATGGCCGGACAGTCAGTTCACCTCCGGATCCGGAGGAGCTGCTGGAGAAAGCAAAACAGGAATGCGACCTTATTATAAAGAGTGCGGAAACAGAGGCGGAAAAACTGCTGGAGAATGCTGAGCTGGAGGCGGACAAGAAAGCGGAAGCCTTATTTGAGGAAGCCTGGCAAAGCGGGTATGCAGATGGAATGGAGGCTGCCCGCTCACAAAACGAAGCCCTGCTTGCTGAAACGGAACAATTGCGTCAGAGTGCTGCAGAAGAACATGACAGCATACTTACGGGCATGGAAGCCGAGATATTGGAGCTGGTTGTCGGCATTGCCCGCAAAGCTGTGGCAGGAGAGCTTGAAACAAATAAGGACGTCATACTGCAGCTCGTAAGGGACGGGCTGTCGTGCTGTTCAAATAAAAATGGAGCAGTAATCAAAGTATCCCCGGAAGATTATGAAAATTTGAGGGATAAAGATGGTCAGCTTTCTTTGGCATATGAAGGTGCCGAAGGCATGGAGATAAAAAAGGACAGCATGCTTAATACGGGTGACTGCATCATAGAAACTTCCCTTGGAAGTGTTGATGCCGGTGTGAATACGAGACTTGACAAAATAGAAGAAGCATTCAGGAAGCAGCTGTGATATTAAAAACAGATTGGCAATTTATCACGAAAGTGAGGAATTTGCGAAGTGCATATAAGCCTTCAAAAATACCACGATGTTCTTGAAAAATCCGACTTTAAAAAATATTATGGAAAAGTTTCAAAGGTAGTTGGCCTGACCATCGAATCGGAAGGTCCCGAAGTAGATATCGGCGAGCTTTGTAATCTTCACGCTTCGAAGGGCAGGCGGATCATTAATACCGAGGTCGTTGGTTTCAAGGACAACAAGACGCTTCTCATGCCGCTTGGTGAAATGACGGGCGTAGGTCCGGGCAATCTTATCGTGGCCTCCGATTCCGTACTGAAGGTAGGAGTGGGGAAAAACCTGGCCGGACGTATACTTGACGGACTCGGTTATCCCATTGACGGAAAAGAACCGATCCGGCCGGAACAATTCTATCCAATCAATAATAAACCGCCGCATCCTTTGAACAGAAAACGCATAACCGAACCTCTTACGCTTGGCATCAAAGCGATAGATGGTCTTTTGACAGTCGGAAAAGGCCAGCGTATCGGTATTTTTGCAGGCAGCGGCGTTGGCAAGAGCACGCTTATGGGTATGATTGCAAGAAATACCAAGGCTGATGTGAATGTGATTGCATTAATAGGAGAACGCGGAAGGGAAGTACGGGAGTTCATCGAAAAAGATTTGCAGGAGGAAGGCCTTTCACGGTCTGTTGTTGTTGTCGCCACCTCCGACCAGCCTGCGCTTGTCAGGCTCAAGGGAGCGCTTGTTGCCACAGCTGTCGCAGAATACTTCAGGGACCAGGGCAGAGATGTGCTGCTTTTAATGGATTCTCTAACCCGGTTTGCAATGGCTCAGAGGGAAATCGGACTGGCTATCGGTGAACCTCCTGTATCACGCGGTTATACGCCTTCCGTGTTTGGCGTCATGCCCAAGCTGCTAGAACGCTCAGGCTGCTCCGAAAAGGGTTCTATTACCGGTCTTTATACAGTGCTTGTAGATGGAGACGATATGACCGAGCCGGTTACAGATACAGCAAGGGGTATTCTGGACGGGCATATCGTCCTTTCCAGGTCTCTGGCAAACAGGAATCAATATCCCGCTATTGATGTTCTTGCCAGTGTCAGCCGTGTCATGTCGGATATCATTGCACCGGACCACAAAAAAGCAGCCGGTGAATTAAAAAGGGCGCTGGCTGTTTACAGAGATTCTGAAGATCTGATAAATATAGGAGCCTATGTAAAAGGCAGCAATGAAAAAATAGATTATGCAATCAGCCTGATTGATGGGATATTGGGTTTTATACAACAGTCCACAGAAGAACGCTTCACCTTTGATGAGGTTCTGAAATCATTATATAAGGTACTGGGACATTAACCAACTAATGTGGGCTGCCGCCCACAACCCAGCGAATGTACTTATTGCCGCGGAATGTGTAACTGTGTTCTTGTTTTTTATTGCAATTTCGCGGCGATAAGTTACTATAATGAACTGCTCCGCTTATCATTCCTGGCTGTGCGGTATAAGTGAGTGCTTTCATCGAATTTTGTGCCGGTGCACAGCGGCGGAATGGCGGTAATAATGGCAAAATTCAATTTCAGGCTGCAATCTGTTTTGAAGGTTAAGAGCCAGCAGGAAGACAATTTAAAGAATGAACTGGGCAAGGCTATACGAAAGCTTGAGGATGAAAAACGCAAACTGGCGAAGCTTGAGGACGAACTTAGCAGCCTATCCGCAAAGTTCAATGAAAAAGCAAAGAAAGCAACGGTTAAAAAACTGATCGAATATAAAGAGTATCTATCTCTTCTTACCCCTAGAATCAAATCTCAAAAAGAAAATGTAAACTGTGCTGCTCTGAATGTCGATAAAATAAGAGAGGAATTGTTGCAGGCTGTCAAAGAGAGGCAGATACTGGAGAAATTAAAAGAAAAGAAAAAGGAAGAATTTCTTCTGGAAGAAAAGAAACTGGAACAAAAAATAAACGATGAAATCGTTAGCTTCAGCCATAAGGATGGTAGTTCAGGAGATTGAGGATGCCAAAGAGCAGCAGTAACAGCGATAAAACAGACAAGGACAGCAAGAATGAAAAAAGTACAAAGAAAAATAGAAGCGGGATTTTAACCGTATTGCTTGTTTTTTTAATCATTGCACTTGTTTTTGGAGGCGTTTTTTATTTTATGATCCATAACAATGTGAGCGGCCTTGCAGAACGATACCGCCCCGCTATTCAGAATATACCTCTGGCAAGGCTGGCACTTCCTGCTGTGCCGGATCCTGCCGATCCCAAATATATGACGGAAGAAGAAATAAAAAATAAATATGTCGAATTCAGAAACGAGAACGAAGCTTTAAAAAAGCAGCTCACGGACGCAAATACCAAGCTGGATGAATATCTTGCATTCCGTGATGATTATGACCAACTTGTACAGGATACTGAAAAAAAGACGGAAGAAGCAAAAGCGAAAGAAACGGCTCTAAAGGAAAAGGAACTCCAGCTGGCGGAATTGAAGGTCAAGATCGACGGGTTGATTGCTAATGGCGACAAGGAATCCTTCAAAACATATTTTGAGAAGCTGGATCCGGAAAATGCAAAGCTGATTTATGCTGAAATCGTTAAAGAACAGCAGGATGATGCAAATGTTAAAAAGTTTGCACAGGTTTATGAAGTGATGGATGCAGCAGCGGCGGCAGCGATTTTTGAACAGCTTGGAAGCACTGAACTCGATATGACGGCAGAAACGCTAAAAGTAATGAAAAAAGAAAGTTCATCCGCAATATTGGAATCAATGACCCCTGAATTTGCAGCAAAGGTAACAGAAAAGCTGAATGTTTTGTACAAGGGGAATTGATATATATGAATGGAAACGGAAGGAGGTGAAAAAATGACGTTTAAAGATGTGATACAAGGTAATATCCAATCCAGCCAGGGGGCTGCGTGTTTACAGCTTGGATCCGTTACCGTGCAGAAATGCAGCGCCGGAAGTGAGGATAACGCATTCGGTGAAATACTTGGCAGCAAGATCAATCAAACTGCCGGGAGACAGTATGATGTGAAAAAAAACAATATAAAAGAAGAAGGCATCGATGCGGCGGGTTCGGAAAAATCAATTGACAGGCCTAAATTTCTTACATTCGAGGAAGCGAATAACCGGAATGTAAAAGCAGCCGCATCAGAATCAAAAAGTGTGAAGAACACAAAACAGTCCGATATCGTTTCTAAGGCAGACGAGGAGGCGGAAAAGTCTTCGGCGGAGAATGTACAATCCGAAAGCAAGCAATACAATGTGCTCTGCGTCTTTTCACAGCTATTCGGGATAGGTATCAATGATCTGCAGAAGATATTAAAAGAATCCGGTATTTCAATCGAATCCTTCAACAGTATCGAGGATATCAATGAAATATCGTCCAGACTTTCGCAAATCATGGAACTGGATAAAACCCAACAGGACACATTGATGAAGATGCTGCAGCTTGCATCAGACACATTGGATGCATGTTTGCCGGCAGAAAATAAGCTGTCGGGATCGGCTGAAGAAAAACTCCATGGGGATGCAAAACAGCAGGATGGTATCATTAAAGAGCGTAACGCAATGGATCAGTTATCTGCCGCTATGAAAGAGAATCAGGCATCAGAAGTCATTGCTTCTGACTTTAATGCTCTGACATCCGATCTGGAATCCAGGATCAAAATGAAGCTGAACGAGTTTGGTATCCGGCTTAAAAATGACCAGGGTACTATTGAGACGGAATTGAAAGACCTGATACAGTTAATGTCGGCAAAGCCAACGGTAAAGGTGCAGGAGCTACAGCAGCAAACCGAGGTAACCGGAACGGAGGAAAATGCAAGCCAAACTGCTCCAGTACTTGATAAGAATGCCAAAGCGACGGCTTCGCAGGATGATAACCCAAATCCGGATGGCTATGCCGTAGCGGATAAGGAAACAACATCCGCCCAACCCGCTGCAATCACTGAAGAAACACATCCGCAGGCCGCGTTTGCGGTTATTCGCACCGATCAAACAAATGGAGTTAACGCTGCAGCTGAGAAAATCCCGGCTGATACAAAGGAAATAATCAGCCAGGTGATTGAAAATGCAAAAGTGATCCTGACTCCTGACAAGTCTGAAATGGTAATGGATCTGAAACCCGACAGCCTCGGGAAAATATCTCTTAAGGTAGTGACGGAGAACGGTATTGTGATGGCCAAGTTCGTAGCCGAAAATCAGCAGGTCAGGCAGGTACTGGAATCGAACATGCAGCTTCTGAAGGATTCGCTTGAAAGGCAGGGAATGAATGTACAGGGTTTCAGTGTTTCGGTCAGGCAGGATTCAAGGCAATCAGCCGGCAGCTGGGCGCAGCCTGGGAAGAGCGGCAGCAGAAGCATTACCAGGACTGAGTACGGTACCGCGTTTATGGGAAGCAACCTGGTAGAACAGATGGAATTTTCAGGTGCGGCAAATCCATATAAATGGAGTGGCAGTACAATCAATTTAACCGCATAGGGATCGTTAAAATATAACTTCCGCTAAGCTTTTTCAAGGAACTGCACTAACCGCTCCATTCCTCAAAAAAGAATCGGAAGTAATATTTAAGCCGACCCTCAGGAGGTGAGTAAATTTGAGCAGTATATCAATAAGCAGCAGCCAGAAGACAATACAACAGATCATTGATGAGAATTCGGCCTCAACAAGCACCAGAAATACAGGTGACCTTGGCAAGGACGATTTTCTCAACCTGCTGGTCACACAGCTTAGGTACCAGGATCCGCTCAATCCTACCGACGATAAGGAATTCATAGGGCAAATGGCGCAGTTCAGCGCTCTGGAGCAGATGCAGAACCTGAACACAAGCTTCACTGCTACGAAAGCCTTCAGCCTGATAGGAAAAAGTATTTTGGCAAGTGTTAAGGATTCGGTAACGAGTGAAGTCACAGAGGTATCGGGTGATGTTTCAAGCGTTAAAACGAGCTCCGGCAAGTACTATGTCATTGTGGACGGTACGGAAGTGCTCGTGGATGATATTACGGATGTTACGGAAAGCGCTTATTCATCCGGGAATAACCTTTCTTCCTTTACAAACCTGATCGGATGCCTTGTCAATGGAATTGTCTACAATTCCGAGGATGGCGATATGATCAAGGTCAGCGGGAACGTGAAAGCGTTACAGAAAGGCGTTTATGAGGATTACGCGGTTATGGACGGCTTAAGTGTCGAGATAGCAGGCCTGAATACAGCAGTTAAGACGACGGACGTCGATTATGTCAGGAATACATTGACAGTTGCCCATGAGAATGGCGATGAGGTTTCAATCATCATAAAAGACAGCAGTACAGGTAAAAATGTTCCAGTCACTGCCAAACTCGCAGAACTGAACATAGCGGATAATGGTAAAATTACAGCTGTACTGAACGATCTGCATGTGCCGCTTGAAAGCATCACAAACATTACAAAACCGGTTTCGGGCACAACGGAGGAGGAAGCATCAGAAACTGACGGACAAGGCGGCGGGGACACGGCTGAACAGGCAGGTGAAAGCAATGGTGGTTGACAGTTCGGGCATCAGTATGAACAGGCCGGTGATTACCAACAAGCAGCAGGTTACGGGTATTAATTCCACAGGGAGCATTAACAGGCCGACGGGTCCGGCAGCAGGCAGAAGTAATGAGATTGCAGGATTTGAGAGCATACTGAAGAAAAAACTGGACGAAAGCAGTGAGATTAAATTTTCGAAGCATGCAGAATCAAGGCTGCAGTCAAGAAACATCCTGTTGACACAGGCACAGAAGGATAAGATGAAGGAAGCTGTCTCAAAGGCAGAGTCAAAGGGTGTCAGGGATTCGCTGGTACTGATGGACAATATGGCGTTTGTGGTGAATGTAAGGAACAGGACGGTTATTACAGCGGCAAACAGCAACGAACTGAAGGAAAATGTATTCACAAATATTGACGGAGCAGTAATCATATAACAGCCGGACCCTTTCGGGAGGCTGAGCATCCCTGAACGACGGACGGGATGAGAAGAATATAAGGAGGTCGAACATCAGATATGATGAGATCAATGTTCTCCGGTGTGTCGGGCCTTAGGGCGCACCAGACCAGAATGGACGTTATAGGCAACAATGTTGCCAACGTCAACACGGTCGGTTTTAAATCGGGAAGGGTCACCTTCCAGGAAATATTCAGCCAGACACTGAAGGGCGCAAGCTCGCCTGACTCCTCTACGGGAAGAGGCGGCACGAATCCCATGCAGATAGGCCTTGGCCTCGGTGTTGGCGCGGTTGATACAATAACAACAAGAGGAAGCCTGCAAAGGACCGACAACCCGACCGATATGTCGATCGAGGGCGATGGTTTCTTTATTTGCAAGGGAGGAAGTGCGGACACTTTTAAATTCACAAGGGCAGGGAACTTCGGCATAGACAAGCTGGGCAACCTTGTAACGGGCAGCGGCCTTAATGTGTATGGCTGGCAGGCTTTGAAGACAGATGGCAGCGGAGAATTTGACGCTGAAAAGCCCATCGAACCGTTAAACCTGTATTCGGATGCATATAGAAACAAGAGGATCATTGCGGCAAAGGCAACTTCAACGGCTGAGTTGTCCGGTAATCTGGATGCGTCTTCCTTGGATATCGCCACTGCTTCAGCACAGGGCAAGACTGCTCCTACGTTTACTGTACCAATGACCATTTATGACAATCTTGGAAATGATTATAAAGTAAATGTGAATTTCCAGAAAGCCACTTCCACAGCAACGGGCTCCACCTGGAATTGTACAATTACTCCTCCAACCGGAACCACAGCAACGCCGGCAACGACAATTGTATTGACATTTGATACCAATGGTATGCTGACAACTACTACGCCGACATCTGTTGATGTAACTGTTGATCCACCTGATTCAGCAGGTACGGGAAACTTTGTTATGAAAATTGATTTTTCCAAGATTAATTCTTTTGCGTCCGACAACTCGGTAAAACCCAAGACTGTCGACGGTTACCCGTCAGGCAGCCTGGTTACCTTCAGCGTCGGTTCGGACGGTATCCTGACAGGTATTTACGACAACGGGCAGCAACAATCGTTGGGGCTCCTGGCGCTTTCCGGCTTTGAGAACCCTGCGGGTTTGCAGAAGGTCGGAGACAACATGTATATACCGACTACCAATTCAGGTGACTATAAGGCAGTAAAAGCCGGATCGAACGGCGTTGGCACAATGAATCCGGGAACGCTTGAAATGTCCAATGTGGACCTTTCAAAAGAGTTTACAGAAATGATTGTAACACAAAGGGGGTTTCAGGCAAACAGCCGTATCATAACGACATCGGATGAAATGCTGCAGGAACTGGTGAATCTTAAGAGGTAAAGCCGGGGATGAGATTGCCGCGGCGCCGTACGCCTCGCAATGACAGGATTCAGGCTGGCGGCGGCAGAAGACAGGTACGCATTACTTTTGTCATTGCGATGAAATGAAGCGACTGCGGCAATCTTATTCAAGGGATATAGAGGCGGTCAACAAAATATATGAAAACTCAATAATAATTTTTATTAATATACATAATTCGCCTTATTATGAAATTATCTATTGAGTTTTAGAGGTAAAAATATTATGATTAAACTAACCAGATTGAATGGCACAGAATATGTCCTGAATTGCGACCGGATCGAAATGGTTGAATCGACGCCGGATACGGTGATATCGACGACCGATTCGAAAAAGTTCATATGCAAGGAATCTGTAGATGAAGTGATAGCCAAGATCGTAGAATTCAAAGGCAGGATACAGGTTTTCGCCAATTTATACAAAGGATGAGGGGGCATGATTTTGGAGTCAAAAGGTAATTTCTTTATATTGATTATAGTAATTGCAGTTCTTGCACTCACTTTGGCTGCTCTTGCAGGCTATCTGTTCATTGTTCAGGGCCATTCAGACGACAGTAGCGCTACTGTGACCGGGAAGGTTGAAAAGGATATACCCAGCAAGGATGAAAGGGTCAAAATAGCTCTTTATGACGGTAAAAGAGTATACAACCTAAAAAATATCGAAGAAGATAAAGCCAGTCTGATACAGGTTGCCGTTACCCTTGAATGCTACAAGACGCTTCAGGAAGATAAAAAGGCCATTGTTGAAGATAAGGTCAATGCATATATTGAAGAAATTCAAGAACTGGTCGTCCGCTTTTTCCTTACAAAGACAAGTGAAGATGTGAAGGATGTAGCTTTCATGGATAACGCCAAGGAAGAGCTGACGAAGCAAATCAACGCATTACTCAATGAAGGTGTAAAGAAACCTGAGGACATTGTTTATAAAGTCATTTTTTCCGAATGGCTGTTCCAGTAGGAGGTGGTTTTAGTGGGAGATATTCTGTCTCAAAATGAAATAGATGATCTGCTAAAAGCGCTGAGTACCGGTGAAATTGATGCGCACCAGATGCAGAACACCACACAGGAAAAAAAAATCAAGGGCTATGATTTCCGCAGAGCCAGTAAATTCGCAAAGGATCATATCAAGACGCTCAATATCATATATGATAACTATGCGCGTCTTGTGACCAATTTCCTGACAGGCTACTTAAGGACGCTTGTACAGGTGGACGTCGTTTCGGTAGAAGCATTGCCTTACAGCGATTTCAGCAATTCCGTATCCAATCCGGTCATACTTGCTCTTATCGATTTTGCTCCGCTATCCGGTTCGGTTATTTTTGAAATAGAGCCGAATGTGGCTTTTGCACTTGTCGACAGGATACTTGGAGGCAAAGGTTCCTCCATGGAGAGGGTAAGGGAATTTACGGAAATAGAGCTTGCAATCATTGAAAGGATTATTATACAGATTCTGAATTTAATGCGCGAGCCCTGGGAAAACGTCCTTTCCATCCGGCCAAGGCTTGACAAGATCGAAACCAATGCACAGTTTGCCCAGATCGTTGCGCAGAATGAAACGGTGGCGCTCATTACATTAAGTGCCCGCGTTGGCGATGTGGACGGCATGTTCAACATTTGTATTCCCCATATGGTTGTTGAACCGATCGTATCAAAACTCAGTACGAAATTCTGGTTTTCGAATGTAGAAAAAGAAGCGACGCCTGAAATGAAAGAATCGATCGAACAAAAGGTAAATAATACAATAGTGCCGGTGATGGCGCTTTTAGGCAAGACATCCATATCAGTCAGCGATTTTATTGAACTGCAGCCGGGTGATGTACTGCCTCTTGATGCGGGGATCAATGACGAATTGGAAATACACGTTGGAGAGCTTCTGAAATTTTATGCAACGCCCGGTGTAAGGAAAAACAAGGTTGCTGTAAAAATTACGAAGACTCTCAAAAAGGAGGAAGATTAGTATGGGAGACATGTTATCACAAGCTGAAATAGATGCTTTGCTAAATGGTTCCTCTCTAAATTCTGCCGTTAATACGGAGCCTGATTTCGATGACCTCAGCTCACAGGAAATTGATGCACTGGGGGAAATAGGGAATATAAGCATGGGCACTTCAGCCACAACATTATTTACGCTGCTTAACCAAAAAGTGACGATTACTACGCCGCGTGTAGAGGTAAGCACGTGGGACGAGCTGACAACCGAATTTTCATCCTCATTTGTCGCGGTCGAGGTGGAATATGTCAAAGGGCTTATCGGAAGCAACCTTCTGATCATAAAGGATCAGGATGTAAAGGTCATTACCGATCTGATGATGGGCGGAGATGGCAGCCGGATGGATGGAGAGCTTACCGATTTGCATTTGAGTGCGATCAGTGAAGCCATGAATCAGATGGTTGGTTCGTCGTCCACCTCTATGTCGTCCATGTTCAATAAAAGGATCGATATATCACCGCCCAAGGCATTTATTTTTGATATAAACAACGTCAGGCAGAATGTTCGTGCAGATAATAATGAAAAGATCGTTAAAGTGGCCTTCAAAATGATTGTCGGAGATCTGATCGACAGTGAGATTATGCAGATACTGCCTATATCCTTTGCCAAAAAGCTGGTCGAGAACCTGCTCAACATGGAGGCGGACAGCGGCAAGTATGATTTGCCGACAGCTCCAAAGCAGCAGCCGGGTTCCATCGTCCAAAACCAGGTGAATGAAATTACGCAACCGGAGCAGCAATATTACAGCAAGCCGCAACCGCAGCCACAGCCCCAGCAATATCAGACGGATTATGGTTACGAGCAGCCCGCGGCAGTCAACAATCATGAAGCGAGGCAGAATAGAGAACCGGTCAATGTGCAACCGGTACATTTCCAGAATTTTGAGGATAACCGGATATTAATTGAAAAGAAGAATATAAGCCTTATTATGGATGTACCGCTGCAGGTAACGGTCGAACTGGGACGTACCCAGAAACTGATAAAGGATATATTGGCGTTCGGGCCGGGATCGATCATTGAACTCGATAAGCTTGCTGGTGAGCCTGTCGATATCCTGGTAAACGGAAAAGCAATTGCAAAGGGTGAAGTTGTTGTTATTGATGAAAGCTTTGGAGTAAGGATAACAGATATTATTCATCCGAGCAAACGGATTTAAATAACAGGTTTGATTTGTCAGAACAGCATTTCTTGTCTAATGGTGTTATTTATTGCAATATTATAGTATAATTCACTTGATAATACTGCTATGACATGTTAACATAAATTAGACAGCTCTATACTCACACAATAAGGGGAGAGATTTATGGGGAAAAGGATTTTAATTGTTGACGATGCTGCTTTTATGAGAATGATGATCAAGGACATACTGTCCAAAAACGGCTACGAAGTAGTCGGAGAAGCCGAGCATGGCGGCCGCGCAATTGAAAAGTACAGGGAACTTGTGCCGGATCTTGTAATCATGGACATCACGATGCCTGAAGTGGATGGTATACAGGCTGTTAAGGAAATTCGAAAAATCAATTCCAACTCCCAAGTTATTATGTGCTCAGCTATGGGACAGCAGGCGATGGTTATCGAATCGATACAGGCAGGAGCCAGGGATTTCATCGTAAAACCTTTTCAGGCTGAAAGAGTGATAGAGGCAGTCAAAAAGGTACTAGGCTGATATTCCTTGCATCACTGCTTTTTCGCTATGACAATGCCAGAGCCGTATTTGCCGATGAGTGTCGGACGGCTTGAGACCGGGGGAGTTTGATGGGGGTAGATGATGTATTAAAGGTTATTTTGCTTCTGATCGGATTTTGTGCTCTGCTTTTTCTTACATATGTGACCACCAGATATGTAGGCGGAAAACATAACAAGGCAATGAAAGGCAGAAACATCAGTGTGCTGGAGACCGTGCCGCTTGGAATGGATAAGCGTTTGCACCTTGTAAAAGCCGGAAACACCCATGTTCTTATAGCATCTACTTCAAAAACGGTCGAGTTCCTTACAGTTGTCACGCTGGAGAATCCGGTACCGGAGCAGGAAGCGGGTCCCGGAAGCATGGGCGGGCAGCAGGCAAAGCCTGCGACCAGCCCCTGGGAAGACGGCAGCCCGTTTGATTTCAGGTCCTTGTTTGATAAGTATATCGGCGTATATAAAACGAAAAAGGATCATACGGATAAAATACATGATGACGGACAGATGACGGATATGCCGGGAAACCGGGATTTCAGGTTCAACCTTGTCAGACTGAAGAAAATGATACAAAAGAATGAAATTGTACAAGAAAACGGGGATGACAATACAAATGAGAAATAGATTGAGAGGTCTTCAAATTGCAATTGTATTTCTTATATTGACTTTTTTCAGCTCAAATGTTTTTGCTGAAACGACGTTCCCTTTCAAATTCGGTTTTGATATCGAACCTGCGACGACTCCGCAGGAAGTGTCCTCCAGCATACAAATTCTTCTCATCCTGACTATATTGTCACTGGCGCCTTCTATCATCATCATGATGACCTCTTTCACAAGAATTATCATCGTACTGTCGTTTTTAAGAAATGCACTGGGTACCCAACAAATGCCGCCAAATCAAGTATTGATTGGGCTTGCTTTGTTTTTGTCGCTTTTTATCATGAGCCCTGTAATCAGTGATATCAATACAAAGGCTTATGAACCGTTTAACAAAGGCGAAATAACGCAGCAGCAGGCGTTGGATAATTCGTCTGACGCGATCAAGGGATTCATGCTGAAACAGTTTGGGAGCAATGAGAAGGATCTGGCTTTCTTTGTTTCTCTGGCCAAAATAGAAACTCCGATTCAAGATCCGATGGATCTTCCTTTAACAGTGGTCATACCGGCATTTATAATAAATGAACTGACTATAGCTTTTAAAATTGGTTTTCTTATTTTCATACCTTTCCTGATCATTGATATGGTCGTATCCAGTACTTTGATGTCAATGGGAATGATGATGCTGCCGCCGGTCATGATTTCACTGCCGTTCAAAATATTGCTGTTCATTATGGTGGATGGCTGGAGTTTGGTCACAAAAACACTGGTTACGTCGTTTTTATAGAGAGATGAAGTGGAGGTACGGATATGGATCAGGGGACGATTATCAATATTGCACAGGATGCGCTGCTCGTAACTCTTTACGTGTCTGCGCCAATGCTCGGCCTTAGCCTGCTCGTGGGTCTGGCGGTCAGTATATTTCAGGCGACGACCCAGATACAGGAGCAGACTTTGTCATTCATACCCAAGATCCTTGCCATTATTGTTGCCATTGCAGTATTCGGGTCATGGATGCTCAGGATGCTGACCGAGTATACCAATAACCTGTATGAGAACATTAACCAATTTATTCGATAGTCTGGATGCAGACAGATAACGTATTGTACTGATACAACAGGTTGAATGAAAGGCTGGAAGTGAGAGGTGGGAAAAGCGAGGTGTCTATTCCGGCAGGGCTTTTAACAAATGGTTTTGATGTTTTTTTACTTGTATTTGTCCGCATGACCGGATTATTTGTTGTAGCTCCCATATTCGGCAGGAGGAATATTCCGACCTATTTTAAAATAGGTTTCTCGTTTTTCATTGCCTTGATTCTTGTCAATACCACTGTTGTAGATAAGATTCAATATGACGAAAACATACTTTCATATGCCCTGCTGGTTATAAAAGAATTTATTGTGGGATTGTCCATAGGCTTCATAGCATATATATCCTTTACCGCTATCTACGTTGCAGGTGAGGTTATTGACATGCAGATCGGTTTCGGCGTTGTCAATGTAATGGATCCGGTGAGTAATATCCAGGTCCCGGTGATATCCAATCTATATTTCATTATGAGCATGTTGCTGTTGCTTGCCATGAATGGACATCATGTCCTTATAAAAGCGCTGTTTGACAGCTTTACGACATTACCGCTCGGGACAGCGGTATTTGACACTGATCTGGCGGACAGTCTGATGGCCGTATTCGGAACGGTATTCATGACGGGATTTAAAATAGCAGCGCCGGTGGTGGCTTCCATTTTGCTGACGGATGTGGCATTGGGTACGATTTCACGGATGGTTCCGCAATTAAACATTTTTGTTATAGGCATGCCTTTAAAAATATTTATCGGGCTATTGATTTTACTTTTTACCATACCTATTTATATGTCTGTTATGGAATCGGTTTTCCATACGATGGATAGCAGCATGATAGATTTTATAAAGGAATTGAAACCACAATGATTTACAGGCTGAACCTCCAGCTGTTCGCGCAGGGAGCTGGCGATAAAACAGAAAAGGCTACGCCCAAAAAGCGCCGTGATACAAGAAAAAAAGGCCAGGTCTTCTACAGCAGGGAGATGTCGACGGCCATGGTCCTTATGTTCGTTTTTGTGACTCTGCGCATATTTGGGAGCAACATATACAGCCAGATTTTAGAGTTCACCAAAAAGGTCCTGCTGGAGTACCCAAAGATAGAAGACCTGTATATGCCGGATATACTGCTGCGGGTTTTTATTGACGCAATCATCGTCTTTTTCAAGGCGGCAGGGCCGGTAATGATCATTGCGGTTGTAACAGGATTGATCATCAGCCTGGCACAAGTAGGCTTTATGTTTACGGTAGAAACGATAAAGCCCAAGTTTGACAGGATCAATCCATTTAGCGGAATAAAAAGAATGTTTTCAATGCGAAGCATCGTCGAGCTCCTGAAAGCAATCTTGAAAATCATCATTATCGGATATGTTACATACAGCTATATAAATACACAGGCTCCTGCAATCATGAGCCTGATGGATATGGATGTTGCAAATATCGCATCGTTTACCGGTCTGATATCGTTGAATCTGGCCATTAGGATCTGTGTTGTTTTAATCCTCTTGGGGGCGTTTGATTTTATCTACCAATGGCGGGATTACGAGAAGAACCTCAGAATGACCAAGCAGGAGGTAAAGGAGGAATACAAGCAGACCGAGGGCAACCCTGAGATCAAATCCAGGATACGGCAAAAACAGCGGGAGATATCCATGCGAAGGATGATGCAGGAGATTCCAAAGGCTGATGTGGTCATTACCAATCCTACACACTTTGCATGCGCATTGAAATATGACGCTGCTGTTTCGAAGGCTCCCGTACTGGTTGCCAAGGGGCAGGATTATATTGCGTTAAGGATAAAAGAAATTGCAAAGGAAAATAAAATTGAAATTGTCGAAAATAAGCCATTGGCCAGAAGTCTGTATGATCTGGTGGATATAGGTCAGGCGATACCACAGGAACTGTTTCAGGCAGTAGCAGAGGTGCTGGCATTCGTATACAACCTGAAGGGAAAAACCGGGTAAGAAGCGGGGACTGCAGGACGGAAACCGCAGACCGGGGAATGATTTCGTAACTTATTGCCGCGAAATTGCAATAAAAAACAAGAAAATAGTTTCACATTCGCGGCAATAAGTACATTCGTTGGGTTGTGGGCGGTAGCCCACATTGGTTTGGACATTTGCAGCAGATAAAAATACAAAATAGAAGTTAAGGAAGGGGGAAAAGGAATTGAAGTTCAAGGATACTTCCGTACCGATTATCGTAGTTGGTATCGTTATTGCCATCATATTGCCGATACCGGGCTTTATTCTTGACATACTGATCGCAGTCAATCTGATACTGACCGTCATTATTTTACTGAATACGGTCTACCTGAAGGAGCCTCTGCAGCTTTCCATTTTCCCATCCCTGTTAGTCATGACTACATTATACAGGCTGATGCTGAATATAAGGTCGACGTTCCTGATTCTGGGAAAGGGGGAGGCAGGCGACGTCATCGAGGGCTTCGGCAGGTTTGTAGGCGGAAATGACCTGATCGTCGGATTCATTGTGTTCGCTCTTATTATGATCGTTAACTTCCTGGTCATCACCCGCGGCTCGGAGCGTGTTGCAGAAGTGGCGGCCAGATTTACACTCGACGCAATGCCGGGCAAGCAGATGGCAATTGATGCGGATCTCAATTCCGGTTTGATCAATGATACGGAAGCCAAGGAAAGAAGGAAAAAGGTCCAAAGGGAAGCGGATTTCTATGGAGCTATGGATGGCGCCAGCAAATTTGTGAAAAATGACGCCATAGCCGGGATAATCACAACGGTCCTCAATATTGCCGGTGGCCTTATTATGGGCATGGTGTCAAGGGGAGAAACGTTTAGCGAGGCTCTTGAGACCTATGCAGTCCTGACGATCGGAGACGGACTGGTAAGTCAGATACCCGCACTCATGCTTTCATCCGCAACCAGTTTTATTGTCACAAGGGCTGCATCTGACTCGGATATGAGCCAGGATTTCATTAAGCAGCTGTTCAATAATCCAAAAGTGCTTTATCTTGCCTCAGCACTAAGCTTTGTACTTGCTTTTTTCCTGCCTGTAATACCTTTCCTGCTCCTGGCGGCTATATTGGCGTTTTTGGCATATACGCTGTCCAAGCAGCAAAAAGAGATGCTAAAGCAGGAAGAGGTCAAGGTGGAGGAAAATGAAGTAGAAGAAATACGCAAGCCGGAAAATGTAGTTTCACTGCTCCAGGTAGACCCGATCGAGCTGGAATTCGGTTATGGGATCATACCGCTTGCCGATGTGAACCAGGGAGGAGACCTTCTAGACAGAGTGGTTATGATCAGAAGGCAGTTGGCGCTGGAACTGGGTATGATCGTTCCGATCATCCGGCTAAGGGATAATATCCAGCTGGCTCCCAATGAATATCAAATCAAGATCAAAGGTGTAGAGGTCGCCCGGGGCGAACTGATGATGGATCATTATATGGCGATGAATCCCGGACTTGTTGAAGAAGAAGTCGAAGGCATCAAAACAACAGAACCGGCATTTGGGCTGCCTGCCATATGGATTACGGAAGGTCAGAGGGACAAAGCCGAAATGCTTGGCTATACGGTAGTGGATTCTCCTTCCATAATCGCAACACATCTGACGGAGATCATCAAGAAGTACGCACGTGAATTGATCGGCAGACAGGATGTTCAGGTGCTGATTGACAATGTGAAACAGAATTACCCTGTCATTGTGGATGAGCTGATACCAAAACTCATGTCGGTCGGAGAGGTCCAAAAGGTTCTTGCAAATCTGCTAAAGGAAGGCATTTCCATAAGGGACATGGTCACCATACTGGAAACACTTGCAGATTATGCGCCTATTACACATGATACAGACATGCTGACGGAATACGTCCGTCAGGCTTTGGGGAGAGCGATCTCAAAGAAGTTTTTCACTGAGGAAAAGTCCAGTGTAATTACACTGGATCCGAAACTCGAACAGCTTATTATGGATTCATTGCAGAAATCGGACACCGGATCCTATCTGGTACTTGAGCCCAATGTTTCGAACTCGGTTTTGAGCAACCTTTCAAAGCAGGTCCAGAAGCTGATGCAATTGGGCCAGCAGCCTATCGTACTTGCCTCGCCTGTAGTCAGGCTCTATTTCAAGAAGCTTGCGGACCAATCCATACCAGGTATTGTTGTATTATCCTATAACGAGCTTGATCCAAATTTGGAGATTCAGTCTATAGGGGTTGTAAGTATATAAAAAAATGGTAAAATGAAATAGAATAGAATATGTCACTATATAATGGAATAATTACTTTTTAGAGAAAAAAATGAAGGATCGGGGAACTTATGAAGATTCGCCGCTACATGGCAAAAAACACGCAGGAAGCCATACTGAAGGTTAAGATGGATCTTGGTAACGAAGCTCTTATTCTGAACACACGAAAGGTAAAGAAGAAGGGACTCCTTGGTTTGTTTCAAAAGCCGATGGTTGAGGTATTGGCAGCTATTGACGAATACAATTTAACAAGGACGGAGGGCGGCTCCGTCAAATCAGTTGAAAAACAATCTGAAAAAACAGAAGAAAAGCAAGGCGGCAGAAGGAATTCCGAGTTGGAGGAAAGAAATAAATTTGACGAAAAAGAGGAAAAAATAGCAAATCTGGAGAATAAAATATCTACTATAGAGGAAATGCTACAAAAAATGTATGCGCATTTGAAATTGGAGGATAAGCCCATACAGGAGGCAAAAGAAGAAAAACAACCTGTGGCGCCGAATATTTCGGAGATATTTTATGGTAACCTTATAAAGAATGAAGTGGATGTCGATATCGCCAGGAAGATTGTTGGCACAGCGGCGGCAAAATCAGGCCAGGGGGCGGGTGTAAACGATATGACGTCCCAGATATCGGCCGTTATTACAGGTATACTGGGCAGGCCGGATACCATAAAACCAGGCATTCCAGGCAAACCATCCGTTATCATTTTTGTTGGGCCTACGGGTGTTGGCAAGACAACTACGCTGGCAAAGATTGCAGCGAATTACGTTTTAAACCAGAAAAAGGCCGTGGGGCTGATAACAGCTGATACATACCGAATTGCAGCAGTAGAGCAGCTGAAGACATATGCGGAGATACTCGGTATTCCATTATCGGTAGCCTATACGGCCCAGGAGATCAGCGAAGCAGTCAGTCTGCATTCCGATAAGGATATCGTACTGATTGATACCGCCGGCCGAAGCCATAGGAACAAGTCTCAGTTTGAGGAACTCAAAACATTGATTTTGGCGTCGCATGCAGATGAAGTATATCTTGTACTCAGTGCGACAACAAGCATACGGAACTGTAAAGAGATTTTAAACAGCTATGGTTTTTTGACAAACTATAAACTGATTTTTACAAAAATTGACGAAGCCCCGGTCCAGGGTATTATACTCAACGTAAAATACTTTACGGGAAAGAGTCTTTCATATATTACTACCGGACAAAGTGTGCCTGATGATATAGAAACAGCTGATATTGAGAAGATAACGAAGAATCTGATAGGGAGCATGGGCTAAATGATGGATCAGGCAGAAAAACTAAGGCAGGTCATAGATAATTTAAGATTGAAGCAGGCGGTAAACCAGACGTCAGCTCCCATACCGAAGGTAAAAAGGACAGCCAGAGTCATTACGGTAACAAGCGGCAAGGGCGGCGTCGGCAAAACAAACATAACGATCAATCTTGCTATAGCCTTAAGCGAACTGGGCTGCAGGGTTGTAATAATGGATGCGGATTTCGGGCTGGCAAACATAGATGTACTTTTTGGAATTATTCCGAAGTTTACGCTTGTGGATGTGATAAAAAACAGGAAGAGCATACTGGAGATATTGTCAGAAGGGCCGAAGAACATCAAGTTTATTTCAGGCGGGTCCGGAGTCGAGGAGCTTATCAAGCTTGACAGACTACAGGTGTTGAGGTTCGTTGAAAACATGGCGCTGCTGGACAAGTTGGCGGACATCATTATTGTGGATACAGGGGCAGGATTGTCGGAGAATGTGATGAGTTTCGTCATGGCGGCAGATGAAGTGCTTCTTATAACAACGCCGGAACCTACATCCATAACAGATGCCTACGCATTGATCAAAACGGTGTCAAACAGAGACAAAACGAAAAAGATCAAGGTGATTGTGAACAAGACGGAAAACAATAATGAAGCCAATGATATATTGAATAAGCTGATACTTGTTTCGGAAAAATTCCTTGGTATTGCACTGGAACCGACAGGCTACATATTGCGTGACGAGGCTGTCGCAAAAGCGGTAAAGCAGCAGCAGCCTTTCTTACTCAGCTTTCCTAAAAGTCAGGCTGCCAGGAATATAAGGGAGATATCCATCAAGCTTACAGAAAGCGGTAAAGGCGGGGACATTCCGCAGAGTGCAGGTATCAGGGGCTTTCTTAACAGGCTTGTTGGCTTTATGAGAGTATAATGGATCGCAAATTCAGTAAAGGGAGGAGCAGAAGGTGGAATTATCCGATATAGGAACCGGCACGAAATTGGAGCTTGAACGATTCGACGAGGAAGGCAACCGGATCGAGCCCAATGTTGTCAGCAAATATGAGCGTACTCTGGAAAATAATGAGGCTGTTATCGCTGCACCTATATTGGAAGGCAATGTTGTTCCCATACAGATCGGTACGTTATTGAATGTTTATTTTACATATAGAAGGGAAAATGATATCCATCTCTTTGTGTTCAGTGTTTTGGTGAAGGATCGGATGGTGTCCGAGAATTTGCCCTTTTTAAAAGTGGAGCAGCAGGGAGAAATACATAAGGTCCAGAGAAGGGAATATTACAGGCTGGACTGTTTGCTTAAAGTCCGGTACAGGCAGGTGAAATCCTATAACCCTGCATATAACGAGGACATCCCATATAGACAGACGTTTGCAAAAAATTTGAGCGGCGGCGGAATTAGCCTGTTGCTCGAAGAAAGGATAGAGATCGGGAAAATACTCGAATGTGAAATATTCAATGAACAGAACAAAAATGTTCATTTCTTCGGAAAGGTATTAAGGTTTGAAATGGCTGAATTGGACGGAAGATTCAAATATGAAGCGGGTGTAGCATACATCAGAATAAATGAAAGTGACAGGGATGCAGTAATTAAATTTATTTTTGAGGAACAACGAAAATTGCGAAAAAAAGGGTTGATTTAGGAAATGACAATAATTGCTGTAGGTACCTCGACCGGAGGACCAAAGGCATTGCTAGAGGTTTTGCGTAATATTCCGGAGAATATACCGGCCGCCTTTGTTATTGTTCAGCACATGCCCCCGGGATTTACCAAATCACTGGCGGTAAGACTGAACTCACTTTGCAATATTCATGTAAAGGAAGCAGAGGATGATGAAATAATAAAACCAGGTTTTGCTTACATAGCACCGGGAGATTTTCACTTAGAGGTGCGGAGAACCTCCGATGACATCCTGAAATTAAGGCTGTCAAAGGAAGCACCGGCAGGAGGCCACAGACCGGCTGTCGATGTGATGATGGGTTCCATTGCGGAAACGAAGTATCCCAATGTCATCGGTGTGATCATGACAGGAATGGGTTCCGACGGAAGCAAGGGAATTGTAAAAATTAAAAAGCAAAACAGTGCCACTATCATATCGCAGGATGAGGAATCCTGTGTGGTATATGGAATGCCGAATTCCGCCGTAAAGACAGGTGTGGTGGATCAAGTCGTACCTCTTAAAGAAATTTCAGAGGTAATAATCAAATACGTGGGGGTGGATCAAGTATGGACATGAGTCAATACCAGGAGATTTTTATTGAAGAGACGAAGGAGCATTTGCAAAGTCTGAATCAGTGCCTGTTAACCTTGGAGAAGGATCCTGGAGACAGTTCCGTGCTCAACGAGATCTTCAGAGTGGCGCATACTTTAAAGGGGATGTCCGGAACAATGGGATTTAAAAGGATGTCCAGACTGACGCATGATATGGAAAACGTGCTGCAGGCTTTGAGAAACAATGAAGTTAAGGTAACTACCAAGCTGATAGATTTGCTGTTTAAATGCCTGGATGCGTTGGAGAACTACACAACAATGGTTGCTGAAACAGGATCTGAGGGCATTGAGGAGAATCTGAACATTATCGACGCATTGTCAAACATCATAAAAGGCAAGGCACCACAGGCTGCTACTGCTGCCAAACCATCCTCATTCGCGGCTGCCCACGGAACTGCATCGTCTGCTTCAACGGATGACAATCCTCCGTTGCTTGCACTGAACCAGTATGATATGAATGTGATCAACAAGGCGGCCGATCTGGGGAACAATACCTACCAGATCACGCTGAAGCTGAACAAGGGATGTGTTTTAAAATCAGCAAGGGCATTTGTCATTTTTAAGACACTTGAACGATATTCTGAAATAATCAAGTCGGATCCAAGTGTCCAGGACATTGAGGATGAGAAATTTGACTATGAATTTACGCTCATTGTTATAACAAAAGAAGATGAGTCTGTATTTCAAAAGGATCTCAATTCGATTTCCGAGGTTGATAAAATCATCATCCGACAGGTTCAGGCAAAAAGGGAGGCGGTTGCTGCCGGATTGAAGGCCGGTTCCGAATCCGGTGATTCTGATGGCAGGGCAAGAGATGAACAGGCCGCCCAGCAGAATTCCGATACGAATCAGGTAAATTCCGATCTATCGGCAAAGAAGGCCAAAACAGGTAAAACAGTTCGTGTGGACATCGAAAGGCTTGATCTGCTCTTGAACCTGGTAAGTGAGCTGATCATTCAGAAAACCAGGCTTGAAGGGCTTGAAGGGATCACAAAGACAAAGGATTGGGCAGAGACACTGGAATACCTTGAAAAGATCACGACAAATCTTCATGATGCAGTCATGAAGGTTAGGATGGTGCCTGTTGAAACAGTCTTCAACCGTTTCCCCAGGATGATCAGGGATATATCGAAAAATCTCGGCAAGGAAGTTGAGCTTACCATGTCAGGTGAGGAAACGGAGCTGGACAGGACAGTAATAGATGAAATAGGAGATCCTTTAATCCATTTGCTGAGGAATTCCGTCGATCACGGAATTGAACCGATTGAGACGAGAAGGAGCGCGGGTAAGCCCGAGACAGGCAAAATCGCACTGAGGGCTTATCAGGATGGAAATAACGTTGTTATTGAGGTGGAAGACGACGGTGCGGGCATCAATACGGAGAAAGTAAAGAAAAAGGCAATCGAAAAAGGTTTGATCAACAAGGATATGGCTGCAAACCTTACACAGAAGGAAATTATCGATTTCCTTTTTAAGCCGAGCTTCAGTACGGCCGATAAGGTTACGGACCTGTCCGGCAGGGGCGTGGGACTTGATGTAGTAAAGACCAAGATCGAAATGCTTGGGGGAGTTGTCGAGGTGGAAACCGCGTTGGGTAAGGGCAGCAGATTCTTTATCAGGCTGCCGCTGACACTTGCCATCATACAGGCTCTGCTTGTCATGGTCGGAAATGAAAAATATGCCATTCAGCTAAGCTCCATTCATAAAATAATGAATATCGCTCCCGAGGAAATAAAACTGGTACAGAATCAGGAGGTCATACTTTACAGGAATATGGTCGTTCCAATCGTCAGGCTTGATAAAGTTCTGGAAGTACCGAATGAGAATGGCGATCAAAAAGTGCTGAAGCTTGTGATAGTAAAAAGAGGAGACCGGCTGACAGGTTTTGTGGTGGACAAGGTGCTGGGGCAGCAGGAAATTGTGCAAAAATCGCTGGGCAAATTCCTTTCGGGTATAAAGGTTGTTACGAGCGCAACCATACTTGGAGACGGTAATGTGGCGCTCATACTTGATGTGAATGCCCTGGCGCATTAGGAAAGGAGTATGACCATGACAAACACCAATTCAAAGGAAATAAAAAAATATCTTATATTTAAGCTTGAAAACGAGGAGTATGGCATAGATATCCATAAAATCACCACGATCATACGACACGAAATGAGCTTTGCCAGGGTTCCCAAAACGCCATCCTTCCTGAAAGGCGTATTTAACCTGAGAGGTGAAATCATTCCGGCCATAAGTCTTCGTGCCAAATTCGGACTCCCTGAAGATGAAATCGGTGAAGAAACCAGGATAATCATATTGAAAATGGATGAATTTACTGCCGGCGTGATCGTGGATTCCGTATCCGAGGTGCTTGAGCTTGTCGAGGATGCTACAGAAAGCATTGCAGGCATAGCAGGCGAAGTTTCACTCGACTACATAACGGGAATTGGAAAATATAACGGGAGAATCATTACACTGCTGAATATGGACAATCTTGTAACATTAAGCGTTGCGGAATAGCGCTGCGATATCTGCCTCAGCAGTTGGGGCCCCCATCGCTTATCTTCCTCAGCTGTACGTGATAAGCGAGCAAATTTACCAGAATTTTTGCCGGCGTACAGCGGCGGAATGGCGGTTGACATGGTAAAGGGTATTGATGAATTGGACAATATGCAAATTGACGTTCTAAGGGAGATAGGCAATATCGGCGCCGGAAATGCGGCAACTGCGCTTGCGAAAATGCTGAACAAAAAGGTTGACATGGATGTTCCCAGAGTAAAGGTATTGGAGTTCGGAGAAGTAAGTGAAACTCTTGGAGGTGCAGAGCTTCCGGTAGTAGGGATACTGCTTAAAATGGAAGGGGATCTTACAGGTTACATCATGTTTATTTTGCAGCAGAGTGCTGCAGCTATGCTTGTTTGTATGTTGATGGGAATACCGACGGACTCGGCGGAAAAAGAATTTACGGAACGTCCTTTTACAGAAATTGAAGTTTCTGCTCTGAAGGAAATCGGTAATATCCTGGCGGGTTCGTATCTGTCTGCATTATCAGCTCTAACCAATCTAAAGATCGTGCCCTCCGTACCGGATATGGCGATCGATATGGCCGGCGCAATATTAAGCGTTCCGGCTATAGAGTTCGGAAAAGTCGGTGATACGGTTCTATACATAGAAACGGAATTTACAGAGGGAGAAGACAAGGTTGTAGGAGATTTTTTACTTGTACCGGATCTGAAAACATACGATATTTTATTGAAAGCACTAGGAGTTATTGCGTAGAATGGATAATGTGATTAAAGTTGGAATGGCTGATCTGCAATCTTCAAGGCATCCGTGTATTATTACGACGCTTGGCCTGGGTTCATGCGTAGGTATTGCATTATACGATCCCATCCGCAAAATCGCCGGACTTGCGCACATAATGTTGCCTTCAAGCCAACAAGCTAAAAATAATTCAAATATAGCCAAGTTTGCAGATACTGCCATAGTTAAGCTGGTAGGCGATATGGTAAAGCTAGGGGCAGTAAAATTTCAGATTGTAGCTAAAATTGCAGGTGGAGCACAGATGTTCACCTTTAGTGATCCTTCTGAAGTAATGCGTATCGGTACGAGAAATGTAACTGCTACTAAAGAAGTGCTTTACGGATTAGGAATACCAATATTGGCCGAGGACACGGGTGGTACCTATGGCAGGACCATTGAGATTAATTCCGATAACGGCAGGCTTTTTATAAAGACGATAGGGCATGGGCAAAAGGAGATTTGACTTTATGGGACGCATCCATAAGCTGCCGTTTATTTTCGGGTGTTCGGCGGCAATCATAGCTGGTATAATAAGTTATGCGACCGGTGCGGACAACCAGGCAATTTATATACGCATGGCTGTAATGATGATTGTTTTCTGCATAATCGGATCGTATGTAAAAAACACAGTTCTAACCATAGAAAAAGAGGTAAAAAGAAAAAAGGAAGAACAACAAAGGTTGGAAGAGCAACAATTACATCAGCAAATGGAAGAACAAAAAAATGCTGCCGCAAGGCAGCATATGCAGCAGAATCAACCTACCATGCAGCAGGGCCAGTCGCAGACAAAACAGCAAAGTATTTTAGATCTATCAGCGGATGAAGATTTTAAACCATTGGTTTTGAGTAAAGCAGTAAGCTCCAGGATAAAAGAGTAAGACGGGGGATTGCACATGCAGGTCAATAACGATAAAAATACTGATTTATGGAAACAGTATCATGAAAACAAAGATCCTGTTACAAGAGAGGCTCTTATACTTGAGTATTCTCATCTTATCAAGTTTATTGCAGGCAGACTGAACATTTATTTCGGTTCAAATGTCGAGTATGATGACCTGGTAGGATTTGGCGTATTCGGGCTGATAGATGCTATTGATAAATATGATATCAACAAGGGAGTTAAATTTGAAACTTATGCCTCATTAAGAATCAGAGGCTCTATTATAGACAGTATCCGCGAAATGGATTGGGTGCCAAGGTCTTTAAGGCAAAAAAACAAAGAGCTTGAAAAGGCATATTGGGAAGTGGAAAATGAAATCGGCCATACGGCTTCCGATCAGGAAATCGCCAATAAGCTCAAAATTTCTCTTGATGAATTTTATAGGCTTTTGAATGATGTTAATGTAACATCCATGGTTTCTCTGGAGGATTTTCTAGAACAGAATTATGAAATAGGTACAGATACGCCCAATATCAGCAAAGCCGACAGTCCTGAATACGAGATGGAATTAAGCGAATTAAGGGACATACTGGGAGATTCCATCGAAAAGCTGCCTGATAAGGAAAAAATGGTACTTTCGCTATATTATTACGACGAATTGACACTAAAGGAAATAAGTGCGATAATGAAAGTATCAGAGTCCAGGGTATCGCAACTGCATACCAAAGCAATCATGCGTTTGCGAAGTAAATTGGCAAGACATAAATCACTTTTATATGATTGATTATTTCTATTGTTACTCTATTTTTAGGAGGTTGGTGTTTTGTTTGATACGAAAGAAACCGGCAGTAATGTAAATGATGGTTTTTTTCAATTGCTGTTCAAGGAAGATGGTGTTTATTTGGCAGTTTACCCTCCAGTCGGCAAAGGTAAAAAAGTAGAAGTACAGGAAGTAATAGATAAACTTGCATTGAAAAAGGTCAAAAATTTTAGCAGGGATATTGTGGAGCCGGCAGTCAGAATGGCGGAGAAAATCGCTGTTAAAATAGCGGAACCGCAAGAAGAAGTAAAAGTTGATGTAACAGCAAATGTAATGATATCTCCCGACAGAATGAAAGGGTACATATCTTTTAACTCGCCCGATAACGGAAGAATGATGTCACTTGAAGAGGTTCTTGATGTACTGAACAAGAACGGAGTAATTTATGGAATCAACAGAACGAATCTTGAAACAATTGTAAAATACCCGGTATATAACGAAATGATCTGCATTGCCGAAGGTATTCCTCCGGTAAATGGCCAGAATGGAAAGGTTGAATTTCACTTTAATGTAAAAAAGGATAACAAACCTACTATTCTGGAAGACGGCCGTGTCGACTTCAGGGAACTCAATCTGATCGAAAGCGCAATGGCAGGTCAACGGCTTTGCACCTTGATACCCCCGGTCAAAGGGACTCCCGGCAAAACAGTCAGCGGAACAGATATACAGGCTGGGGAAGGAAAACTTGCTGTGCTGCCTAAAGGCCGTAATGTAAGTGTTTCGCCGGATGGGATGAGCCTTCTGGCAAATATCAACGGACAGATCAATTATATCGACGGGAAAATCAATGTTTTTTCTGCATATGAAGTTCCTGCAAATGTGGACAACTCAACTGGAAACATTAATTTTGTAGGTAATGTTACTATCAGAGGCAACGTACTTTCAGGCTTTGTAGTGGAAGCAGGCGGCAATGTCGAGGTATGGGGTGTGGTTGAAGGCTCGGTAATAAAGGCTGGCGGAGATATCATCCTCAGAAGGGGCATGTCAGGTATGGGAAAAGGCGTGCTGATCAGTGGAGGAGATATCATAGCAAGATATATCGAGAACAGCAATATTGAAGCAGCCAATAATATCAAATCCGAAGCGATCATGCACAGCAGCGTGAAATGCGGAAATAAGCTTGAGCTTTCAGGAAAGAAAGGCTTGCTGGTTGGCGGCAGCTGCAAGGTCGGAAAAGAGATAGTAGCAAAGGTCATCGGCTCATATATGGCAACGGTAACAGATATAGAAGTAGGTGTGGATCCAACAATCAGAGAACGTTATAAATCTGCAAAGGATGAAGCCGCAAGCATAGAGGTCGATCTCAAAAAAGCGGAGCAAGCTATTACTATTTTAAAAAAGCTTGAATTAGCAGGGGCTTTATCTCCCGAGAAACAAGAGATCATGGCAAGAAGCGTAAGGACGAGAGTTTATTTGACAAACAGACTTATTGAATTAAACGAGGAAGTGGAACAATTGGAGGGTAGATTGCAGCAGGATTCCTACGGAAAGGTCAGGTGCTACAATTTTATTTACCCTGGGACGAAGGTAGCAATCGGTTCATGCTTTATGTATGTACGGGAGAATCTCCAATACTGTACGCTGTACAGGGATGGTGCGGATATCAGGGTAGGCGGGATAGACAGATAAAAAGAAAGCTAAGGATTGGGACTATACTTTTTTACGGTTTAAGAAGAACACAAGGAAGTGAAGCATATGTCCATTAAACCGGTTGATTTTCAGATCATGCTTCCTAAAACTATGGAAGTAGCAAAGTTAAATAATGATGAAGTACACAGGAATCTTACCGCCCAACAGCAGCAAGCCGCAGCTACCATGCATAAGGCTGAGGATTCGCTGAAACAGGTTTATTCAAGACCGCATGCACAGGATGTACGCATAGCGGAAAAACAGAAGGAGAACCGCAGAAACGGTAAAAAAAGGCAGGAGACAGGCGGACAATCCGGCAAGAAGGAAGAAAGCGGCAGGAACAATGCGGATAATACTGTGATAACCAGTACGATCGATATTAAGATATGAATTACCATGATCCAATGTGGGCTACCGCCCACAACCCAGCGAATGTGCTTATTGCCGCGAATGTGAAACTATTTTCTTGTTTTTTATTGCAGTTTCGTGGCAACAAGTTACTAAAGCGATTACATTTACGCTTTAGTACAAAAGATAAATCAGAATTGTCAGAATGAACGGGCTTGTGCGCGGATATCAGGCAATCTGACTGAGGTGAAGAATATGGATGGCTTTTATGTGAGTTTAGTATTCCTGGGAATTCTAATAGTCTTGTTTTCACTCATATGTATTTTTCTCGACAAGAAGAAAATCTTTGATTTTACAAAAAATTATAAAGAAAAAGAACAGCAGCTTATTGAGATCATTAACGATGCAGAGCAAATGATCGATGAAATGAACAAGTTCTCCGATTATATTGTGAACCGGATGGATTTGAAAAATGATGAGCTGAATAAGAATATACAATTCGCAGAAGAAAAATTGAACGCTCTGAGCAAAAGGGCAAGAATGATTTATGATAAAACGAAAGAAACGGCAATTGGCGAAAACGAAGTTGAATGCGGCTTGAACGATATGGAGGCTGTATCTTCTGAAAAACCGGAGGTCATGGATACCGTTATCGTAAGCTATCCTGCAGCAGCCGCAGTGAACGGGAGCACGGCCGGATTCGAAAATACTTTTATCCCATTAAAGAAACGGGAAAAAGTCATCCCTATCAATAATAAGTATTCAGAAGTATCAAGGCTTTCGCAGGAAGGCATGCAAAGCCTTGAAATTGCCAGGAGGCTTAACATAGGCAAGGGAGAGGTGGAACTGATCCTGGGCCTTAGAAAATAAACGGATGAACACAAAAAGAGATTTTTGCCGGAGAGTGATTTTATGAATTCCTTTCACGTAAAAAGCGTTTTGCTGGGTATAGGTATTGGCATAATCATAACGGCAACAGCCAGCATGATCTATGTTGCGGGTAGAGATCCGATGGAGGATCTGACGGAACAGCAAATCATCAGCCAGGCAGAGAAATATGGCATGGTCAGGTCATCTTTACTGCAGGCAGGTGATTAAATGAATACAATCGAAACCTTTATGTTTGCGTCGATAAACGCGAAAAAGAACAGGCTCTTTACTTTAAGGACATTTCTGTTGTATGGAGCTGCAGGCATTTCAATGGCGGAGCTTGCCAGACTGGGGATAATTGAGGGGGATGGGAAAAGCGTGACACATGCCGGTTCTTCCTCCGCCAAAGACCCTATGCTTGACGAGGTGCTGGATGCCGTGATCGAAAAGGGCTTGCCATCCGGTCTCAATTCGATAATCAGCAGCGTACCGCGCAAGGTGAAGAGGTTTGGAAAGCGTCTCATGGAAAAGCTTGAGAGCGATGGGTATATCCGTATGGAACCGGGCCGTTTTATTGGAATTTTCCCATACGTCCGGTATGTAATAGCCCGGAACAGTGAGCATGAAAGGCTTGTCAGTGAACTGAAGGACATTATACTGAAGGAGGACCGGCAGGCTGATTCCCAAAAGGCTTTACTGGTCACAATGCTGTTTACTTGCGGCGTGTTTCGGAAGCTATTTGACAGGAGAGAACTGGAACAGGTCGGGCCAACATTGAAAAAGGTAGGTAAGGGCGAGTTCTTTGAAATATTAAATGATTTTGACAAACAGGTGCAGAAGGCTGTCAAATCAGTCATTGCAGCAGCGCAATCAGCATCCTTTTGAAAGAAAGGCCAGCTTTTGCTATGGACACTGGTAACTGGCTATAAGAATTGGACAGTGATTAGCATAATAGATATTGGAAATAGAATGGAAATAGAATGACGCGCAGGAAGTCAGAATTGACATTGACATTATCCGGAGGCTGTTGTATAATTCTTTTTGCGTGAACAAAAATGGGACGTATGCCGCTGTGATGGAATTGGCAGACGTAGTGGACTCAAAATCCACCGGTAGCGATACCGTGCCGGTTCGACTCCGGCCAGCGGCACCATATTTCTTTCCAAAAAAGATGTCCTGAAGAGAAATTTGCAGGACATCTTTTGCTCTTTTATACCCAGTGTATTTCCGTTAAAAATTATTGTATTTTTAGTGATGTCTTTGGCTGAAAGCGTTTTTCACAAGGCAGCAATAATGAGTCTTTTAGAAAAGCCAAAGATGTCATAAAATAGTTAATAATCTGCATTGTAAAGGCGTTTATCTGTCAGGAGGTCTACATCTTGATTCGTACAAAGCTCTGTACGCCGAATATAAGCAAGAATATAGTAAGCCGAAAAAACATCCAAGAGAAACTATCTCTTCTTTCACAGTATAAGCTTGCCCTTATATCGGCACCCGCTGGATACGGCAAAACAACTGCCGTGGTATCTTTTCTTGAAACGGCCGCCGTGAAATATGCGTGGCTGTCAATTGATGAACCCGACAACGACCCGGTAAGATTCTGGAATTACATAAGAGCCTCAATTTCCGAATGCTTGAAAAATGCAGATGTACTTTCTGGTATTCAAATAAATTCGGAACTTGTTTCATCGAATATAACAACCGACCTTTTGATAAACACTCTAAACGAAATCGCTGAAATCTTCACACTTGTTCTTGATGATTATCACCTGATAAACAATGAAACGGTATTGAGAAGCGTTGAATATTTCATTAAGTATATGCCCCCTAATCTCAGCGTGATTATGATCAGCAGAAAAGAACCGGACTACGGGATTTCCAAGCTGTATTCAAGGGAGACCGCCGTCAGGCTGACGATAAAGGATCTGGCCTTCAGCACGGACGAAGCCACGGAGCTGTTCGCTCAAAGAGGCATCAACCTTAGACCTGACGATATATCTGATTTGGATAAACGTACCGAAGGATGGGCGGCAGGGCTTGTAGCCGCCTCAATCTCTATGAAAGAAAGCGCAAACCCGAGAGAATTCATAAGTTCGTTTTCCGGAAAAAACTATAGTATTAATGAGATGCTGGAAAACGAAGTCTACTGCAAATGGCCCGTGGAAATCAGGGGTTTTCTGGTACATACCGCATTTCTGGACAAGCTTTCCGGCCCTCTTTGCGCGATGGTGACGGGAAATGCAAAAAGTGCTGAGCTGCTGAAAGTGCTTTCGGAAACCAATAGCTTTATCATTTCTTTGGATCAGGAAAAAACCTGGTTCAGATACCATCATCTATTTCAGGAGTTCCTGCTGCAGAAGCTCGAAGCGGAGAATATAACGGCCCGCCACTCACTTTTAAGTTTATCCGGACAATGGTATGAGGAAAACGGATATATCCAAGATTCCATCAACTGTTATATTAAAG
The DNA here is from genome assembly GCA_039679375.1 of Clostridiaceae bacterium. Lineage (GTDB taxonomy): Bacteria > Bacillota > Clostridia > Acetivibrionales > DTU013 > JBDKVA01. The sequence continues at coordinate 42,107 of JBDKVA010000022.1, forward strand.
CAAAGGAATACGAAAAAGCCTTTCCGCTTGTATGGAATATTTATCTTGAGGTAGCGCAAAACGGAGAATACTCCTTATGGCGTAAATGGATCGAAAGTATGCCGGAAGAGCTTATTGAAAGCGACATCAGGGCCTGCACGGGGTATTCATGGATACTGTCAATCGAAAATCAGGTTGATAAGGCTGCGCTATGGGCCGATAAGGCTTTGGCCTGCTTTGAACGAATCAGGGGCGGCCTTGACAGAACTGAACAGGAATTTTTGGAAGCCAACATCGTTCTTGCAAACGCAAATGTTTCGGTGTTCCGGATGGACGCAGACGCAGCGCTCCGTTATTACAAAAGAGTCTATGAACTGGCAGTCTTTACGCCCGTATTCGTAGGCGAGATGAATCCGGGAGAGCCGAGTCTGCTTGAAACAGCCTACGGATTCAGGGGAAGACTGAATAAGGCCGTGGCGGTTTATGAAAGCACTATCGAGGACACTCCTCGGGTACTTGGTGATTTCTCGTCATACCTGTCGGCTGTGCTTGCCGAATGCCGCTATGAAAGAAATGAGCTGAAGGAGGTCTACTCCACACTTGTTAAGAGCATGGGAAGAATAACCGGACTTCGCAATCCCGGAATCATCGTGCCGTGCTTTATAACGCTCGCGAAGCTGAAAAGGGTTCGGGGCGACATCAGAGGGGCGTTGGGCATAATAGAATCGGGCCGGATGATCCTTGGCCGCGGCAATTCGTTATGGAGCTACTTTTTTGACATTTTTACTGCCGAGCTCTACCTATACAAAGGAAGTGCCGAAAACGCGGAAAGTTGGCTTCACACGGACAGAACCGGGATATTTGACATGCTTTCCGTGTCACGGGAATTTGAATACATCGTTTACGCGAAGTACCTGATTCTTAGAAACCGTCTTGATGAAGCGATGATTTTATTAGCCAGACTTGAGGACTTTACAAAACGTGAGGACAGGCTTGGAAGCCAAATTGAAGTGCTCTGTCAGAAAGCAATCTGCGCGGATCGTCTCGGTGAAGCGAGGAGTTCAATGGACGCGCTTTATGAAGCACTGGAGCTTGGCTCTTATGATGGTTATGCCCGTACTTTTGCGGACCTGAACCATCCTATGGCAGATCTGCTTATAAAATACAAGTCGTGGGTTAAAGAAACGGGAAACAACAAACACTTTGAATACTCAAAAAAACTGCTTAAATTGACAAAAGCGAATATTAAACTGCAAAACGCCGCTCGTTTGCAAGAAAACGCCGGAAATCCGAATGGAAAATCTGTGAAAGACCACCTTAGCGAGCGGGAGTCGGCTGTATTGAAGCTCATGACCGAAGAGCTCTCCAACCAGGAAATTGCGGATAAGCTTTTCATTACGGTAAGAACAGTGAAGTATTACAATGCACGGATTTTTGACAAGCTTGGGGTGAACAACCGGCTGGAAGCCATCATCAAGGCCCGGGAACTTGGCTTATAAAATGTAAACATTAATTAAAACACCTTTGTCGAAAAAACTCGGCAAAGGTGTTTTTTTTGTAAAGACTGTACTCTGGGACAGTCACAAGCGGTTCTTACTGTGTTACTCTAAAATAGAATAACTATTAGGGAGTGGGAAATATGAACTTAAGGAATATTTATAATAACAGTGACGGAGTGATCGGGAAGCGAGCTTTGGGAGGCAGAACAGTGAAAAAGAGAGGAATATTGGCTCAAAAACTAAAACATAGGGGATTGTCCATTATGTTGACGTTTGCAATGCTTGCTTGCTTACTTCTCGTAACGACAATTCCAGCTAGTGCAGCTTATACTGCGGAATATAATATTGAATCCGGAAACGTCAGCATTAGTTCAAGCGGAAGCTACAGGATTTACGGCACCTCAAATCAAACGGCTTATACCATAACTGTTGGTGGTTCAATTACAGCTGATATTACATTGGACGGTGTTAATATTTCCGCTTCCGGCTGCGCGTTTTCAATATCAACAGGCTCCACGGTGAACCTTACATTGACAAATTCAAATACGCTGCTCAGCAGCAGCGGATACGCCGGACTGCAGGTACCGAGCGGTGCTTCGCTTACCATAACGGAAACCAGCACAGGCTCACTGTCCGCAAGCAGCGCCTCCAGTTCATCCAACACCGCCGGCGCAGGCATCGGCGGCGGTAATGGCAGCGGATGCGGCACGATCAAAATCTATGGCGGCACGATTACCGCGGCCGGTGGTTCAAGCGGTACATACGCCGGCGGCGCGGGCATCGGCGGCGATGGCGGGATTAACGACAGCTATGTTGGCAAAAGCGGCGGAACGATTGAAATAAGGAACGCCGCCGTAACCGCAAGTGGCGGAAACGGCGGCAAGTACAGCGGCGGCGGCGCCGGTATCGGCGGCGGCGGCGGCAGCTGTTACTATTCTAACTATAGCTATATAGGCGGCGGTAACGGCGGCAGCGGCGGCATCATCACAATCGACAGCGGTACGGTTAGGGCAACAGGGGGGCAAGGCGGCTATCTCTCCGATGGTATGGCCGGCTCGGGCGCTGGTATCGGCGGCGGCGGTGCAAGTAGGTATGGCTCCACGAGTGGAATCTCCGGCGGCAGCGGAGGTAACATCACAATCAACGGAGGCACGGTTATCGCGACAGGTAATTGTTCCTATATTAATGGCGGCGGCGGCGCCGGCATCGGCGGCGGCGGCGCGTATACACTGAATGGCTATGGTGGAAATGGCGGTACGATTCTGATAACCGGCGGCAATATCACGGCAGCCGGCGGCGCGGGCGGCGCGGAGACTTCTAAAACTCCTTACGGCGGCAGCGGCGCCGGTATCGGCGGCGGCGGTGCGGGTTACAACAGCAGCTCTGGCGGAGGCGGAGGAATAGTTACAATTACAGGCGGATATGTTACGGCAACAGGCGGTACCAGCAACTCCTCGTATGGACGGGGAACAGGAATCGGAGGCGGTACAGGCGCTTTTAACTCTAGCACTAGCGCTACCGGAACAAGCAGCGGAGATGCTGCTGAACTTACAATATCAGGCGGTACTGTTATTGCAAGCAGCGGAAGCAATACTGGTTATTACAGCTATCCCCAAGCTCCCGCCTCTACCGGTATCGGCGCCGGTTACGGCAGCAATTCGGACGGCACATGCACAATAGATGGAGGCTCCGTCTATGCAAGTTCGATGGAATCCGCTGTTGTCAACGGCAGTAACGCGAGCTTGTATCGCAATACGATAACTATGTTCGGAATATCGGCTAAAACCGATGTGACATATACGGTTGACAGCGGCACAAGCCCGGTCTCCTGCAGTACGGATGCCACTGGAAAGCTGTATCTGTGGCTGCCTGTAAGCAGTTCAACAGCCGTAAATATAACAAAAGCCGGCACTTCCTATAATACATATTATAAAGCCGACTGCGCGGTTACGACCACGGCGAGCAGCAATGTATTTACGGCAAGGGAAAAGGCTGCTGTTACAGCTACGGCTGTGAATTCCAATTATGACGGCAGCAGCAAGACCGGATACACAGCCACCGTGGCTAGGTCTTCCGGCACGGATATAACAGCTTCGGTTGCCTCATCACTGAATGTTGCTTATTATTCCGGCAGCACGGTTGATGCGAGTAAGCTTCTGACTGTGGCACCGTCGGATGCCGGAGAATATACGGCGGTAATTGCACTCAGTTCTACATACTACTACTCCGATCCTGTAACGGTTCAATTTACAATCAATAAATTGGACGGGCTTTCGCTGACCTCTGACGCGCCGTTCATCGCGGCGGGGGCAGGTCAAGCGTCGGTAATGACCTATTCCCTGGATCTTTCAGACCTGACATTCAACCAAACCAATACGGGAACCGTAAGTTATGCATTGGGTACTGTTTCAGACAGCAGCGGCATTCTTTCTGAGGCCCCTTCCTTGAGCGGAAGTATCGTAACTGTTAAGGTAAACGCAAGCCTTACGAAAGAATTGACGGCTACCGTCCCGATCACCATATCGACGGCAAACTACAACGACATTTCAACGACACTTATAATAACTGCAGCGGACAAAACGACGCTTACATTGTCGGGAATCAGTATTTCTGATAAGGAATATGACGGAGCGGCGATTTTGCCGACAGGAACACTGACATTTACAGACACCAATAACAACCCCGTTGAAATTTCCGATCCGGTTTACTTATATACCGGAACCGGCGGAACATCCTACAGCAGTAAAACCGCACCGTCTGACGCGGGTTCATATACCTTGACAATTTCAGTTCCCTCCGGCAATTCAACATACAGCGGAAGTATGGCTCTGAACTTCACAATCAGCCCTAAGGAGCTGACAATCACAGGGCTTTCCGCGGCAGACAAGGAATACGACGGAACATCAGCGGTGACGGTTTCCGGAACAGCCGCGCTTAGCGGTGTCGTAAGCGGAGATACCGTAACACTGGCAGGTTCGCCAACCTTCAGCTTTGCGGACTCGGCAATCGAAAGCAATAAAACCGTTAGCTTATCGGAGCAATACAGTATTTCAGGCGCGGACATCGGCAACTACATGCTGGCACAGCCCAGCCTGACAGCCTCCATAACAAAGATACAAATCACCATTACGCCAAACAGCAATCTTACCAAGGTTTATGGCGAGGATGACCCGGTTATTGGTTATACTTATGCAGGCAGCTTGTTAGGGACGGATACACTGTCGGGTACCCTTTCCTACGATGGTGCGGGCGCGGGCGAGCATACGATATCAATCGGAAGCGTGGCAATTACAGGCAATTCCGATTACTACAATCCGGTCATTGCAGACGTAAAATTTACTATTGAGCAAAAGACCCTTACTGTGACAGAAGCAGCTGTAAACAGCAAGACCTATGACGGCACAACTGCCGCCGGAGTGGCATTTCTCACTTTGAACGGAATCGTAAGCTCAGATGACGTTACCGCGAGCGGAACCGCTTCGTTTTCAAGCGCCGACGCCGGAGAAAAAACAAGCGTTGACCTTACAGGCATTGTTCTGAGCGGTACGAGCAGCGTCAATTACACTGTCAGTAGCACCGCGTCAAATATAACTCCTGCATCCGCTGTTTATATAAATAAGGCAACGCCTACGGTAACGCTGACGGCAGTAAATACCTCCGCCTCAGGAACTGACAACAAGGTCGGTGATACGGTTGTTTTGACCGCGACAGTGACCGGCATTAGCGGGTATACTCCAACCGGAACAATTACGTTTACAGCGGAAACGGAGTCGGGACCGGTAAGTCTTTCGTCAGACGGTTCCGCGACATTTACATGGTCAAGCACTCCGTCGGGTAGCTTTGATCTTACCGCCGAATACAGCGGGGATTCAAATTATGATACTGCTACAGGAACAATTAATAACTTTGACGTGACCAAGTATACGCAGGATGCGCTGGTTATCTCCGATGTGCCGGATTCGGTCACCTACGGCGATAAAATTACGATCACTGTATCAGGGGGCAGCGGAAGCGGAGCCATAAGCTGGTCTTCATCTCAGGGCTTGGACAAAACAGGTGATTACACTTGTTATGTAACCTTTAACAGTGTGGGAACAGCTGCAATAACCGTGAAAAAGGCCGCTGATGACACATACAATGAAATTTCCAAGTTGATAAGTATCAACGCGCTCCAGGCAATGCCCACAATAACAGAAGCCCCGCAGGCGGGGAGCATTTTCACCGGAAGTAAGCTCTCTTTATCATCCCTTACGGGCGGAAGCGCAACCGGTGTGTCCGGTGAACCGCTGACAGGAACTTACTCATGGAGCAACCCGGACGCAACGCTAACTTCAAGCTCGGAGAACAGCGTAACTTTCACCCCGGATAATGCAAATTATAAAGCTGTGACAGTAATGGTGAATGTGACAGTCTCCGCAAAACCGGTTACAGGCGTATCACTGAATAAAAGCACCTTGTCGCTGCAAGCGGGCAGCTCGGCGGAAACACTTACCGCAACAATAGCTCCCGTAGACGCGACAAATACCAATGTCACATGGAGTTCAAGCAATGAAAGCGTTGCAACCGTTTCAAATGGCGTCGTTACGCCCGTAAGCGCAGGAACTGCAACGATTACGGTGACAACCGAGGACGGAGGATTTGCTGCCACATGTGCTGTCACAGTCAGTAACGCAAGCAGCGGGGGCAGCTACAGCGAAGGAAGCTTACCCACCAAATACACAGTGTCAGCTACCGCAGCTTCCAACGGCACGGTCACGCTGTCAGCAGCCAGTGTCAATAAAGGTGGGAGCGTGTCAGTCACGATTACGCCTAATGCGGGCTACCGGATAGCCGATGTTTTGATAAACGGTGTTTCGATTGGAGCGGTTTCGACCTACACTCTCACAAATGTTGGCGAAAACATATCCGTTCAAGTTGTATTTGAAAAGAGTGAAGATGACGAGACCTGGCAAAATCCCTACTCGGATGTAGGAGACAGCGCGTGGTATCATGACGCAGTCAGATATGTCAGCCAAATAGGCCTGATGAATGGTGACGGCGAACACTTTAATCCGGATGCCGATATGACAAGGGCGATGATTGTCACAGTACTGTTCCGCCTCGGCGGAGATTCCGGCAGCTATGAAAACACCTTCTCAGATGTAGCCTCCGGTGCGTGGTACGAACAGGCTGTGGCTTGGGCTTCGGCAAATGGGATATCGAATGGCATCGGAAGCAGCAGCTTTGCGCCTGATAACGCTTTGTCACGCGAGCAGCTCGCCGTGATGTTGTATAACTACGCGAGATACAAGGGTCTTGATGTTACAGTGGCGGACAGCGGCGTTTTGAACGCTTATACCGACGCGGACAGCGTTTCATCCTGGGCGGAGGACGCTATGAAGTGGGCGGTAAGCCTCGGGATCATATCAGGAGATGGTACAGGCCTCGATCCGCAGGGTAACGCCACCCGAGCACAGATCGCGGTCATGCTGCAGAGATTTGTTGAAAATGTGGTTGGTTAATACATTCGGGCAGATATAATGAGACCGATTGCTGGTGATTTTTAGATTCGGATTGGAACGTGAGCAGCAAACCTAATGTTATTCAAATCTGGTCTGATGAAAAGCTGAAATTTAATAAAAACCGGCAAGAGTTCGAATACACTGTTTTTATAGCCGCAGATCAAAAGACATCGATTTTGGAAAGAATCGAGTAGGAGGCGGCTAATCGCCGCCGACCTCTCACACCACCGTATGTGCGGTTCCGCGTACGGCGGTTCAATAGTTTAAATGCAGTGCCTCGTATTTCTCGGCTATGTCCACATAGCCGAGGG
>JBDKVA010000023.1:0-19912 GCA_039679375.1 Clostridiaceae bacterium
ACGATAAACGCCGTGGCTTGCACTGACCTCCCCGGCGGCAAAAAATCCTTCTATGTTGGTCTGCCACCATTTATCAATACCAAGACCACCATTATTATGCTGCGCACATAATGCGATCTCCAAAGGTTCTTTGGCAAGGTCGACGCCTTTGCTTCTATAAAATTCTACGGCCGGCATATTCATATGAATCAGACGCTCTATCGGCGTGCCAAAGGTAGCGCCGGCTTTCTTAAGATATTCACCGGCTTCTTCCGTAAGACGGTCAAATTCAATATTACTGCCAAGGGGGTTGTTTCTGAAGTCCAGGAATACCCTTCGCCTCTTGATACAGCTCTCTATGTAAACCAGGATATCTATGATCGATGAGCCTGCAGCTGCCTTGCGGACATCAAAGGGCCATTCATAGCCTTTTAGAAAAATCTTTGACAGCATTTCATATTTATCAGGAAAGAAATCCGCCAGGAACTCTCTTTCATCCGTACCGTCGGCAACAGTGGAAATGAAGCGCGGCAGCACCTGCATATATGTTCCGGAAACATTCCACCTTGGTTTGACTGATGCGAGCCCATATTGCCACTCCGTTAGATTTTTCCCCGCAATACCAGCTTCAAAGGCCAGACCTGTCGATCCATAATGGCCGAACGGGTAAACCGAGTCGGCATACATGCCTGCGGGTCCGCCTGTGGCATAGATTACATTTTTGCAGTTGAATGCAACAAAGCGACCGGATTTATCGCCAATATTATTTAAATCGAGGCAAAGAAGGCCGTTTAGCTTTCCTTTCCCGGTCAATATGGAGATCACCTGATAACCATCGTAAATTTTGATGCCTTTCGCTTTAACCGATCGTTCGAGAGCCTCTGTCATAAGCTTTGAGGTCAGAGGGCCTGCTGATGTTGCACGCCGTCTGGGGTCATGGTCGGTTTTGTAGCCTATATATTCTCCATAGCGGCTGACAGGGAAGGGAACTCCCAGATCAGCCAATTTGAGAAAGCACTGCGCGGATAATGCGGCTTCTGCCAAAGCTATGTCCCCATCAACACATTGCCCGTTGAACAGTGTTTGTGCAAGTTCCTGGACCGAATCGCTGTCACCGCTTGAAAGAGTAAGCTTGTAATACGTCTGTTTATCGGAGCCTGTATTGCGTGATGTACCCGCATTTACATTCTCTGTCACAATTGCAATGCCGGTCTGCCCGTAATTATAAAGACGGTCCGCAGCATTGAAGCCGGCCGCACCGGTTCCTACAATAATTGTATTATATTCGAAAACTTTAATTTCAAAACCGTTGATTTTTATCACTTTGTTTTCCAAAATAATAACCGCCAATCCGCCGGCTGTGCATCGGCATAAATTTAAATATGGGTTTAAGCAATTTTAGCCTGCATTTGCTTAAAGCATTACAGGCGCTTGATATGGAAACCTCCGTCAACATCGATATATGAACCTGTAGTGTAAAGCAGCTTGCCGGAGCAAAAGACCGATACCGCATTCGCTATGTCTTCCGGTGTTCCCCATCTGTTAATAGGACAAATACCCTGCTTGAACAATGCATCATATTTTTCCCTGACGCCCGCTGTCATATCAGTGGCAATAATACCGGGTCTGACTTCATAGACAAAGATTCCTTCACCGGCAAGCCGGTCGGCATAAAGCAGGGTCAGCATGGATATGCCGGCTTTGGAAACACAGTATTCGCCTCTGTTGATTGACGATACCTCCGCCGACATGGAGGAAATGTTCACGATGATGCCCTTTCGCCCATCTTTATATGGCTGAGTGACCATTTGCCTAGCGACGGCCTGGGACATGAACATGGTGCCCTTTGTATTCACGCCAATCAGCCGGTCAAAGCTTTCCTCGGACATTTCAAGCAAGTCTGCCCTGACACGTGTGGCAACGCCTGCGTTGTTCACCAGAACATCAACCGAGCCGTACTTTTTCACGGTTTCTTCGATGCAGAGATCCCTATCGCTTTTTTCGGTAATGCTTCCCTTTATATAAAGGTAATCCACACCTTCCGCGGACAATTGATCAAGCGTCTCTTTATATTGCTCGGGTGGATTTACATCCAGTATCACAATCGAGTATCCGTCCTTTGCCAGCTGTCTGGCGATTCCTAGTCCGATACCCCTGCTGCCGCCGGTGACGATTGCTGATTTTTTCATGATTGAATCATTCCTTTCAATGAGTACTACAGCGAAACAAACATTAATACATCGGCATTTATGCGCCTTCCAAAAATTTCGCGAACGCTTAAACGCACTATTTCTGGAAGGATAAATAAGGTGTTTCGCCACAGTATTAGATATGTATAATTATAGTAGCCCATGACCGGATATGATATAATGATAATTGCTAATTTTTTAGCGTTTTTTGCTGTATATAGGCGGATAAATCTGAATGACCGGCAGTTTGATGGAAGGATGACGATATAAACGGATGACTATTTTAGAGACTTTATTGTTTGGCCTGGTTGTATTGATTACGCACTTTATTGAGGGGATCACGGGCTTTGGATGTACAGTTTTAGCTCTTCCGTTCTGCTCTTCTCTGGCAGGCATCAAGGTCGCGGTACCGGTTCTGGTAATAATCGCCTGGTTATTGGCGCTTTATATAATTATTATTGATTTCAGGAAAATCATTTGGAGGGAGTATATCAAGATCATTGCATTTGTTATACTCGGCCTTCCGATAGGAATGTGGCTGTTTGGCAGACTGCCGGAGGCAATACTGAAAAAGCTTCTTGGAGCCTTTATGATCATAGTGGCTATCCGCGGACTTTACGCCGTTTTTATGTCAAAGCGGGCGGAAGGCTGCTGCGGTGAAGCTATGGAAGGTCCGGGAAAAAGGGCGGGGATCGCAAGGTATAAAAGTGTCCTGTTGAATTTTGTACTATTTCTGGGAGGGGTCATACATGGAGCGTTTGGTTCCGGAGGCCCGTTTATAGTGATTTATGCGGCAAAAGCGCTTCCGGATAAAAGCAATTTCAGGGCGACAATTTCCATGCTGTGGCTGACTCTCAACTCTATTATCATCATCAGAGATTTAAGGGGCGGCGTTATGTCGGAGCCTGTATTGAAAATTGTTTTATGGACACTTCCTTTTCTTGCAATAGGTATGGTGCTGGGAAATTATGCTCATAAAAAGATCAGGGGGAATTCCTTTGTAAAGCTTGTTTATGGAGTTTTGCTGTTATCAGGAGTGTTTATGCTGCTATAATACCGGACAGCATATGGCATTCGGGTTAACTGCCTATGCTTTGCAGCCCAGCTTTAGTGAAATATTCCGGGCAGTTTCCATGATCATTGACTTATATTTTTCTTCAATCAATTCGAAAGTAACAGAAGTGGAGATACCGGAAAGACTGATCGAGCCGCATATCCTGTTCCTGCTATCGCAGATCGGCGCTGCAATACAGCGGACGCCAGGCTCATTCTCCAGATTATCGACTGCATAACCCTGTGATCTGACATGATTTATTTCCGAAAGCAGTAAATCAGGCTCTGTAATGGTTGCTTCGGTGTGCGCAGGCATGCCTGCCTTACCAAGGAGCGCTTTTACCTGTTCATCGCCCAGGCCGGACAACAAGATTTTACCGTTTGCAGTCGAATGGATGCAGTTCCTTGAGCCGATCCCGGCAGCCAGCTTGATATTGCCCTTGCTCTCGATTTTATCTATATACATGACATCTGCGCGAGCCTCATCAAGTATGGCAAGATAGATCGTTTCACGTGTAAGGTTCCCCAACTCGGCCAGGTATGGATGAGCGGTGTTTTTTAGTCCGATATTGTCGCCGGCTATGTTGCCCAGCGTAATCAGCTCCAGTCCCAGGCGGAAACGGCCGTCCGTGCCTTCCTGTACATACTGCCAGGAGATCAGATTCTGAAGGATCCGGTAGGCTGTGCTGATGTGCAGGCTGGTCTTTTCGGCAAGCTCTGTCAGAGAAATGCCGGCATCTCCTGAATGCCCGATTTCTTCGACGAGCGAAAGCGCCCTATTGATAGATTGAATAAAAAATTGGCTGGTTGATGAAATTTTCATAATTACCACCATTAAAATAATTAATAAAAGTTATATACCGAATCAGGTGCAAGCATTTTTATCTGATCCATGAAAATTCCTGCACCTGACTGGAATCAAAATCGAAAAAGACATCGAGCCCACTTCAGAGGCGCATTTTGCTTAGCAAAACCACCTATTTGGAGAGAGACTCTGCTATGCTCCATGAATGAAAATGCTTCAAGGTCTTGGCTACAGGAGCATTTCTTATTGTACAGTAAGCCCTGTTCAGATCAATGGAACAGGACGGTCTATCAGGTGTATGATATTACCCTCCGGATCCTTGAAAAACAGCGTTTTAACACCTGAAGGCGAAGTCTTTGAAGCTTCAACGATTTCCACGCCGCCATTCACAAGTATTTTGCTCATCTCTTCGAAATTTTCCGGTATAAAGGCAAGATGCCTGATGCCCTGAGTCTTATTGTCAACGGATTCGGAGCCCGCGTCGGATGGGTATATCTCGATCATACTGCCATCCTTCAAAGCAAGGAAATATGTCCTGGGTGATTTGGCGTTTTCATAGACCACTTTCAGCTGGAACAGCTTGATATACCAATTTTTCAGAGCTTCAGTATCTTTTGAGCAAATCCCTATATGTTCGATACCCTTGATCATTTTTATTAACCACCTTCCGTCGGTATTTTATCTTTGTACTCTGCCGGAACCGTCGCCACCCATAAGCGCTTCGACTTCGCTTACAGAAACATGGTTTGCATCCCCTTCTACCGTATGCTTCAGGCATGACGCTGCCACGGCAAACTCCAGCGATTTTTGCATACCCATACCCGATGTCAGACCGTATATGAGCCCCGCTCCAAAAGAGTCGCCGCCGCCAACACGGTCAACAATATGAATGTTATACTTTTTCGACTTGTAGAAATTCACACCGTCCGATAAAATGGCAGACCAGTTGTTATCCGATGCGCTTATGCTTTCTCTCAATGTGATTGCGGCATATTTCAGGCCGAATCTGGAGATCAGCTCAGAGGCGACCTTCCGGTATCCTTCGTCACTCAGCGTTCCGCCGACTACGTCTGTATCGTCGGCTTTTATACCAAATACCTTTTCGGCGTCTTCTTCATTTGCAATGACCAGATCACAATGCTTTACCAGATCAGCCATTACTTTTCCCGCTTTTTCAGTTGACCAGAGTTTCTTGCGGTAGTTCAGATCCACACTGACCGTAGCGCCTGCCTTTTTTGCTGCAAGGATAGCATCCATGGTGATTTCGGCAACATTATCCCCAAGAGCCGGAGTTATGCCTGTAAAATGGAACCATTCGGCGCCTTCCATGATCTTATCCCAGTCGAAATCCTCGCGCCTGGCTTCGGCAACCGATGAATGAGCTCTGTCGTATATGACTTTGGATGGACGCTGCGAGGCACCTTTCTCACAAAAATAAATTCCAATGCGGTCTCCGCCGCGTGTGATATATTCTGTATTCACGCCATAACGCCTTAATTCATTTACAGCGCTCTGACCTATTTCATGTTTCGGCAGTTTGGTAACAAAATAGGATTCTTTCCCGAAATTAGCCAGAGATACGGATACATTGGCCTCTCCGCCGCCATATACAACTCCGAACTGCTGAGATTGCACAAATCTGTCATAGCCCATGGGTGCAAGTCTTAACATGATTTCGCCAAAAGTAATAAATTTGCTCATACCTTTTCTCCATTCAGTCGCTGTTGAAGTATCAACTTGTAAGCGACTATAATTTATATTTTCTAATGTTGTTCATTTCTTATTTTTTGGATTTGGCTTCCCTTACCGCGTCAACAAATTGTTTTGCAGTCTGTGTTACAAGCTCATAATCTCCGGTCTTGGCACCTTTTGTCAGGTCGCCGCCCGTACCTATTGCAATTGCCCCTGCTTTGATCCAATCCTTTGCGTTACCCAGGTTAACGCCGCCTGTCGGCATAAAATTACCCTGGGGCAGAGGTCCTTTGTATGCCTTGATAATATCAGGACCAAACGCGCTTCCCGGGAATACCTTCAGTACTTCAGCGCCTGCCTCCAGAGCCTCGATGGCTTCCCTGACTGTCATGATCCCCGGCATTACGGGAATTCTGTAACGGTTGCAAAGCTTAACTGTATCCAGGTTGAGGCTTGGGCTGACAATATATTTAGCTCCCGCGAGGATGCACAGTCTTGCTGTCTCGGGATCGAGTACGGTACCTGCTCCGATCTCAACGTCTTCATTTTTGTAGTGTTCCGTCAATTCCCTGATGATGTCCACAGCTCCGGGTACGGTCATAGTAACTTCAAGCATCTTTATACCGCCCTGTTTTACTGCTTCTACCAGCTTGATGCCTTGCTCCCTGGATTCGGCACGTATTACTGCAACGATGCCTTCATCCGCTAATTTTTGGATCATTTTGATTCTTTGCATGATAAAATCCTCCCTTAAAATCGCACTTTGTTTTCACATCGTGAAAGTCACTTTCATTATATTATAAATTCGACGTGAGAGGAAGACATCCTTCAAATATTTATAAATTTTTATTACTATATTATCAGAACATATCTGCCAACTGCCTGACGTATAATATGGAGGAATTTACTCTGAATGGAGGAAGTTACCCTGACCAGTTCTTTACAGCAAGATTACATTTAAATTACATAATAGATTAACCCGTAAAAATCTCCCGGCGAAACGAATATATATAGTATTAAAACGAAGGGGGATTTTTGTATGAAAAAGAATGTAAAAGGGCTGATAGCATTATTTATTTGCGTTATGATGCTTGTTTCCGTTTCAGCTCCGGTTTTTGCAACAAGCTACAGCAGCAGAAGCAATTCGCGTAATTTTAAAGATGTAGAAGATGATTACTGGGCTTATAAAGACATTATGTGGATGCTGGAGAAGAATATCATCGACGGCGTCGGCAATGGCCTGTTCAATCCGGAAGGAATTGTTACTAGAGCGCAATTTGCCAAAATGATGGTAAATACGCTCGATTTGGAGAAATATTCTCCGAAGACCCCATCATTCCTGGATGTTAGTAAAAAGGATTGGGAATATCCATATGTTGAAGGCGCAAAAACTTACCTTACAGGCTTCAGGGCAAGCAATGGCGACTATTTCAAACCATCTCAGCCGGCTGTCAGGGAAGACATGGCTGTAGCGCTTGTTAAGGCGCTTGGATACCAGAATGAAACCGCTGATGAAAGTATTCTCAATACTTTTGCGGATGCAGGGCAGATTTCCAAAAACCTCAGAAAATATGTGGCGCTGTCTGTAAAGTACGGCCTTGTGCAAGGCTATACGGAAAACAGCCAGACAGTCTTCAACCCGCAGGGCAATTTGACGCGTGCCGAGGCTGCCACGCTTTTGTACAGGGCATTCAAGAAGAATGAGGAAAAAGTTACTTATGATGAAGACAAGGTTACATACGATGAAAGCATATACGCTAAACCGGCTGTTACTGTTACAATAGAGAATGGGGTAACCGTGGTAAGGTGGAACAAAATAGCTTCGGATAAATTCAAAGAATACCGCGTCGTCATTTCCAAAAACGACTCCACTCCCAAATATCCGGATCAGGGATATCTCTACAGCATTACGGACAGCAACAGGACTTATGCTGTAATTGATAACAGCGTTCAATACAATAACGGCGATTTCGGGAATTACCTGACAAAGGGTGAGTATTATTACTTCAGCGTATCCGCTGTTTACAAAGATAATATCATAACGGCGGGAAATACGGTCCAATTCCAGTATAACGGTGCAGCTAACCCCGAGCAGTATGTCATGCCGATTCTGACTGCTGCCGAGGAGAATGGAAGGCTTGTCCTCAGGTGGAACAAAATCGAATCCGCGAACCTCATCGGCTATAAGGTTGTTGCTTCAAAAGCCGATTCCACTCCAAGTTATCCTGACAATGGCTATCTGTATTTCATTACCGACCGCAGCAGAAATTATGCTGTGATCGATAATTCCACAGCTTATATCAACGGCGATTTCAACGGCTATTTTATAAAAGGCGAAAAATATTACTTTGCCATAACGGCAATTTATGCCGACAGATCCATTACGGGAAACACGCTGCAGCTGCAGTATAACGGCCAGGACAGCTCCGTGCTTTTCCCGGCTCCTGCTGTAAGCACGGCTTACGAGAATGGCAAGCTAATTGTAAAGTGGAATAAAATCGATTCTCCAAGATTAAAGGAATACAGGCTGGTGATTTCAAAGAACAAGCAAGCGCCTGCTTACCCGACAGACGGCTGGTACAATACTGCTTATGCAGCAAGTACGACCTCAGCCGCGATCGAGGTGACAGTGCCCTATACAAATGGAGATTTTACCGCTTTGACGTATGGCACAGAGTATTATTTCAGTGTGACGGCTGTATACGATGATAATAAATATGTCGCAGGAAACGCAGTCAAAGTATTGTATCTGGTTCCAACGAACCAGTAAAAGTCCGCTCATGAACTAATGTGTGCATGGCGATAGCTGACATAAGCCAATGTACAGGATATTATTTACCGCTGTTCGATATGCGGGAACAGTGCAGATAAGTGATCATCGCAGGAAGGGGAAGCCTTTGAAGGGTTTTCCCTTCCTTTTTTGATGGCTGCTTGTCCTAACATTATATTTTCTGAATTTATAATGAATGCGCATTATCCTGCGAATGTGATACTATATATTGCAAATTGAAGTTTATTTTAAAACGTTTTGTATATTGAAGGTTGATTTGATACAATAGTGGAAAGAGGTAATTTCATCCGAAAGGGGATGGAGAATATAAAGAAACCTTTAATCATTGCACATAGAGGCGCTTCCAGACAGGCGCCCGAAAATACCATGGCAGCTTTTCGCAGAGCATTGGAGCTTGGCGCCGGAGGAATTGAACTAGACGTTCATTTAAGCTCGGATGGGCATCTCATGGTTACACATGACGAGCTGGTGGACAGGACCAGTAACGGGAAGGGCCTGGTACGTGATAAAACCTTTGCAGAACTGAGGGCGCTGGATTTTGGCTCCTGGTTTTCAACGCAGTTCAAGGGCGAGAAAATCCCTGAGCTTGTAGAGGTTTTACAGCTTATTGATGGCTGGTATGGCTTTTTGAATATTGAAATCAAAAATGGCCCGGTATTCTATCCGGGCATAGAAAAAGCGGTTGCAGATGCAATCGCTGAGCATGGGCTAATCCCCCGTACAATTATTTCTTCATTTAATCATTACAGCCTGGTGGAGATACGGAAAATCAACGCCGGTATAAAGACTGCTCCATTATACATGGCAGGCCTTTATGAACCGTGGGAATATGCCCGGAATATTGGTGCGGAGGCGATTCATCCGCTTTTCTACAATATTGTTCCCGAAGTGATGAAAGGCTGTAAATTGAATGGCGTTAAGGTACACCCGTTTACGGTGGACAAGCCGGAACACATCAAGGCAATGATTGCTGCAGGTGTTGACGGTATCATAACCAATGTGCCTGATATCGCATTATCCATACTGTGTGATGGCTGATATGACAGTGGAACGGAATATTTTTTATTCCGGGGAAGACAGCCTTTTCCGGCCGTATGGGAGTGAATCGGCCGGCTGGAGTGAAACAAAATGAGACAATTTGAACAGGGGGCTTAAGTTGATGAAGCTGGATTACAAAAAAACGCTGCTGATTGGTTTGGGATTTTTTACGGTCAATATTGTATGGGCGCTGTATAATATTTCAGTCCCGCTTGATTTGGCTGATCTGGGCATGTCTGGCGTAGCAGTCGGTTCCGTCATGACGATCGACAATATTTTTGCTATCATTTTTTTACCCATATTTGGCGCTCTGAGTGATAAAACCAATAGCAGATATGGGAGAAGGATGCCATATCTTTTAATCGGTATACCTTTGTCTGCTCTGGCTTTCATCCTGATACCTGTAATGAACGGCAGTCTGACGACCATCATGATTACCATCATAGCGATGAATTTCTTCATGAGTATATACAGAGCGCCGACCGTTGCGTTAATGCCCGACTTTACGCCGGGACCGCTGCGCAGCAAGGCAAATGGCGTTATCAACTTCATGGGCGGCATCGGATCCGTCATCGCATTCTTAATTGGCGGGTTTTTAATAGACACCAATGAATTCCTTCCATTTGCAGCAGGTTCTTTCATCATGGTCGTTACAATCATTGTAATGTATTTAATGATACATGAACCAAAAGAAATCGCACCGGACAAGCCCGAAGCAGCGGAAGATATGAAAGTAAAAGCTGAAGAAAAGGGGAAAGTCCTGAGTTTGATTTTTCTGCTGCTTGCCATTTTCTCCTGGTTTGCCGGGTTCAATGCCATAGAGACCTTCTTTTCTACCTATGGAACAATGGTGCTGGGTATCACTGAAGGTCAGGCTTCCTTCATGCTGGCTATTTTTTCGGGAATGTTGGTGCTGTTTTCCATTCCATCCGGCTTTTTAGCCACAAAAATCGGAAGAAAAAAGACGATATTGATCGGTATTACGATACTGTTCTTTATATTCCTCAGTATCATCTTTATGCCAAAAGACGATATCCGGCTCATGTATGTGGCACTTGCCATAGGCGGCATGAGTTGGGCTTTGATCAATATCAATTCCTATCCGATGGTTGTCGAACTGACCTCAAGCAAGGGCATTGGAAAGTATACGGGATATTATTACTTTTTCTCCATGCTGGCAGCGATCGTCAGTCCCATCCTTTATGGATTCCTTAAAGATATGCTGGGAGATGGGTTCCTGTTTATCTATTCAAGTATTGCGATGGTCGTTGCGTTCTTTTTTATGATGCTTGTGCAGCATGGAGAGGCAAAGCCTGTAGCAAAATCGGCTTTCGAAGGAATAGAGCACATGGAGTAGATAGGAGAAGCTGCGAAAAGGAGCAAAATGAAAATAAATGATTTCGAAATACAGGCAAGGCAACAGCTCAGTAAGGATGACCTTGCCGCAATAAGAGAACTTGAAGGCATCTGCAATGATCATGATTCCCTTCATATGAGGCTGAACTGGGACATGCTTTACGAGAGGAAGCCCGGTGAAACAAATGATTTCTTTTGTTTTGACAGGAGCGGGCAATTAGCCGGTTATCTTGCGCTGTATGGTTTTGGCAGGGCGGAAATGGAATCAAGTGGAATGGTGCATCCCATATACAGGCGCAATGGTATCTTTTCGGAAATGGTCAGGTATGCATCGCGTGAGGTCTGTAAAAGAGGCGCCCGGAGCCTTTTGTTCTTCTGTGAAAGGAACTCGACATCGGCATTCGCATTTGTCAGGGCATACAATGCTGCATTTGACCATACCGAATATTTGATGGAGATATCAGGAAACACTGAACCTCAAAAAGTGAATGATTCGATAGCATTGAGAAAAGCCGGTCCTGCAGATTTTGACTTACTGTCAAGATTGGACGCAAAATGTTTTGGCAGAAGTGAAGAGGATGGTAAATCCTTTTATTACGGCAATAACCTGCTTTCTTCTGATGAAATGTATATCTCCGTATTGAATGGAACAGATATAGGCATGGTGAAATTGTGCAAGGATAAAGATGATGTTTATATTTATAGCTTTGGTATACAACCGGAGTACCGTGGAAAAGGATATGGAAGGGCAACACTCGGAAGGGCTGTGAATCAGGCGCTTCAGCTAAATCCGGCGCGTGTGATGCTGGAGGTGGATTGTGAGAATGATACAGCGCTTTCATTATACAAATCCTGCGGCTTTAGAACGGTAACGACATACGATTATTACAGATTGCCGTTGCAGCCGGCCGGGGTTCAATCTCCGGCGGGAAGATAAGCAAAGAAGGAGGGCACGAAGCGAATTTTCTTAAGGGGGATTACGTCTGCTATGCTTGGTTGGGAAGAGTTTGAGAAAGAATGTGCTGCCTGCGTGAAATGCAGTCTTGGAAAAACCCGGACTAATATTGTCATTGAGAGGGGTTCCAGGACTGCTCCGCTGATGTTGATCGGCGAAGGGCCGGGAGAACAGGAGGACAGGCAGGGAAAGCCATTTGTAGGCGCTGCGGGGCAGTTGCTCGACCTGTTGCTCTCTGCGCTTATGTTTCAGGAGGATGAATATTATATCTGCAATATTGTCAAATGCCGTCCGCCTCAAAATAGAGTGCCGACAGACGATGAAGCCGAAGCATGCCTTCCCTGGCTCAGGAACCAGACAGCGCTGATAAGACCGCACATCATTGTATGCATGGGCGCAACGGCAATGAAGTACGTGATCGATAAAAATGCTAAAATAACGCAGATCAGAGGCCGGTGGATCGAGCGCAAAGGGTTTTGGATCCTGCCCACGTTCCATCCTGCAGCATTACTGAGGGATGCGTCCAAAAAAGTATTGATGTTTGAGGATATGAAAAGTGCCAGGCATAAACTGGACGAATTCCTGGGAGGATAAATGACAAAACACGAACTGCTAGCGGAGTACTATAAAGAATATGCCTGCCATTTTGCCGGGAAGGAGTTAGTGTTTGGCTGCGGCTGTACGGAGCCGAAGCTGCTGCTGGTCGGCGAAGCACCCGGACGCGAAGAGGTAAAATTCTCACGTCCTTTTTCAGGAGTAGCCGGTAAAAACCTGGACGAATTTTTGAGGCTTGCCGGAATCGACAGAGAATCCATATATATCACGAACGCCATCAAATACAGACTCTCCAAAGAGAACCCCAAAACAGGCAGATTATCAAACAGGCCTGCTGCAAGGGAAGAAATCACATCGAGCAGGGCAATTCTAATAAAGGAGATTGAATTGATTTGCCCGGCCTGTGTTGTTACCCTAGGAAATGTTCCGCTCCGTGCAGTTACAGGTGACTATTCACTTAATATAGGCGATATGCACGGCAAAGCTTCGCATGTAAGTGTAGGAGGAATAGAATACCTGTTGTTCCCTCTGTACCATCCTGCAAGCGTTATTTACAACAGAAGCCTGAAACAAACCTGTGAGGCCGACATTCTTCAGCTTCGCAGCTTCATATCATAAACAATTCCTATCTGTTGCAACAGTATTTGTCATACTTGTCCGAACAGCGTATAATTAATGTATAGATTAATTGAATGATATTTTCTAAACGCCTGTCTTCGCAAACGTCATAGAATCACTGCTGTTTGCACAGCCATTCGTAAAGAAAATTAGTTCATTCAATATAGATCGTGAAAAACGAAGGAGTAACCAAATAGGTGAATGGTATGTTTGAAACGATATCGTTAATTATCAAATACATTTTTGTGCTGATCGTCTATTTATTTATATTTGGAATCATGCGTATGATCTATCTCGACATAAAGTCCGTGGGCATGAAAAGAGTTAATGTGGTTGGAAAATATCCGTATCTGAAGCTGCTTAACCAGAGAGAGTACCTCAACTTCAAGGTAGAGGAGGCTTATACCCTGGACAGGGACCTTTCCATAGGCCGGGGAGGCGATAACAACATCACGCTTGGCGACCCTTTCCTATCCAAAAAGCATGCCAGACTGACAACAAAAGAGGGCAATATATATTTAGAAGATTTAAGCAGCAGGAATGGTACCTTTTTAAACGGCAGACGGCTGGAAAAGGATGAAAGTATTACACTGACCGATGGCGACAAAATAAAAATGGGGAATGTCGAGTTCCTCTTTATGAAAGCAAACTGAACGGGAGAATCATATGTTTGGCGCATTAACCTATAAACATCCGATAAATCTTATCATTGCGGCAAATATCGCTGCATATGCCGTACTTTTCCTTTACAGGCAGCCTTTTGACCGCAATTCACTGTTCATATGCCTGTTTGTTACGGTACTGGTCTGTGCTGCGCATTTTATCATAAAAGGGTTCAGATTGGGTGATGAATACCTTTCGCTGATCGTGTCCATGTTATTCAGTATGGGATTGATCATGATCTACAGACTGGACCCTCAATTAGGCCAAAAACAGCTCATCTGGCTTACAGCAGGACTTATGCTTTTTTTTGCAGGCTACATTTTCTTTATAAAAACAGGTATCTGGCAAAAGCTTGGCATTCTTTACGCTGCCGGAACTTTTACCCTCAATATTGCAACGATCGTTTTCGGTAAAAACATAAATGGTTCTACAAACTGGATCATCATAAATGGCTTTAGTTTTCAGCTTTCCGAGGCAACCAAGATCCTGTTCATTCTTTTCCTTTCGTGTTGGTTTAGAGACAAAGAAGCCGGACTAATCAAAATCCCTGCTTTAAAATACATGAAGCAGAATACATTGAACAGGCTCATTCTCATGACTGTTACCTTTTTTAATGTCTTTCTGCTGATACTCCAGAGGGAATGGGGAACTGTCGCTCTGTTTTTCATACTTTACATCGTCATGCTTTATGTTTTTGATAATGACCTCCGTTTCCTTCTGGCCAATGTCATAACGTCCATTCCCGTTGCATTGTTCGGCTATTTTTTGTTATATCACATACGCGTCAGGGTCGATATGTGGCTGAATCCCTGGTCAGACCCGTCGGGAAAGGGCTATCAGATCCTGCAGTCGCTTTTTGCCATAGGCGCCGGCGGTTTTCTCGGCGCCGGCATAGGTTCCGGCAGGCCTGATCTGATACCGGCTGTCAATACGGACTTCATTTTTTCCGCAATTTGTGAGGAAATGGGAATGCTGAGCGGAGTAGCCATTATTCTGTTATACTTCATATTGTGCTACAGAGGGATTAAAATTGCACTCAATATCGAAGACGGTTTTTATAAGGTGCTGGCAATGGGCATTTCAATCATGTTTGGTATTCAGGCCTTTATTATCATAGGAGGCGTGATCAAGCTGATTCCATTGACGGGAATAACGCTCCCATTTGTAAGCTATGGAGGAAGTTCCCTTATTGCGAGCTTTTTATCTCTTGGCATTCTCCAGGCTATGTCCAAAATTCAACAGGTTGGTTTGAAATTCAGTTCATTCGTTAAAGAAAAGGAGGGTGAGGAAATTGAACAGCGGGAATAAAAAAATCGTACATGTTCTGATAGCCCTGTCGGTCATGTTCCTAGCCCTTACAGTCTACCTGACCTGGTTCGAGGTGTTTTTGAGCCCGAGGTATGTTGCCAGCTCCTATAACAGAAGGCAGCAAATCGCAGAGGGTAAGGTCCTGCGTGGAAGTATATTTGACAGGAACGGTGTGGTTCTGGCCAAGAGTGTAATGGAAAAAGACCAGCAGCAGAGGATATACCCCTACGGCAAGTTGTACAGCCAGGTAATAGGCTATAATTCCAGGGTATACGGAAGGTCTCTGCTTGAGCTATCTTACAACAGCTACCTCCTCGGACTGGATGATTACAGCAAGGTTCTGGGCGTTTTCGGTGATTCCGGAAATGAAATGAAAAGCGGGTGCAATCTTTATACTACGTTGGATCACAATATACAAAAGCTCGGAGATAGGCTGCTGAATGGGAGAAAAGGCGCCATAGCCGCTATAGACCCTAAAACAGGCGAGGTCATCGCTCTAGTCAGCAAGCCTGATTTCAATCCCAGTGAAAAAAGTCTGGACAACAATTGGAAAAACATGGTCGAATCGGATGACAGCCCGTTCCTTCCCAGAGCAACGATGGGACTGTATGTTCCCGGCTCGACGTACAAGGTTGCAACAGCAGCGCTTGCAATTGAAAACGGGCTGGATGATTTGAGATTTGACGATAAGGGAACAGTGTCGATCGACGGCAGGACGTTTTCCAATTATAATAAAAAAGCATATGGTGATATTGATATTTCAAAAGGCCTTGCGGTTTCCAGTAATGTCGTCTATTCACAGCTTGGGGTGAAGCTGGGTGAAACCCGGTTAAGTGATATGGCCGGAAGGCTCGGTATGAACCGTGATATACCATTTGACCTGCCGGTAAGCCAGAGTACGTTCCGGTACCGGAACATGGGAGAAACGGATATGGCGGCGGTAGGAATAGGGCAGGGAAAGCTCATGGTCACTCCGCTCCATATGGCGATGATTGCATCTTCCATTGCAAATAGGGGAGTCATGATGGAGCCGCGGCTCGTAAGCAGGGTAAGCGCCTCAAACGGACACAATGTCAAGGTTAGTAAACCATCTGAGCTTTGCAGGGTAATGAAGGCGGATACTGCTGAGAAATTGAAGCAGATGATGCAAAGGGTCGTTGAGGATGGAACGGGTACGAAAGCTGCAATAAAGGGAGTCCATGTTGCAGGAAAAACAGGGACCGCTGAAAATGAGCTTTCCTCCAGGCAAAAAAATAAAGAACACGCATGGTTCATAGGCTTTGCACCCGCAGAAGACCCGGTAATAGCCGTTGCGGTGGTGCTTGAATACGGCGGTAACTCCGGAGGCTCGGCTGCTGCACCGATTGCCGGTAAAATAATGGCGGAGTATCTGAAAAGGCAGTAGTATATTAATTGAATGAAATTTTCTAAACGCCTGTCTTCGCAAACATCATAGAATCACTGCTGTTTGCGCAGCCATTCGTAAAGAAAATTAGTACATTCAATATAGAATAAATAATCGCAATTTCTTTATCATTTCGTTTCTACAAGGATAATTTTCTACAAGGATAATTTGGAATCTTTCGCTGCTGTACTAAGGCTGCTCACGGTATCAGGCTTCCCTATATCTTCCTTTATACGAATGTGACTATCAAGATGATTAAACAAACTTTTCAATACATTGCAGTCTATGAAAAGCAGGGAAGCACCGATGATGACCGATCGGTATCTTAATATGGTATCCGCTACGTTTTCAACAACAAGCGCATTTATAAAAACGTATGCCGCAATGAAAGCTAAAATACCTTTAAAGCAGCTATCTCTCTGTTTAAATGCGGAATATATTCCGGTAGCCATTAGAAGCATGCAGGCATACCATATCAACATGTCGATATTTTCCATGAATTCTGCTATGCTGTTGCCTTCGATGTCTGCAATATCCAGATCTCCCGGATAGGGAAGCACAAGATAGTTCACAATCGAAACAATAATATTCCTGCCTGAGGCGATCGAAACGATCCGGTTCATTTTGCTTCCGATATCTTCCGCCATACTGTCGGTTTGCTTATCGGGAAATTGAACGGCATGATAATCATGCATGAGCGGATTCACAGTCGCGGTAAAGATAATCAATGAACCGATAAAGACAGCAGCGGCAAACAAAATACTTTGCCCTGCTCTGCTTTTTTTATAAAGCAGTAATTGACTGAGTATTATTCCCGCGGCAAGTGGAGCAAACATATATATGCGTATGATTGTACAGAACCATATTAAAAGACATACAAAAATGATCCGGATAATGTTATCCAATGCGATACCCTTTTCCTGTGCTGTTCTCATGATAAAATGCTGGACTGTATACCAGCATATGAAGCAGACTAAAATCAATAAAGCCTCCTTGCGCGAATCCGCAGTCCAGAGCAGCAGATTTGGAAAGTAAAGAAAGACCAGGCTGATCAAGCTGGCATTAAAATAGGTATACTTGCGGTTCAGCGCCATTTTTAGCAGCAATATGGCAGAAAAGAAAGCGAATATTATATTTATGTAGGAAACGATATACCTGTTAATTCCGAATAAATTATACATGATACCTACAAAGACCGTATACCATGTATAGGAATACTCTACAGAATAGAAAGGAATTCCTTCGGCCAGCTGTTGAGCTACCCGGATGCCTTCCTGATGGTACAAAAGGCCATCGGTGCCGAAGGTGTCGGTGCCATTTTCATACAGATAGGAGACAATTGCCATCCTGATGAGCATGGACAGTAAACTAAGCAGAATATAAGTGCTCTTATATTTATTTGGCGGAACTGATCTATAAGCAACGATCCATACCAACAGACAAATTGCCAGTGGTACTATTATATTCGAACTCATATTATTTCCTTTATAAACAACTAAATATAATGAAAAAAATTTTTTGGTAAGATTTTTTTCATTTATATTTCATTTGTATTAACTATATTGAATGAACTGATTTTCTTTACGAATGGCTTCGCAAACAGCAGTGATTATATGATGTTTGCGAAGACAGGCGTTTAGAAAATTTTATTCAATTAATATAGTCTGTTTCGTATTAACTCAATGAAGATAATGGCTTACGCAATAATCATCATTGCTAAATTAAAATATTTCTGCAAAAATCATTTTGCAGTTTATGTTTTCTAAAGAAATAGTATAACACGTATGAAAAAAAATACAACAAGCAAAGTACACATTTATAAAGTGTGTACCGGCAGATTATCTATGTATAAACACAATTACGCCTTGTATTAAAAAGAACTGCAGGGTGCAACAATGAATGTTGCATTCTGCAGCTCCGCGTATCAACGTGTTTATAGGGGTGTTATAATTCCAGAAGACCCTCCCTGAATCTTGTCAGGTAATTCATGCAGTAGTCGTCCAATCCCATCAGGGCTTCAGTAGCATATACGAAAGACATAAGCTTTTTGTCCAGTGGATCCAGGATGGCACCATCCATGCCGGCTGACATGGATGCTATCAGAAAGGCCTGATTTACAAGCTTTCTGGCAGGAATCCCGAATGATATGTTACTCAGGCCGCAGGCAATGTGTACTCCTGGAAATTCCTGCTTTACCCTGCGGATGGTTTCAATGGCTACAGTGCCATATTGCGATCCGGTTCCGATAGGCCTTACCATGGGATCAATAAATATATCTCCCGGCATGATGCCTTCCTTTGTCAATTTCTCAACAAGCCTTTCTGCAATGACTACTCTTTCATCGGTTGTTTCAGGCATACCCTTATCATCCATGCAGAGCGCGATGATTCCTGTATTATACCTCGTGATCAAAGGCAGAATGGCATTATATCTTTTACTTTCGTCCGTTATGGAATTAATGATCGGTTTTCCGTTTTTTATCGCCTTCAACCCATTTTCTATTGCGGTCGGATTGGGCGAATCGATGACCAATGGAACGTCGACTACCTCCTGGACGGTTTCGACAAGCCATTTCACTCTTTCAGGTTCATCGTCAATAAACATACCTGCATTGATATCAATATAGGCTGCACCTGCTTCATATTGCCTTTTAGCCAGGTCCTGTATTGCGGCCGCATCGTAATTTTCCATTGCTGGTCTGATAGCCTTAAGGCTACTGTTGATTTTTTCACCGATAATAATCATTTAAAATCCTCCTCGCAATAATAAGCTATATAATGCAAAAAGAGTTTAAAACAACGCCTTTTTGCACTTATATTACATTAGGTTTGCTCGCATCGTGCCGATTATTCCTTTAGAACCCTTTTTACATCTTATGTATTTGAGATTATTATAAGATATCATTTATATGATAACAATACCTTTATGATCTTTCATACTGCCTTTATTGAACATGCCAATCTTTTTATAAAAAACTTAATATATTACAAGAATACATCATGTGAAGCTTCTGGATTTCGGGCAAGATAATATTTCTGAAAGAGCTGCTTCCAAGCTCAGTACAATAGTGAATATATCTACTGCTTAATAAGGAATGTGACAGTTGTCAGTTATCGACAAATTTCGTGTCACACCTGCGCAAGGAGGATAATAAACTGATAAAGCGGCGTATGAAAAAGAGAAATAGGAATAAATCACGCATACAGAGGTAAATGCTAATAAGTGCCGGTTGAAGGAGAGCGTACGCGGTGATATAGTATAGAAGCTGTCCCGCAGCACGGCAACAAAGACGGACAGTAAGCCTGTTTGTCATAGGAAGCCGCCGAAAAGAAAATAAAAAAAGGTGGTTGACAAAAGTCAGGCAGCGTGGTAGTATATAAAAGCCGCTTCGAGAGAGGTGACCCGGAAGGGAAGCCGGTAACAGGGCTGAACAGAAGGCAAATGGACCTTGAAAAGTAAACAGTGAAGACAATAAGCATCAAATGAGAAATTATTTGATGCAACG
>JBDKVA010000024.1:0-45672 GCA_039679375.1 Clostridiaceae bacterium
TATTGGGCTCATAAGTATGGATATACCGGTAAAGGCTACTGGAGAGTGGCCGGTAGTGGGATACTTAGTCATACGCTGACAGACAAATACCTCGAATCCCTCGGCTATGTGGACATAGCCGAGAAAAACGAGGCACTGCATTTAAACTATTGAACCGCCGTACGCGGAACCGCACATACGGTGGTGTGAGAGGTCGGCGGCGATTAGCCGCCTCCTACTCGATTCTTGTGTGACTATTTGTGTTTTAGCTTTGCTGTTTTTTTTCTGCGCTTTTTATATATATTTCTCTGAAGCTGTTACGGTCATTTGCACTAAATTTCTGATAAATATTCTGGACATGCTTTTTAACCGTCGCTTCACTAATAAAGAGATCAGATGCTATTTCTTTGTTTGAAATGTTATTAAGCATTTTTAGTGCTACATGACATTCCCTGTTGGTAAGTCCAAGTTCCCTGAACACCTTGTCTGTTATGGATGTAACCGTTAAGTCATGTACTTCGTCAGTTAACCCGGCAGCTTCTCTATTTGTTTTCCCTTCAACCGGTTCTTTCACTGCTATACTGATGATCAGGTTTATTAGAATGCCATACAGCAGTGGTAATAGGGACTCCACAAGCAGCCATACATTTATATCATTCAATCCTTCCGGTGTTACGGACGAAAGAATCGAGACCAGTGTTGTAATAAAACTGGCAAATGCAAGATTCCATCTCAAGCTGGCTATTACATCTTCCTTAGTATATTGTTTTTTATACTGGCAGGCAGTCAATATAACCAAGCCCAAAATTACTGAAAAAAATGGCTTAGGCTTGAAAAACAGCATCCAATTAAAATTAAACAACAGACTTACACCCATCAGATAACATAGTAATACGAATACTTTCAGTAACTGTTTCTTCATATGCGGTCCTATTCCATCGTTTGAATTATGGCATTGACTTTTGCTT
Organism: Clostridiaceae bacterium; assembly: GCA_039679375.1. Lineage (GTDB taxonomy): Bacteria > Bacillota > Clostridia > Acetivibrionales > DTU013 > JBDKVA01. Next base: position 948 of record JBDKVA010000024.1, read on the forward strand.
TTACAGGAAGAAGTATGAATACAATAACCACAGAATAAAGAAATGATAGTGCTGAAACACCTATGCAGGGACCAAGCTTGCTCAAATCATTTAAATTTGCCAAAATTGAAACCAGACCAATCAAGCTCCCCAACAGTCCTGAAAGCAGAAGCAGCTTAATCATCAATTCCAGCGCAATTTCAGTTTTCTTAAGCTCAATAATCGACCATGTATTCACCTTTTCTCCGATGATTTTAAAGCCTCTTAGAAAATCAGGGAAAAGTCCTGAAGCCATAAGCATGGAAATGCTAAAAGCTAAGATTATTACGATGCTGGGCATATCAATAAAATGGCTAAGAGTCGTACTAATCAAAGCAGAGCAAACCAGAAAAAACAAAAAAGCAATCAAACCGACAAAATACATTTTAGTCCCCTCCATTATTCTTAAATTTTTGCTTGCGCTTATATAATAATTCTTTATATACAAATAAAACATACCTCTCGGGGAGTAATTTGGTAGTATTTTTATAATCCATGCCACAGTACAGACTTACGATTGTTTGCCAATTAAAACATAATTCAATTTATTTGCAATTGCATATTCCTGGGATGCTGATCCTTCATCACAATATCTTTTTGGATTTGCATCCAAAAATATATCCTTTCCGAAATCTGTTACACTGCTCGGAATCGTGATGGATTCCAGGCTGGAGCACTTACAAAAGGCATACGCTCCGATAGAGGTCACACTATCGGGTATTACAACACTTGACAGAGCCGTAATCCTGAATGCCTCATCACCGATTTTTGTCACCGTATCGGGAATTTCGATCTTTCCCAATGTTTTACATGCAAGAAACGCATCGCTTCCGATTTCTGTCACTCCTCTTGGAATGTTTATTTCCTCCAGGCTGTGGCAAAACGCAAAGGAAAAGTCCTTTATAAAAATAAGTCCGTCACCTAATTTAACGGATTTTAAATTACTACACTCTGTAAACGCACCGTAAAGCTGCGTAACACCGGCAGGAATCACAACCGATTTGATCGAATCATTGCCGCCAAATGCACCTTTGATTTTATTGATCCCCAGGTTATCCGGAATGATAACATCTGTCTCAGAACCCCTGTATTGCGTCAATACTCCTTTCACGACAACATAATCGTTCATTATGCCTTGGTTCAGTGCTTCGTTTACATCCATCTGTTTCCGGGCAATAGCAGCAATCACGTCGTCATAGAGATATACGGGATCGCTGCTGTATCCAATCACCCGAACAAAACCGGTGGGCAGTATTTTAAAATAAGTAATATCCAATCTGGACATCCCGGCTGAAACCACAGAGGAAATGCTGACCGAGCCATCCGCTTCGATCCAATCAATATTCTTAAGACCGGCAGAAACACCAGTAAGTGGCTGTAAGTCAAATGTTTGCACGTAATCCCCACCATCGAGCGGTATATAACCAAGTTCGTTACACCCCCTCCTATAGTACCCGATTAGCCATAAATGCTCCTCTTTTTTATTTGACAGGATGTATATTTTGTCGCCATATATCTTAAAATCACCTACTGACCAGTCGGCATAGTGTGTAAGCCTTTTTGTGACATAGTTATATGAGTACATTCCGGAAATGGAGCTGAAATAGAAGAGATTTCCATGTACCTCCCATGCAGTATAATTTCGAATGCACTCCGGTATATTATCGGAAATTATCATATCGTTAAAAGTATAGACGGAGGCGTATTCGTCCACGACAATACCGTTTACGTAAAGTCTTGTCTTCATTACTCTTTTGTCGGCAGTCATGGAAATAAAGGAGCCGTCGCTTAAAACAAGGTTTCCCTCATCGGAGATCCTGCCGTCTTTTTTTTCTTCCAAAAGCAATTTTGAAGCTTGCAAAACCTTGTATAAACTCCACATGGTTTCATATGCCTGGGTGTATGTACACTGACCCCCGGGAGAAAACTTGACGTTTGAGGTGCCCTTCATGATACCTGCAGCCGAGATAAAGCTAACTGCTTTTTTCGCCCACTCCTGTTGTGACGATATATCTTGAAAGGTAAGGGCAGGTTTGCTTTCATGATACCCTAATAAATCTGCAGTTCTCATCAGCATGGCAGCTGCTTCCGCACGGGTAATTTCATTGTCGGGAAGAAACATTCCGTTGCCTGCCCCGTTTACAATACCAAGAGCAGCTGCCATACTGACTATTCCGTCGTCCGTATCTGTAAATGCTGTTGTTTTTACAGAAAAACCTTTTTGATTCAGTATATATGAAGAAGGCTGCTTTGTTACAACCTCAACAAGATTCACTGCCAGATGACAAAAATCCTCCCTCGTAATACGATCTGCGTAATACCTGTATGAAATATCTACCGGAATCAAACCGGCATCACCGGCCGAAACAGCGTCTTGATATTCATCCATGCTTTCAAGCAAACCGCCGTCAAAAGCCCAAAAACCTCCTGCGGATAGTCCTGCTGCGTCTGCTCCTCGAATTATTGAAAGAAATGTAATAAAAAAGATTAAAACATATATTGCTTTTTTCATAGTCGTTCTCCTTCAAATTTATTATCCGTGCTTTTGTCCGTCGTCCACAAGCTTGGCACGTTTCAGCTTTTCACTTCCGAATCGTGAACGTATTTCATCCATGGCCCGTTCCAGCTTCTCTTCCCGTTTACTTTCATCCGGCAGTTCGTCATTCACATCAAAAATTGAAATTTGCTCCGGCACGTCCTCATCAATACTACCTAGACCGATTCCGAGCAGCCTGACGGGCTTGCGGCGGTCCCAATTTGCCTCCAGCAGCGCTGAACCGGTCTTGTAAATATCCATTGTCAAAAAGGTTGGTGTAATCGCTTTTTGACGCGTTATTGTTGAAAAATCATCGTACCGTATTACAATGGATACCGTTTTCCCCTTAAAATCGTTTCTTCTCGCTTCTTCCCCGACTTCCTCGGAAAGACGGAGCAGTACAGACCTGGCATACTCCATATCTGCTGTGTCCCTTGACAATGTAGTGGATCGGCTGATCGACTTTGTTTCAGCTTTCGGGTGAGGTGTGACCGGCGACGGATCGATCCCGTTTGTCAGCCTTTTCAGTTCTTCACCGTACTTGCCGAAACTGGAACGAAGAATACTGATATCACAGCACGCTATATCTCCAATGGTTAAAAGTCCCATCTGATTCAGCCGCTTTTCGGTCTGCTTGCCGATCCCATACATATCTCTGGCCTTCAGAGGCCACAGTTTCGTTTTTACGTCCTTTTCCCACAGTTCGGTGATACCAAGAGGCTTTTTCATTTCAGAGGCCATTTTGGCCAGAAATTTGTTCTCAGAGATGCCTATAGAACACCATAGATCAAGTTCATTCCTTATTTCATTCATAATGCGGTCTGCTATTTGCAAAGGTTCGCCAAACAAGCCTTCACAGCCGGTCAGATCAAGCCAGGCCTCGTCAATACTGTTTTGCTGCACAATAGGAGTATAATTTGAGAGTACTTCCATTACTTCTCTTGATTTTCTTTCATAGAGTCTATGTTCGGGCGGGACCAGCACCAATCCTGGGCATAGCTTCAAAGCCTCATGGACAAGCATGGTGGTTTTGACGCCAAAAGCCCTTGCATCATAATTGGCTGCAAGAATGATACCCATGCGGTTTTTCGGTTCGCCTGCGACAGCTGCAGGACGGCCTTTCAATCCTGGATTCCGCGCCATTTCGCAGCTGATAAAAAAGGCATTCATGTCTACAAGAAAAATAATTCTTCTCATTGTAGATTCCTTCAAGCCAAATCCCCTTCCTTGAGATAAAAGAAGGTTTTCATGGGACTCAATTTATACCGGTTGGCCAGGATGATCTGCTCGGTGCTGCCGACAAATAAAATCCCTTCCTTCTTCAAAGCCTTGTTAAATTGAGTGTATATTTTGATTTTTGCTTCCTCTGTGAAATAGATCAGTACATTCCGGCATACAATCATGTCGCATTCAGACGGATATTCATCCTTTAACAGATCATGCTGCGAAAAAACAACCTGATTTTTAACCTCATCTTTTATAGTATAAATGCTTCCTTCTTTGTTGAAATATTTGTCCAGATATGTATCAGGCAGCTTTTCGAGGCTCTTTTCAGTATAAACGCCCGTCTTTGCCTTTCGAAGGGCTTCCCTGTCAATGTCTGTCGCGATGATCCGGATATCCCTGAGCGGAATATATTCGTTCAATACCATTACGAGCGTATATGGTTCATCACCGGTTGAACAGGCAGCGCTCCATATTTTCGGCGTTCCGCTTTTTTTGAGAAGAAACGGTATAATGTCACTTTTTAACACTTCCCATTGTGCAGGGTTCCGACAAAATTCCGATACATTGATTGTAAGGTAATTGATAAATTCATTATACAGCCTCTGATTGCCCTTTAATACCTGAACATATTCCTCGTACAGTTCATAACCGTTTTTTCGGACCAATGATTCTATCCTTCTCTTCATTTGCTTTTCCTTGTAGAAGCTAAGGTTAATTCCTGACATTTTATATATTTCAGCTTTAAAGCCTTCATAATCCATGAAGGATCCTTCCCCCTTACTAGAGACTAGAGACCAGAAACCGGAGACCGGAAATTCTGGGAGTCCGCTCGGAAACTAATGTATGCAGATTTTTAGGTCGTTTTTTCGTTTCCAAAACTTTCAAAAAAAGGCGGGCTTCTGCCCTCCCGGAACGTTATTTTCCATATTGACTAAAGAATGCAAGACTTTAAGCCTTGCATTCTTTAATCATTCATATTTTATCATATAACCTATTTATTTTCATCTGTTCCGTTCATTACATCCGTTTTACCCAGCGCATCCGCAATCGTATTGTTCATCTCTTCCTTGTGTTCATTGGGAGCTTCAGCTTCTACTGCTGGTTCCGCGTTCCCTGCTCCTGCGGCTTCTATATTGGATTCTTCCTTAACAGCAGGTTCAGGATCAATTGCGTTAACTTCCTTGATGCTCAAGCTGATTTTTTTGGCTTCAATATTGATTTCAACCACTTTGGCTTCAACTTCCTGACCAATTTTAAGAACGTCACCTGGTTTGGCTATTCTCACATTGGATATCTGTGAAATATGAACAAGACCATCGAGCCCTTTTTCCAATTCAATGAATGCGCCAAATGGCACAAGCCTTACAACATTTCCTTTTATAATGTCTCCTGTTTTATACTTCTCGGCAGCCTTGATCCAAGGATTGTCCTCTTCCTTCTTCATACCGAGCGAAATCCTCTTCTTTTCTTTGTCAAATTCCAGTACGGTCACCTGAACCTTATCTCCCACCTTAAGCACTTCGGAAGGATGCTTTATCTTGTTCCAGGAAATTTCAGATACATGCACCAGTCCATCCATTCCGCCAATATCGACAAATGCGCCGAAGTCCATAAGGCTCTTTACAACACCGTCATACTTTTTACCTGCTTCGACATTATTCCAGAATTCCGTTTCGTTATGTTCCTTTTGTTCCGCAAGAATAACTCTTTGTGATCCGACGATCTTCCTTTTCTGTTTATTGAATTCTATGATTCTGACAGTTACAGTCTGGCGCAGGTATTCTCCCAGATCCTTTACATAGCGGTCTGCGATCTGCGAAGCAGGTATAAAAACCCTTACCCCCTTCATACTTGCTATGATTCCGCCATTAGTGATCTCTATAACCTTGCCGGTGACAGGTGTCTTGTTTTCGTATGCTTCCTCTATTGAATCAATACTTCTGATTGAATCAACCTTTTTCTTGGACAGCATGACATTGCCTTCGCCATCATTTACCCTGACGATGAATACTTCTATCTCATCACCTATTTTCAGGTTATCCTCCGGTTTGAAGTCCGGATCATCCGAGTACTCATCAACAGGTATGATTCCGTCTGATTTGTAACCGAGATCCACATAAATTTCCGCATTGTTGTAGCCGATGATCCTGCCCTTGGCAGTTTCGCCGCTTCTCAGAGTCACCATGGAACTCTCAAAAGCCTCCTTGAAGCTTAGCTCATTCTCCTGTTTATTTAATTCATCCATTTTCTCAATAACCTCCTTGATTATGCGTTCAGGTGTAGATGCTCCGGCTGTTATTCCCAGCTTTTTTATTTTTTTTATATTTATCGGTGGCAAATCACCGAACGTCTCGATAATATAAGTTTCTTTACAATTATTGCAGCAGATTTCAAAAAGCTTCTGCGTGTTCGAGCTGTTCCTGCTCCCTATTACCAGCATCATATCCGAAATGCGGGCTATCTTCTCACTTTCTTCCTGTCTGTTGCCTGTTGCATTACATATTGTATCAAATTTCTCGATGCTTTTGCATTTATCCTTTAATTTATCATATATCTTTTCAAATTTTTCTTTTATAAATGTAGTTTGTGCCACCAAGCAGCATTGTCCGTTAATCTGCGGGAAGTTCTCAACTTCTTCCGGGCTGTCGGCAATATACGCATTATTATCGCACCAACCGTTGATTCCTATTACTTCAGGATGGTTTGCGTCACCTGCTATGACAATTGCATAACCGGCACAGTGTTTTTCCCTGACAAGCTTATGTATTTTTGTTACATAAGGGCAGGTTGCATCAACGATCTCCAGTTTTTTGCTTTCCAGTACTTTATATATATCGGGTATAACACCATGAGTCCTGATTACAATTTTTGCATTTTCGGAAGCTTCATTTATGTCATGTATGACTGCTACGCCCCTATGCCTTAAGTCGTCGACAACCTGTTCATTGTGTATGATCGGACCAAGGGTGTAAATTTTCACATCGCGTTCTTCCAATAGATTATATACCATATTCATGGCTTTGTTAACACCGAAACAAAATCCGGCAGATTTTGCCACCAATATATCCATTAATTGCCCTCCGATAGTGAATATACTCTTTCTATTATTTCTCTGCTCATCTCCGTCAGCTCTGTATTCGTATATTTTTTATCCTTATCAGCTTCCAGGAAAAACGGATCGCCATAGATGACCTTTATTTTGCCAAACAGCTTGTAATTTCCTTGTATTACTGCAGGTATGATAGGTACGCCTGCATTTACCGCAAACATTGCCGCACCTGGTTTTACCCTGAATTTATCAGATTTTCCCGGTTTGATCCTTGTACCCTGCGGAAATATTCCTACTACTTTCCCTTCTTCAAGCAGTTTATATGCACTTTTTACTGATCCGACATCGCCGGTCCCTCTTTTTACAGGGAACGCGCCTAGTTTCTTTAATAAAAATGCTAAAACAGGGTTTTTAAATAAATCATCCTTTGCCATCCAATAGATCCACATTTTGAGCTTATATCCCAAAAAGAACATATCGATCAGGCTGTTGTGATTGGCACAAAATAGTGCGGGGCCTTTTTCCGGTACTTTCTGGATGTTAACAAGTTCCACCCTGAAGAAGATTTTAAATATGATATTGGTTATAATTAAAGCAAATAATTTCATTTAGCACCATACACTCGATTATTTTTATTCGTGGAGCGCAGCAGAGTCTTGCTCCAAATAAGTGATTTCGCTAAGCGATAATCGCGTTAGGCGATTTTGCTAAGCAAAATGCGCCGCTGAAAGGGCTCGACGCCCTTTCGATTTTTATTGTGAGAAGGACGACGCGGTAACTCCGATTCTGATAGAAGGAAGTGTTCCTAACGGCTGACTGCTCACTTTATATACGATAAAACCAATTTTGTTACATCCTGTGGACTAAGACCCGTCGTGTCGATCTCTACTGCATCCTGCGCTTTGGATAACGGTGCGAAAGCCCTGGAGCTATCATTCTTATCCCTGAAGGAAATGTCCTTCATAACTTCATCAAGCGTTGCTTCCATGCCCTTTGCAATGAGCTCGTCATATCGTCTTCTTGCCCTTTCCTCAAGAGTGGCCGTCAGAAAGAATTTATACTTTGCGTCAGGAAGAACATATGTACCTATATCCCTTCCGTCCATTACCACATCATATAAATTGGCGATTTTCCTTTGCAGTTCAACAAGCTTTATCCTGACAGCCCGTATGATCGCTACATTTGACGATCCGATCGAAACTTCCGGAGTTCTTATCTGACCGGATACATCAAATCCATCAAGGAAAATCTTCTGCTCAGCAGCCTCGTACTCGATCCGGATATCAATATCCCTTACCAGTTCAGCCAGGCCTTCCGCATCCTTCGTATCCATTCCGGACCGGATGGCTTTCAGCGCTACTGCTCTGTACATTGCGCCAGTATCAAGATATACGATCCCCAGGGTCTGTGAAATATTTTTGGCTACTGTGCTCTTTCCCGCCCCTGCCGGACCATCAATTGCAATATTTAAAGTAGACAATCCGTTATCCTCCGTTTTTAAGGCTATTTTCAAAAAGGTCCGGCCTTAATTTTTCAGCTTCATGCAAGTAGATATATTTTAGCTCGCTGTTGCTTTTTTTCGTATTGAAATTCAGCATTACCCTGATGCACCTTCTCAGGCTGCCGGGAACATCCATCTCATTTGTACACATCAGCGCGATATCCGTCCAGCCCATATTTCTTGCTGCTACAGCCGGGAATACCGCATTCAGATCGGATGTGACCGAAAAGATAACACTGATGATATCTTCGCGTGAGATTGCATTTTTCTCAACAATTATGTTCAGTAATTCGCCTGTCTTTTCAAGGATCTCGTTACGGTTATTTTCATTGACTGTCGTAGCACCTCTTACAGCTCTGACCATCCGTTACACCACCCTGTGTCCAAGGCCGATTGCAACTTCATTCAAATGCAGGAGGCCTATCCCGAAATATATGGCAACACTGATATGATCGCTGTATCTGGCTATTCCGATCTTGCCTCCGACATTGAGACCCAGCGCCTTTGGCATAATCTGCGTCAATGCTTCTCTTGTAGCCCCTGCTACGGCGCCTTCCTCAGCATGACTTTCATTAATGACGCCTTCGCGTTTGGATGATACGACAGCCCTTTCAACAATTTTCATTACAGAGTTGATAAATTCTCCTCCATAATCCACCGCAACCGTATGAATACCGCATTTGGAAAACTCGGCCTGCAGATGCTTCTCTTCCTGCCTGTCTGCGGTTATAGCAATCCTTACAGCTGCTGCAGCAATTTCTCTGCTGCCATATTCCTTACTGCTTTCTGTCATATGAAATGTTCCTCTCAAAAACTTCTTTTATATTATATAGGATTAAACCAATTTGTACAATATATGTTGTCTACATATATATGAATCTCTTGAAAATATCAGTTGAAAAATTCATAAATCCTCTTTATAAGATTCTTCACTAATTCATGGTTAATGCATTCTAGCAGGATATTGCGCATTAACCCGCTTTTGGCCGGACAAAAGCGGGTTAACACACAATTTTCCCATTTTATGCAATTATTAATATCCGAATAGGTAATTTCAGCCGGATGTTTTTACCCTGTAAAATGATGTGATTCCATGCGATGCTGTAATTACCTTACCAAGAATACCGCTGATATTTTCGCTGACAGAAGTAACCTGAACCTTGGCCAGAACAGGCGCATTGCTTGCGTCAAGCTCTACAATGTCGCAATCTTTCAGTTCCAGCAAAATGGTATTGCTTTCGAATACAGCCCTTTCGCTCCCGTTCACAAGAACCTTAAGGCCTGGACATTGACTCATATTGATCAATTTCAGTTCCATTTTGCATGAAATAAACAGATATGCTTCCGCGGTAAGCGGTTCACCCTCGATATAATAATCTGAAACAGAAGATCGTACAGAAGGGTATAAAAGTGCTGTCTGAGCAGCGGCCAAAACGATTAAAAAAGTCAGGACCGCCTTAAACATAAGCCATTCAAATCTTTTCTCACCTGATCTTTGTGTTATTTTATCCGGTTTGTCATCAACCTGATGATTAAACAATGCAACTTTCATAACAGTCCTCATATTTCGTATATATCCAACGTGGGCTGCCGCCCACAACCCAGCGAATATACTTATTGCAGTTTCGCGGCAATAAGTTACTTAATCTGCTAATTTATTATGGACTACTGAAAGGCGAAAAATACCATCAACAATTCAATCCGGCCGTATAACCCGTTGAAAATGCGATAGTCAGGTTAAATCCTCCAGTATAGCCGTCCACATCGATGACCTCACCAGCCAGGAAAAGCCCTTTCACCAGCTTTGACTCCATCGTAGACGGATTGACTTCGTCGGTGCATATTCCGCCGGCAGTCACAATAGCTTCGGCAATCGGCCTTGAGCCTGCTATCTCCATAGTAAAAGACTTCAGCAGTTTTACAAGTGTCTTTCTCTCATTTCTTGTGATCTGGTTTACCGGTTTTTCCTCCGGAATCTGGGATAACATGACGACTACAGGGATCATTTTTTGCGGCAGAAGTTCATCCAGACTATTTTTGAACTGCTTTCTGGAGAATTTTTCGAAATCCCTCTGCAACCTGGCATCCAATGTGTCTTCATCCAGCGCGGGCTTCAGGTCGATCACCAGCTTAACATTTCTGTAGTCATATTGCATGATATGCCTGCTGCAGCTCAATATGACAGGCCCCGATACTCCAAAATGAGTAAAAAGCATTTCTCCAAAATCGTCGTATATTTTTCTGCCTTTTTTATCTACCAGTGTTATAGATACATTTTTAAGAGAAAGTCCCTGCAACTCGCCTACCCATTTTTCAGATGTCTCCAATGGGACCAGGGATGGCTTTAACGGTATGATCGTATGTCCAAGCTTCTGTGCCATTTTATACCCGTCTCCTGTTGACCCTGTACCCGGATAGGATGCGCCGCCGGTAGCAAGGATAACACTCGAGCATTTAACAACGCTTCCGTTTTTAAGCTTAACACCGCTAACGCAGCCATTTTCTGCTTCAATCGATTCAACAGCAGTATTCAGCTCTATTCTTGCGCCTCTTCTCTCAGCGTATCTCTTTAGAAGCTGTACTACATCCTGGGCTTTGTCAGAAACGGGAAATATCCGTCCGCCTCTTTCCACCTTTGTTTCAAGCCCTTCGCCGTGCAGCAGGTCAAGCAGGTCCGTATTCGAAAACGTATAAAATGAAGAGTACAAAAAATTCCCGTTTCCGGGAATATTCTGGACCAGCCCTTCCATATCCGTATTATTTGTTATGTTACATCTGCCCTTGCCGGATATCAACAGCTTTTTCCCTACCCGGTCGTTTTTTTCAAGCAGCAGTACGTCCTTTCCGCATTCCGAAGCTCTCCCTGCCGCAATGAGCCCTGCCGCACCGGCTCCAATGACAATAACTTTCTTTCTCAATAGTCCACCTTCCTGCGTGTATCAATATTATCGTATTTCTCATATACCTGATACTCATCCCAGATCGTTTCGAGTCTTTCAAATGTATTGTATACACTTTCCTTTTTTCTCATACCAATTGCAACGATCAACGCATTGATCACGCTGAGCGGGGCAACCAGAGAATCGACAAAGGATGCCATGTCACTCCTTGCAGTGATGCAGTGGTCTGAATTGGTGGCAAGCGGTGAATCCTTACTGTCTGTGATGGCGATCACAGTAGCCCCCTGGCTTTTCACAAACTGCATCGCTTTGGTCGTCCTCTTGGAATACCTCGGGAAACTGATCCCGATTACCACATCTCCTTCAGATGCCCTCAAAATCTGTTCAAACATTTCACTGACGCTTGTCGTATGAACAAGACGGACATTATCAAATATCAGGTTGAAATAAAAGCCGAGGAAACTTGCAAGAGGCGCCGAACTCCTGACGCCAAGAATATAAATCTTCTTCGCATTCAATATGCTTTCGACAATCTCGTTAAAGCTGGTCTGATCAATATCTTCCATTGTTATTTTGATTTTTTCCATATCAGATTGCAAAACGCTTTTTAAAATATTATCTTCGTTGATTCTTGTTGATGAAACTTCAATTCTCTGGATCGCTGTCAGTTTATTCTTAATGAGCTCCTGAAGAACCTTCTGCAGCTTTGGGTAACCATCATATCCCAATTCGATCGCAAACCTCACTACGGTCGATTCACTTACACCTACTACTTCCCCAAGCTTTGCAGCTGTCATGAAGGCCGCTTTGTCATAATGGTCGATGATATAGTTGGCTATCAGCTTCTGACCTTTACTCATATTTGGCATGCCTTCCTGAATCCTTTTGATCATGTCATAGCTTTTAGTTTCCATATTACCCTCCAATATTTATACTACATTTACATCTTTTCTTATCGATTTCATTAAATTCTATTCCGGCCTTCCCTAAAACGCTTCAAAGACGTGCCTCCTACCCTATATTACATTTTTGCAGGATAAAAATCAAGTAGCTGCATTTTTATAATGTATCAATTCTTATAAATCATCAAATCATAATTTACAATCGATTGTATCAACGGAGGAATTATGCTTCAGATAGACGATGCGGGAAGCGGCAGTTTTGTGGGCGGAACATGCATTGGTGTTTACAGGCCTGAGACGAATGAATATTATTTCGATATTATCCCGGTTGAATTATATGATAAGGAAAATTTCAAAAAGAAATTATATCTGGATGAAGTTGTGAGTATCGTTTCTAAAGCTGTAAAAAACCTTTCACCGTCACAAGGTGAAGTGATTGAAATATGCAGGGGCTATATGTTTGAAAGGCTGAAGAGCTGGCTGGATCAGAATGGATATACCTGGTACTGCACGCAGATAACAGGCAGGATTCAGGAAATCGTTGAAAGAAATTTCGAACTGTACACGCAGAGGCTGGGCCTCCCGTGGCACTACATAAAATATACGCGTTACCCGTTCCATTTCCATAAGCTTCTCAGATGGGTATATGCCGATTTTGACAACAGGATCCGGCTTTGCAAGGTTGGCTGGCAAAGCTGGCAGAGGCTTGAGAGTATCACTCCTGAGGTATCCTATGCAAGCATGCGTTCGGCATCATATTCCTGCCTCAAATGCGGTCTGCACATCAATCCGGGAAGTGAAATCAAAATACTTCGATATGTCAGCAATAAGGAAAACTATATTTATATGCACGCCAGATGCTGAATAATCAAATGCGTATAGTTACGGAATATCGTCCAATATCCTGCCTGAAGCCTTCCTCATATCCAGGCCTGATTTATTCAGCAGATCTTTCACCTTCTCATATTCAACCGGTCTTTTAATTGTCATTTTGGTTGTCTTGGCCAGTTCCTTCATAGTCATAATGAAATAACGCAATATCTTATACTGAGGAAGAGTCTTATTGATTTCCCGGATAGCGGTAACAAATATCTCTGCTAATTTATTCTCTGACGGCATATCCCTGCCGTCCTCCATAAATTTATCACTGTCGAGGACAAGCTTTGCACATACCTGTATATCCCCGTCCGGCGCTTTGTTCCCCCAGACATAAGAGTCCTTGACCCCGGGAATTTTATTCAGAAGCACTTCATATTCCTCCGGAAAAGCTTTCTTTCCATTGTTAAATACAATCATTGACTTTGCACGTCCTGTGATCCTGATGAACCCCTTATCATCAATCGTTCCAAGATCACCTGTCCTGAACCATCCGTCTGCATCCGTCACTTCGGCGGTAGCTTCGGGATCCTCAAAATAACCAAGCATAACGTTGCCTCCCCGGGCAAGGATCTCACCCATCCCGTTCTCATCAGGATGATCTATTGTTACTTCAACACCACTCAGAGGATATCCTACCGAACCGGTTACATTGACGAAATCATTATTTGCTGCTATTACCGGAGACGTTTCGGTAAGACCATACCCTTGAAGCAGGATCAGTCCCATTTTCTCAAACCCGATCACCGTTGCAGGATCAAGCGGCGCAGCTCCTGAGACAGCCAGCCTCAAACCGGGGCCGAGTTTTTCAAATACGCTTTTAAATATCTTTCTTCTCAAATCAATGCCCATTAATCGCAAAATGTCCGATATCGCAGTAAGGATTTTTATAAGATTTGCCTTACCTGATTTTTGTATGCCTTCCTGTAATTTTTTGTACATTGCCTCCAGTATTGCAGGAACTGCAACCAGCAGTGTTACCCCGTACTCACGGAGATTTTGGGTGATATACCTGATACCCTCGCAATAGGCAATGCATACCCCGCTATGCACCATAAACGTTAACCCTATCGTATTCTCAAAGGTATGATGCAGTGGCAGTAATGAAAGGTGGACATCTCCGGGTTTTACTTCAATGATTGTAGAAATGGAAGTAACGTTGCATGCAATGTTTGAGTGGGAAATCATGACGCCTTTTGAAATGCTTGTAGTTCCTGATGTAAATAATAATATCGACATTTTGTCTTTATCCAGTGGAGCGCTGATGAATGAACGGTCTCCAGCCGCAAGAAGCGTCTTTCCCTTTTCGAGCAGGTTCGGCAGGCTAAGAAATCTTTTATCCTCACATGGTAAATCGAGAGCATTCTCGTAACAGATGTAATACTTGATTTTATCATTTGTTCCGGCTATTTCCTGCATGACTTTATGGAATGCAGAACTGTAAAAGATCGCTTCGACGCCGCCCCTTATGATCAGGTTTTCGATTTCGTTTTTAGGAAGATATTTATCCAGCGGTACGGCTACACCTGTCCCATTAATGATGGAGAAGTAGCTGACGCCCCATTCATATCTGTTTTCACTTATAATTGATATGCGGGAGTTCCTGAGTCCCAGGGAAAGCAATGCCGTGCCAAGGCAGTCAATATCCCGGTCAAAGTCAATATAAGTCTTACCTGTAATCCTTCCTTCCGCATCCTTGAATTTAAACCCTATGGTATCTCCGTATTTTCGTGCACTGCCCTTCACCAATTCTCTGAGGTCACTAACCTGCCTTGGTTCATAGTATCCAAGCCCTTTGACCACTCGTCTTCCGTTCTCATTCGAAATCGATACACCTTTACTCATAACCGTCACCCCATCCAATTACCATTTCATGGCGAAAATGCATGCATGTTACCTGTTATTAGTATCTGGTTATAATTATATAATATATTGTATTTAAAAACAAGAGAGTTCATGACTATACAAATGAAAAAAAACCGGCATTCGTTATGAAAAACCGGTTTCATCTTAAATTAACCTTTTCAGTTTTATTTTTTTAGCACGCTTTATACCGGATGGACTTTATTGTTGAAATCCACCATCGTACTGTCTATTTTGTATTTGGCGGCCTGGCGCTGCTTGAAGAAATTCTCGGCTACCTGCGGGAACAATGCATAGGAGAGGACGTCTTCATCCTGCTCTATATATTGGCCGATTTGCCTTCTTATATTGTCCAGTTCAGGAGCGATCAGGTCAGCAGGCCTGCAGGTTATCTGCTCTTCGTCACCAAGTATTTTCTTTCGGATTTCCTCTGATATCGGAGCAGGCGTCTTGCCATACTCGCCTTTCACAAGTGCCTTCGATTCCTTGGGGACCATCTTGTACCTTTCGCCTGTAATGACATTCATAACTGCCTGCGTACCTACGATCTGGCTTGTAGGAGTTACCAGCGGAGGATACCCGAAATCCTTCCTCACTCTTGGAACTTCTGCCAAAACATCTTCAAACTTATCGGACTTGCCAGCCTGCTTCAGCTGTGAAACAAGGTTCGACAACATACCGCCCGGAACCTGGTAAATCAATGTATTTACATCGACACCCATTACTTTTACATCCAACAGCCCGGATGCAACATATCTTTCCTTTATAGGCCTGAAATATTCCGCTATTTCACTTAATTTGGAAAGACTCAGCCCCGTGTCATATTCCGTACCTTTCAATGTAGCAACCAACGGCTCCGTCGGCGGCTGGGACGTGCCCATTGCCATCGGTGAAATAGCACAGTCAACAATATCCACACCTGCTTCAATTGCCTTAATGTAGGCCATGGATGCAACGCCGCTGGTATAGTGGGTATGCAGCTGAATCGGTACCTTTATATATTCCTTCAACGCTTTGATCAGGTCATAGGCTGCGTATGGGAGCAAAAGTCCTGCCTTATCCTTGATGCAAATACTGTCTGCACCCATTTCCACAAGTGTACGGGCATCCTTTACAAAAAGCTCCAGATTGTGTACAGGACTGATCGTATAGCTCACTGTACCCTGCGCATGACCGCCTTCCTTCCTGCAAGCCTTGATGGATGCTTCGATATTCCTGGCATCATTCAGAGCATCAAATATACGGATAATATCGATACCGTTTGCAATAGACTTTTGCACAAAATATTGCACCACATCGTCTGCGTAATGCTTATAACCAAGTAAATTCTGGCCTCTTAACAGCATCTGCAGTTTAGTTTTTTTCGCTTTGTTCTTTATTTTTCTAAGCCTGTCCCAGGGATCCTCATTCAGGAACCGAAGGCAGGAATCAAATGTAGCACCGCCCCAACATTCGAGAGAATTGTACCCTATATCATCCAATTTCGCAACGATAGGAAGTATATCATCCGAACTCATCCTTGTCGCGATCAGTGACTGGTGTGCATCCCTCAATATTGTTTCTGTTATTTTAACGCTGTGCATTATATAAACCTCCTTAATTCAGAGATGCAAGCAATTCGCCCGCATTGACTGAAGTGCCGCCGGCTACATTGATTGTTGCTACAACGCCTTCGGAAGGCGCAACGATTTCGTTTTCCATCTTCATTGCTTCAAGTATCACCAGTACCTGACCCTTCTTCACCTTATCGCCTGGGTTTGCAACAACCTTAAGAATGGTTCCGGGCATTGGAGCAGTAACCTTTACAGATCCAACCGACCCATTTGATACTGCTTTTGTTTCAGCAGCAGGTTTTGCAGCGGGTGCCGGAGCTTGAACAGGTGCCTGAGGTTGAACTGCTGGAGCTGCAGGAACTGCCGGAGCACTGTATACCGGAGCGGAAACTGCTGTTGTAAATGAAGGGATCGAACCGTCCCTTACTTCCTCTACCTCGACTTCATATTGGCTTCCATTTACCTTTATTAAGAACTTTCTCATATCGAACTTCCTCCTATGAATTTAAATTTTGTTTTAATCGTTCAAATCTTCCTGCTGTATTCCATATCGGTGATGATTGAGGAACCTGCCTCATGGATCTGACAACCAGCTTATAACCGGGTCTTGTTTCCATTGAAGCTATTGCTGCCGCAATCACAACGGGTATATCGTTTAGTTCTATTGCTGCGGCTATCGCTGCAAGTACTTCATTTTCAACCATGCTGCACCTCCAAATTACAATGGTATGTTTCCGTGCTTTTTCGCCGGCCTGTTTTCCCTCTTGCTCGCCAGCATTTCCAATGCATTAATCAGTTTGCTGCGTGTGGTGGCCGGATCTATTACATCATCCACATATCCTCTGGCTGCAGCTACATAGGGGTTTGAGAACTTGTTCCTGTACTCCTCTATCTTCTGTTCTCTTGCTGCTATGGCATCTTCCGCTCCGGCAATTTCCTTGCGGAAAATGATATTGGCTGCTCCGTCGGGACCCATTACGGCAATCTCCGCGCTTGGCCATGCAAATACCATATCTGCTCCGAGATGCTTGCTGTTCATGGCTATATATGCTCCCCCGTAAGCTTTTCTGACAATGACATTGATCTTTGGAACAGTCGCCTCGGAAAAAGCATATAGCAGCTTTGCGCCATGCCTGATGACACCGCTGTATTCCTGGCCTGTGCCTGGTAAATATCCGGCTGTGTCTGTAAACGTAATAACCGGAATATTGAAAGAATCGCAGAAACGTATGAATCTTGCGCCTTTATCAGCCGAATTGACATCAAGTACACCGGCCATGACTTGCGGCTGGTTTGCAATAATTCCAACTGTTTTCCCATTCAGCCTTCCAAATCCTATCACTATGTTTTGCGCAAAATATTTCTGAATCTCCAGAAAATCTCCGTTGTCCACTACCTTTACAATAATGTCCTTGATATCATAGGGTTTATTTGAATTGTCAGGAATTAAATCCAGCAGACTTTCATCGATTCTGTTCAGATCGTCATTTGATACTACAACCGGAGAATCCGTCAGATTGTTGTCTGGCAGGAAGCTGATCAACCTTTTGATTTCTTTCAGGCATTCATCTTCGTTCGAACTTCTGAAATGCGCCACACCGCTTTTTGCGTTATGTACCTCTGAACCGCCAAGTGTTTCAAAGGTAACATCTTCACCCGTCACCGACTTGATAACCTGCGGTCCTGTGATAAACATATAACTGGTTTTATCCACCATGAATACAAAATCGGTAATAGCAGGTGAATAAACAGCTCCTCCTGCGCAAGGCCCCATAATGACAGAAATTTGGGGAATGACGCCCGACGCCAGTGTATTCCTGTAGAATATGTCGCCGTAACCGCTCAGTGCATCAATACCTTCCTCGATCCTGGCTCCACCCGAATCATTAATGCTGATGAATGGCGCTCCCATCTTCATCGCCATGTCCATAACCTTTGTGATTTTTCTGGCGTGCGCTTCGCCAAGGGAGCCGCCTATAACCGTAAAGTCCTGTGATGATACGAATACAGGCCTTCCGTCGATATTCCCATAACCGGTTACTACACCGTCGCCTGGCACCTTTTTCTTTTGCATGTCGAAATCGATTGCTCTTGTCTCAACAAAAGCGTCTATTTCAACAAAAGAATTGCTGTCAAACAACTTTTCCAGTCTCTCCCTTGCTGTCAGCTTACCGGATTCGTGCTGCTTTGAGATCTTGTCAGCACCGCCTCCTGCTTCGGCCGCTGTTTTGCGGATGCAGAGGTCGTTGATCTTTTCGTTTGTTCCCATGAGTTTTCACCTCAATATCAAAATTCTGATGCTAGTTATATTGCTATAAGATGTTATTACCTGGTGCTAATTAAAACTGATTATATAATATTTTCCTTTCCGATGCAACATCCTTTCCATTGAGTATTCTATGTACAGGACAATCATAAAAAAGCCTTCAACCTGATCCAGTCGCACTGAATCATGCTAAAGGTCTTGCTTTCTCACCGGAGTATAAAACCAGGCAGTTCCATGCCGGTTGTTGGCTTTATAACTTTAAGCTACTCCCCTTTATACATAATCAAGTGTATCATTGGAGTTAATCTGCGTCAATATCAAATCAATTATTCCGTAAATTATTCCTCATCTTTTCATATCAGCTTCTCGATGCATACCAATATCGGAGGGCAGTTGATCTGATTGACAAAGTCCGTTTTTGAAACAGTGAAGCGTCTGCAGTCAACATCTCGAATATATTCAAGGACCTGCTCCTTTTCTTCAAAGCCGCTGTCACCGCCATAATAAATAACGACTGTGATGATACCATTTCTTTTTATCAGATCCATTGCACTTTCAACAGCCGCTATTGTCGTGCCGCCCCTTGTACCGATCTGATGGTCTCCTTTCGGAAGATATCCAAGATTGAACATGATCGCGCTCACTTCACCCTGCACATGCTCTTTCATGCGTTCATGCCCATCTCTGACAAGCGTTACTCTTCCCTCCAGTCCAACTGCCTTTAATTTAGCAAATGTCCTGTCCAGAGCTTCCTGCTGGATGTCGAAAGAATATACCCTTCCTTCGCTGCCAACCAGTTCGGCCAGAAATACCGTGTCTCCTCCATTGCCGGCCGTTGCGTCAATAACCGTGTCACCTGGTTTTACTGCTTTTTTAATTATATCATGTGATTGGTGAAGAGAATTTTTTATAATACAGTTTTCAATCGATCGGTTCATTTTCCGGTTAATCCTCCTCCAGGAGTTTGCTTGGAAACTCCTAATCATGTAATTTCAATGGCCTTCGTGAATGCCAGCCATTTTCTTAAGCAAATCAACCTCATTTTTGCTAAGATACCTCCATTTTCCTTCCTCCAGCCCCTGTATCGCGATCGGCCCGATTGCGATCCTTTTTAGATGCAATACTGCATATCCGAGAGCCTCAAACATCTTTCTGACTTGTCTGTTCCTGCCTTCATGAATGGTTAATTCAACAACCGATTGCTTTTGAGATAACTGAATCACCTTCACTTTAGCAGGTGAAGTAGTATAATCATCTATGTCCACCCCTGTCTGCAGGCGGATTATATCATCGTCCTCCAGACTGCCATCGATTACGGCGCGGTATACCTTCCCAATCTCATGGCTGGGATGGGTGAGCATATTGGTCAACTCTCCGTCATTTGTAAGTATGATCAGGCCCGATGTGTCATAATCCAGTCTTCCGACCGGATAAATCCTCTCTTTAACCGTATCCGTCAAATCAAGGACGGTTTTTCTGGAAAACTGGTCTTTGGCTGTAGAGATGTATCCGACCGGTTTATTAAGCAGTATATGTACCTTTTTTTGTTCATACCTTATTTCTTTTCCATCTACCTTCACAATTTCACTGCCATTGATTTTTGTTCCTGGAACCGTAACGACCTGGCCATTTACTTCAACTCTTCCATCTGCGATGTATTCTTCACACTTGCGCCTTGAAGCTACTCCTGCGTCTGCAAGATACTTCTGCAGCCTTATTTCAGACATAACTATTTCCCTTCTTAAATTGTAGATTTTTATCATGTATCTCATACTTTGTAATATGGTTTTATCTTTGTGGTAATCACTGTATTTCACCATAAAATATACCACGTACAAATCAAAATTGAAAGGGCATCGAGCCCCCTCGATTTTGGAGCAAGACTCCGCTATGCTCCATAAATGAAAAATGCCACTGGCAAACTGTAAGGGTTATCTCCCTTTTCCCGGCCGTGGCATTTTTACTGTATCATTTATATTTTGTCTATTCTGTTTCACTCTCGCGTTTTATCTGGTCTCCGCCCTCTGTCCTTACTTCCTTTTTTATAGTAACCTTTTTCTTGAAAACATCTTCAAGCTTGCACATGATCTCCGGTACAAGGTCAAGAACTCTATCCAGAGTAGAATTGATATTTACAGGCAGTAGTTTTATCTGTCCGTTTCCTACCACCATGAAAGCTACCGGATTGATACTGACACCTGCGCCGCTGCCTCCTGCGAATGGGTATTTCCCGTTTTTGATTCCATTTTCGTCTTCACTATCACTGCCGCTTCTTTCGTCTTCATCATCATTCGTTATGCCGCTGTACTCTCCTCCGCCGGCTGCAAACCCGAACGCTACTTTTGAGATCGGAATGATTACCGTGCCATCAGGAGATTGTACTGCATCACCCACAATCGTATTGACATCCACCATCTCTTTAATACTCTCCATGGCAGTTGTCATCAAACCTTCTATTGGATGCTGTTCAGCCACTCAATTCACCACCTATCCTTCTCTTTGATTTTTGCGTAATTAAGTATTTGGTATGGTATATTTTTATCAACACAACTATAATATGGACTAGTTTTACATGAAATATGCAGTTCGCTTCGACTTCAAAAATTCTCTTGTCAAAGCATGGAGTGATATGAATATTCCTTTTGAAAAATTTCAAGTATCTTGTAATGTGACTTACCAGGACACCCGCAACTGCCCATAACAGCCCGCATAATACGCCGGTTTGCGCAGCATCTCCTGTTCCCTGCCTTAACTTTATGTTTAATTCAACGTGAATGTCTTTTTTGTTCAAATACCTTCGAACGTCTTCAAAGAGGCTGCTATGATCCTGAAGATAGATTTTTACACTGTTATATTTTTCAAATATATCAAAGGGAAAAAGCTTCTCTTCTTTTTTCGTGCTCTCGCGCAGTTCTTTGCTCTGCCCTTTTACAAGCTTGAACCGGACTTTTCCTCTATCTTTTTTAATAAGAGGGATTTCATATTCATACCGTACCAGTCCATTACCCGTATAAAAAGAAATGACAACCCATTCGCCCAGGTCATTGCGAGTATATTCGAAGGCGGCTTTAATTTTAATCCGGAATAGCGCTATATAAACGATGAATAAAATAAAAAAAATAGCAAAATAAAGCATGGTCTACCCCAATCTTCGTGTAGGAGCTGCTTATTAGCTATTTTCTCCATATTTTCAACATTCATTCCATTTTATGCATTGCTACTGTTAGGATAATTTTATGAACAGGCAGATCCGATATGCAGCCGATGTATATGGTATTGGCGCCCTCTATTCTCCCGTTGTGCCGGAGGTTTGCTGCTGGCTTGATGAAACGTCAGAGGTTTCCGCATGGATAACGGTTTCGTCTTCTGCAGGCATCATTTTTTCCAAGTCTATAATCGGTAAATCCTTTATGGATTTAAAACCAAAGCTTCTAAGGAACTCTTCCGTAGTCTCGTAGATCAGTGGCTTACCCGGCAGATCCAATCTTCCGGCTTCCTTGATAAGATTGCGTTCGAGAAGCCTTGATATGGCGCTGTCGGAATTCACTCCCCTTATCATTTCGATCCTTGCCCTGGTGACCGGCTGGTTATAGGCGACAATCGACAATGTTTCAAAAGCAGCTTGCGATAATGCCTGTTTCTGCCTCGGCTCAATGAGTCTTCTTATGTATTCCGCATGCTCCGGCCTCGTACAAAGCTGGTAGCTTTCATCAAGTTCTCGCAGCATGATGCCTCTTTTTGAATTTTGCAGCGATACGGCCATATTGTTCAGGATAAGCCTTGTCGTTTTGCGGTCCATTTCCAGTATATCTGCCAGCTTCTGAAGAGGCAGAGGATCTCCGGCTGCGAATAACAGACCTTCAATAATAGCTTCAATCTCTTTGATATCCATTGTGTTGCCTTTCCTATTTAAAATACGTTATATCAGTCTGTACGCAGTGTTGATGCTATAAACGGGCGTCCTTTGCGATAGCTGTCATTACCATCCTATGCGAGATTATCCAGGTTCTCATGCTCAAATTGCATCAGGTCGACAGATTTTTCATTCTTATTGATATAAATTTCATCAAACAGCTTCCTCTGTTCCAGCTTCACTTTTTTCAGCTTTGCCAGTTCAAGAATAGCCATAAAGCCTGTAATGACGTCAGTTGGTGACTTTTTCGCAAATGAGAACATATCTGAAAATTTGACGCGGCTTCGTTTTAATAGCTCGCGGATGATTTCACGCATTTTGCTTCGCAAAGATACCTTCTCATGCTGGATGATCCTGTTCATGTTGCTGACGTTTGGATTCATCTTTTTCCTGTTCTTTTCCAGCAATTCTGTGTATACTCTGTTCAATTCAGATGGAATCAGATCAAGCGTTTCCTCTTTCTGCGTAATCGGAATAATTTCCGGAAGCTTGTAATAAACCAGAGCCCATTCTTTTTCACGCTGTCTTAAAACTGTTGAAAATTCCTTGAACTTCTTGTATTCAAGGAGTCTTACTACAAGCTCCTCTCTGGGGTCTGCTTCTTCCTGCTGATCTTCCTTCTTCGAAGGAAGCAGCATTCGGGACTTAATGTGAAGAAGTGTCGCAGCCGTGACAAGGAACTCGCTTGTTACTTCAAGATCAAGCTCCTGCATGGCAAACAAATATTCCATATATTGATCGGTAATGATGTTTATGGGAATATCATAGATGCTGAACTGATTTTTTTCAATCAAATGAAAAAGCAGATCAAATGGCCCTTCAAAATTGTTTATTTTTATTTTACAGGCATTCGTGAGTACGCTTTCCAATCAGGAACCCCCATTTTAAGTCTATTCCCAATCAATTTTCATTGTTTTTCTTACATCCTGCATTGTCTTTACTGCTATTTTTTTTGCGGACTCATTCCCGCTTTGTATGACCTCGCGAATATAGCCTGGTTTTTTCAACAATTCCTGGCGTTTTTCATACATGGGTGTCAACGTAATAGCCATCCTTGCCGCAAGGTTTTTCTTACACTGCACACAGCCGATACCGCCGGCTTTGCAGAGAGATTCCGTTTCCTTTACGCCTTCTTCATTGAATACCTTATGAAAGGCATAAACGGCGCACACCTCCGGATGTCCCGGGTCATCCTTCTTAATTCTGGCAGGATCTGTGATCATGGCCATAACTTTTTTTCGGACCGTTTCAGGATCGTCTGAAAGTGCAATGGTATTGTTGTAGCTCTTGCTCATTTTTCTTCCGTCCGTGCCGGGAAGAACTTTCGCCTTGGTCAGCTTTGCAGCAGGTTCGGGAAATACCTCCCCAAACAGGAAATTGTACCGGCGGGCAATCTCTCTTGTCAGTTCCACATGGGGGATCTGATCTTCACCGACAGGAACGGCATTTGCTTTATACAGCAAAATATCAGCGGCCTGAAGACACGGATATCCCAAAAAGCCGTAAGTGGCAATATTTTTATCTTTCAGCTGCGACAACTGATCCTTATACGTAGGGCATCTGTAAAGCCACGAAAGAGGCGTGAACATGGAGAAAAGCAAATGCAGTTCTGCATGCTCCTTAATCGAGGATTGGAGGAAAATGGTGCATTTTTGGGGATCCAGGCCTGCACTCAGCCAATCTGTAACCAAATCATCAATATTTGATTTTATATTGGAAGTATCTTCGTAGCCTGTTGTCAGTGCATGCCAATCAGCTACAAAAAAATAGCATTCATATTCGTCCTGTAGCTTTACCCAATTCTCAAGAGCGCCGAAATAATTTCCCAGGTGCAATGCACCTGTAGGTCTCATACCGCTAAGCATCGTTTCTTTTCCCATTTGCGATTCACTCTCCAACCCAGTGTTATTGTGACTTTTGCAGCACAATCATATTGTAAATATAGAAGTACCGCCTGTCAAGATTCTTCGTTACACTCAGAAAGACAGATCTTAACCCATAACATTATTCCTTAGCGAATATATATTAATTGAATGAAATTTTCTATACGCCTATCGTCAAGAAAATTAGTTCATTCAATATATATTATCCGAATAAATTGAAAACAAGCTTGCCCAGGATCATGAATATACCTTCGGCGACTTTTCGAAAAGGCCACATGATCGTTGAAAGGATCCCCGGTTTTAAAAGCATCAACGCCAAAAAAGCAATACCGATGTATTGCTCATAGCGCATGAGACTGTAATACTGTTTTGCAGGAAGCACTGCGGTCAGTATCTTGGAACCGTCCAGCGGCGGTATCGGAATGATATTGAAAACGGCCAAGCCGATGTTTATTGTATAGAAGAACCTGCAAATATTAAAGATAATGGACTGGGCTGTAAAGCCCGAGCCATATATACCCAGACTGCTGTTATAGATATCCGGCAATGTAATGCTGCCTGACCGGTATGCGATGATTGCCATCGGAAAGGAAAAGATCATTGCAAGCAGAAGATTGGATAAGGGACCTGCCAGACTAACCATGATTGTCCCTCTTTTTGGGTTCTTATAATAGCCTGGGTTGATCGGCACCGGTTTTGCCCAGCCAAACCCGAACCCGCTATACAGTGAAATAACAAGCATCAGTGTACCAAATGGGTCCAGGTGCTTCAACGGGTTCATCGTCAGCCTTCCCAAATTTTTGGCCGTAGGATCCCCATGCCGGTAGGAAGCATATGCATGCGCCATTTCATGAAAACTAAGGGAGATCAATATGGCAGGCAAGGCATATAAATAAAGTATGAAATTACCGTTCATCTGTTCATTCTCCTTTGTATTTTAAAACAAAACCCATTATATTATATCAAACAGGTATCACTATGTCTGTATAAGTATGTAAATTTCCCTTGTAATTTTAGTAATTCTTAGTAATTGTCTTAATTTGATGCTCTGCCCATCCCAAACCATTCCTTTACCATGTTGTAAAAGACCCTGATAAATGATGCCTTCTGAACATCAGCCGAGGCAACCAAATCTGCAGTCCCAACCTCCTTGCCTGATATAGTATAAGTCATTTCGCCTATTTTTTGTCCAGCCTTAACCGGCGCCATCAAATCGTCTTGAATATTGATTTTTCTCTCTATTTTGCCCTTTTCGCCTTTTTTCAAAAGAAGCTTTACGTCATCCTTAAAAATAGCATTTATCGTCGGTTGCAAGCCCTTTTTTACTTCTACCTCCTGAACTTCTTCATTTTTGCTGTTCACAAGCGTTGTCTCAAAGTTAGCAAAACCGTAATCCAGAAGTTTTCGGCTTTCAGCGAACCTTGTATTGGAATCCGGTTCACCTAATACCACGGAGATGAGCTGCTGCCCGTTTCTTATCGCCGAAGCTGACAGGCAATGCCCTGCGGCACCCGTATAGCCTGTTTTCAAGCCTACCGTACCATCATAATGCCTTACCAGTTTGTTTGTATTGTCAAGCCCAACCGGCTTTTTCCCGGGTACATTTTCGCGGAACTTAGCCTGCCAGGTGCTTGTATACTCGGTTATCTTCGGATGCTTGAGCAAAAGCTCCCTGGACATGACCGCCACATCATATGCGGAGCTGTAGTGGCCTATATCGGTAAGCCCGGAGCAGTCAAGGAAATTACTGTCGTTCATTCCCAGTTCCTTTGCTTTTTCGTTCATCATAGTCACAAAAGTATCTTCGCTGCCTGCAACTGCTTCAGCCAATGCAACCGTTGCATCATTTGCAGAGTGAATTGCAACAGCCTTCATTAATTCGTGAACGGTAAATACTTCCCCCGGCTCCAGCCATACCTGAGATCCTCCCATACTGTATGAATGGTCGCTTACCTTCACCTTTGTGTCAAATGTGATCCTGCCCGAATCGATCGCATCCATAATCAGAAGCATGGACATGATTTTTGTCACACTTGCCAGCGGAAGCCGGTCGTGACTGTTTTTCTCCAACAATACCGTACCTGAGTTCAGTTCGATCAATATGGCGCCCTTTGCCTTGAGATCTGTAACGGATGTATTATTCATTATCTTCACAACTGCTGTTGCGTCATAATCTACAATACCGTCAGATGCGGCAAAAACAACTATACCCGACAATGAAACACATAAAAAAATAGTGCAAAGACACAGTAATACTGTCTTTTTCAGCATATTCAACACCCCTTGCCCGCATATTCTTCCTATAATTTAAGTTATGCCGCAAAAAGGCAGTATATTCTGTGAACTATATAAGTTGAACAAATGATTTTGACTAATTTTCTTGATGAACGGCTTTTCAATCTCTTAATCAATATAAGCCAATATCAAGGGCCTTGTGACAGGCGCCGTGTCGGACGGAACACAAGCATCAAAAAATACCTTCTCCGCCCCATCAAGTTTATCTTTCGATGAAGTATGGAATTCTGCAAGGATATCTCCTTTTTTTACCGCTTCCCCCGTCTTTTTATGAAGTATGATGCCTGCGCTGTAATCAATCGAGCTTTCCTTTGTTTCCCTTCCCGCTCCGAGAAGCATCGAAGCCTTCCCGACCATGTCCGAGTACACAGCGGAAATATAGCCGTCAAAGGGTGAAACAACTGCTTCCACTACGGCAGCCTGTTTGAGCGCCCTGCTGTCCCATGGGACATATTCCGCTCCCTGCCTGATCGCCATTTCACCCAGTTTTTTAAGCGCACTGCCATCCTTTATCCTGCCTGCCGCCATTTCCCTGCATTTTTCTATTGTTCCCAGACCGGCGAGTTCAAGCATCCTCGCAGCAAGTTCCAGGCATACTGCTTCAAGATCTTTCGGACCCTTTCCCCGAAGAGTTTCGATTGCTTCCTTTACTTCGAGCGTATTTCCAATAGCATTTCCCAGAGGCTTATCCATATCTGTGATAATAGCAACAGTTTTCCTTCCCACATGGTTACCTATCGATACCATTTCCTTCGCCAGCTTTATCGAATCGTCAAGGGATTTCATAAAAGCCCCGCTGCCCGTTTTTACGTCAAGCAGTATTTTATCTGCTCCCGATGCTATTTTCTTACTCATAATGCTGCTGGCGATCAAAGGGATGCTGCTGATCGTGCCTGTCACATCACGCAGCGCATACAGTTTTTTGTCCGCGGGTGCCAGGTTGCCGGTCTGTCCTGCAACAGCGATTCCTATTTCCTTTACGTTTTTAATAAATTCACTGCTGTCAAGTGCGGTACGCAAACCTTTGATCGATTCAAGCTTATCAATGGTACCTCCTGTATGGCCAAGACCCCTGCCGGACATTTTGGCAACCGGTACACCGCATGCCGCTGCAATCGGCGTGATTACCAGTGTCGTTTTGTCTCCGACTCCGCCCGTGCTGTGCTTGTCAACTTTAATGCCCGGAATTTCTGATAGATCGATCCTATCCCCCGACGAAGCCATCGACTCTGTCAAATCAGCTGTTTCCCTTGAATTCAGCCCTTTAATGAACATGGCCATCAGCAGTGCTGAAGCTTGATAATCATAAATTTCGCCCGCACAGTAATTTTTTATGAAATAATTGATTTCCTCAAATGAGAGTTCCCTGCCATCCCTTTTCTTTTCGATGATATCTACGATCCTCATAAACAGCCACCATTCCGCCGCAATGTAACGGCATATTTTTTATATTCCAGCTGCATTTCTATTGTTTATGTTCCTGTAAAAGCTTTGCGCTCCAAAACCTCCTCCTGTGCCAAACATCTCGGAAAGCGTCTGCGCAATGTCGGAGAATGTTTTTCTTGTACCAAGGTTTACGCCGCGCTTTATATTCTGTCCGTATACCAGCAGAGGTACGTACTCCCTGGAATGATCGGTGCTTGCTGTCGTAGGGTCGCAGCCATGATCTGCCGTTATGAACATTATATCCTCTTCATACATGGCATTGATCAGCTCCGGCAGTCTTTCGTCAAATTTTGAAAGCGCCTGCGCATACCCTGTCGCATTATTTCTATGCCCGTAAATCATATCAAACTCAACAAGATTGGTAAAAATAAGCCCTTCGAACTTCTGCTTCATGTAATCGATTGTTTTATCCACTCCATCCATGTTGCTATGTATATGAACCGCCTCGGTTATGCCCTCACCTGCAAAAATATCCTCGATTTTTCCAACTGCCTTTACCTGATAACCCTTTTCCTTTATTTGATCCAGGATTGATTTTCTGATCGGTTTTAGTGAAAAGTCACGCCTTCTATCTGTGCGTGCAAAATTACCTTCCGTTCCGATGAACGGCCGCGCGATGACTCTGCCGACCGCATGCTCGCCTGTCAGTATGTTCCGTGCTTTAGAACACATCTCGTACAGCTTTGCGATTGGAATGATTTCTTCATGGGCAGCAATTTGAAATACACTATCAGCAGAGGTGTAAATTATCGGATAGCCCGTCTTTACATGCTGTCGTCCTAACTCCTTTATGATTTCTGTTCCGGATGCAGCATAGTTACCAAGTGTTTTCGTGCCGATAGCAGCTTCAAATTGGTTTACTACAACGTCCGGGAACCCATTGGGATAGGTGGGAAAAGGCTTCTCAAGAGTTATTCCTGCAATCTCCCAGTGTCCTGTTGTCGTATCCTTGCCAGCCGAACGTTCAGCCATCCTTCCAAAGCATCCCGCCGGACTTTTTACCGCAGAATATCCTATGATGCCATCAATACATCCTAGGCCCAGCTTTTCCAGATTCGGCAGCGAAAACCCTTTGACAGCAGCAGCAATATTTCCAAGCGTATTACTTCCAATATCGCCGTAATCTGCCGCGTCAGGCAATTCACCCATGCCGACGCTGTCAAGTACAATAATAATCGCTCTTTTCATATCAACATCTCCCATAGTAAATTGTAACATAATGCCTGTTATTCTTCTACTACACATTTTCCTATTCGGCCGGATTTGCAAAGCAAACGGCCTACTCAAAATCAAAGGAGCATCGAGCTCCTCTGGCGGCGCATTTTGCTTGGCAAAATCGCTTATTTAGAGCAAGACTCTGCTATGCTCCAATAAAAAATAATACATCCTGTACGGATGTATTACTCTATAAAGCTTACGATAGAAACATTTATATTCAGGACATTCTTTCCCGAAACAAGGTGAAAGCTGTAAACAGGCTCATAATTTACGCTCTTGGATGCGATTTTTTATATACGTCCTTCAGTTTGTTTTTGGCCATCTGCGCATAAATCTGAGTCGACGAAATATCAGAATGACCGAGCATCTCCTGGATCGATCTCAAATCCGCGCCGTTTTCCAGCAAATGCGCGGCAAAAGAGTGCCGTAGTGTATGCGGCGTAATGTCCTTACTGATCTGCGCCTGATTTTTATATTGCTTGATAATTTTCCAGAAGCCCTGCCTTGTCAGCCGGCCTCCATTGATATTGACAAACAGCGCCTTCTCATCGTTCTTCTGAATGAGTAGCGGCCTTGATTTATTCAAATATTCCTTCAATGCTGCAATAGCCATGGAACCAATCGGTATCATCCGCTCCCTTGTTCCCTTGTTGCATCGGATAAAGGCTATTTCAAGGTTCAGGTCATGAACATCAAGCTGGATCAGTTCCGTTACCCTTATGCCGGTTGCATATAGCAGTTCAAGCATGGCCTTGTCCCTGAAGCCTTTCAAATCGACGCACTGGGGTTGTTCCAGCAAAAGCTCGACTTCTTCCGTTGAAAGGATCTGGGGAAGCTTTTTTTCCACTTTTGGAGATTCAAGCTCCGCCGTCGGATCATGATCGATCAGTTTGTTTTTTGATATGTACTGGTAGAATGACCGGATCGATGCCAGATTGCGGGATATTGTCGAGGTAGCCCGCCCTTTCTTCTGTAAATACAACAGGTAAGCAATCACTGTAGTCTTATTCGAGTTGGCTATGTTTTGCAGGTTGATTTCCTGCAAGTATGTAAAGTACTGCTCTATGTCGCGTCTGTATGATTGCAGCGTATTCAGCGACAGACGCTTATCCCTTTCCAAAAAGTCTACAAAATTTTGAACAATAGCTTCCATGTAACTTCCCCTTCTCTTTTATAGAAATTGGTTATATCCACCATATGCTTATTAATTGATTCTAATACATTTTATATAATTGTTGAAGCAATATTTTCTATTATATAAAATACTTTACTTTTGCTTTTATTTCTATTCTAAACCATTTCTCGCATTTGGCAATAATAATTTGTTTATGTAAATATTATATACTAATTTAAGGTATTTATACATAATTTTTATTTTTTTGCTTATTTTGTTTAGACTGCGATTGCAGGCGCGATCATTCTTACTAAAACAGGCGTCAAATATGCATCGATCATTAGCCCTGCAACCAGAATACAGCTGTAAAATGCAGTCACGAAGCAATAGGATACAAAGGATGTCTTAAGATTATCTTTCAGGTTTTCATGTGTTGTCCTGTTTTTCGCAATACGCATGGAAAAATTAATGCCATTTACTCCAATTGCGATCAGGCATGGTACAATGATGATTTCTTTCGGAAGCAGTGCGAAGATAGCGAACAGTATGCCCCTGAGGCTCAGGGCATTGATGATGAAGCCGGAGCTGAAGCCAATAATGAATCCCTTTACCCCCATGATGACAAATATGAATGGGATCCCTATGATCGTAACGCCAAGTATCCAAAGGAATCCTATCAATTTTAAGTTTTCCAGCAACGATGTGGAGAAAAGCTCGCTGCTTTCAAGGCTTTGGTTGTTGAGCAATTGAAGGAATCCCTGGAAATAATTCGACAGCTCATCTCTTTGCATTGTACTTAATCCATTAACCGTAAATGCCCCCGCAGAAACGCCAAGGATGAATGCCATGAGCAGGAAAAGGTACCCATTGCGATTTTTTGCTATATGTTCACCTATCAGATTCCGTAGCTTTTTTAGCAAGCGTCTTCCCCCCTTGTACATCATTCCTTAGATTTTATGTCGCACTTGTTATAAAAATGATTGTATTTGGAGGAATGTCAACTAAATGACCCTTAGTTTATTTTTTATACTTTATATTTATTTTCCCGCTGATGATTTTATCAGCTAATAAAATACCTATAATGGTTTTTGCATCGGTAATTTTACCCTTCAGCACCAGCTCAAGCAGTTCATTTACCGAATATTTTTCGGTAGATATGAATTCATCCTCGTCTGCACAGCTATCACCCTCGCTAAGGCCAGTGGCAACATACAGATGAAGCACCTCGTTGGAAAAGCCCGGCGTAGTATGTATGCTGGTCAAATGAGTCAAATGCTCGGCATTAAGGCCTGTTTCCTCCTTTAGTTCTCTTACTGCACAGGTTCTTGGATCTTCACCGGGATCCAGCTTTCCGGCAGGAATCTCCAGAGAAATAGCCTCAATTGGCTTCCTGAACTGCCTGACCATATAAATTTCACCTTTTTCGTTCAAAGGGACGACAACCGATGCTCCGGGATGCGTCACAATATCTCTTGTGGCCTGCCTGCCATCAGGCAATGTAACTGTCAGTAAATCCACGTTAATGATATTTCCCGAATAAATATGCTTTTTTGCTACCGTTTTCTCTTCGTAGTTCATTTGTATTCTCTCCTCTATTATATAACGGTAATGATCTGTAAGAGGTTCGATCCTGCAGGACCAAATCTGTTCATGTGTCATTGTGAGCATTGCGAATAATCTTATCCGGATCCCGGTTCTCCTTTATCTCACCTGTGGCCAGCTTGTCACATCGGTTATTGTATGTATTGTCACTGTGGCCTTTCACTTTTATCCACGTAACTTTGTGAACTCGGCACAGTGCATCCAGCTGCTCCCAGAGGTCTCTGTTACGTACCTCCTCCTTGCTGCTGTTTTGCCAGCCATTTAGCTTCCAGTTGCCGATCCAGTCTTTTGCAAAAGCACTTACAAGGTACGAGCTATCGCTGTATAGCTCCACTTCACAAGGAAACTTCAATGCCTTCAATCCTTCTATGGCTGCGGTCAACTCCATCCTGTTGTTGGTCGTAGAAGCTTCATATCCGGACAATTCCTTTTCAATATCTCCGAACAGAAGAATCGCGCCCCAGCCTCCTTTTCCAGGATTACCAGAGCAGGCGCCGTCAGTATATACCTTCACTTTTTTCATTTCTCCGCTCATACCCTACCTGCCTTCAGAAGCTCGCCCGATTTCGAGTGCTCTTCTGGTACACTCCTTCATTGCTTCCATGATAGAATATCTGAAACCGTTCTTCTCAAGAGCCTGTACCGCTTCAATTGTCGTTCCTGCGGGTGAACAGACCTGATCCTTGAGCTCGGCGGGATGAAGCCCTGTTTCCAGCACCATTTTAGCTGAACCCAGCACAGCTTGCGATGCAAGCGTGTAAGCTATTTTTCTTGGTATTCCCTGTTCTACCGCTCCGTCTGCCATTGCCTCGATCATCATGAAAACATATGCCGGACTGCTGCTCGTCAAAGCAGTAACCTCGCTCATCAACCTTTCCTCAAGCTCTTCGACCTTGCCGGAACCTGCAAACAAACTTCTTACAATAGCTTTCTCCTCATCATTTATATTTTTATCAAAGCATACAAGAGTCATACCCTCTCCGACCAAAACCGGAAGGTTGGGCATTGTTCTTACGATCTTT
Organism: Clostridiaceae bacterium; assembly: GCA_039679375.1. Classification (GTDB taxonomy): domain Bacteria; phylum Bacillota; class Clostridia; order Acetivibrionales; family DTU013; genus JBDKVA01. The sequence goes on from JBDKVA010000024.1 coordinate 34,132, forward strand.
CCGTTATCGCCCAAAACAGTCTTGAGCGTTTTTGAAGTGACGCCTACAGCAATCGAAACCAATACCTTTTCTGCAGTAAAAGCAGCTTTTATTTCTTCAAGCACCTGCCTGATATAAGCCGGCTTCACTGCCAGTACAATGTAATCGCACTCTTGTACCAGAGCAGCATTATTTGTTGCCACTCTGACACCTGTTTCTTTTGCCAGTGCCTCCCTCCTGCCGCGGTCCACATCAAATATGAACATATCACCAGGTACTGAAGCACCGGAGCGTATTACTCCCTTTAACAGTGGTGTACCCATATTCCCGGTACCAATGAATCCGACCTTTATTCCCATAGAAGCACATCCCCATTTCTGTAATTTGTAATATAGTATTGCCTCAGCGAAAGAGACGATGAACCGAAGGAATTAATACATCATGAACTTTTCATCGCTGCAAAAATTGTGATAGCCTAATTGCAGCACATATATGAATAATATGGAATCTTTCGCATTAGTACTACTATGATAACACATAGTATCAATGAAGTATAGAAAATAAATCCAGAGTATTTTTGCCCTTTCCCATTGACACGGGGTTGCAGCATATTGTAGAATAATAAAGTCACTTGGAGCTTGTGCAACGTAGCGATTATTTGTACAAAGCACTCATGATGTGCAGTTGAAACAGCATTCAACTATCATATAGGGGAGTAGCGCAATTGGTAGAGTAGCGGTCTCCAAAACCGTCGGCTGCAGGTTCGATCCCTGTCTCCCCTGCCAGAAGTACCAAGGCTTTCGGGCTTTGGTACTTTTCTATTTTAAGCAAATGAGGTTTGTTTCACTTCTTGTTTTTTAATCACAGACATGATAATACTTATATTTTGATAGGACATTTGACAATTTTATCTTAGGGCTCTGCGGTACTTATAGATGCTTGCTAAGCAAAGATAATATCCGAAAGGATTTTTTCCTGTTGCGGTGTTTTCTGTGCCCCTTGTAGGTCTCTATCTGTATAGGCATTATTTTGTTAAGTTTGACGCTGCGTCTCTTGCTAAATATAAGCATGTAATCACCATAGAGAATGATAATACTTTTAATGCAGGATTGCAAGGTTATATTTCAAAAGTATTAATCTTAACTGGCATTCTTACAACTATTGTTATTTATTAACTCTGTTATTTGAAATTCCATGTTATCTGTTATGCCAGAGCAAATATCTATTATTTTAACAACTGCATGTACTACGCTTTCCGCCTCTATTGCCAAATTCTGGCCATTAAATCTTATGCAATATTTCATAGTTAACACCTTTTTTCTAAATTCCTTATACTATTCGAAAATAGCATATGTATTTCTAGGGTATTACCTATGTTTGTTTTCTTAATTAATTGTGATAAATATCTTCCCTGCCGTAAGTACCAAGGCTTTTGGGCTTTGGTGCTTTTTTAATAAAGCATAGCGAAGTATTGCCCCCAACAGAAATAAAAAGGATACCGATTATATCAGTACCCTTTCAGTGTGAATTCCAGCCATAGCCCTATTTCAATGGCATACCTGCTTTATCCCTGAATCCGCCGATTAATATTATAATAAAGTCTATGAGAGACCCAATTCCACAAAAACCTAACGTTAATAGCCATATCAATCCTGTACCGATCTTCCCTACATAAAAGCGGTGGACGCCAAAACTGCCCAAAAAGAAGCATAATAATGCAGCAGTGAGTTTACTTTTGTATGGGTAGGCATTTCCTCCAACCGTATTCGTATTTTGATTGGTATTAACATTATTGATATTAATTGCCGGCGTAGCCGCTCTGGTAGAAGCTGCTTGTTCTTTAGCTTCTTTTATGACATTCCCGATATCCGATTTGCAATACATTTTTCCGTTAACTTCAATAAGACAATCACTACAAAAGAGTTTTCCACAATAAACACATGATGCTTGAGCTTCCTTCTCCGGATGATTATAGCAGTTCACAAACACACCCCCATTTTTATTTCTTGTTAAATATTATATATCAAAAAGAATACTTTTACAAAATCATTCTTCTGAATGAATGAAGCTAATATCTGCAGCCTATATCTCACAGCTTCCGGCCTTCAGCCTGTCGCTGCCCTTGAAGTCGTATACCTCAAACCGCTTTAAAACAGGATTAAAACTGCTGTCAACCGTATAAAAAAGGTCTATCTCGCCAATCATATCAACCGTCGCCAGTCCAAACACCGGTAAAGGCACCTTGATTTCCGGCAAATTATCCGTACCGGTTGTCAGTGCAAGTCTGGAAGCCTCGCTGATATCGATTGACACCGGATCGATCCATGCCCGGCTTTCATAGTCCAGCATATATTCATTTGACGGCAGCTGTCCATCCTCAAACTCGATTGCAAGGTCAGCTGTGAAATTATATCTGCTGTTTATGATACTCAATTTATTATCACTTGAATATTTGAAATGGAAATCGCCAATGAAATCGGTCAGGCTGATATCATTTGTAAAAGAGTAATAAATGTCCTTTTTATAGCTATATATGAAGAAATTTGAAAACGAAAATGATGCACCGTTTCCGGGAATAATGATAAATACATCCTTTGCGCCATCGCCATCCAGATCTTCAAATTGCATGCTTGTTAACATCCCTGTCAGGCTTTCTTCCTTTTCCCAAAATGTTACCTGTTTCCCGGAATCCCCATTCCTTATACGGAGCTTGCCCTCCAGTTTATCCGGCATACCTGTCCCGGCAACAGCCGTAGATATCTGAATGGCTTCCACCTGCTCATTTTCACCGTCGCCATTCAAATCAACGCTCGCACTTTGAAGGAGTATTTCGTCAGGATTTCTCTGATCTGCATTTGTTCCATTTTTCTCCGGTACTGTTGATTCGACGGTGTTCGTATCCGGAACCTCTGTCGGATCAGCAGCTGCTACACCGGGTGTGGAAGCTGCCGTACCCGGGATTATACTATCGTCCGATGCCCCGCCGGAGGTTGCCTGTGTACCTGCAGGATTAGCAGATCCACATGCCGCCATTGAAAATAATACTACCATGCATGCTAAAATCAGTGCACTGCGTTTAATAGGAATTCCCCCTGTCTGATGCCGCCTCACAATACTCTCTTTAAATCACAGCGATATGCTGCATGTCCTATCATATCATTCCCTGAGCATTTTTCCAATCAAGTTCTGAAAAAAGCCATATATAAAGGCAGTGCCACCGACGCCACACATACAAAAAGGACCATGATCGAGCCGAATTTATTATCATTTTTCCAGTTCCAGGCGATGAAGCTCATTGTCCTGATGAATACAAAAGCAAGTATGATGATTGTGATCATGCTCGTTACAACCGACATTATACCGCCTCCTATTGCACTATTGACCGAATCATTAAACCTGTTCTCCTCAAATTCAGATTAATCTCCACACGGAATACCGTATCCTTGTATTTATCGAACCATTTGTAATTCTTCCAATCATTCCAGGTAAGGAATTTCCCTTTTACGGTTTTTCCAAAACCGCATATGTCCGAATTAAATTCATCTGTTGTTCTTTTAAGAAATGCCATGATCTGTTTATTTAAAAGCTCTGCTGCCGCTCGCTCCATAATTTCAGGATTTTCTTCGTAATTCCGGTTGCTTTGAATGGACGTGAAATCGCCTTCCAGATCAAGACGTATATTTACTATTGCCTTTGCGTCCTGCAAATCAACTTTAATGACAGGTTTCTTCCTAAGCAGGATATTCATAACGACAAGTTTATCTTTTTCCATAGGATCCGGAATGCTCCAGTAAGAATAATTGTAATCGCCTGTAATCAGTTCGAAGCATGCCGATTCGGCGCCATTTGCCGTGCCGATCATCTTTCCGTTCTTAAAAACTGCCATTCCCATTACTTCATTTTGTTTCTTTGCAGCAATCGGTATTTTCCCAGCCTCATATTGACCTTCAAGCCCTCCTGGTTTTATATTTGTTTCTTTAGCGGCTTCTTTAAGCTGATCTGCGCTCTCATATTTGCCAATATCGGAAAGAATGGCAACAGGTTGAATGGTCTCCGATTCATTTGCAAAATAAAAATTATTCAGCCTGGTACCCGGGTAAAAAGAAGTGAATTTCTTCCCCAGCAATAGCTCATAGTATTTTGATGGATTGCTTTCAAGAGTCGGCTTAACATTCCCCAAATATTCACTTGCCGGACCGTTCGATATAATGACAAAAATATCCGGTCTGAATTCCCTTCCCCTTTCAAAAGCGTGCAAATAGATTGATAAACCCTTTTCTGCCAGTTTTTTTGAAATGACAATCACTTTGGCATGAGAAACATTGATCTCCTTGCTTATTATATTGTTGATCAGATTAAGGCCTGAATATAACGACGGTGTGTCTACGGTAATGATGGAAGAGCTTTCGTTCCTTCCACCACCTCCACCCCCGCCGCCTCCGCTGCTGCCACCCCCTCCTCCGCCGATTGCAAGCGGGGCCGCCAGTTGAAGCGACAGTCTCAATATATTTGCTTCTCCGACATCAAGGCCAATGGCCAGGGGATATGCCAGCTCATCTACCTCACGTTTGTCATAGCAGCCGGAAAACAATACTGTAAACAATGGCAGCAATAAAACCAATATTAACTTTCTATAATATTTCTGCAGCCATATCATCTGTCCAGCTTCTCCTTTTCAGATTTTTTTCGCAGATTTGCGGCTGCAAGAATGATGAATGTAAAGATAAAGGTCGCAATCCATGCCATCTTTCCGAAATATTGCGTCTCAATATTGATCACTTCCATCAGATTTTTGGGTACAAATGCCGCGCTGAATACCAAAATGGCGAATGGGAAGATCATAGGCCGCATATACTTCAATCCGGCAGATTTTGAAAATGTATAAACCATGAAATAAAAGGTTGCCGTTAGATAGATAAAGGCAGCCATTGCCCAAATGAATACGAATAGCGCTTCGATCCTCTGAAAAAAACGGCCAAGGTTGATCAGCCGCGCCATCTGGTAAATAGGAAGGAACGACTCCAGGCCGCTTGGGTATGGATAAGTCAAAATATAAGTCAGTGAGCCTGATATTAAAAACACCGAACTGAAGGCGATCGATATATATCCAACGGAACGTACATTTTTGTAGCTGCCTAAAAAAGGCGGCAACAGAAAAATGATCATTAATTCGCCGAATACCGATATCCTGAAGAAACCTTTCATAAAAATAGAATTCAAGCCATTGCCCAGTATCGGCAGGATATTGGTCAAATCCATTTGCGGAATTGCACCCAGCAGGATAAAGATGTAGCCTGTAGCAATAATAGGCACAATTATTGCATGATAACGGAGGATTGCCTCTATTCCAAGGTAACTCCCTGCAACAACTCCTATAATAAAGAAAATTATAATATAGCTAAGCGGAGAAGACGGGAGAGATACCACCTTCATATCCTCCGAAAATTCTCTGAGGACTGCTGTTGTTGAGTAGAAAAGGACACTTGTAATGAGCAGGCCGGTGAATATCTTTAAAGGCTTGCCGCCCGTATATTCAGCAATGTCGAGTATATCCTTCCCATCAAACTTTTTAAAGAGGCTGATCAATGCCATATATACAATTGCCGTCACCAGGCATATATATATCGTCATGATCCATCCGGCTGTCCCTGCATCCTCCACAGTCATCCTTGCAAAATAGAGAAATAGTTTGGTAGAGATCAGATTAATTAACAATGTCACTGCTTCCCATCTTCCGAATGAAACTTTATTCTGCATTTTCATTATATAAACCGCTCCTGTTATCTTTAACGCCTGGTTTTCCATCCCATACTGTATTTTTCCTGTTTCTTTTTCTTTTTCGTATTAAGGAAATCAGGCCTGTATTCCTGTTTCCATTCCGGTGCCTTAAATAACGTTTTACGGATGCTGTCCGAAGTTTTCGGACCTAATGGCGCCATAAAAGGTACTCCAAAGGATTTCAGACTTGTTGACCAGATTCCAAGCACAAAAAGACCTGCCGTTATGCCGAGGAACCCGGCCAGGGCGCTTAAAAGAATAAAGCCAAAACGCATGATCCTGATTGAGTATCCGAATGAATAGTTCGGTATGGCAAATGAGCCTATTCCGGTAACAGCTACAATTATGATCAGTATCGGACTAACGATGTTTGCTGCTACTGCTGCCTGACCTAATATGAGCGCGCCGATAATACCCAGTGTAGGTCCTATCGGTCCGGGTACTCTCAGCCCGGCTTCACGGATCAGCTCAAAGGATAGCTCCATCAGAAGCAGCTCCACCACGGACGGGAAAGGTACTTTTTCCCTTGAAGCTTCAACAGCCAGTAAAAGATCTGTCGGTATCATCTCCTGGTGGTAGCTTGTGATAGCCAGATAAATTGCCGGAAGAAGAAGTGCCAGAAATAGGGCGATCATCCGGATATATCGGAGTAAATTGGCATAAGGATACCGTATGTAGGTATCCTCTGCAGAATTCATCAGCTCCAATGCCGTTGTCGGTGCAACCAGAACATTGGGAGAACCATTTACAATAATTGCGATCCTCCCGTTTGAAAGTAGCTCTGATACATAATCGGGCCTTTCGGTAGATATCATTTGCGGTGAAGGATAAATTGTACTATCCTCTATCAGTTGCTCCAATACACCTGAATCCAGCATGTAGTCTGTATGAATGCTTTCAAGCCTTCGCCTCACTTCATCTACAAGGCTTTCATTGGTTATATCTTTTATATAGAGCATGGAGCAAGGTGTCTTGCTTACTTTTCCTATTACTATATCCTCCACAATCAGATCCTCGTCCTTCAGCCGTTTTCTTATTTGGGCGGTATTTGTCCTTAACAGCTCATTGAATGCTTCCTGTGGACCCCTTATTACGATTTCGTTATTCGGCTTATCGATGCCTCTGTGTTCCCAGCCCTTGACATCAGCTGAAAAAGCTACGTTAACGCCATCTGCAAAAAACCCGCAGCCTCCGAAATTAATATTATCGATCACTTTACTGTATGCCTGTTCGATCTTGACTTGGCAATGGGGCAGTAATTGTCTGGCGATATATTCTTCAAGGTTTTTTGCATTTTCCTTGATATCCAGGCCTGTTATCATCATCAAAGGTTTTAAAATATAATTATTTATTATCTCACGGTCAGTCATACCGTCGAAAAAAAGAATGAATGCCTTTACAAGTCCGCCTTCGTAATTTATATCGAATTCCCTGAGCACAATATCACTATTGACCGGGATGCTATAAATTTTTTTCATAAACTCAAGATTTCTTTTTATATCACTTCTGATCGTATCGGTAGGTTCCGGTTCTTTTTCCGACTCATTTATTTTTTCCTCGATTTTTTTCTCCATATTGTCGGATTTCTTGTCATCATTTTCTTCCGGATGTAACCCATCTTTTTTCAGTATGAAATTTTCCTGTTTAGTTGGTTCAATGAATAAAAACAGTTTTTTCAGTCTATCTTTTGCAGGAAGCAAACCAATATCCTCCTCATTTTATTGATGCCATATTTCCGAATATTACAGTTTTATGTTCTTTACGTTGCCTGTACCAAGCTTTACTAGATATACTTCCCATTTCCTTGAACCAAGCTTCTTTGCAAATTCCTTATCAAATACGGAAAAATCAAACCTGTACTTGCCTTTAATGGCACTTCCTGTATCCATTGCTACCGTATATCCAAGCCCTTTTATATAAAAAACCGTTCCAAAAGGCCAGTACCGATTGTCGATCGCGATTGAAACACCTGGTATTATAGGCTTACCCGACCTTGTAATCCCTTTGTCGTTGCCACATTCCTCCTTACTGGGTGTATATGCCGTGCCAAGGAATTTACCGATGTATTTGCCTCTGTTTATGGCAGTTCTGGGCTCAAGTCCTTTAAAGACAGTAAAGTTCTGTGGCTCAACGCCAAGGGAAGCTGCCATTTTAAGCGTGTTTTGAAGAGCAATATTATCGTTAACGAGATCCTCGATCTGTTTTGAAAGCTCACTATTTTGTTTTTTCATTACGTCCAATTGCCTTGATAAGTCTCCGCTGCTGCGGGATACTTTACTGTTGTTTTCCTTCAGACTATTATACTCCTGTCGTAGTATTTCATACTCCTGCTTAAGCCTGGCGTCTTCGCTGTCAATTTTTTGTTTTAACTGCTTTTCATTATTGATTTCTGTGTATGCTTCGGATAAATCGTTTTTAAGATTTTCATATGAACGAAGCAGTGTATAGTGATTCGCGCATAAAAACACTACCAGTACGAACATGATGATAATTGGGATCAGATTTGTTTTTATTCTTTTTCTTTTTAGCCTGTATTGCCTTACATTCCTTTGAGGTTGAATGCTGTTTGAAGCCTCAAACCCCGTCATAAATAGCCCTCCTCTATTTTATAAAAAAATTTTGCATAGCCATAAATACCATATTATGGTCTATAATATTATCATCTATTTTTCAAAGCTTTATTCATCTGGCTATATTTACATGATTTATTATGTTTATCATGGTATATTCTTAGTAACTTATTGATATTAAAGCAGTGCACATAAGTTCACTTAATTAAATAAAATAGAGTAGATCGAATAAATAAGTTACAGTTGATAATTTTGAAAGGATAAATGCATATGAAGTGTTTACAGTGCATTTCCCCTGTCGGTCTTACTCTTTTAGCGGTCGCAGCCGGATTTTCTGCAATTGCTGCGCTGGATTATGACGAATTGAACGTATTAGGGAATTGGCTGATCGGAGTAGGAGGTCTGATGATAATTGCCGCATCCCAGGGGGATTATCTGGAAGGCCTTGAAGCCGCAAAATCCCGTGAGGATATTCTAAGGAAACAAATTGAATTACTGCGCAATGAGGTTGAATCAATTTCAGTTAAATCAATGCGCTGAATCTGATGCTATTATACGTATGATTTTTTTCTTATGTATAACAAATTCCTGCTTGTCTGTATGTTACAAAAGCAATTTACCTCTATTATAGCTTGTTAGAGAACAAAAAGAAACAGACAAACTTCTTATCGAAATTTGTCTGTTCCCTGGTCGGAGTGACGTGACTTGAACACGCGACCTCTTGCACCCCAAGCAAGCACTCTAGCCAAACTGAGCTACACCCCGTCAGCGCATTTTGAATTATAGCACAGATAGGCTATTGTTGTAAAGCATTTGTGAAGAGTTTCATAGCAGTAAACATCATCATTGACCCTGCCAATTTCCGCTAACGTCTCACTTTAAGGCCTTTTTCCTGTCACCAGAACATAAATGATATATGCCACAAAGGCCAGAATTGCTATCGGAAGTACTACTGACAAAGCAAATCCGAGAAGTTTCAGCGCTATAAATGCCAGAATCACTATAACCACTACAGAAATAACCGTTTTTAACAAATTACCCAATCAAATCACCCCTTATTATCATTTTACATTCATTGAATGCCGCATATTCCTGCATTTTAATGCATTCTGATAATAAATACGTAATCTCGCTTTGTATGTCTGCCCCTCAAGCAAAACTTTATTAAAAGCGTATGGTCAATGATTCCCTCTTTTCCGTGCGATCCTCTCAACAGCTTCTATCGTACTGGCAATCTCCGCTTCCGTATTCAGACACCCGATACTGAAACGTACAACGCCTCTGTTTCCCGTTCCAAGTATCCGGTGAGCACCTGGCGAACAATGAAATCCCGCTCTGGTACAAATATCATATTCCCTGTCTAGAGCATAGCTCAATTCAGTGGAATCCATCCCTTCCAGATTGATTGCTACAATTCCGGAATTCCTGCCTTTTTCGGGAGCGCTGTACTGCGTGATTCCCGGTATACGGTCAAAACCCTCGTACAGCATCTTTACAAGCTTATGCTTATAATCGCGGATATCATCGATTCCCCTGTGGTTAATATATCCAATGCCGCAGCCCAACCCGACAATACCCGGTGTATTCAGTGTGCCGCTTTCCAGCAGATCAGGCATGAATTCAGGCTGATACGGATAATCGGAATTACTGCCTGTTCCACCCTGCATCAACGGCTTCAATTTAATATCATCCCCTACATAAAGGCAGCCTGTACCCTGTGGCCCCATAAGCCCCTTATGTCCCGGGAACGCCAGCATATCAATGTTTTGTTCTACTGTATCAAGGCTTATGGAACCTGCCCCCTGCGAAGCATCAACCAGAAACGTTATTCCTGCTTCACGTGCAATACGCCCGATTTCGGCAACAGGCATAATAACTCCGTTTACATTGGAAGATAATGTACAGACAATAAGAGCCGTATTCCTTTTTATCGACTTTTTTATATCCTCCGGCGAAACCTCTCCTAATCTATTTCCATCTACAACCGTTGATTCTATGCCGCTGTCCCGCTCCATCGTTCGAAGAGGCCTAATGACGGAGTTGTGCTCCATTGCAGTCGTTATGACATGGCTTCCCGGCGCAGCAATTCCCTTGATTGCCATATTCAAAGCTTCCGTGGCGTTTTTTGTAAAGCATAGCTGCATCGGGTTACTTATATTAAATAATTTGCCGACAGCGTTTCGGACTTCCAAAACAGCCTTGCTAGCCCTTACTGAAAGCTTGTGTCCGCCTCTGCCCGGATTTGCGCAATATTCCCGCATGCATCTTTCCATTCCTTCGTATACACATTCCGGTTTCGGGAAGGATGTTGCGGCGTTATCAAGATAGATCATTGTTAACTCCATATCGGTTTACAATTCTATTACATACTATGTAAACCATCAATAGCTGTTAACAATACGATCCGTTTTTATTTGCTGTTTTCATAATCCAGGCTCTTGCCAATTACCGCCAACACAGCAAAGGCAATCGCACCGCCGACCAAAGCCGTCAGCAGTTGGGGCCAGCTGAACAGGTTTGTCAATGTGGCGGCAGCTTTGGGCTGCATTTTGACGATAGACGTAAACACTGAGATTGAAGCATAAAGAAATCCGGATTTCAGCACCGAACCGGCAGCAATACCCGTTATCCTGCTTTTCTTCCGAAGAAGGTAGTATATCAGAACGTAGATGAAATTACCGATTATGATAAAAGGTGAAAACCCAAGAACCAGCGGTGCAATAGGTGCTTTATTTGTAAATGCGGACACCAATGGAGCTATTACAGCTATTGCTATGCCGCTCCAAAGCCCTTCAACGGCAGTTGCTATAATGAGGACGGCATTTACAACCGGTCCGACTATGAAGTTGTTGTAAGGTATCAATTTCCCAACAAACTGAAATGTTATTGCGACTGCAAGAAGCAGTGCTGTCCTAGTAAGAAATAATATTTTTTTATCCATGTTTTAATCCTCCTGTGCTGTATAAAGCTTAACAACCAATATATATTAGCACTAATCATGAAAAATTTCTATTCTCATTGTAAATTAAAATCGAATGGACATCGAACCCCCTGGATTCTGCCCCGATTTGCAAAGCAAACGGCCATAATCGAGTAGGAGGCGGCTAATCGCCGCCGACCTCTCACACCACCGTATGTGCGGTTCCGCGTACGGCGGTTCAATAGTTTAAATGCAGTGCCTCGTATTTCTCGGCTATGTCCACATAGCCGAGGG
>JBDKVA010000025.1:0-27555 GCA_039679375.1 Clostridiaceae bacterium
CAGATAGTATGGACCTCTTTCCCAGCTTTCACCCGTACCGCCCAGCCATCCACTGTTATCTCCCAAATAATCCCAAAAAGCAGGCAGCCTGCCTGTAAAGCCGCGGGCTTGTATGCGCAGCTGGTCCTTCAGCCATCCTTCAGGCTTTACCGCTCCCAGCGGTAATTCAGCAAACACCGTACCAGCCAGCGGTTCCCTACCAAAATTGTACTTCACTGTTATGAGTCCTCCTTTAGTCCCCAGGTCATCCTTTAACTGCACCTGTAGCAAGGCCTCTGATAAAGCTCTTGGAATTGATAACGAATATGATAATCAGAGGTACCGTTGCAATACTTAAGGCAAGTATCCTGGCTCCATAGTCTACCCTGAACAGGTTATTCAGGGAGAATATCCCCAACGGCACAGTAAACAGCGATTGCTTGTTTAAAATGATGAGAGGCACCAGAAAGTTGTTCCAGGCACCCAGAAAGGTCAACAATCCCAAAGTCACCACTGCAGGCTTGACAAAAGCAAAAGCGAACTGCAAAAACAGCCTGAACTCGCTGCATCCGTCTATCCTGGCGCTTTCAAGAACTTCTGCCGGTATCCCTTCCTTCATATATTGCGTCATCAGGAATACGCCGAAAGAATTGGCGATCCAGGGCATAAATAAAGGCAAGTGGGAATTGGTCCAATGAAAGTATCTCATTTCGATAACAAAGGCAATAAGCCCCAGACCGTTAGGTATCATCATTGTAGCCAAAATGAAATTAAACAGCACTTTTTTTCCTTTAAAACTGTATTTTGAAAATGCAAACCCCGCCATGGTACTAAAAAAAACTGCCAGTATTGTTGCAAGCAGGGAAGTATAAATGCTGTTCCAGTAAAAGCGCAGAAAACCGCTGGCGAAAACAGTTTTAAAATTATCAAAAACATCATTGTGAGGCAGCAGCGGAATTCCCTTGAAGATATCCTCGCTGTAATAAGTGCCCATTACCAGCATAATATAGAAAGGGAAAAGGGAAAATAGGGTGATAACTCCCAGGACAATTGCAATAATAGTATTCGAGATGCCAAGCTTTTGCTTCATTCTCAATCACCCCCCCTGTTGAATATCTTGAAGCCTGCAAAGGAAAAGGCAGCTATAAAAAGGAAGAGACCGTAAGATATCGCCGCTCCCAGGCCGTATTTCATGCTTGTGCCGAATGCAGTGTCATAAAAGTTCCACATTGCTGTAAGTGCCGTCCGGTTCGGACCTCCCGCAACTCCCTTTAAATCCGTATTGCATGCTTTCAACAGCATAAAAGGCTGGTCAAAAAGCTGGAGTCCCGCTATTATGCTTGTCACCACAAGAAAAAGTGTGACAGGCCTCAAGAGAGGAATGGTTATCTTAATAAAAGTATTTAGTCTGCTTGATCCGTCAACTATTGCAGCTTCGTATACATCATTTGATATTCCTGATAGTCCGGCAAGATACATTGTCATATAATATCCGAAGTTTTGCCATACAAGTATTATTACAAGGACAAGTCTTGTATATATGGGATGTCCTCCGAACCAGTCGATGCCATCCTTAAGAATCCCGGCGTATATCAAAATTTTGTTGATTATTCCTGTCTGCCAATCGAACAACATGTAAAATATCATCCCAATTGCTATGGGCGTAGTAATATACGGCAGGAAATTAGCCAGCTGGAAAAAACGCCTTCCTTTGACGGTTTTATCAAAAAGCATAACTGCGACCAGCAAGCCCATTAAAATTACTATCGGAATATAGAATACCGTTATTATCAAGGTATTGAATACAGATTTCAGAAAGAACGGGTCGGTTGTGAACAAGGCTATATAATTTTTGAATCCTATAAACTTCATTTCGCCTATTCCGTCCCAGCTGGTCAGGCTTATGAAAAACGTGTACATTATCGGAAAGAACTGAAAGGTAAAGTATCCGAGAAAAAAAGGAGCAATAAAAATATACGGCCATTTTCCAATACCGCTTGATACTCTGGATACTCTTGAATTGTTTATCGGTTTTTTAGCCGCAATATTCTCCAAAACTCTCACCAGCCCTCTGTTATTGGTATTTTTCGTTGTGACACTGCCATAGATTGACAACCTGCGGACAAAAGTCCTTGTATGTGAAAGTAGCGGCAGCCACAGATATGACCGCCGCTATTGCATTAAGTACTTTTACTGTGTTATTTCAAGCTCCGGTATCTTTTTCTTCAATTCGTCTTTGAAGTTCTGTATTGCTTTATCCGCCGTAAGCGTCGGATCTTTTTCCAATGCCGCGCCTATCAAGCCCAGCACGTCGCCGTACTGCTGGTCGTATTGGGTTACAGGCCTTACTTTCAAGGTCGGTGCTATGGTTTTAAAGAAAAGCTCCTTAACATTCTGACCGTTGAAATAGGGATCGCCGTCTTTTGAATAATCATAGTTGCCTTCGGCGTATAAATCCTTTCGAGGGACGAAATATCCGAGCTTTTCCCTGTAGACATTTGCCCCGTCCCCGAAAATGGTCCAGTTGATATAGCCCCATGTAATATCCTTAACCTTGCTTTTTTTATAGACCCCCCAGATGGTGCCGCCAGAATAGAAACCGCCTTCGGGAGGAATCATCACTCTCCATCGTCCCTGGGAATCTTTGTCGTTTGGCTGGATAACAAACTGCGGTCCCCAGGAAGCGCACGGGTAGAATATATGTTTATCTTGCGCAAAGGATGCGTTCCATGCAGGGGACCAAGTGCCCAGCTTATCCAGTATTCCCGCATCTCTCATAGCGGTAGCCGTCTTGAAGGATTCTCCGTATACTTTGTCCAGGTTGATGGCTTTGTTTCCTTCGACCACAGATTCCGGCTTCTGACCCAAAAGTATTGTCATTGCATCGTTGATGCAAGGGAGCATAAACACCTTCCCGCCGCTCTTTTCCTTTACCTCCTTACCTTTTTCTATAAAGGTATTCCAATCCGACATCAGGTCATGAAGCTGCTGCGGATCATCCGTGCCGAAATACTCCTTCGCAAGGTCGGCTTTATACGCCAGTCCGGCAGGGCACATCAGGTTATCGACCCCACAGAGTTCACCTTTGGCATTTGAGCCGAGAGGTATTACAAAATCCATAAGCTTGCTTGTATCGACATTGTATGGTGCGGCCAGCAGGTTGTCCCATATATCCAGTGAAAGCAGCTTTCCACGTGATCCCATTTCACCGAGAAGCAGATCGGGGAGATCAGTCCCTGCGGCAAGCGAGGATTGAATTTTTACCAGATAGTCGCCGCTGTTTACTGCGACGTAATTCAGTTTTGCATTTTTATAAACCTTCGTGAATTCATTCCACATGATATCAAAACCCGATTTGTCCCAATACCATATCGTCATCGTTCCGCTTGCCTCTTCAGGAGCCTTTACTGTGGCTTCGGAAGCTTTTTCACCCGTTGAAGTCTGCTGTGCTGCATTAGAATCTGCCGAAGTGTTTCCTGCATCCTTGTTTTCACAACCGGTGAACAGGAGCCCGATCACCATAATTGAAAGAAACAGGCTCAAAAACTTGATAAATCCTTTTTTTGCCATAGAATTTTCCCCCTTCTAATATGATTTTTATGTAACAAATGATAACAGCAGGAGAAATCCGGGTAAACATAGCAAAACTATACTTTTGTTTAAATTAATATAATCCGGACGGATTATGAGGCTTTTACAGCATTACTGTATGGAATCCTGACGACTATCCTGGTCCATTCATTTATACTGCTGCTGATATTCATGCCATAATTTTCTCCATATAGGTAGCTTATCCTGTTTATAATATTGGGAATTCCTATGCTTCTCATAACGGATTTATCCACAGCGCCTTCACCTGCATTTTGAAGCAGCTTGACAGTATCCTCATCCATTCCTGTACCGTTGTCCCAAACCTCAATTACAAGGTCGTTATCCTGTTTTGTCACAATAACTTCAATCTTTCCCTGTTTATCCGAAGGGAAAACGCCATGTATCAGCGCATTTTCTATCAAAGGCTGCAGTATGGTTTTAGGTACCCAGGCGTCCATCACATCGACGCTTAAATTCCATATCACATTGAATCGCTCCGGATAGCGGTACTGCTGAATGTTTACATAATGTTTTGCAACATCGACTTCCTGCCGGACTGTTGCAAAAACTCCCTGATCGTTTATCTTTACCGCGTCCTGAAGGATCCTTATGAAAGAATCCATCATATTTGCAATGTCCTCGGTCTGATTCTTTTTGGCAAGATAAATAACCGTATTTAATGTATTATAAATAAAATGCGGATTGATCTGTGATAGCAGAAGGCTGAATTCCATATTCCTTTTTGTTTTTTCGTACTCGATGGATTTTTCAATATATGACTTCAGCTCCTGGATCATCCGGTTGAATCCATCGCCGAGAATCTGAAGCTCGTCTCCGCTGTCTATTTTCAAGTTGATATCCATATTGCCGCCCGACACTTTGTTCATTGCCTTTGTGAGGTTTGTAACGGGCTTTGTTATTCCAAGTACTATAGGCATTATGGTCAGGATAATTAAAATCAAACTGCCGGCAATGAGAAAAATAAATATGTATAATATATAATTGATTTTTTTGAACGAAGTTGAATTTGACGTGAAGGATGCAAGCTGCCAGCCATTGGACATAGGCGCGGACAGGATCACGTATCCGTTACTCTCCCTGTAAATATGTGAACCGTAGGAGGAATCCGCAGCTTTTTGTTGTGACAGGAAGGCGGGATTTATACTGTAGTTTCCGGTATTTTTCTCAAATATGGCTTTATAATTGCTTTCATACAATATATATGATTCGAATCCCTCGCTTTCCGGTTTAATCATCTTCTCAAAATGATCCTTATAAAGATTTACAACTATATACCCGATAAATTGCATAGGATTGTCAATATCCCTGACCTCGGTAATGTAGGTAATAACTTCAAATTTTGAATATCTGTCCGACTGAATGCGCGGATCTGAAAAATAAAACTGTGAGGGTTCCTTTTTATATTTTAAAAACCACTCCTCTGAAAGGCTGTCCCTGATATAATTGTCAAAGGGTTCATCATTAGTGCAGACAACACCGTCCTGCCTGATTATCGCCAGGCTTTGAACATATTCGCGAAGGCTTTTAAAGTTCATAAGAATTGACCTGATTGTATACTTGTACCGAAGCTCATCCATATTACCTTTCCAGCTGTTTACCTTAAAAAAATCCTGAACATTTGTACTAAGGGCAATATTGTTTGAGTAGTTTTTTATATCGTCGATGACATATTCCAAATGTCCTTTTGTCAGATTCAACCTCATGCCGTCATCTTTTATTACCTGTTCCTTCAATATATTCAAAAAATACAAATACGCAACCGAACAGCTTATAACCAGAGAAACAATAACCACCATACTTGTACTTATCAGAATTTTTGCCTTAATGCCGATTTTCACCGGTATCTTCACCTTCCTTATAATCAAGAGGATTTTTACCTGCAAGCTTCTTGAAAACCTGGCTGAAATACTGACTGGACTTGTAACCTACCATTTCGGAAATCTCGTACACTTTGTACCTGCCGCTGCTTAAAAGCTTTTTGGCGGTTTCTATCCTGTATGAGGTAAGATATTCAACAAAAGTCTCCCTTACTTCCTTTTGAAAAAGCTTCATAAGGTAAATACTGCTGATATCCAGCTCCTTTGCGACCTGTTCTATGGAAATATCCTCATTGTAATGCTTCCGGATATATGAAACAGCCTGCTGGACTTTTCTGGAATACAGATCGTTCTTGAACCCTTCCGCTTTTTCAATAATAGCTGTAAATTCCCTCATGAACCATTCCTTTAATCCTCTGGCATCATACAAAAGGCTGCTGTCCCGCATCCAGTCATCCGGTTTGTCCCCGAGATTCTCCAGACCATACTTTTTACCGAACTCATCATGGAGCATCCTGAGTTCCCTGCAGATTTTCTTCAGTCCGCCGGGCCAGAGATATACGGTATCGAACAATCTATCAAGGCTTGATGCAATTTCATCGGCACTTTTAACATTCAAACCTCTTTCCACTGTTTTCAAGCCTTCTGCAATGCTTTCATCATTGGTACCCTTCCTGGCAGGAAAGCTGTCAAACATGAATACCTTTTCCCTGCCGAAAAATATCCTGAGCTCCAGAATTTTTTGCAGCCTGCCGTATTCCGCACAAAGACTGTCAAGGTCCGTTACTACGTCGGAAACCGCCACAGATATTGTAGAATTATACTTTTTACGATAACTGTTCTGCAAGCTTCTGGATATTTCGTTTAACCTGCATATTGTTTCAAGTTGGCTGTATATTCTTTTTATGGTTATCATTGTTGCAAAATATTTTGCATCAATATCTATATTCTCAATATTGGTTATAAATTGAGGCAGTTCCTGATTAACCAATTCAATGCCGGATGGGAATATGCCGGGATGGGGTTCGATTTCTTCTATTACAGGATATGGCATATCTACCTGTGATAAAATTATAATATGATTTTCTGCTTTTATATCAGCCGGAATACCGCCATTTGACAGGATATCCGGTTTTAAGCCATGAAGCAGGTCCTTAAAGCATTTCTGCCTTATGATTCTTTTCCTTTCCTTTTCCTTCTCCAGTTCCTCCCTGGCTTTTTTTAGTTCATTGAGAATGGTGGCGCTGTTGATATCATGCTTCAGAATATAATTCGTTACTCCCAGTTCTATAGCCTTCCTCGCATAATCAAAATCCTTGTAGGCCGTTATAAGAATTATTTTCAACGGTATATCCAATGCAAGCGCTCTTTTGCAGAATTCAAGGCCATCCATGACCGGCATGCGTATATCAACGAACACAATTTGAGGACGGTACTTTTCAAGGCGTTCCAGCGCCTTTTTTCCGTCGGTGGCTTCGGCTACTACGGAAAAACCGTATTCCTCCCACGATAGCATGTCACGAAGATATTCTATGGCCAGGACTTCATCATCTACCAGCATAACACCAATGTTTTCCATACATAGTATCCTTTCGGCAGCGAGAGAAATAACCCTTTTGAAAGTTCGGCAATTTTTTAGAAAAATCCTCTTTTTAAAGTTATAATCTATTTCAGCTGGATAATAAGCGATTCACCCGAATGAATATTGATAGCGTTATTAAACCTGATCCCCCGGCTGTCTCTTGTAAATTCACAAGAGTTTTCCTTTGTCCCGAGGGATATGATTTTTCTGCCCGTAATAAAAGGGAATCTTAGTATTTTTAAACTCAGACAACCCCCAAACACCTTTAGTTCCAGTTTTCCGGTACAAACTTCAAATACTCCCCACGCAGGTTCAAGTGACCAAAAGCACCTGAAATTATGGTTCTGGCCATAAGATACGGGATTAAAGCCCAACACCCCGTTTACCATATCAAATTCGAATCCGGACCAGGCGCATAACAGGCTGAAGCTCGACATTGCCCTGGCATAATGGCTTCCGCATTCGAATTCATTCCAGGGATTACGGTTTTCTCCATCAAACCTGCCACGCACTGCCTTTACAATTTCGACCCCTTCACTCACAAGGCCTTCCTGTATCATGTGGGCCGCAACCTGGTACTCACAGCCGCTCCAACACTCTTCGGAATATGGCGCCGGTACTGCCGGCTTGTATTTACCAAGAGGCCATTCGCAAATAACTGCTCCCGCTTCGTCATCCAAAGCATATATCCGGCATGGGTTGAAATAGTTCCTGAAGCTGTTTTTGAAATTATTCCTGTATATGGATTCAAGGGCTTTCCAGGTCTGCTTTTTATCAAATATCTCACCCAGCCCGCAGATATTTGCATGCCATTGGGCTATTACCTGGTCTATGCCGCAGCCTTCTCCAATCTGGTTTTTGATTTCCTGTCTCTCGTCATTCCAGTATGCTTGTTCAGTTGAAATACCTAATATCGATCCTCCTTCATCAAAACGGTCGATAACGGATTTATCCTTTAAATCGATCAACTGGTGATAATACTCTCCGTTGAAAAGATTTTCGTCGGACCACCTTTTGCCTTTGGCGAAAAGCTTCCTGTAATTTGCCGCCTTTTCCTTTTCACCAAAGAATTCGGCCATTTCCGCACCTGCTTTTAAAGCAGCCAGGTAAAAACCATTCAACCACGAATTTGGTCCAAACAGCTCCATATCCAGCGTGTTGTGCTGGCGTCCCTCAAGAACGCCGTCCATATCGGCATCCCATTTGTCTTCGTTAGTATCCGCCCACGCAAATTCAATAGACTTTTTTATTTCTTCCCAAATTGACTTCAAATGACCTGAATCCCCGGATATCTTCCAGTTCCTGTAAGCTTTAATGACTCCGCCGAATTGTCCGTCCGCACATGCGCGGAAATCCCAGCGTTTGCTTCCCGGGGGCAGCTCAAGCCTGAAACTCATCCTTCCGTCCTCTCTCTGGTTGTACTTGAAGTCAAGATACTCCATTGACCTCTCGAGTTTCGGAAACAAAAACGGCAGCGCATAAGCATAATTCCAGACATGAGTACAGGAGCCCTGACAGCATCCCGCGTTGCAGTGGCACCCCTCCCACCCGCAGAAGGAACCGTCCTCCAGTCTTAATGCCGTAGGGGACTTAAGGGTTGATATGTTTGCAGAAATTGCATCAATTAACGCATCGGGCAAAGTTGAGCCGAATAATGCGTCTTTAAACTTTAAAGTATCCATATAAAGCCTTTCCCAGTTCTCAAGAGAATATGACGCACTCATACTTGAATTTTTGAACAATGATGCATAATAGTTTTTCCAGATTACTGCGTTTTTATGGCAACAGTCCTGCCCCGTACCGCTGCATCCTTCAGGCAGCCAATATTTATGAAAGTTAGGGAAGTTCCAGGTCAAAACATATCTAAGACTCTTTTTACTTCCCGGTTTTAGCTTTATGTGAGCTGCCAGCGAGCAAGTATCCTCTGTTTTCTGGTGCCCGGGCAGATTGGCATTGACGCTCGTATATCTTTCATAAGCCCTGTTGGAAAGCCTTCCTGGCCTTGAAAAGTCCTGCCAGAAGGTCGATATTCCGTCAAACCAGGCCCCGCGGTACCAGTATTCCTGCAGGCTTACACCGGCATGATCCGTCGCTACGGTAATATCTCCGTATTCAGGTTCGCTTTCACAATATCTGTTGCAGCGTAATTGTATCATTCTTAAACCGTTTTCCTGCATATAAACATTATATGTCTCATCCTTGTACAGAGGATTGCTTACAGAAAAGCAGACTGTATAAGAAAGTTCGATACAGGTAGTATTTGTAAACTCAATTTCAAAAAATGCTCCAGGTATGGAAGAGTCCCTGTCATTCAAAGGTATCAAGGGGTTGAAGGCGGTCATCCTTACTGTGCCGGGAAAAGCTTCATCCTTAAAATGCAATCGGGCAAAAGGATATTGCCCGTGAAATATGACGTCTCTGAAATGAGGCAAGCCTGCAAGAGTTGTCCTTGCTGCACCATGCCCAAGGCTGTTTGTCGTACTTCCGGTATATGGGGGCAGATAGTCCCCCTGCAGGACACGGGCATCAATCAGCTTGCCTTCCGATTCAGCCTTAACGGCAAAATGAGTAAAACCGTTCAGACTTCCCTTGTTCGGCTTGTTGAAAATTTCCCAGTCTACAAGCCTGCCGCTTCCGGAAAGACCAATGCAGCCTGAACCTATGCCCCCGAGTGGAAAGGATATTTCTTTTGTTTTTTGTCCGGTATAAATTTTTTCTGTTACCGGTTTAGCTTTTTCCATGAAAACTATTTACCTTTTTTATTTTTTCCCGGTCGACCTTCAATTTCCTGTCGGCTGTCATCAAACCGTTCACTTCCTGCATGACATCGGTCAGCTGCGTATAGCAATAGCCTCTGATATATGGAATATTAACAATAGCGTTTGTAATACCGTTGTACCTTTCAAAAAATTCTTTTTCGTCCTTTACAGCTCCAAAATAACCCCAGTTATCGGCATTATCAGTTTCAAAAGCTATTCCGCCATATTCGGTCAGAATGACCGGCTGACCGCAGTACTCGACACCATTAGCATATAAAAGACGGAAGACATACGCAGAACCTTTCAATAAACGGTCCTTATCCATATATTTGGATGTAAATTCCTCTCCCATAGCAATGTAGTCATGGATTCCGCAAATATCGCTCTCAACTTGTTCCCAGCCGTCATTAGTGCTGATCAGGCGGGTAGAATCCATTGCCTTGATAGTATAATACAGTGATCTGGCAAAATTCTGTTGTTTTTTGTCAACGAGAATATTCCTGACCCCCCAGGATTCGTTTAGCGGAACCCAGATAACGATACATGGGTGGTTGTAATCACGATTTATAAAATCCATCATTTCAACAGTGACGTTTTGTATCTCCTCACTATTGAAATCATAGGGGCTCGGCATTTCACCCCATACCAGAAGCCCCAGCCTGTCAGCCCAGTAATAATACCTCGGATCCTCTATTTTCTGATGCTTCCTGGCCCCGTTGAAACCCAATTCCTTAGTCATCCTTATATCATAAATTATTGCATCATCGTTTGGAGGCGTAATCAGACTCTGCGGCCAATAGCCCTGGTCCAGGACAAGCTTCTCGTAATACGGTTTATTGTTTAGAAGAATCATATCCCCTTTTACGGAAATCTTCCGCATGCCGAAATAGCTTTTTACACTGTCGGTAACAATTCCGTTTTCAATCAATGAAAGCTGTATGTCATAAAGATTCGGATTTTCAGGACTCCAATAATGGCTTTCGTCAATATAATCTTCTTCTTTCAAATTTACTGTGAGCATTGAAATTCTATCCCGTATACCGGCCTTCAGCCTTGCTTTAAATGTGCCCTTCCAACTTACCTCTATTGAAAGCTCTGCTGATGCAGAAGCCTTATTTGAATATATTTCCAGAATAAGATTCTGCATATCAATATCCGGCGTCATCCGGATCCTGTCAATATAAAGCTCTCCTGCCGTTTCAAGCCACACTGTCTGCCATATCCCTGAAGTGGGGGTATACCAGCACCTGTCTGTTTTTTCTTTCCAATACTGCTTCCCTCTTGGCTGGACACACTCGTACCTGTCTACAGCTTTTACCACCAGCGAATTCCTTCCGTTTGCAACCAGACCTGTAATATCCATTTTGAAGGAAACATGTCCACCTTTATGCCGCCCGGCCGAAACGCCGTTAACCCATACTGCGGCCTCATAATCAACTGCTCCGAAGTTCAATAAAATTCTTTTGCCTCTAAAAGCTCCAGGCAGCTCGAATTCTCTTTTATACCAGAGGATCTCGTGCATTTCCCTGTTGTTGACTCCACTTAATTCACTCTGGAAACAGTATGGAACCAGGATTTTCTTTGTGAACACCTTCCCGAGAAACCAGGAATGCTCTTCTCCTATATCTTCATCATCAAATTCAAATTCCCACTCACCATTAAGATTGAGCCATTCCGTCCTCTCAAAGTCCGGTCTCGGGTATTCTGGCCTTGGTATGCTTGCCGCCATCTTCCTGACACCTCCCTGATTTATGCGTATACAACAATCTGTTTGCAGAGTTTTTTTTACCTTATTGAGAACCGGTCAAGTAAATATAATAAACTAAAACCTTAATAAATAAATTCCAAATTCCTATATTTTCGTTTAAAATATTATACTTGATTTTTTAAATAAGTAAGCTCCGGACGCCGTTGAAAAAAGCATAGAATTCTCTCAATTTCCAGGAATCTCTGCCCATTTGCGGTATCCCGCAGCGGCCTAGGCGTTCGCGTAGTTAACGTCGGGACTATTGGCGCCCCATATATGACTCTTGGATAGGTGTACATCGCAACGCCGATCTGATTGCTGGGATAATCCTAATATTAGCGTGACCAAAATGCTGGTCAGCAGTAAAATAAATCAGATTGAATCCACCATAATTACTCCCTTACCGGGTAAGCCATTGTTGTCATAAGAGCCATTTCTGCCTGAGTCGAGTCCAGGCGGCTATACTGCGCAATTATTTCGCTGCTGCTGTTCACCATTAAAGCATAAGGTACGCCGCGCGGTATAGATTGTCCATTTTCATTTTTCAGTCTGTCCAGTCTTATATGATTTGTCCTCCCGGCTTTGCAAACGGCTTTAAATCCGGTCATTTTATCACGGTCTTCAAAAAAAAGAGTCAATTCAATGCTTACATCGGTATTACCGGGATTAAGCACACAGACCGCTTCATGACTTGGATATACTCCATTGCTGATTTCAGGCCAGTAAGCATCTGGTATGTACCAGACTTTGGATCCGCAATTCATAAATAATAGCCCCCTTAGTATTATTTGAACATTTATTCAAGTTTTCTTCATATACTTACTTTCACTCTGAACATTATGTAATTACCTCGATGCATACAGCTATATGAATTATATTATAATAGCCGCAACCGGGTTTTCAATATTTTAATTTGCTGATAACTTAGCGTTTTTTGTCATTAATCGGAGGGCTTATTGTATACACCGGTTTTTCTTAACCCTTTATACCTCCCAGCATAACGCCTTTTACGAAATATTTCTGAAGAAAAGGGTATACCGTAAGAATGGGAAAAGTAGCAACAATAATGGTCGCATATTTTATAGTTTCAGACAACGCCTCCTGGTCTATGCTTCCAACCCCTGTAGTCATGGACTCCGTACTGCTCGCAACAAGGATTTCCCTTAAAATAGTCTGAAGAGGATATAAATCCCTCCTACGGATGAATATCATGGCATTAAACCAGGCATTCCAGTGTTCAACTCCATAGAATAATATCATTACTGCTATAACTGCTTTTGACAGAGGCATTATAATTCTGAACAATATTATAAAGTCATTTGCCCCGTCAATTTTTGCAGATTCCTCAAGGCTGTCGGGTATTTGCATAAAGGAAGTCCTCATTACAATTAGATTATAAGTATTTAATGCTACCGGTAATATCAGAGCCCAACGGCTGTCTATCAGACCCAGCGATTTGACCTGAAGATAGAAAGGAATTAGTCCTCCGCTGAAAAACATAGTAAACACTGCAAAAAGAGAAAAAAAGTTTTTAAACATAAGGTTCTTTCTCGACAGTACATAAGCAGATAAACAAGTGAAAAACAAATTTATCGATGTACCAACCGCAACAATGTAAAGTGCACTGCAGAGCTGTAATTGAAATTGAATTCAAGCAGTCCGAGCCTGTATACATATGACGATATGACATCTGCCGTCCCATAGGTCATCGGGTTGTATAGCAGTATAATTTTTTCAAAACCTACGTTCATCACCCTGCCGATTCTTAAAACAAGAAGTATAATTATTGTCGGCATAATTCCGGGAATTGTAATATGAATGAATTTTATTATCCGCCCTCCCGTTCAAAAGCCTCTGCAGGTAATTTGTCCGCATCACCTTGTCTTGTTCCTTTAGTTTGCTAAGATATTTATCCTTTTCGTCAAAGCTTTTGTTGATTACATTTTGAATGAAGAAAAATTCATTATTGCCTTTATTAAATACTGTTTTATCTCTTTGAGAAATAAATTCCACCAATCCGGAAACCGGGTGGTAGTTCCTTATGGTTAAGTAATAAGCCAATGATACGCCTGCAAGTATACAAAAAACCACTCCTAACACGGCAATCATCCGGACATAATTTATACTACCCATTAAATCACTCATTGGAGCAATATAAATATATTTCCAGTCTGTAATCCTGGAATTTATATATGTAATTGCGTAAGTCCTGCCCTGAATTTTCTTAACAATCATTTTTTCTGTTTTTTCCAGGCTTCTATAGTCAATCCCGAAATTATCATTTTGCTTTTCGGTAGAAGCTATTACGTTGTTATCTTTGTCAAGAATAACAACATAACCGTTTTTTATCCAGTTGATATCCTTTATTGCTTCCTGGAAGCCTGTCGGATCCATAAGTATAACCATCGTAGCCAGGCTTTGTTCGGCATTTTCAATTGGCAGGGTCTGTAAATAGGCAATGCATTTCTGCATCGTCCCATTATCTTCCTTACAGTCAATAGTAATATATTCCTGAATATGCTTCACTCCCATCAGTTTCTTCCATCCACTGTAATCCAGCTCCCCTCCTTTGTGGAAAAAATCAAATGCCATAGAGCTTTCCGCATAGGTTGTTGTCGTGAGAACATAATCGGGTTTTTGTATATAAATTATATAAGTCTTTAATGAAGCTGTTAGCAATCGTACTTAATTTCAAATTCCGGATGCTGGTATAGATATTGAAAACTTCGTGGCCTTCCAATCTGCTGTTGGTCAGATAAAGGCAATCTAAAGCAGGATTCCAGGCTATTTGGATACTTAGAGTTTCAATTTCGCCAAGCCTTCTGTCTAGAGCATTTTGCATTTGCTTTAATGAAAACATGTTGAATCTATTAACTTCCAGGGCAAAAGTTTTACCTGTTTCGTAATAGACAATACCGCTGATTACAACACTCAAGAGAATTATGACAATATAGGAAACAATCCAGGTAGTAAATACACTGCGTTTTTTAGACAGCAACCGTCTTTTCATCATAGTCAGGCACTGAATAAAAATAAAATATTTGCTCCCTGGGCAAATCCAGATTGATCTGTCCGTTTCTATACTGCATGCTTATATCTCCTGTTGGTACATGCAGCTTCAGTTCCAAAAAGTCCAGAGAGGCGGGTATGTGCGGGGTGAAGCTTATTTCTTTCCATCCTGGGACTGCAGGTTTCAAACCTATAATATCCTCAATAATAACCGGTATGGGAGAGCTTGCCCACGGATGACAAAGGCTTGTATTCCACTTCTGGTTTTTCCCCCATGCTTCAAAGCATGCAGTAGCACCTTCTCTGATCATGTTCGACCACGAATGCTCATCCTCCGAGGTAATGAGTTCATATAACAATTCATATTCTCCGGCATTTGCAAGCCCTTTCAAAAGGAAATATGCCATATATACACCGCAGCACATTCTCTTTTTACTTATTAATTCCACGATACTGCTTATCGCATCTTCAGGGACCAGTCCGTAAAAGAGGGAAATTATATTGGAATGCAATGAAATATGTGAGGATACGGTAGAATCTGCAAACAGCTTCTTATCTTTCTTGTAAAAAGCGTTCACATATGCGGCTTTAAGTTCTGGAAACCTGTCTGTATATGTAATGTTCAGTATATTTTTAATCTCATTTATCGTTTTTATCATGCCGCAGTAAAACGCGTTAATCACATTATGACATCCGTCCTCTGCGCCTTGCTGGCTCAGGTCAAAATCATAGCCGTCCCGCAAATTGTCGGGCCAATCCACAAGATTCCACTTATCTTTTACATTCTCAAGAAGTCCGTCTGCTCTTTCATATTTTTTAAAGTAAGAAGAAATCCCTTCGGCAATAGGAAGCATTTCCTTTAAAAAATCCAAATCTCCGCTCTGTTTATAATAATTCAATAACTGCAGCGGCCACTGTAGTGAGAAATCGGCGATTTCCTGCATAGTGCTGCCCGGAGCAATTGCCATAATTCCCGGGCAAATATAGGATGACCTGGCAAAATCTTTTAACTCTTTTTTAAATAACCGAAGATCACCGGTTAAATATAGATGTGAATGTGCAGTCACCGTTGCGTCCCCAAGATACTGTCCCTTTTCTCTTGAAGGGCAGTCTACAAATACTTCCTGAGACCCGTATTTTACACCGTTCCTGCAAATACTCCATATATCATTGAGAAGCTTGCTTGAGCTTTTAAATTTGCAGCAATCTTCATCATATGGATAATGTCTCACAACTGCGCAAAAGCTTTCAGCGTCGACTACATTTTCCGGCGCAATAACCTCAACATATCTGAATGCCTTATAGTCATAAAATTCCACCACATCTTCCCTGCCTGAAAGAGTTATTGTTTCTTTGTATGCACAATTACAACGCATATTGTAGCGGACTTTACTTTCTTCGCCTTCTTCAAGTTCTTCTCCGCACAGTATATCGATAGATTGTCCCGAGTTTCCTTTTGCAGTCATTTTGAATTGTCCTGTTATTTCAATACCGAAATCTATGAAGTAATGCCCTGGCTGCAGCATTTTTACCGCTTCGGGTTTTTTTTCATAAACCTGTAGGTTAGGTGTATCCTGTAATACCAGTCTATGGTCATGGGTACGGTTTTCACAAACATATTCCCATTTTTCATCATCGTAATTGATATCGCGCCAGTGGTCTTCCTTCAGCCTGTGATCAATATTTTCAGTGTATTGCGTTTCATAGCCTATGGAAGGCGTGCCAGAGTATTCCCTGGCAATAATGTACTTCCAGGTACTGTCTGTCGATAACCGTAAATCATTATTTATAAATAATTCCGCAATCAAGCCCTGTCTGTAATCTCCGCTGTTCCAAACCCTGTTCACAAGGCCCTGGTAGTAAACATGGACGGCAATGATATTCTCTCCGCGCTTAAGAAGCTTTGATAGATCGTACCTGTTGTAATTATAATTGAAATAATAACCCTGCGCAGGTCCCTGTCCGGTAAACTCACCGTTGACATACAGTTTATAGTAATCGTCGGCGGTAATATCAATATAAGCCTGGTCAATATTTGTGATATAATTGAATTTCTTTCTAACAAGCATATGCCGGTTTTTTAATTCTTTTTTATGGTCAGGAATCGTAACTTCGGTCAATTGCTTGTGAAATAAGTTTATGGGAGTCAGCCCGTAAAAACTCCTGTCCATAACCCATTTTGCTTTCCATTCCTTGTACATCGCAATACACTCCTGTAATACATATATTGTTATTTTCAAGTTGTCATACTCCTGTATAAGGTAAACTTATTTCACCTTAGCCTGCCAAGCATTTTTTATCAATCTTACCTGGAATTGCCCGAAAGTCGTTACCCATTCCCTGTCCCAATGAATAGTAGGCGTAACCGTCGTATTTACAGCCGAAGCAAACCCGGCTTCTCAGCATGATCGACTTAAGCTTGCCACCTTAAAAGAACTTTTTCAGATACGTTAAGCTCATTTGCAGGCTTTCAAAGGAATCATGCGTACATACATCCTGTTCCACGGCATACCACTGCACTCCTGTTTCTCTGCATGCATCAATGATAGTACGCCAGTTTAAATTGCCCTCCCCTATTTCAGCGAACTGCTGCTGTCCGTTTTTTATGGCCATATCCTTGAAATGAACAACCTCCATACGTCCTTCAACCTTTTTGATCCACTCCACCGGACTTGCGCCTCCTGCCTGGATCCAGTAAGTATCAAGCTCAAAACCGAAGGTTTCGGGATCTGTATTGGACAGGAGCAAATCCATCCCTGTTACTCCATCAAATTTTTCAAATTCAAAATTGTGATCATGATAAATGAATTTAAGACCCTGGTCAAATATCCGCTTTGATATCTCGTTAAATTCTTTTGCAAAGGCTATGTATCCGTCCTTGCTGCCTCTGAATTGCTGAGGCATCGATCCCAGCCCCACATACCGGCTATCCCAGGTTTTATGGTCTTTGATCACCTCATCCAGGTCGTTTTTTAAACGGTCATAGGAAATATGCGTGGCGCATATTCTGACACCTGCTTCATCAGTAAGCTGCCTTAAAACCTGCGGGTGTATCGGTCCTACTCCCGAAACCTGAACTGCGTTGTACCCTATCGCCTTTACTCTTTTTAATGTCTGCCCTATGTCTTCAGGTGTTTTAAGGAAATCTCTCAATGTGTACAATTGCGCCGCAACAGTTATCTCATTCATATTCTTCACTCCTCCGGTCATTTTTTAATAATTTTACTTCCAGTTGAAAGCAACAAGCATCAGCTTTTCATCCTTTTTTGACAGTCTTTCATATACCATGGATGCATTCTCGACAGAATCGGTTTCACTGATCAGCAAATCAGTCCTGATGCGTCCTTGTGCCATCAGTTTTATTACTGTTTCTTCATCATTGCGGTTGGTATGCAAATATCCGAAATTATCGGCGGAAGCTCTGCAGCATTCATGAGCTCCTATGACGGTCAGCCCTTTTACATGCACATCCTTATAGAAATTAACATCATCCGTATTGCCTCTGGTAGAACCAAGGAGAATAACTTTGCCATATCTTTTAGCCAGTTTGAAAGCATCCAAAACCGCCTTTGGCGCTCCGGTCGCTTCAATGACTATATCATAGCCCGACTTCAGACCGGCTTCCTCACGGGATGCCACGGCGGCATCCTGTCCGCACTTCAGCGCAAGCTCCCTGCGCCAATCTACAAAGTCAATTCCCTCAACATACCCTGCTCCTGCAACCTTTGAGAACTGAGCCGCCAGATTGCCTATAGGGCCGAGTCCTACTACGCAGACATCGTCTCCAAGCTGAATCTGAGCTTTCCGCACCCCTTGCAGGGCAATGGATGCCAGGCGGTACGCAGATGCGTCCAATTGTGGTACATTTTCCGGCAGCGCAATACAACGGTTAACATCAATTACAAGGTGGGAGGAATGACTTGCCTTGCATACAACGGCCTGTCCCGCTTCAAAGCCTTCCACATCATCAGCTTTGCCAATAATTCTGCAGCATCCGGAATATCCTGGATAATAGGGGTACCTACCGGATGTATTGGGCATGTTGTGCAGCCATGCAAGCTCGGTACCGGGTGAAATCGTGGTATACAACGATTCGACCAATACCTGCCCCGGTCCCGGAACCGGCATGTCATACTCTTCTATTTCAATAACGCTCTTTAACGGAGCAACCAGCCTTCTTGGTTTCATATTACCATCCTCGCATTCATTAATTATTACTGACGCAGGTTATATACAAACCGCTATTTCCTTTTGATTTTTTGACGACTCATAAATTGCCTTTATAACTGCAAGGGACCTGATTCCTTCCCTTCCGGTTACAAGAGGTTCACGGTTATTCCTTATTGCGTCTATAAAATCATCATACTGTTTTCTATGAGACGAAGCAGCAAGCTCTTCTGCCTTTGACCGTCCCGTTCCCGCTTCGTCCTTTTTCTGCAAAAGCTCATTTAATTCAGGCTTTTCTCCTTCCTTGAGCTTATAGAATTCAAGCTTGTCGTTTTTAATTACCGCAGTTCCTTTTTCTCCGTATATGCTCAATTCGGTAAACAACCCGGGATAGGCTATTGTCGTACCCTCAACCGTTCCTATTGCTCCGCTTTTAAACTGGAGGGTGGCTATACCCGTATCCTCCACTTCGATACTTTTGTGGAAAAGAGTTCTGCACTTGCCGTTTACGCTTTCAACCGGCCCCATGATGTACAGAAGCAGATCGATGTAGTGGATGGACTGGTTTATAAGGGCTCCTCCTCCGTCGAGCTTCCATGTCCCTCTCCATGGGCTTCCGCTGTAATATTCGGGTTCCCTGTACCAGATAGTTCTGGAAGATCCCATACACAAATTGCCCATATTGTTGTTATCTACAGACCTTTTCACTGCCTGCACCGCATCATCGAACCTGTGCTGAAATATTACACTCAGTTTGACACTGTACTTTTCACAGGTTTCCAGCATCTCTTCCGCCTTATTCAGGTCAATTTCAACGGGTTTTTCCACAATTACGTGCTTTCCCGCCCTGGCAGCAGCTGTAACTGCCCAATGATGCATCCCGGAGGGCAGACAAACAGCTATCGCATCAATATCATCTCTTTTCAGCATATCCATATAATTTTCGTACGAGTAACAACTGTAACGTTCTGCGAGATTTCCGCATAAGGCGGGATTGACATCTGAAACTCCCGAGAGGACGGCATCAGGTATGCCGCATATAATATCGGCATGTATTTTACCAATGACGCCGCACCCTACAATTCCAAACCGCAACTTGCTCATAAACACATCTCCTCCGAAATAACAGGTGAATGATTCTTGAAAGGTATCCGGATTCGTTGTACAACAAAATTTCAGCTGATATTATAATCGTAAGATATACGGACGTATATTTCCATAGTTGACATTTACATTATTATGTCATTATTTTACCTTGTGATATAATTAATATATTCAATCGGGCAAAACAGGTGAGTGAGTATATGGATAGAGATTTGCTTGCAGAACTAATTGATAAGTCAGAAATAATCTTAAGTCCTTCAGGTCACGGGAGGCATCGAAAAGATACGGAAGTAGTAAGAACCTTGGCAGACTATGATTTTTTTTATATACTTTCAGGCAGTTACGCGCTTACAATTAATGGCAGAGAATACGCTGCCAGCCCCGGGGATTCATATCTATTGACTCCCAAAAGTACTTTTGTGCTGACCGCAAATATAGACTCCGAGCAGCTGTTTTACCACTTTTCGGTTCAATATGCGGGTAAAATGAATCTTGCAGGTGATTTTGAGGATTACAGGCTCTCCCCTGCGCAATCCTCCCTTATTAAACTCTTCAGGGAATGTTTTGAAGATTGTATCAATGGTAAAACGGCGGCTAAGGCGGCTTTAAAGTCGGTTTTAAAAGTTATTCTTCTTGAAATGGTGTTTACGAGTGAAGAGAATCTTCGCAAATTTACAGTGAGTACTCAATACTCCTTCAATAGCCGGTTTTTAAATGTTATAAAATACATTCAGGCTAATCCGTGCATACCTATTAATAATTCATTTCTGGCGGAAATGGCCGGCCTTAATCCATGCTATTTTTCAAGGTATTTTAAAAAGTTCGCAGGAATATCCGCCAGCGATTATATTGATAATGTTAAAATGAATGCGGCAAAGCAGCTGCTTATGGATAAGAAGGTTTCAGTAAAAGAGGCGGCAATTGAGCTTGGTTTTTCCGACCAGTTCGTTTTCTCGAAGAAATTCAAAAAGCATTTCAGCATATCACCAAATGAATTCAAGAAAATGAATATATAGGGGCATTCACCTGTGTATTGCCTTTAATCATGTTTGTCCAATATTAAAGGTAAAGCGTCCAGCAAGTTCTTGCATTTAGTATGCAATAAAGGACCGACGCCACTCTTATCAATATTTCCGCCATCAATACCAATTGCTGCAAATCCCGCCAGCCTAATTGATATAATTCCTGCTGATGAATCCTCAATACCTATGACCTTGTGCCGGCTGGATGGCTCAATTCCAAGCCCTACCCTTGCTGCTTCGGCATAGAGCCAGGGATGCGGTTTGAGAGCCAATTCTCCTATATTCCCGGTCTGACCTTTTCTTAACGCATATCCGGCAGTGATGATGCAATCGTAAAAATCCAGCGGATCGCCCATTCCTAATGTCTTAAAGGCTGATAGAATCTCAGGCCATGCTTTTTCATAAAGGCCCGAGGTGACAAGTCCGATTTTAATACCATTTTCTTTTAGTGTTAAAAGAAATTCCTTCAAACCGGGACTTGGAGTAAAAGCATCTGCTCTGCCCCTTCCAACCTGTATTTCACTGAGTTCATAACCTGTTATTTCAAAGTAGCGCTTTCTGGCTTCTTCAACGGTTGCACCGGGACAGTATCTATCGATACAATATTGCAGATGCTCCGAGACCGAATGTCCCGAAACATATATTTCATCTTCCTGTTTCAAAGAAAATTCAGGATCACTTAGAAGAGAGGCTACAGTCCTTTCTATTATCCACATCCAGAAGGATTCACTGTGAACGCTGGTCCCGTCTAAATCCATCAGCACTGCTTCAGCGGGGCCGCTGAAGGAAACATCTCTAAGTGGATAAATAGCTGGATAACCCATTGAGGACTTTACATACGCCAGTGTTTTATCACGAAAAGCTATATATTCCACTTTTTTATCTATCGTAGTTAAAATTCTTTTTACACCTTCCTGACCCGCACGCCACTGCCCTTCGCCTCCAACATTAAGATCTATAAAACTATTATTATCATCCAGACAACCTATTCCATGAATTATTGGATCTGACATTTACCTTGTTGTTCACTCCTCGTATACCTCTTTTTTATTAAAAAGGTTTCGCGATCTTCCCTGATCAAAGCTTCCTATAATAAAAAATAACTAAAGTCATGCTTTATATTCCGGCAACCTTTTTCTTATACATTCCGCAACCTCGACAGACTGAACTGCCGTTTCAATCTCCTGAGGCTTCTGCCCTGAAATGAGCAGATCGAAAAATGAGGCATTTTCATAATAAAACCCGCCCGTTTCGAACGGCTCATCTCCATCAGATACTTCTTCGCCGGTTAAATCTGCAATAACGCAATTTTTTTGTATATATACGAGTCTCCCGAACGAGTCAAAAGAATTACTGAAAGGCATGTTCAGAAGAAAGGTGTTATCAAGGGCATTAATCCGGAGCCGCTCATCCGTTGTCCCGGATACAGGGCAAAAATTAATGCTTGCAGCCGCCCCGTTTTCGAATGTGCAGTGCATGTAAATATTTGCTACGCCAGGTCCCAATTCCGGGAATTCCTGATAAAAGAACCTTACATGCTTGTAATCGCTGTCCATGATATATTTGACCGCATCAATTCCATGGATTGCTGTTGTAGAAAAATCAGGATCGGTCCTATTAAACCTTCCCATATGGTATTCTATATTTTGAATAGTCCCAGGTTTCAGGTACTTATCCATCATTTGCTTTAATTTTCTTACAAGCGGCATAAACCTTCTGTTGAAAGCGACGCGGTTCGGGATATCGTATTGTCTGGAGATTGAAAGTAATTCATGTGCTTCTTTTGAATCCTTGCCCGGCGGTTTTTCAAGGATTACCGGATATCCTTTTTTCATCACTTTAGAAACTACATCGAAGGTTGTTTCAACAGGCGTAACAATAGAAACAACATCCGGTTTTTCATCATCAAGCATCTTCTCAAAATCGGAGTAAGATTTCATAAAACCAAATTCCCGGCTGTATTCTGCCGCTTTAGCCGCATTCATATCACAGCAGGCGACAAGTACTGCCTGCGGATGTAAGCCGGCATATTTCCTCAACGAAGGCCCATGTACCCTGGAAGAATGGTTGCCGCATCCTATAATGCAAATTTTGAACATAATATGATTACCCCCTGCTTACAGTTTTATAGATTAATTATAAGTTGTCTCAACCGGGTTTTATATGACTATATTTGCGAATAATTTAGCATTTTTTGTTATTTACCTAAACGTTTACTTTTCCTCCACGCTACTATAAAATAATTACAGCTTCAAATCCATTCGGTAAGCCAATGGCTAAGTCTCAGTTCATTACAGTTGAAGTTCGCCCCGGTGACAATAGTGACGAATTTTGCCTCACCTGCTTCAAGGTCAAAGAAATTATCGCTAAAGCGTGCATACATGTCTCCGGGCAAGTTAATACTCACCATTCTGGCATACAGCTTCGCACTTATTTTAATTGCTTTTTCAAATCGTCCGTCAACGCCTGTTTCACTTATTACTTCATAAGAAAGACCAGGCTCCTGCCAGTCAATATCTTTCCATAGATCTGGGAAAAATGTTGCTCCTGCCGTTTGCCCATTTCCGCGGAACCTCGCAAACAAGTATGAATCCGGTATTTCTAAAATCCGACTGCCTATATCTGCAATCTCAACCGATTCATTTTCTTTAACAGTAATATTATTAAGTTCCTTTTCCCATAATGTTCCGCCGTAAATAGATGCCTGACCAAATTCCACAATTCCCGTAAGCTCTTGCAGTAAATCATTTGAAATAAACACCTTCGTATCCCCGCCAATCTGCTGTATGGAAACCAATACTGGCTGATATGCCCTTTTGACTGCATAATAAGCAGGCTTGGGCAATTCGTAATAGTCCACCACGGACCACGTTCCCGTAGGCCATATATCCGAATACATCCAGAACATTATACCGTTGTTGACCCATTTACGGCATCGCTGATGCTCGATTTCCGCCCGTAAAATCTCCGCATGGGCGGTCATGGCTTTTTTAAGAAACTCCTGTACATTGTCAATCCTGCCGAAAAGCTTTTCCGCCGCATTTTTTTGAATATCAAGGTATGTTTCTACCAAGGTATTATAGGGATTGTCCTTATAGCGGAATTCCCATAAATCATTTAGCGGCCATAGCTTTTCCGCCGGTACGAACCTTGACATTGACTGATATCTGGCCGGTCCCTGTATTGCGCATTCCGAATTGAATACCGCATGGATTTTTTCAATTTCTTCCCGGAATACTGTCATTCCCTTTTTGAATGAGCTCTCCAGGCAATTGCAGTGGGTATCCCCGGAATCCATATCATTGCCCAGGTCTGAAAAACTCGACGGACTAGCCGCGCCATATGGGCGTGTAATATCAAGATCGTTGCAAATACCCCTTATAATATAACGGAACAATCTCTCACCGTAACTGACCTTCAGTCCCGCAGAACCTGTCTTTTCATTTCCTCCGCACCAGTAAACAACACTTGGATGATTGCGGAGCCTTTTTACCTGGTACTCTATCTCGGGTATAACCATATCGACAAACCAATGGTGGTCGTCAGGTACATCGGAACATGCAAACATAAAATCCTGCCACACCATTATTCCGTTCTGGTCGCACAAATCATAGAAAATGTCCCTTTCATAGATACCGCCGCCCCAAACTCTCAGCATGTTAAAGTTAGCTTCTCTTGCCAGGTTGACAAGGTTTTTATACTTTTCATCCCTGGCTGTTCCCGTAAAGCAATCGACCGGAACCCAGTTCGCTCCTTTACAATAAACAGGAGTCCCGTTAATATTAAACTGAAATCCGAAACCTCCTTCTTTTAAAGGTTCCTGCTTCAGTTCTATCTCACGTATACCGAATTTACCTTCTTTTTTGTCTATCTCAGCACCGCGTCTTAAAAGTTTTATGGAATAATGATAAAGCTCCGGCTGCCCATAACCGTTCGGCCACCAAAGCCTTGGGTTCTCAACCTGTATTGTCAGATGGTTTTTCCCGCCCCGGACGTCAATCTTCTTTTCATAAACCAAATTGCCGCTGCTGACCTGCACCAGTAAATCATCTTCGATTTTTTCCTGCCTTATCTCCTCTTTTGCGTTAGCAAGCTGATTTATGGCGGGTTTCCGGTCAACCCTTATAAAAAATGATACTCTGCCGTCTATCCTGGTCTGAATAAATACATCCTGGATTTGACCTTCATCTGAAGCAATGATTTTCACCCCCTGCCAGATACCCACCGCAGGCAGGTCCGGAGCCCAATCCCAGCCGAAATGGCACTGCGCTTTCCTAACAAATATCCTGGCGGTATTAAAGCAAGCAAAGTATTTTTGGTGAGGTAACTCTTTCATCATATGTTTGATGGACTTTATCCTAACTATAAGAGTGTTTTCTTCATTTTTTCTTATGAGATCCGTTACATCAAAGGAAAATTCTCTGAACATGTTGTCGGTAATGCCGATTTTTTTACCATTAAGCCATACATTGCTGTAAGTATCGATTCCTTCAAACGCTATAAATGTTTTACTTTTAAAAAAGCTTTCAGGCAGCCTGAAGGTTTTATAGTAATACCAGTCCTTTTCAGTAATCCACCCGCAGTCAGCGCTATTGTCGGAATAATACGGGTCTTTTATTTTACCTGCTTTAAACAGGTCGTTATGGATATCTCCCGGCACCTCTGCGTCTATCCAGGAATTATCCGGATTTATATCGGACAATTCATTATCATCGATACCGGAAGAACTAAAGTCTTTGATTTTCCATTTACTATCCAGGTAAAACGTATTTTGGGGCATATTTTTCTCCTATACAAAATAATCACCGTTTTTTATATAATTTAGACGTTCGACAAAATTATGTGGATATCCGTTATTCGGCATAATACCGCCTATTGATTTGATAACGCCTATTCTTTAATAGCTCCATTGGTAATACCGCTAAAGATATATTTTTGAAGAAACAGATAAAGGACAATAGTCGGCAGTATTACAAAAATCGTCGCCGCGCTGACCAGTTTATAGTCCGAGCCGTACCCGCTGGTAAACTGCATCAAAGCCGTTGATACTACAGCCAACCCGGGAGCGGGCATGTAAAGATACGGCAGGTATACATCGTTGTAAATCGAGACGGTTTTCAATATAATGACGGTTACTATCGCAGGAACCATCATCGGTAAAATAATAAGCCTGTAGATCTTGAAGTAGCTTGCCCCTTCTATCAGCGCTGATTCATCCAGAGCATATGGAATGCTCCTGATAAACTGCAGATATAAATACAATTGTATTATATCGGTTCCCAGGTACAGCAGAATAACCGAAAAATGAGTATTTACCAGATGAAGGTTTTTAATGATCCCGAAAATCGCAACCTGGGTCGTTGTACCGGGTATTATGATCGATACGGTATAAAGAAGCATTATTATTTTTTTTAATTTGAATTCAAACCTGCCAAGTGCGTATGCCGCGGTTGTGCCGATCAGAATATTCCCAAATAATGAAACGGCTAGAATAATGGCAATATTGTAGTAGCCTCTGAATATCGTACCCTGAGATATGATCCTCCTGAAATTATCAAAATTTAGAAGGTTTCCGGGCAATGCAATTATAGGGGAATTCGACATTTCGGCGCCGTCCTTAAAGGCTGTTATGACGATAAGGTAAATCGGCAAAATGATTGCAACTGCCATAATACTTAAAAGCATATATTTGACTGCATCTGCAATACAGTTCCTTTTATTCATGACCGGCACCCTCCCCGAGTACAATCTTATTCTGTATGATAGTCAAAACGGCGACAATCACTACGAGAACTACTCCCATGGCCGAAGCCAGACCAAAATCACTGTACCCGAAGGCCGTATTAATTGTTTTAGTCATAAAGGTATCCGCCATACCCAAAGGAGAACGAACATCAGGCCACATTATAAATTGAAATTCAAAAGCACTCAGTGCGCCATTCAGATTCAGGAATAAATTCAGTATTACGATACTTTTTATACTTGGCAAAATTAAATATTTAAGCTTCTGAAAGGTATTTGTACCGTCGATATCGCCCGCCTCAAGCATTTCCTGCGGTATGGACTGCAAAGCGGCCAGGAAAATAATCATCATATACCCCATATACTTCCACAAAGACATAAAGCCCAAAACCCAGTTGACTATGCCGGGGTTTCCCAGCCAATCCAGGGCCAGGCTTTTCAGCCCTATGCCTTTAAGAATGAAATTGAAAGCGCCGTTGCTGGTATTGAAAAAAAAGTTGAAAATAAAAGCAATAGCGACGCTGTTAATTACATAAGGCATAAATAAAATCGTTTTGTATGCATTTCTCCCTTTAATTCCGGTGTTTAGCATAATAGCGAAAACCAACGCCATAACCAGCTGGACTAATCCGCATATAAACAAAATACCATTATGAAAAAAAGGTGTGTACAGCTCGCTTTCTGTAAAAATCCTGATGTAGTTTCCAAAACCGATAAGCTCCTTCTCGGCACTTAGCCCATCCCATGAGGTAAAGCTGTAATAAATCAATTTCACAGCAGGATAATAGTGGAATGCGAGCAGCAGTGTTACTGGGATAGCGAGAAATGCGGCTATGGTTATTTTTTTCTGAGCAGACATGCTTAACTTATTCATATTGATACTCCCCAAGTCATGTACCACCGGCGTAGCCGGTGGCTTGATTAAGCCCTATAAGGGCCTGATACTGGCGGCGCTACCCGCGCCCTGAAATAACTGTTAATCGCAAGACTTTTACAGCGGCCGCCCTTCCGGGCG
>JBDKVA010000026.1:0-114562 GCA_039679375.1 Clostridiaceae bacterium
AAAATGAAATGGTGTGATTCATATTAGAAAAATAGCTGTCATTTTAATAATAGTCGGCGTTTTGGTAGGATTGAGTCCGTTGATCGGGCAATATTATACCAGATATCAGGAACAGAAGATGATTGACGAATGGCTTAACAGCGAAGACGCATCATTAATGGAAGGACTCACTGAAGCGGATCCGGAGGAGGCTTTTTCGCAGCTGCAGGAGGCATTTGCGTCCGAGGGCGGTGAGGGGCAGGATGGAACAGGGAGATCTGCCGCCGGTCCGGATGCTGAAAATGTTGCAGGAGCAGCAGGTACGGATACGGCAGGCGGCGATGATCAGGGAGCGGCCAGTGGTAATGGGGCTGGGTCATCGGGCCAGCCCGGAGCAATATCACCTGAGCAGGCCAATACATCTGCAAAGCCTGTATCGGAAGCATCAAAGCAGAATGTTCTCGGAATAATCAAGATCAAGAAAATAAAAGTGGTTGCACCGATTGTGGAAGGCGTCAAGTCATCAAACCTGAAAGTTGGAGTCGGTCACATACCGGGGACTGCTGCTCCGGGACAGCTGGGGAATAGCGCATTGGCAGGCCATCGCAGCTACACCTTCGGTAAATTTTTCAACAGACTGGACGAACTTATAATTGGGGATAAGATTACAATTACGACGAAGAAGGAAGATCTGAAATTTGAGGTATATAAGATACATACTGTCACGCCGGAGGATATCTCAGTCCTGAGGAGAAGCAAGGATGAAAGTATCATTACGCTGATCACCTGTACACCGATTTATGTTGCATCGCACAGGCTCATTGTACAGGCAAGGCTGACGGAAAGGGTGTCCAAGGAGCCGTGAGAAAGGTGTAAATGCAACGTTTGTCTGGTAAAATTATTTTTTACCAATCCTTTTTGGAATATGATATCTCAGGATATTCTAATAATGCAATGGTAGTTTTTTGTTATGCTTTTGTATTGACATTTACCTCTGCATGCTGTAAAATTTGCAGCAAATGTCTGAATAATCAGCTGATACAAGCTGCAGTACTGTGGAGGAAATATCATGAAAAACTATTTTACAGAGCAAATCAACTTCTTTTGCGGCAATAAACCGTCCGAGCTCCTGAAGGAGTACGGAAGCCCGCTTTATGTCTATAATGAATCCATACTCAGGGAAAGATGCCGCGATATGGCCGGACTGGTCTCCTATCCGCATTTCAAATCGAATTATTCCATAAAGGCAAATTCCAATCTTGAGATCCTTAAAATAGTCCGGGAGGAAGGGCTCCACGCCGACGCGATGTCGCCCGGGGAGATCCAGGTGCTGCTGACTGCGGGCTTCAAGCCGGAAGAGCTTTTGTTTGTTACCAATAATGTATCTTCCGGTGAAATGAAATTTGCCATTGACAGGGACGTGCTGGTCAGCGTCGATTCGCTTTCACAATTGAAGCAGTATGGAAAGCTGAATCCGGGAGGCAGAGTGGTGGTCCGATTCAATCCCGGCGTGGGTGCGGGACATCATGAAAAGGTGGTCACTGCCGGAAAGAATACCAAGTTCGGCGTAAATTTGGAAATGATCACTGAAGTCAAAGCCATTCTCAAGGAATACGGATTGAAGCTGGCGGGAATCAACCAGCACATCGGTTCGCTATTCATGGAGGCAACACCTTATATAGAAGGAGTAAAATCGCTGCTTCGCATTGCAGAGCAGTTTGATGACCTCGAATTTGTCGACATGGGCGGAGGCTTCGGCATCCCGTATCACAAGCAGGATGGTCAGGAGAGGCTGGACCTCAGCGATACAGGCCGCAAACTGACCGAGGTGCTGGAAAAGTGGGCAGCTGCACATAACAAAAACATCAGGATCAAAATGGAACCGGGACGGTATGTGGTGGCTGAATGCGGCGTGCTGCTGGGAACGGTACATGCAGTCAAGCAGAATGGCCCAAAGAATTACATCGGCACCGATGTAGGCTTCAATGTGCTGATAAGACCTGCCATGTATGATTCATACCATGATATTGAGTTTTACAGGAATGATGCGGTTGTAAAGTCAGAACAAACGGTATTGGCATCTATAGTTGGAAATATCTGTGAGACCGGTGATATTATCGCAAAGGACAGGGAACTTCCGGCTGCGAAGGAAGGTGATATCATCGGGGTCATGGATGCAGGCGCATATGGCTACTCCATGTCGTCCAATTACAATAACCGCTTGAGGCCGGCGGAGGTGCTCATCGGCCTGGATGGACAACCGAGGCTGATTCGCAGGAGAGATACATTTGAGGATCTGATGCATGGATTTGTATAATCAGCTGAAAGCGTGCGATTTTATAAAATGTGAATTGCATTATGGACAAAATACATGAGATTTGCTTCTTGACATTGATAAACTCATTCATTATAATAAATTTAACTTTTACAAAAAGTTACTAAACTAAACGCGACATGCGTTACATGGGTAAAAATGAATAGAGTCGGATGATTGGCGGGGAAGTGCAAACGACCTTGTCAGGACGGATCTCTGGAGAGACCAGGAAGGCGCCGAAGGGGCAAGGCTGTTTCAGCCGCAATCTCTCAGGCAAAAGGACAGAGTATATCAGACATGTTTTGAAACATGCTTTTGAAGGTCAGGTCTCAGATGGGATTTGACCTTTTTTATTACTTTTTCCCGGCTGTTACAGAACTTTTTGCTGCTTTAATGATATTTTTTATTGAACTAAGGAGGACAGACATGCATAAAATGCTTTTTATCCCCGGACCGGTAGAAGTCAGGGAGGATGTTCTGCAGAAAATGGCTACACCGATGATTGGACACATGTCAAAGGATGCGTCCAGCCTGCAGCGTGGGATTTCCGAAAAAATGCAGAAATTGATGTATACGAAAAATACGATATTATTGTCGACATCTTCAGGCAGCGGCCTGATGGAAGGCGCGGTGCGCTGTTGTACGGTGAAACGTGCAGCGGTGTTTTCCGTAGGCGCTTTTGGTGACAGATGGTACAAAATGGCCACCTCCAACGGCGTCCCGGCCGATCTGCTTTCATCTGAGCAGGGAAAACCGACAACAC
Source organism: Clostridiaceae bacterium (assembly GCA_039679375.1). Classification (GTDB taxonomy): domain Bacteria; phylum Bacillota; class Clostridia; order Acetivibrionales; family DTU013; genus JBDKVA01. The sequence goes on from JBDKVA010000026.1 coordinate 3,057, forward strand.
CGGAAATGGTGGATGAAGTTCTTTCGACCGGAAAGTATGACCTGATCACGATCACACATAACGAGACCTCCACCGGAATAATGAATCCTGCGGAGGAAATAGCGCAGGTGATGAGAAAATATCCGGAAGTTGTCTGGTGCATGGACACGGTAAGTTCTCTCGGCGGCACAAAAATCAATGTGGACGAACTTGGTGTGGATATCTGCATCACATCGACACAAAAATGCCTTGGACTACCGCCTGGAATGGCGATTTGCTCTTTTTCGGAGAAGGCTGCGGCAGCCGCTTCCAGAGTGCAGTTCAGGGGTACATACCTGGATTTGCTTGATTTATACAATTATATAAAGAAAAAGGATTACCAGTACCCTTCGACGCCGTCGCTGTCGCACATGTTTGCGCTGGATTACCAGCTTGACAGGATACTCAAGGAGGGCATTGAGAACAGGTTTGCACGTCACCTTGAGATGGCGGGGATCGTCAGGGCATGGGCGAAGGAAAACTTTGCTCTGTTCCCCGAAGAGAAGTATGCATCCAATACGCTTACTGCAGTGAAGAATACCAGAGGAATCAGTGTAAGCGATCTCAACAAAAAGCTCGGCGAGCAGGGCTATATGATATCGAACGGCTATGGTGATCTGAAGGAAGTAACGTTCAGGATTGCGCATATGGCGGATGCCACTGTTGAGGATATACGCGGGCTGTTGGCCGTTATTGACAGGCTAATTGCATAGAGGGACAAGGGACTCACCAAGGTTGTCATTGCGAGGAGCGCCAGCGACGTGGCAATATCACCGCACTGTCATTGGGAGGAGCACAGCGATGTGGCATCTATAACATGCAATGACAAGAACGAGATTGCCGCGCTGTGCTCGCAATAACAAAGAATATAAGGAGGAATGTGTCATGAAAATAATCATAACGGAAAGAATAGCCGAAGAAGGTATACAATACTTAAGGGACAAAGGCTTTGTAGTAGACGTTAAATTTGGGATAAGCCATGATGAACTGCTTGAGATCATTGATGAATACGATGCAATTATCGTGAGGAGTGTAACAAAGGTAAATGCTCAATTGCTTGAAAAGGCTGTGAACCTGAAAGTGGCCGGAAGGGCCGGAAACGGCATTGACAATATCGATGTGCAGTACTGTACCAATAAAGGCATCATTGTTGTGAACACTCCGGAAAGCAACAGTATGGCTGCTGCTGAACTGGCAGTCGGTTTGGCTTATAGTATCTTCAGAAATATTCCGCAGTCGAATGCAGCCTCCAGACGGGGCGATTTCAGGAGGAACCGTTTCCTCGGAAATGAGCTTGACGGCAAGACAATAGGCATTATAGGGCTTGGCCGAATCGGTTCTATTGTAGCAACTAAAATGAAGGGCAGCAATATGAAGGTCGTTGCTTACGACCCTTATATTACGGATGAAAAGTTTAAAAAATACGGAGTCGAAAAGTGCGAGAATCTTGAGGATCTACTCAAGCAAGCTGACCTTATCACGCTGCATACGCCTAAGACGGCGGAGACTTATGGAATAATCGGCGAGAAGGAATTGGCGCTTTGCAAGAAGGGTGTCAGGATCGTAAATGCGGCAAGAGGAGGCCTCGTGAATGAGAAAGCGCTCTATGCGGCGCTTAAGGAGGGCACGGTAGCCGCCGCGGCTCTCGATGTACTGGACCCTGAGCCGAATTACGAAAAGAAGCCGGAGGATCAGACATATGTAAATCCGCTGCTTGAGCTGGACAATGTTGTTATTACGCCGCACCTTGGAGCTTCTACGGAAGAAGCGAATTACAATGTCGGTACTACTGTGACGCAGCTGGTTGCAGAAGCGCTGTCCGGAGGGATGGTTGCGGCGGTGAATATGCCTCCGATGCATGTTGCGGACCTGAACGGATTGAGGCCGTACCTCACATTGGCTGAGATGCTTGGCAAGATCTATTATCAGAGCGAGAAGGAAACGGTACAGAAGATCGAAGTCATTTACAGCGGCGACCTGGCCGATAAAGAAACGAAGGTGTTTTCGCTTTCCGTGCTGAAGGGTTTTCTTGACCCGGTCATCAAGGAAAAAGTCAATTATGTTAATGCGGAGCTCATGCTCCATAACATGGGCATTGAATTGATCGAAAGCAGGCGTTCCCAGCTCGACAAATACACGAATCTCATCACGGTGAAGTTTTATACCAAAAAGGGTTCGCAAAGTGTATCCGGCACAATATTTGCAAAGGAAGAAATGAGGATCGTGGACTTCTTCGGCTACAAGCTGGACTTTGAACCGAGCCCGTATATACTGGCGATCCAGAATGTTGACAAGCCTGGTATCATCGGCCGCATCGGAACTGTTCTCGGCAGCGCGGGCATCAATATCGCCGCCATGCAATGGAGCCGAAACAGAAGGGGAGAGAAGGCTGTTGCCTTTGTCAGCATAGACCAGGAAGCCGGTAATGAAACATTGGAAGCGCTGAGAGGAATCGACGGCGTTCTTAAAGCTACGATGATTTTGTTTTAAATAAGCGACCAATAGTCAATCATGTATTTCATTCAGGACGGGCGATCGATGACCGCCCCTACAGATATGATGACAGAGAGGCATGCGTATTTGTAGGGGCGACCAGTGGTCGCCTCTACGATCTTTTTTCGATTTTATCTGTATTGATATTGATTGTTTCTCTTACGATGTACAAGGGTCTGCCTTTGACCTCGTCATATATCCTTCCTATGTACTCGCCGATGATTCCTAGAATGATCAGTATAATGCCGTTGAAGAACAGGCTCACGGCAAGGATCGAAGCCCAGCCTGCCACAGTGTCGTCTGTAAAAAGCCGCTGGAAGAGAACTACCAGCAGATACAGGAAGCTCAATCCTGAAATGACTGTTCCAAAGTAAGTCGCCAACCTGAGCGGCTTGTATGAAAACGATGTTATGCCGTCAAATGCGAACTTGATCATCTTTTTAAGAGGATATTTTGTTTCGCCTGCAAAACGCTTATCTCTTACATATTCGATCCCGATTTGTTTAAAACCAAGCCAGCTTATCAAACCCCTTATGTATCTGTTTTTTTCATTGGCCGCCTTAAGCGCATTGCACACCTTTCTGTCGATCAGCCTGAAATCGCCCGTATCAAGGGGCATGTCCACTTCGGTCATACTTTTCATGAAACGATAGAATAATTTCGCCGTAAGCTTTTTAAAAAATGTCTCACCGATTCTTTTAATACGCACTCCATAAACTACTTCATAGCCCTCCCGCCACTTTCTGATCATCTCAGGGATGAGTTCGGGCGGATCCTGCAGGTCGGCGTCGATCAGGACTATGGTGTCTCCTGAGGAATAATCCATACCGGCTGTGCTTGCCAGCTGATGTCCGAAATTCCTTGAAAAATCAACGAGCTTTACACGTTCATCTGTCTCGCAGAGCTTCCTGATGATCGCCGCTGTATTGTCTTTGCTGCCGTCATTTACGAAGATCAGCTCATAAGGCTCATTGATAGAATCCATTACCGTTTTCAGCCGTTTATAGGTTTCCTGTACGACCAGCTCTTCGTTGTACGCTGGTATGACAATGGAACATAATATCTTTTCATCCAATTTGGAAATCCTCCTTTATGTATTTTCCTTAATTTTAGTATTGTCGCTTTCAATGAATCAAACACATGGATTGCTCCATTTATTTTATCACATCACTATTTAATTTGCATTAATTGAAGAAAAGCGTAAATGATAATTGGAATTGATTGCTGACTGTATTGAGACGATTCAAACTAATGATTTGATGTTTTTGAGAACAATAAGGAAGTAATACGAGATAATACTCGTTTTATCAATCCATATAAATGGAAGATGAAATTACGGAATGGTTTTATATATAGCCAGATGATCCCTGAAGCACGCCAGAGGAGCGAGGAACACTCAATATGTTTCCCATTTCGCCAGACAGCGGTTGCAACTGCAATAAGCTGTTCCGGCTGTAAAGGACCTTCTGTCCATTGCTGGGAATCGCCGTTTATATAAAAACATCCATCATACTTTCGCAATACACGGTGAAGCACATAAACGCCGGTTTCCCGGACAATAAGTACGATATCGCCGCGTTTAATGACACTGAAATTCACTGCCGATAATTCTACGCTATCCTTATCCTGATGCAAAAATGGGAGCATACTCCTACCGGAGACAGGTATACGTACTTTTCCGCCCTGTCCTAATATTTCTTTCATTACCGGCATGATATCTTCTGTTTTTACTTTCTTTATTTTATGCATTGGTAAACTAAGTCCATAGCCTCCTTTTCAGGTCTGCACTTCAGCAAATAAACAGGGAGCGAACCTGTTACAGACCCGAAGGTTTCTAAAGCCATCTCGCACATTTTACGGTTATAAAACGGTATGTAGCATTGCGGCAGGAATCGGTTGACTGCGTTCCGTGAATCGAGCACAGTGATTTTATTATCATTTGACTGCTCCAATATGACAATAGCCGAGAGCGGCACCTGCGAGTTTTCAAACCTGGTAGTTGAACCGCTCCAGGGAGTGCCGAAAACAAGCACCTTTCCGTCAATGATTCTTAAAGCCGGACTGTCGTCATTGATAACCCTTGCTCCAAGGAAGTGTTCCCAGAGTCTTGCATGGGTTGATTTGCCGGTACCGGACGGCGCCGAAAATATAATGCCCTTCTCTTTATGCATTACTGCCGAGGCATGAACTACCAGACCATTGTAAAAAATGATTTTGTTTTTCAGTACCAGATTTCCAAGGAGCTTCAGGGCATAACGTTCAAAATACGGGCTTTTTGCCAAATATGTTATTGTTATGTTATCCCAGCTGCTATCTGTGTCAAGTCTTGACAAAACGATTCTTGACGATTCACCTTCCAGATGGAACGATATACCTTCGCTGCCTCTGTCGGTCAATATCATATTTGTACCTTCTGCTATTATTCCGCTTAGAACTTGCTTTCCGGAGGGTTGTTCCAGTATATCGCAGGCACGGAAACAGACCCTGATATCCGGTTTTTCTGCGCAGATGTCTTTGAACAGGCGAAGAAGGGGAATTTCAGGTAAATCTTCCGGTTGAAAATCAAAGTGTATCCCGGCAAAGCTATAATATGGCATGGAAAATAATTCTCCTTAACGAATTAAGGAAGCAAAAAGGTCATTGCATTCATTCTTTTTGCTTCCTTAAATTTAAACATTAGCATATCATTAACCACCTATATCGGACTAAGCATGGACGCAGCCCAATTCTGCCGGTTTTCCGGCGCCTGGAGCCAACCAGTCGTTACCGATGCATTTTCCTTGAGCGCCTCCGTTACTGGAATCTGTTGTAAGCCACTCTTCAGGTTTGATTTCCAAAAACTCAGATGTAGGTTTTACATAATCCTTCATTTCTTTCACCTCCGGTCAACATATTACTTCTATTGCTTACTCAAGCTTTTTGCCATCTCGCAAAGATAAGGAGCAGGTTTATCGAAACAGCCGGTCTCGTTTTTCAGCCTTGCAGGACAGCGGAAACAAAATTCTTTGATAGAGCATTCTGTACATTGCCTGCATACAGGTATCGACCTGCTGCTTTCCCTCAAATTGTTCCACGCTTCCTTAAATCCGATCTCAAAGGGCTTGAACGCAGGCTCGCCCATCAGTACACAAGGCGTCATCCGACCGTCCCATGTCATCCAGAAGCAGCATCTGCCGGACGCGCACCTGAAAGGGTGACCGTCATCCAATCCTTCGAATTGCCCGGATCCTTCAAATTCCCTGGATCCTTCAAATGCTAATGGCTTATTGCCGGCATTTGTACTTTTTATTTTCCTTTGTCTCTCATCGAACCTTTTGCTGGCATATGTATTTATTTCCGCTTGCTTTTCCGGGCTCAGCCTGCAGCCTGAAACCAGGTTTTCACATTCATCCCTCCGGGGAGAAATATATTTTACATGTTTTAACCCTACACCATATTTATCGGCCAAATCAAAGATTTCATCATAATCGCTTACATTATCCCGGATCAATGTAGTTTTCAGGTTTATGTTCAACCCTTCGGCAAGCAGCATCTCAATTCCTTTTTTGACCTTTTCAAAGCCCTCCGGATGCCCGCACACTTTCCCGTAAGTTTCGGATGAAGCGCCATATAGCGTAATCTCAATTACTTTAGGCGGTATCCTTGCAAAGCTTCGCGCGATCTCCTTTGTGACCATAGATGCATTTGTGAATACGTTAATAATTAAACCCATTCTTGACGCTTCCGTATAAATCTCCATAAAATCCTTGCGCATCAATACTTCTCCGCCGGTAAGCGTTAAATAAAGCATTCCGCAGTCTCTGGCAGCTTCTGTAAGCTTAAGCCATTCCGGTGCGGAGTATTCCTTTGCCGATAAATCCACGTTGCCCGAATGATTGTCAACAAAGCACATCTTGCATGAAAAATTGCATCTTGCTGTCAGTTCAAATTCGCCCGCCAGCGGTATACCATTCAATACGGCTTTTTTATAAAGCAGATCTTCGAACCGCAAATAGTTTAGGCTCATTTTTCAATCAAACCTTTCGATCCAATTGCGGATATAAATTCGTCCACATCTGCTGCTGCCGTATTGGAATCAACATTATACTCGGATCTAATCAGGTCGATCAGGTCTTTTACTTCAGCACCTTTCTCAAGTTTTCTCCATATCAATGCACCGCTTTCGCTGAGCGACATTATTCCATTGAGCTCAACCACTCTATTCGAAAGAGGTACTACGATCCATGAACCCGCTATTTCACGCAGCATAAAACCTTCTTTTATTTTCATCCGGCACCCCCAAGTAAAGTAACAAGTTCAATATGTATAGTAAGCCAATTATAGTACATTCTTAAGTCTTTGTACATAAATTCTATCACAATTTTCCGACAAAATAAACATATTTCCGAATTATAATAAACAAATAATGTAATTATCTTTTGTCTTAATTATATACTGCATACAATGCAAATATGCCATCTAAAACAGCCATATGCCATTGAACCATACCAATAGATTGTCTACGTATTTCCGGCTTACCTCAAGGCCTGATAAAACAGGGAAGAACATGACAAACAGCAAAAGCACAATTGCAAGATAGGTATAGACGCCATATTTCGCTTGCGGATATTTTTCCATCAAATACTTTATCACGTACACGATACAAAAGATCATGAAGGGTACGGTGGAAAAGAAGTGGTAGATAAACGTGATCCTTGTGATTCCGACCCAGGGCAGATACTGGAATGCGATTGCCGTGAAAACAACCGTCATTTTTTTATCGCGCTTCCTGATAGCAATGATAATTGCCGCTAAGATAGCCAGGATACCGGGCCACCATATGGCAGGGTTACCCATGACGGCAATGGATGAAGACATTCCTGCCGGAAGTCCGGAACCGCGGTAGGTCAGCAACGGCTTGACGATCAGCGGCCACTCCCACCAGAAGGAGGAGAAGGTATGGGTTGCAGAGAGCACATCCTTGCTGTGGTATTTGAGCATGGCAGCCTGATTGCGCAAAATAACACTGAAGCCATGTCCGGGTCCAGGTACTGCCATGTACGGAATATAGGAAAGAGCATATATGACTCCGGGAATTATTATAAAAAACAGCACACAATAGAGGAACGTCCGGATGATATAATGGGAGAAGAACTGATTGTACCAGGCAGGAAGCGCTATTTGACCATTTTGCGGTTTATGGCTTTTCTGTACTTCCGTTTCTTTCTTCAATTTCCTGTAATCACGGTATTCCAGATACTTGGCGAGGAAGAAGAGCAGCGCAAGCCCGCCTCCCGCATAAACTCCGATCCACTTTGAAGCAGCGCCCAGCCCAAAGAAGATGCCGCTAAGCAGCAACGGCTTCAACGATTTCCTGTAACCCACCAGGTACGACTTGTTTGTAAAATAGTCATACATATTGTAATACATCAATATGATGAAAAAAGTGCCGTAAATATCGATCGTAGCCATTCTGCTCAATGTGAAGTGCATGAAGTCGAACATGATCAGAAAGGCGGAGCAGAACGCATAAAATTTGCTCCCGAAAAGCTTTTTGCCGAACATATACATAAGAGGGATCATCGCAACGCCGAATATGGTTCCGATGATCCGCCAGCCAAACGGATTCATGCCGAACAGTAAAATACCCAGCGATATGAAAAGCTTGCCAAGCGGAGGGTGCGTCCATTCGTAGGGCTCCATCAGATGAATGTATTCGTAGGCTGTCCTGGCATGGTATATCTCGTCGAAAATCATTCCGGACCGGAATGTATGGGCAGGATCAACCTTATCCACTTCATCAAACAGGTTTTCAGGGCGTCCGGCATCTTCCGGCATGGCGCTGCTTTCGATTATTTTAATGCCCTGCAGGGGCTCGCTGCCGCCTTTTTCGAAGAAAGCCACTTCATTAAGCGTCCCGTTTGGAACGGTAACTTCTATTTTCAGGTATCTTGCCTGAACTTCAGGGACTGCTACTACAGTCCATATAAAAATGTTTCCGTAAGTTTTATCAATTTCCGCAAAAGGTTTGTAATCGCCCGCCTCATCCCTGTATTGCACGCTGTAACGGCCTGTATCCGGCCTGTTCTGGCCAAGGCCGCTGTAAAAATAGATTGAGCCTGTGGTGACTTCCCTGCCCAGATCGACAACAACGCTTTCGTCGTGTCTGGTCGGAGTCCAGGAAGTGGTGGGAGCTTTGAGGCTGCCAAGATTCAACAGGGCAATGATCAAATATACGGCAGTCATTATGACCATGATAATGCGGTCTGTTTTACCGATTCCCATATCCGGTTTTATGCTTTTTCCTTGTATGGCTGTCTTCTTTTCTTTTACAGCTTCCGTTCCCTCCATCCTTTTCACTGCAGCCGCCTCCTCCGTTTTACGGCGTGGGCTTTCCAGCAATACATCACAGGAAACCTTCATCAGATAAATAAACAGAAATATATTTAGGATTGAAAACATAATTATAACAGGATAGATACCCTCACCGACCAGATGTGCAGCAGCAACGTCATTATTAAATAGAATCACGCGTTGGAAAAGGATATGCATATTGTAAAATACCGTTGCAGAGAAGCCTGCAAAGAGCAGCATGAACCTCTTATCCTTCAAATATGTCATAGCAAGGATGCACAGCGCCAGTACAGGAAACATATACCTTTCATGCATTTTTACCGAGAAAATGAACGCGCCGGCGTTCAGTACCATGGCAACGACGATCGGCGCTGCAACATGGCGGCTCTTCAAATACAGGAAACCGGCTGCGGCAAAAATGAGAACGTCAAATATGACGCCCCAGGTATTATAGCTGAAGAGGAAGGGTACAATGGATCCATCCTTGAAGTTGGCGCCAGCCAGTGCAAAAATGTTGAATGCGTTCATCGTGGCAGAGGTATACTCTTTTGCTCCGGACAGGTAGAGCTTGAAGATCCATAGCGGTTCCTGACCGACTGCAAAAGGCAGGATAATCACAGCGGTGGTGATCACTCCTGTTGCGATCACTGAGATGAATTTGCGCGGTTTTCTGCGCTTGATGAGTTCAAACAGCAGGATGGGCAGGAAAAAGATCCCCTGCGGCTTCATCAGTATTGCCATCGTAAAAAGCACTGCCGATGCCTCCAGCCTTTTGTCAAGAAGCAGGATCAGCGCGGCGACGATAATCATAGTAAAAAATGAATCGACCTGGCCCCAGATAGTGGAGTCAAGGAATACTGCAGGATGGAAGGCATATGCGGCTGCTGCGGTCACGGCAAGGATCGGTTTCAGCTGCCTGCCTGCTGCTTTGTATATCAGATAGGCCGTTACCAGATCGGCGAGGATGGAAGGCAGCTTCACAAGCAGTGTGAAATGTCCGGATAGCCACGGTATGGCAGCCAATTTGCCTACCAATGCAAGCACATATATGAACAGGGGAGGGTAATCGCACCAACCGGAGCTGTAAAATGAGGAAAGGCCTTTTGCAGCATTTGCGGCCCAGTATTTATTGGCTGAGATATCATTTGGCCAGCCTTCGATAACAGGGGCGAAACATACCCGAATCAGCAATGCGGCTGCAAGTATGGTGAATAGCAGGATGCGTTCATTTTTCCTGCTCAGTGTGATATTTTTCTTGTTAAAGTACTGATAAAAGAACAGGAACAATAAAAGGAACAAGATGAAATAAATAAGCATTGAGTTGCCGTACCTGGTTGCCAGCACTATATTGGACTTATTTGCAGCTGCGGAGGCAGCGGTATTGCCCGATGCTGCAAAAGAGTAAAAAGGGATAGCCGGCAGTGCGAGTATCGTTAAAAGCATTACGATTTTTTTCATGGCAGCACGCTCCCGAGTAATATGCATAAAAGGCTCAATCCTGTAATGCTATTGAACAGGTGTTCAGCCATGTCCATTATATTATAAATTTACATCTTTTTCAATTTATTTGAATTAGCATGAGCAAAATGATCAGCTCACTAAAAAGAATACCATTCTTTAGTTTTATTATACTTTTTATGACAAATTTTTTATTAAAAATATTGACTTTATTTTCTTCTTCTGCTAAGATAATGGCATAAGGAATACTTAGTCGTAAAATAACTTTTCAACGACAAACGGCAAACCAAGCGAAAGCTTGGGACGCAAAGCTAGAGGGTCTGATTGCCGGTTCCGGGTGGAATCGGTAAAATGACAGCCAGCTACCGAAAGAGGAGTTTTTTATTTATATCGATTTATTGTTGAGAGAACTTTTCAACGATAAAGGCAAACCGGCCGAAAGACCGCGACGCAAAGCTACAGGGCCTAATTACCGATTCCTGCGGGATCCGTAAACGGCAGCCAGTTACCGAAAGGGGAGTTTTTTTATTGAAAAAATTACTTGTATTAATATTAACAGGTTTCATGATCTTCTCCAACATCGTCGTTGCAGACGCAGCAGATCTGAATACGAATGCACAAATTAATACAGAAAAATTGAATTTGGGTATCATCACGGTTAGCTACCATGCCAAAACAAATAGCAAGATCAAGGTGATCGTTGAAAAGAACAGTCAAGCTGTGACGTATAACCTAAAGAGTGATGGCACACCCGAAAGCTTTCCGCTTCAGATGGGTGACGGCGGATACAAGGTAAGCATTCTGGAAAATGTTGAGGGGAATAAGTACAAGTATGTTTCAACGGAAAATGTGAACCTTGACCTTGCAAATGATAATCAGGTATACCTGGAATCCGTACAGAATATTAACTGGGACTCGAGCAGAGCAGCGATCAAAAAAGCCGGCGAACTTACAAAAGGATTAAAAACAGATGAACAAAAGATAGTTGCGATTTATCAATATCTGGTGGGTAATGTTACATATGACTACGACAAGCTGACTACGCTCAGGTATGACTACCTTCCGGATATTGACAAGACGATAGCGGGCGGCAAGGGAATATGTTATGATTTCGCTTCGACCTTTGCAGCAATGCTCCGCAGCCAGGGTATACCAGCCAAGCTGGTAAAAGGCTACGCAAAAGGTGTTTCAGGATACCATGCCTGGAATGAAGTGTACGACAGCGAAGCAGGCAAGTGGGAGACCATTGATCCGACATACGATTCGCAAATGAAAGCGGCAAGAGAAGAATACAGCATGATAAAGAGCAGTTCAAATTATGACACAGTATATGAATACTAAGCTTATCTTATTCTCCGGCATTCCAGATAATATCTCTTTTCTTCAGCCTCACCCATGGAGAAGGTTTTCTTTGGCAGTACGCCATCGCGGATAACGGTTCTAAACAAGTCGTGTTTGTCCATGACCGGCAGGAAAAATCCCATGCAGCCCGGCCTGGAGCCCAACTCTGTTACGACCTGTTCACCGTGGATATAGTCTATTTCCATACCGGGATGATTCTTTAAAAGATCATCTATAAACTTCTGCAGCGTACCCACTTCCAGACTGCAGGATGGAGTCCTTGCAGTGATCAGACCATATATTCCTTCCAGTATGAAAGGAATCAAATGAACAGGTCCCGCACCGCCTGTGCGGTTCAAGCTGCCTGCTGCGGCTTCCATGGAAGCTTTGGATTCATAAAGGGTATAATTTATTGTTTTCGCAGTACCGGATCCGCTGCTGCAGATGTCTTTCAAACTATTGAGCATATCGGCTTTATGAACGCCGAAAAGTACTCTGTGGATCGGCTCGAATGCCAAACCTTCATCATGGACGTTGACCACTTCAACAAGTGCATACCTTGCAGGATGCTCCGGTACAGCCTGCCTGTCATCCGCTCCGACGCCTGCACGTGCTGTGCCGCACACTATACCGGATACAGTGCCGGTCGTTCTGCACTGTGCAGTATCCGCGCTGCGGGCTTTCTGACTCAGAAGCTCAGCCTTGATATTTTCCCAATGGGCTTTTGCAGAAGCAAGAGAATGGTTTCCGTCTCCTGCTGCAAACAGAAGAACAGATGATTTTCCGCCAAACAATTCAGGGTCGGCGAGTTTTCCTAGTGTGCCGGCCATCATGGAGAGGCTGTCGTTATCCTCGACCTTCCAGCCTTTTATGTGTCCGCCGCCCTGCATCAGGTCAAAGTCATAGAGTTTTTGATATCTGGCCGTCCTTGCGAATAATGGTTCAATTACTGTTTTACTCGGATCGTCTATAAGCAGCATGATGTGAGGCTGCTCAATGGGGGCGTTTTCCCGGATCTTCACCCTCGGCGGGATACGGTCGAGAACGGTCCCTTCCGTTGCTCTGATAAGCGTTCCGGAGCCCGTATGGTAGTCATAGCATTCCAGATCAACAGCCATGATCAGGCCTTTTCTTGAAGCAGTATGGGGCGTGCTTCTATCTACCAGTATAAAACCCGGTTTTTGAGGGATCAGGACGCCCTTGCCCAAATATTGCCGCATCGTTTCATTTATATTGTTGATCCTGGTTTCCCTGTCATTCTCCTTCAGGTAAATTTCAGGCAAAGTCAGCTTCAATGTGGAAGGGCTGCCGTTCACCTCTTCATTGACCTTCTGCCAGTAATCCGGCTGTGAGGTATATTGGTCGCATGCGATTACGGACCATTTCGTCAAATCCGTCCCTTTTGCAGGCAGCAATATTTCGGGAATTTTCACTCCAAGTTTGGCAAATAAGCTTTCCATATGATCCTCCAGATTCATGATGCTAAAAGTCATTTTATACAAATACGTTGCAATTGTCCATATACATTGAAAAAAGAATTGGGAGCACAAGAAAACTTATATATACAGGATGATTCAATTTAAATGAATTTTTTGCTCCAAACATAGAGATAATAAGTGCGAGAGAATGAAAAGCTTAGTTTGATTTGCGGAGGCAAAATATGCTGCACAGGTACAGTGAGGTGCTGAATCTCCCAGTGATTTGCGCCGACAGCGGGAAAAGAGCAGGTGTTGTGAAGGATATCCTGTTCAGCCTTGGCAGCAGGAGCGCAAAAGCGTTTCTGCTTGATCACAGCGGTATCTCCCTGAATAAAAGGGTGGTATATATCAGCGAATTGCTGAGCCTGGGCGGGGAGGCTGCAATCGTAAACAGCAGCAGCTGTGTGTCGGATATGAACAGAGTGGATTATACAGAAGCATTCCGTGATGAAGGCGCTCTCCTTGGACTAAAGGTTTATTCAAAGGACGGAGGGGAGCTTGGCATCGTCAAGGATGTGATATTTGATTATAAGACCGGCAAAATTGAAGGATTTGAAATATCGGACGGTCTGATCCGGGATGTTATGCAGGGCAGGAAGCTTCTGCCGCTTTTTGGCAAGGTGGAATTGGGAGAGGAATATGCCGTTGTCGACAGGGAAGCAGTGGAAGAAATGCAGGATACGGGCGGCGGTTTGAGGAACAAGTTGTTGAAATAGAGCTGTATTCAGCGGAAAGGAGAGCGTTTCATATGCAAAACGGTTTTATTAAAGGAGTAATGGTTGGAGGGATCATTGCAGCATCGGTCAGTATGATGATGACCTCGGACATGGTCAAACCAAGGACAAAGAAAAGAATGATGAGGAACGGAAGGTCGTTTCTGAGAAAATCAAGCAGCATTATCGGTGACGTGGCGGATATGTTCAGATAGGCTATTATATTTTACAGTAACAGGAGCAATTGGCCCAAAAGGCCTTTCAAACATTAGGAGCCTTGGACAAAAGTAATGTATGGTTCCTAGATACTGCTGTAATGGCAGCTTTGGCAGGGTATACACTACACACATACTCTCAAATCCTCGTAAAGGCCGGGTAGGAGCACATACCCGGTCTTTTATGGTTTGGAATATAAAAATATAAATGGTTACTTATTATTAAATCTGGTTTCTGGTTTCTAGTTTCTGGTTTCTGCATTGTCGAGGTGAAATAATGCAAAGGTATAAAAAAATACTGTTTTATGTTTGTACAGGATTGGCACTATTGGCAGTTGTCTGGTTTTTTAGTGCTTACAGAGTGAAGATCGGCAGGATCCTCTCACCCTTCTTGCTGACGATCCCGCTCGTTTACATAATAAAGCCTTTGGCAGCCGGGCTTGCTTCGCGAAAGATCCCCGTCAGCCTGTCTATTTTATCTGTTTATCTCATTTTCCTGCTCTCATTGGCTGCCGCCTGCATATTTTTTATACCCGAACTGGCGAAGAACATACGGGAGCTTATGGAAACGCTTCCCGATCTGATGTCGGGCTACGAAAAAATTTTTAACAGCCTGCTTTCTGCAATAAAGACCAGCAGCTGGTCCGACAGCATAAAAACAGTTATTTTCAGGGAAATCGAGAATGGGATTGCCATGGTCCAAAAGTCACTGGTAGGTGTTCTGGAAAACGGCCTTAATATTGTTGTCGATATGGTAAAAATCATTGTTGATTTGACGATCGCAATGGTCATTGCATACTATGTGATAAAAGATGCCGATAAATTCAGGGATTTTGGCCTCTCGATCCTGCCGTCACGCTGGAGGAATTGCCTTGTAGGCATCGGCCGGGAGATCAACCGGATCCTGGCGGGCTTTATTCAGGGACAGCTGTTGACGGCACTTATCGTAGGTATTCTTGAAACGATGGGGCTTTTGATCATAAAGATGAAATACCCTCTGGCACTGGGGATGCTGGGCGGCCTGGCCAATATCATACCGTATTTCGGGCCTTATATCGGAGTCATTCCGGCAGTGGCTATTGCGCTGATCATATCTCCGATGAAGGCTTTGTGGACAATAGTCGTATTTTTAGTGGTACAGCAAATCGACAATAATTTCATATCACCCAAGATGATTGAAGGGAAACTGGGCCTGCATCCCGTTGCTACGATCTTTGCAGTGCTCGTTGGCGGCGAATTTTTCGGGATACTTGGAATGCTGCTGGCCGTACCGGCCATGGCGATCATCCGTGTTTTACTGAACAAGGTCGTGGATGCAATCGTATAGGGGACAAACACTTCTTGACACGAAGTGGCTACTTATATAATATTATTAATGTTATGTACGATTTTTGGAAATTTTGGCCGGACTTCATTTAAAAATTTACGTGCAGGATATGAGGATGATACAATGGAAAAACTAGGATTAAATGAAATCAGAGAGCGTTATTTAAAATTCTTCGAGGGGAAAGAACACTTGCGGCTGCCGAGCTTTTCTCTTGTGCCGCGCAATGACCCGAGCATTTTGCTGATCAATGCCGGCATGACGCCGCTCAAGCCCTATTTCACAGGTAAGGAGGTGCCGCCCGGCAAGCGTGTTACCACCTGCCAAAAATGTATCAGGACGCCGGACATTGAAAACGTGGGAAAGACGGCCAGACATGGTACATTTTTTGAAATGCTGGGCAATTTCTCTTTCGGGGATTATTTTAAAAAAGAAATCATCCCATGGGCCTGGGAGTTTATCACAAAGGATATGGAGATACCGGCCGACCGGCTTTATGTTTCGGTTTATCAGGAGGATGACGAGGCTTACGATATATGGCGTAACGATGTTGGAATTCCTGCCGATCATCTTGTCCGCATGGGCAAGGAGGACAACTTCTGGGAACACGGTACGGGGCCCTGCGGACCCTGCTCTGAAATCTATTTTGACAGGGGACCCGAAAAAGGCTGCGGAAAGCCGGACTGCAAGGTGGGCTGCGACTGCGACCGATATATAGAATTCTGGAATCTGGTGTTCACGCAGTTCAACAGGGAGGAAGACGGCTCCTATTCCAGGCTTCAGAAGAAGAATATCGATACGGGCATGGGCCTGGAACGCCTGGCCTGCATCATGCAGGATGTAAACAACCTTTTCGAGGTGGACACGATACGGAACATATTGAATTATGTCTGTGAAAAGGCAGGCGTCAGATATGACGCAGCCACTGCAGCTACAAATGCTGCTGCCGGGAATAAGACAGAAGAACCGTCCCCATGTCTTGCTGCCAGGAATGAGACAAGTGAACCATCTCCGCGACACAAAAAAGCCGGCAGCACGGATGTTTCCATCAGGGTGATCACTGATCATATCAGAAGCACGACGATGATGGTTTCTGATGGGATACTGCCATCGAACGAAGGCAGGGGTTATGTGTTGAGGCGGCTTTTAAGAAGGGCTGCGCGCCACGGAAGGCTCATCGGCATTAAGAATGCATTCCTGTACGATGTTGCACGGGTAGTGATCCGCGAATCAAAGGAAGCCTATCCGGAATTGGACGAGAAGGCGGATTACATATGCAAGGTCATTAAAATAGAAGAAGAGCGCTTTGCTGCAACGATTGACCAGGGAATTGCCATTTTGAACGATTTTATCGCGGAGATAAAAACTGCCAACGGGAAGGTGCTTCCGGGCAGTATGGTCTTCAAGCTGCATGACACCTATGGTTTCCCGCTTGATCTTACAAGAGAGATCGCTGAGGAAGTCGGGCTTGAAATCGATGAGGACGGATTTAGGGCTGAGATGGGCGAACAGAAGAAAAAGGCCCGTGAAGCGCTGAAGGGCAAAGATAACTCTGCCTGGGGGCAGGACCTTGCGGCAGGCCTGGATAAGAGCCGGAAGACGGTGTTTACCGGCTATGACAGTTATGAAAGCGAGGCTGAAATACTGTATATCCTGTTCGAGGGTGCGCAGACGGAAGTTGCACAACAGGGAGACGAGATAACAATTATTCTTGACAGGACGCCATTTTATGCCGAAAGCGGAGGCCAGGCGGGGGATACCGGAACGATCCGGACGAAGAACGGTCTTGTCAGGATACATGACTGCAGGAAGACGGCTGAGGGCATGTTCCTTCACATTGGCACTGTAGAAGAAGGCATAATGGAAAAGGGCGCTGCCGCGACTGCCGCCATCGATGTGCAAAGAAGGCTGGCAACGGCGAGAAACCATACAACAACGCACCTTTTGCAGAAGGCATTGAGGAACGTACTTGGCAGTCATGTGACACAGGCCGGTTCATTGGTCGGACCGGACAGGCTGAGGTTTGACTTTCACCATTTCTCTCCCATGACGAAGGAAGAACTGAAAAGTGTTGAGAAGGAAGTAAATGAGAAGATCCTTGAGAATTTGGAAGTGGATGTTCGTGAAATGCCGGTGGACGAGGCAAAAAAACTTGGAGCCATGGCTCTTTTCGGGGAGAAATACGGAAATATAGTCCGGGTAGTACGGGCAGGCGATTATAGTATAGAGCTTTGCGGAGGGACGCACCTGCGTTCGACTGCTCAGGCAGGATTGGCAAAGATATTGGGTGAAAGCGGCGTTGCTGCCGGTGTGAGAAGAATCGAAGCATTGACAGGCCAGGGAGCTGTGGAATATTACAGCGAGAAAGAGGAGCAGCTGGACGAAATCGCTGCGGCCCTGAAATCCTCGCCCCAGGACAGTCTGAAAAAGGCGGAGTTGCTGAATACCGAGCTGAAGGCTGCATTGAAGGAAATTGAGCAGTTGAAGGATAAGCTGGTAAGCGGCTCCTTTGACGAGGTGCTTACCAAAGCAGTCGATATAAAGGGCATAAGAGCTGTAACGGCACGCTTTGATCAGCTGGATATGGAGGCTCTCCGAAATACATGTGAAACGCTCCGCAGCAAGCTTGGCACTGGCATTGTAGTGCTTGCTTCCGGCTTCGGAGGCAAAGTCAGCTTCGTTGCAATGGCAACGAAGGATGCGGTGGAACGCGGAGTGCACTGCGGCAATGTTGTCAGGGAAGCGGCAAAAGCGGCCGGAGGCGGAGGCGGAGGACGCCCGGATATGGCGCAGGCCGGCGGAAAGGATCTCGCGAAGATCGACGAGGCACTCCGAAGCGCGCTTGATGCGGTAAAGATGCAAGTTCGGTGAGATTACCGGGCTACGCTCGCAATGAAAATATAGAAGGAAGGGCTTTTTATGGAAAATTGTATTTTTTGCAAGATTGTCGGCAGACAAATACCGTCCACAATTGTTTATGAGGATGACAAGGTGCTGGCGTTTAATGACATCAACCCGGTTGCTCCGGTGCATGTAGTCATTGTACCGAAGGTACATATTGCTAACGTCAATGACCTGACGCCTGAAAATGCTACTATAGTCGGAGATATCCACCTGGCGGCAAAAAAAATCGCTGACAGACTCGGCATTGCCGATAAGGGTTACCGGCTCATCAATAATTGCGGAGCAGATGCAGGCCAGTCCGTATTTCATCTGCATTACCATCTGATAGGCGGATTGAAGCTGGGGGCTAAAATCATATAAGGACGGACCAAATTGACACTGTTACCGTCCGGGATAATTCATTATAATGATAATGGATACCTGATTTGACAGGTATTACAATTATATAGTTGAGGGAGAGATTCATCATGGCGATATTGGTCACCGGCGGCGCAGGATATATCGGGAGTCATACATGTGTACAGCTTCTTAATGCAGGGTACGAAATTATCGTGCTGGATAATTTGTCAAACAGCAAACCGGAATCGGTCAAGCGGATCAGCGAGATTACAGGTAAAAGCTTTGAGTTTATAAAAGGTGATTTACTTGACAGGGAGCTTTTGGAAGATCTTTTCAAAAAGCATCGCATCGAGTCGGTGATCCATTTTGCAGGGCTCAAGGCGGTAGGTGAATCTGTGCGTATTCCACTGTATTACTATTACAACAATATATCGGGCTCGCTGGTTTTGTTCGAAATCATGCAAAAGCATGGAGTAAAGAATATTGTGTTCAGCTCGTCTGCTACGGTTTACGGCATAACGGACAAGATGCCGATTAATGAGGAAGCCCCGTTACAGCCAATCAACCCGTATGGCCGTACTAAGTACATGATTGAAGAGATCCTGAGGGATCTGTATGTGTCGGATAACAGCTGGAACATCATCCTTCTGCGCTATTTCAACCCTGTAGGAGCACACAGCAGCGGGCGTATCGGGGAGGATCCCAACGGTATTCCGAACAATCTGGTGCCCTATATATCCCAGGTAGCAGTCGGCAAATTGAAGGAACTCAGTGTTTTCGGAGGTGATTATCCTACACCGGACGGCACCGGCGTAAGAGATTATATCCATGTGATCGATCTGGCTGACGGTCACCTGAAGGCTCTCGAAAAATTGAAATCAAATCCCGGAATAGCTGTATATAACCTTGGCACAGGCCGTGGGACGAGTGTGCTGGAAATGGTGGATGCATTTGCGAAGGCCTCCGGCAGGAAAATAGCTTACCGGATCTCAGACAGAAGGCCTGGTGATACGGCAGTATGTTATGCCGACCCTTCCAAAGCGAAACGCGAGCTGGGCTGGGCTGCAGTCAAAACTGTAAAGGACATGTGCGAGGATTCGTGGCGCTGGCAGTCAAATAACCCATCGGGTTATCCCGATGAAATTTAATTTCTGCCAAAATGCCTGAAACTGGTGATTTTACGGTGTTGCCTGGAAAATATTATATGAGCTTTTGCAGTGAAAAGCACGAGCTTCTATTGACTTTATTTTGAAGAGTAATATATAATATACTGTGTGCTACACATTGCTTGATTCCCACAAGCATTTGAAGAAACATACATGGTTTATTTCTGGCACAATTGCTACCATCGGAGGGAGGGAAATACATGTCTGAAGTTAGAGTAAAAGAGAATGAGTCTCTCGACAGCGCTCTTAAGAGATTCAAACGTCAGTGCGCCAAAGCAGGCGTTCTTGCTGAAGTTCGAAAGAGAGAGCATTATGAGAAGCCAAGCGTTAAAAGGAAGAAAAAGTCTGAAGCTGCAAGGAAGAGGAAGTTTAAATAGTACTTCTGCAATAACGGCTATGGCTTAGTAAGTCACAGGGAGGCTGGACATATGTCCCTTAAGGAACAAATGCTTGAAGATATGAAGACCGCCATGAAGGACAGGAACGCTATCAGGAAGAACACTGTACAAATGGTAAGGGCAGCGGTACTTCAAGTAGAAAAGGATAATAAGATAACTCTTGACGATGATGGTATTTTGGAAGTAATAGCAAAAGAACTGAAAAAGAGAAGGGATGTTCTCCCTGAATACGAAAAGAGTGGGAGACAGGACCTGATAGACGGTTTGAAAGCCGAAATAGACGTTTTATTGCAGTATCTGCCCAGGCAATTGACGGAGGAAGAACTTGAGGTAATAGTCAGGCAGGCGGTCAAGGATACCGGCGCAGCTTCGGCAAAGGACATGGGCAAGGTGATGCAGGCAGTCATGCCGCAGGTAAAGGGCAAAGCTGACGGCAAAATGATAAACAGTATCGTCAAAAAGATCATAGGTTAACTGATAACAAGATGAAAAGCTCGATGAAAATCGGGCTTTTTTCATAGGAAGAGAAGCGAGGGAACCACAATGACAAAGGCACCCCGGGTTGTTATTCCGAGGAGCGCCGGCGGCGCAGGAATCTATGACAGGGCAATGACAAAGGCGGGAGGTTGAAGGGATAAGTGCAGCAAAAGGTATGGGTTTACAGGGATATCAACGGGAGTGAAGTGGACAGGCTGGCATCGGAGGCCGGAATATCAAGGCTGCTGGCGAAGGTGTTTGTCAGTCGCGGTGTTTTGGACTGCAAATTTGTGAAAAGCTTTCTGCATCCTGATATTGAGCAGTTGTACGATCCATTTCTAATGGATGGCATGGCAGACGCTGTGGAACGTATTGTACAGGCGGTTGACGGCCATGAACAAATATTGATTTTTGGTGATTATGATGTGGATGGCGTGGTAAGTACCTCGATTTTGTATAATTATCTGTCTTCACAGGGCGCAAACGTACAATACTATCTGCCGGACAGGATGGAGGACGGTTATGGCCTCACCATGGGTGCTGCAGAAAAAGTGGAACTGCTGAAGGCATCACTGGTCATCACAGTTGACTGCGGGATCACATCGGTTGAAGAAGTGCGATATTTGACGGAAAGGGGCATGCAAGTGATCGTAACGGATCACCATGAATGCAAGGAGGTTCTGCCTGATGCATTTGCCGTTCTCAATCCGCACAAGCCCGGTTGCAGATATCCTTTTAAAGAGCTTGCCGGTGCCGGCGTTGTTTTAAAACTTATTCAGGCGCTTTCCAACAGATCCGGCTGTGCCGGTTCGTACAGGAGTTATCTGGATCTGGCTGCGCTTGCCACAATTGCGGATATTGTGCCGCTTATTGACGAAAACAGGATCATTGCAAGCTTTGGCCTTAAAGAGATGGAGACTACCGCAAATCAAGGCTTGAATGCACTTATAAAAGTGTCCGGCCTTGGCGGAAAGCCAATTTCAGCATACAGCGCGGCATTTGGACTGGCTCCCAGGGTGAATGCGGCGGGACGTATCGGAAGCGCGGTCCGCGGCGTCAGGCTGTTTACTGCGGACAGCCAGGTGTTTGCCGAAGCGATGGCAAAGGAACTGGATGATGAGAACAAGATCCGTCAGGGTACGGAAAATGAAATCCTGGAGGAGGCTTTGAAATTTATTGAAGCGGATCTTGATCCGGAGCATGAAAAGGTGCTGGTGATAGGTGGCGAAGGCTGGCATCAGGGCGTTATAGGGATCGTGGCTTCCAAGGTGCTGGAGAAATATAACAGGCCTGTCATTATGCTGTCGATTGAAGATGGCATTGCCAAAGGATCCGGAAGGAGCTTGAAATGTTTCAATTTATTCAAGGCGCTTTGCTTTTGTGAAGATCTGCTGGATAGGTTCGGCGGGCATGAGATGGCAGCGGGTTTGACGATTCAATCCTGTAAAATAAATGAGTTCAGAAAACGCATTAATGCATATGCTGATAGCATACTGACGGATACGGACCTTTTACCATGCATAAGGGTGGACGCTTTTTTGGACCGTGCCGATATGACCTTGCAAAATGTTTATGAGCTGGCACGGCTGGCGCCTTTTGGAGCAGGCAATCCCGGCGCTGTCTTTGGGTATGCCGGATTTATCATTTCAGGCATCAGGACATTAAGCGCCGGTAAGCATATAAGGCTCGGATTGTCTGACGGAAGCCTGTCGGCGGAAGGGATCGGTTTTCACATGGGCGAATTGGCGGGAGCATACAAAACAGGCGATCCCATTGATGCGGTATTTACTCTGGAGGTGAACAGCTGGAACGGTACAGACAGGCTTCAGATGAATCTTAGGGATATGAAATCATGTATTTATACATATCTCGACAAAAATATTGTTTTTAGCAGGGCAAATGACTATAATGAATATAATAAATATATCGAAGAGATTTGCCGTCTGGAGGGCCGTTTTGACGGAAGGATCGCGGAATTGATCCCGCGCAGGGACGACCTTGAAGCAGTATACCGGTACCTTAGGGCATGCAACAGGTCATATCAAGCCTCTGAAACAGGAGCCAGCAGTGTAAGTGGCAATTGTTCCGGCACGAATGGGAAAAACCAGCCCAAGAATATCAGTATAGAAGGGAAAAAGCTGAAATTTGAAGATTTATTTATATTGAGTGCGAAAATTTCCGAAAAATACCGGGTAAATATTAATTATTTCAAGCTGAAAAAATGCCTGGAGATATTCGAAGAGCTTGGATTGCTGACATTGGAGCCGATAGGCCAGGGGGGCGCAGCGGTAATGCTGGCGGCCGGTGTACAAAAAATGAGCCTTGAGGCATCGCGGCTGTTCCGGCAGCTTCAGAGCCTGGGCCAGGAATCCATGCAGTGCTCGAAATAACATTACATTAAACAGCAAAGGGAAAGCGCTCGGAATGACATAATGGAAAGTGCTTGCAATGACAGATGGAAAGCACCCGGAACGGCAAAGAGGAAAGAGTCCGCAATATACAGGACGGGCAGGGAGGGTTATATTAATGGATTTAAAGGCAAAATTAAGGCATGTCGCAAATTTTCCCAAAGAGGGTGTCGATTTTATTGATATAACGACCGTTCTCCAGGATGGTCAAGCGCTGGCGCAAAGCATTGATGAAATGAAAGTGCTTGCATCCGGTATGGGTGATTTTGACCTGATCATAGGCCCTGAATCGAGGGGCTTCATTTTTGGGGCGCCTTTGGCCTATACGCTGAAAAAGGGATTCGTACCGATCCGGAAAAAGGGGAAACTTCCCTATAAGACGATCAGTGTCGAATATCAGCTTGAATATGGCACAGACATTCTGCAGATGCACGAGGATGCGGTCAAGCCCGGTCAGAAGGTCGTTATCATTGACGATTTGCTGGCTACCGGAGGGACGACCGAATCGAATATAAAGCTGGTTGAAAAGCTTGGCGGCGTGGTTGTCGGCCTGTTGTTTTTCATAGAGCTGGGATTTTTGGACGGAAGAAAGAGGCTTGAGGGCTATAAGGTCGAATCCCTTATCAAGCTGTAGTTATCTTATCCATAGGCGGAGGCAACCGGGTGGAGAGACGCTATAACAAGTTGGTAAGCAAAATAAAAGAATATAATCCAGGATGCGATTTTGCCATGCTGGACAAGGCTTATGAAATGGCGGCAAAGGCGCATGAAGGTCAGCTGAGGGAATCCGGCGAGCCGTATATTACCCATCCGCTTGAGGTTGCCCACATCCTGGCTGATCTGGAGCTTGACTGCACGACGATCATAGCGGGTTTGCTGCACGATACGGTTGAGGACACCAATTGCACGATCGACGACATCAGGGAGCAATTTGGCGAGGATACGGCCTCTCTTGTGGACGGCGTTACGAAGCTGGATAAAATACCTTATACCACAAAGGAAGAGCAACAGGCGGAGAATCTGCGCAAAATGTTCATGGCCATGGCGAAAGATATCCGGGTCATTCTCATAAAGCTTGCAGACCGCCTTCACAACATTCATACGCTCAAATACATGCCGCCGGAAAAACAGGTGGAAAAAGCACGTGAAACTCTTGAAATATATGCTCCCCTGGCTCACAGGCTCGGTATTTCCAAAGTGAAGGGAGAGCTTGAAGATAACTGTTTTAAATATCTTCATCCCAGCGAATATTATGACCTGGTGGAAAAAATAGCTAAGAAGCGGCGTGAACGCGAAGCATTTATCAGCCATATCATGGAGCAAATCAAAACGAAAGCGACCGAACTGGGCATCGACATTAAAATTGACGGAAGACCCAAACATTTCTACAGTATTTATCGGAAGATGCATGAGCAGAATAAAACACTGGATCAGATATATGACCTTTTTGCCGTGAGGGTGATCGTAACATCGGTAAAGGACTGCTATGCCGTCCTGGGCATGGTCCATGAGCTTTATAAGCCTATGCCCGGAAGGTTCAAGGATTATATAGCGATGCCCAAACCGAATATGTACCAGTCCCTTCATACAACGCTGATCGGACATGAAGGGCAGTCTTTCGAGGTGCAGATCAGGACATGGGATATGCATAAGGTCGCAGAGGTCGGTATTGCGGCACACTGGAGATACAAGGAAGGGACGAAGACCGAGAGCGAGTTGGACAATAAGTTTGTATGGCTCAGGCAAATGCTGGAATGGCAGAAGGAAGCCAGAGATGCGAACGAATTTGTGGAGACGGTCAAGATCGACCTGTTTGCGGATGAGGTTTTTGTTTTCACACCCAAAGGTGACGTAGTGAATCTCCCTGCCGGCTCTAATCCGATTGATTTCGCCTATGCGATACATAGTGCGGTCGGCAATAAAATGATGGGCGCCAGAGTAAACGGTGAAATCGTCAAGCTGGGAAGTGAATTAAAAAACGGCGATATTGTTGAGATCATTACTTCGGCAAATGTCCATGGGCCCAGCCGCGACTGGCTTAAGATCGTAAAGAGCTCTCAGGCGCGCAACAAGATCAACCAGTGGTTCAAGAAGGAGAACAGGGAAGAGAACGTACTGCGCGGCAGGGAAGCCGTTGACCGGGAACTGAAGAAGCAGGGTCTCACTTACAACCAGATATTCAAAAACGACTGGATCGAATTGATGTTGAAGAAGTTCAATTTCAATTCCATTGACGATATGTTCTCGGCTGTGGGCTATGGCGGCATAAGCGCCAGCAAGATCGTTGCAAAGCTGAAGGAGGATTACCGGAAGACGGTTAAGCCGGAAGACCTGGAAGATGAGACGGACCAGGAGGCGCTTGCCAAACAGGAGAAGGAGAAAAAAAGCAAGCCGATACCTGAAAATGGCATCATAGTAAAGGGCATCGACAATTGCCTTGTCAGGCTGTCCAGGTGCTGCAATCCGGTGCCGGGAGATGCGATCATCGGTTATGTGACACGGGGCAGAGGCGTATCTGTGCATAGAGCTGACTGCACCAATGTGGTAAAAAACCAGAATGAGGATGAACGGTTAATAGAGGTAAAATGGTATACTGCCGCGAATGTGGCGTATAAGGCGGAAGTCAATCTGCTGGCAAACGACAGGGCTTCACTGCTGATGGAAATCACCAATACGATCGCGGATTCCAAGATCAGGCTGAAGGCCATCAATGCAAGAACGACACGCGATCAGATCGCAGTGATCAAACTGACGCTGGAGATCAATGATACGGAGCAGCTGGATAAGATCATTAAAAAGCTGAAGAAGGTCGACAGCGTATTTGAAGTGACGAGGAACAAGCAATAGAGATTGCCGCGTCGCTGCAATCTAATATGGAAAGGATGCAAATATGTTTTTAAAACGGATCACAACGGGAATGCTTTCATCCAACTGTTACATAATAGGCAACGCCGGAGAAGCCGCTGTCATCGACCCGGGTGTGGAGCCTGAAGAAATTGTTAGTATATTGGATGTGCAAAAGCTTACTATGAAATATATCATCCTGACACATGCGCATATCGATCATATTTTACATATGGAAGAGCTGCTTGGTGCCCGCGGAGGCAAGGTGGTGATCCATGACGAAGATGCACTGCTGCTTGGGAACCCCATGCTGAACGGAGCTGTGCTGTTCGGCCTCAACAAGTCTTTCAGAGAAGCTGATCTGCGTGTGAAGGATGGCGACAGCCTGGAACTTGAGGGAATAAAGCTTGAAATACTCCATACACCTGGACATACCCCCGGAAGCATGTGCGTGAAAGCGGACGGCTGTATTTTCACGGGAGATACGCTGTTCAAGCTTGGAGTCGGGAGGACCGACCTTGGAGCAGGGGATCAGACCCGTCTGATGGATTCCCTGAAAAAGCTGATGAAGCTGGATGACAACCTGAAGGTCTATCCGGGACATGGCTCGGCGACGGATATCGGCTATGAGAAGACCAATAATATTAATCTGTGGTTTTAAAGGCGGCATATTATTGTCTCGTTGATTGAAATAAAACATAATTGTTGACAACGGAGGGCAATCTTATTAGAATAGAGTTAACATTGACTTCCAAAGGCAATGAAGGGAAAAAGTAACCTGTGCAGGCTTCAGGGAGAAGGCGCCGCGACTGCAAGCGCATTTAGCATACGGACAGGTGAACGAACATCCCGGAGCCGGCCGGAAAAAAGCCGCATCAGATGAAAAACCGATGAATCGGAATTCATCCACGATATGTGGCAAGTAAGCCGGTCCGCAGTCCTGGCGTTAAAGGGCGAAAGTGGGTTTAAAACCGGAAGCGGATTTAAAACCTATAAGGGTGGCACCGCGGGAACAGCTCTCGTCCCTGACTTTTACGTCAGGCGGGAGTTTTATTTTTATAGGAAATAATAACAGTATTATTGAATTCAGGAGGTTGCTATGTTCAATCAAGCTCCAAAGGGAACAAGGGATATACTCCCTTCGGAAATTTACAGGTGGCAATATGCCGAGAAGGAATTTAACAAGCTTTGCAGCAGCTTTGGCTACAAGGAAATCAGGATACCGGTCTTTGAACATACGGAGCTTTTTCAAAGAGGAGTAGGCGATACAACAGATATTGTACAAAAAGAGATGTACACGTTCAACGACAAGGGCGGAAGGAGCATTACCCTAAGGCCGGAAGGAACGGCAGGGGTCGTGAGGAGCTATATAGAGAACGGAATGGCTTCGCTTCCGCAGCCGGTAAAGCTTTTTTACAATATTACCGCCTATCGCTATGAGAATGTGCAAAAAGGCCGGTACAGGGAGTTTCACCAGTTTGGCGTAGAGGCGTTTGGTTCGGCCGGGCCATCCGTGGATGTTGAGATCATCAGTCTTCTGTCCATGTTTTTTGAAAAGCTTGGCCTGAAAAAAACGGGACTCAATATCAATAGTATTGGATGCCCCAAATGCAGGACACAGTATAATGAGAAGCTGAAGCAATATTTCGGGCCGCGCCTTTCCGAACTGTGCGGCAACTGCAGGGAACGGTTTGAAAGGAATCCGCTGAGGATTATTGACTGCAAGGAACCCGGCTGTAAAAAAATAGCCGCAGGTGCGCCTGCTCTGATCGATAATCTCTGCGGTGAATGCGGCAGTCATTTTGAAGGGTTGAAAGCCGGACTTGAAAATCTGGGGATTGAATATTCCGTTGACCCGGGTATCGTAAGAGGTCTGGATTATTATACAAAGACGGTTTTTGAATTTACTTCACAAAATGTAGGTTCACAAGGTACGATTTGCGGCGGAGGCCGGTATGACGGACTGGTGGAAACCTGCGGGGGTCCTCCGACTCCGGGGATCGGCTTCGGACTTGGCATTGAGAGGCTTCTGATGGAGCTTGAGAGCCAGAACATCCAGATCAAGGAACCGCCTCTGATGGACATTTACATTGCAGCAATGGGTGAAAAGGCGTCAAATTTTGCACTGCAGCTGGTGTACAAACTGAGGAGCTACCAGGTTGGTGCAGACACGGATCTGATGAGCAGAAGCCTGAAATCGCAGATGAAATATGCAGATAAAAAGGGATTTTCACATACGGTTGTCATCGGTGATAACGAGATGGAAAGCGGCAAGGCAGTATTAAAGGATATGAAGACAGGCGAGCAGAAGGATGTGAGCCTGGATTCCATTGTTGACAGGCTGAAAAACCAGTATAAGTAACAGGTCCAGGATGATGGCAGGCGCCTTTGAATGGCAGCAATTGACTGATATATTTCGGATAAGGAGTAAACATATGGGAGAAACAATTTACGGAATGAGAAGGACTCACAGATGCACGGAGCTTGGAGTAGACGATATAGGCCGGAAGGTAACGGTGATGGGCTGGGTTCAAAAGCGCAGAGACCTTGGCGGCGTTATATTTGTGGATTTGCGTGATCGTACCGGCATATTGCAGGTGGTTTTCAACAGCATGAACGGCAGCGGGATGTTTGAAAAAGCCGAATCTATCAGAAGCGAGTATGTACTTGCCGTCGTAGGTGAAGTGACGGGAAGATCGCCGGAAACAGTCAATCCAAAACTGAAAACGGGTGTAATTGAGGTCATGGCCACCGAACTGAGGATTTTAAGCAAGGCTGAAACACCGCCGATCCAGATCGAAGAAGATTCGGATGTCAACGAAATGCTAAGGCTGAAATACAGGTATCTGGACCTTAGAAGGCCGGATATGCAGGCAAATCTTATGCTTCGTCACAGGGTGGCGAAGATTGCAAGGGACTACTTTGATACTAACGGATTTATCGAAGTGGAGACGCCTGTCCTGATAAAAAGCTCACCGGAGGGCGCAAGAGATTATCTGGTGCCAAGCAGGGTACATCCCGGCAAATTTTACGCATTGCCGCAGTCACCCCAGCTTTTCAAGCAGCTTTTGATGGTGGCGGGCTTCGACCGGTATATGCAGATCACGAAATGCTTCAGGGATGAGGATCTGAGAGCCGACAGACAGCCGGAATTTACGCAGATAGACCTGGAGATGTCGTTTGTCAGCGTGGATGATGTAATATCGGTGAATGAAGGCTTTATCAAGAGGGTATTCAAAGAGGCACTGGGACTTGATGTCAAGACGCCTTTCCTGAGGCTTCCGTATCAGGAAGCCATGGACAGGTACGGCTCCGATAAGCCGGATATAAGGTTCGGCCTGGAGTTGGTGAATGTTTCCGATCTTGTAGCCGGCAGCGGTTTCAAGGTGTTTGCCGATACGGTTAAAAACGGCGGCAGAGTACGGGCTATTAATGCAAAGGGTTGCGGAGAGAAGTTCAGCCGGAGGGAAATTGACAGCCTGGTTGAGTTTGTAAAAACATATAAGGCAAAGGGCATGGCCTGGATCGTTGTCGGGGAGAATGAGCTGAAATCGGCCATCACCAAATTCTTTACGGAGGATGAAGTGAAGGCTTTGCTTGAGAGAACCGAAGCAAAACCGGGTGACCTGATTTGTTTTGTTGCAGATAGGGATCAGGTGGTGTATGATTCTCTTGGGGCGCTTCGCCTGGAGCTTGCAAGAAAGCTTGACCTGCTTGACAAAAATGAATTCAAATTCCTATGGGTGACCGAGTTCCCTCTGCTGGAGTATGATGAGGAGGAGAAACGCTGGGTGGCCAAGCATCATCCGTTTACCTCGCCGATGGACGAGGATATCGAATATATGGACACTGACCCGGGAAGGGTCCGTGCAAAAGCTTACGATATCGTCCTGAATGGTACGGAGCTGGGCGGAGGCAGTATAAGGATACACATGCAGGATCTGCAGTCGAAGATGTTCAAGCTTCTCGGCTTTACTGAAGAAGAAGCCTGGGCAAAGTTCGGGTATCTGCTTGAAGCGTTCAAATACGGAGTTCCGCCTCACGGCGGCCTGGCATACGGTCTGGACAGAATGATCATGCTGATGGCCGGAAAGAACAGCATCAGAGATGTAATCGCATTCCCTAAAGTGCAAAATGCATCCGACCCCATGACGAATGCACCGGATATGGTAGATTTGAAACAGCTCAAGGAGCTGCATATAAAAGTAGCGGATTAGGAACGGAAGCAAGAAAGGAGAGGATTGCTTACGGCAGAGGGAAAGAAAATAAGTGAGGCGCTTGACTGGATCATCCATATAGCCATAGCAATCGTCATTGGCGTACTGATCGTTGTGTTTGTCGGGCAAAGGACCATTGTACACGATATTTCAATGGAACCTACGCTGGTGGAAGGCGATAACCTTATTGTCGAGAAACTGGGCTTCAGATTTGGCTGGCTGAAGAGAGGCGATATTATTGTTTTTAAATCGCCTCAGGAGGATCGTCAGCTGATAAAAAGGCTCATTGCTGTTGAGGGCGACAAGGTGGAAATAAAGGATGGTAAGGTTTATGTGAATGGCGAGCTGTCTTTGACCGGTTTGCCGGACGAGCCGCCGACGCCCGGAGGAGAATACAGCGATCTGACAGTGGAAAAGGGTCAGGTTTATGTGCTTGGCGATAACAGACAGTTCAGTCAGGACAGCACGGAGTTTGGCCCGATTGATGCGGACTGGATAACGGGAAGGGCAATTTTCAGGTTTTATCCGTTTGATAAATTCGGAGGCATTTGACGCAATATGCCTGAATGATTCATCGCCTGGCTTGCGATTACCTGCTCAGCGCTAAACAAGCACTATTTATTATTGCGATGATATGTGTTAATATATAAAGATAATTGCAGTATTGATAATGTTAATTTATCGATACTGTTTTTTCTATATCAGGTTAAAATTACTAAGGGGGTAAAATGGCGCCTGCAAACGGTGTGATTTATATGAAAAAGCTTTATCATCTGGGTCTTGATGTAGGCTCAACTACAGTGAAACTGGCTTTGCTGGATATAAATAATAAGATCGTATATAGCAAATATCAAAGACATTTTTCTGATATAAGAAAGACTATTTTTGAGTTAATGGACGAAACATGCGCAATGTTTGAAGAAGATGACCTTACGGTAACACTTACAGGTTCAGGCGGCATATCTGTTGCACAATGGCTTGGCCTGCCATTTGAGCAGGAAGTGGTTGCCGCAACGGGGGCTATCCGGAGCCTGATCCCTCAAACAGATGTCGCAATAGAACTTGGCGGTGAGGATGCCAAGATCACCTTCTTCAAGGGCGGCATCGAGCAGCGTATGAATGGTACCTGCGCGGGCGGAACCGGAGCTTTTATCGATCAGATGGCATCACTTCTGCAAACCGATGCGGCAGGACTCAATAAACTGGCCGAGGATTACAGCATGATTTATCCCATCGCAGCCAGATGCGGCGTATTCGCTAAAACAGATATCCAGCCCCTTTTGAACGAAGGCGCAAGGAAGGAAGATATCGCGGCGTCCGTTTTTCAATCGGTGGTAAACCAGACTATAAGCGGATTGGCTTGCGGCAGGCCGATCAAGGGTAATGTAGCTTTTCTCGGAGGCCCCCTGTATTTCCTGCCGGAGCTGAGGAAACGGTTTATTGAAACGCTCGGTTTATCTGGAGAACAGGTGATTTTCCCGGAAAATTCCCAGCTTTTTGTCGCAACAGGCGCAGCAATGTCCTCAGTACAGAAATCTGTCATGAGCTTTAGGGCGTTGCGCAGCAGGCTTCCATCCATTAACACCGTTATGGTGCACGAGGTGGAGAGGCTGAACCCTCTTTTCAAGGATGAGATCGAACTGGGAGAATTCATCAGGAGGCATTCGAGGCACAAAGCTGAGAGAAAAGACCTTGCCAATCACCATGGAGCAAGCTATCTTGGGATCGACGCAGGTTCTACTACAACGAAACTGGCTTTGACAGATACCTCGGGAGCGCTGCTGTATTTTTATTATGGCAGCAATAAAGGCAGCCCTCTGAAATCCGTTATAAAGGAATTGAAAAAACTCTACGGCCTGATGCCGGCAGATGCCTATATAGCAAATTCCACTGTCACAGGCTATGGGGAGGGGCTGATCAAGGCTGCCCTTCATGTTGACCTGGGCGAGATAGAAACGATTGCCCATTATAAAGCTGCGGAGCACTTTTTACCGGGAGTGGAATTCATCCTGGACATCGGCGGACAGGATATGAAATGTATGCAGGTCAAGGACGGCGTAATCGACAATATT
The DNA here is from genome assembly GCA_039679375.1 of Clostridiaceae bacterium. GTDB lineage: Bacteria > Bacillota > Clostridia > Acetivibrionales > DTU013 > JBDKVA01. The sequence continues at coordinate 35,255 of JBDKVA010000026.1, forward strand.
ATGCTGAATGAAGCATGTTCATCCGGTTGCGGTTCATTCATAGAAACATTTGCCAATTCACTGAACATTGAGGTGGAGGCGTTCGCGAAAGAGGCGCTGCTGGCAAAAAGGCCGGTTGACCTGGGCTCGCGCTGTACGGTCTTTATCAATTCGCGAGTCAAACAGGCGCAAAAAGAAGGCGCTTCGGTCGGTGACATATCTGCGGGGCTGTCTTATTCCGTCATTAAAAATGCATTGATGAAGGTTATTAAAATAAGAGATCCGAAGGAATTGGGAAAGAAAATTATTGTACAGGGCGGAACCTTTTACAATAATGCAGTTTTAAGAAGCTTTGAGATCATTTCGGGCAGAGAGGCTGTTAGGCCTGATATTGCCGGTATTATGGGAGCATATGGCGCTGCGCTGATTTCGTGTGAACGCAGTGTGCAGGATCAAAGAAGTAGTATTATGGAGCCGGGCGAACTGGAAAACTTCCGGACGGAAATCACACTTCGAAGGTGTGGACTTTGCAGCAACAATTGCCTTCTTACTATAAATAATTTTACGGACGGCAGGAAGTTTGTATCGGGGAACCGGTGTGAAAGGGGAGCAGGAGGAGAGATCCGGAAGGACAGTGTTCCGAATCTGTTCGATTTCAAATACAGGCTGCTCAATTCCTACAAGCCGCTGGAGGAGAAAGCCGCGGTGCGCGGCACGATAGGTATTCCAAGAGTATTAAATGTTTATGAGAATTACCCGTTCTGGCACACCTTCTTTACCGAACTGAAGTTCCGGGTGGTACTTTCGCCGCGTTCATCCAGAAAGATCTATGAACTCGGTATTGAGACCATGCCGTCCGAATCGGTTTGTTATCCGGCCAAGCTGGTGCATGGACATATCATGAGTCTGGTGCAAAACGGCGTGAAGAATATTTTCTACCCTTGCCTTCCTTATGAAAAGAAGGAGGATGAAGAAGCCGACAATTGTTACAATTGCCCGATCGTTACCTCATATTCGGAAGTGATCCGCGGAAACATGGAAGTGCTTGAGCAGGAAGGCATCCATTATATTAACCCGTTCCTTCCCTATAATGATAAAAGGCGCCTGGCTGAGAGGCTCTATGAAGAATTGCGCGGTTTCGGGGTAGGGAAGGCGGAAGTGAAGAAGGCTGTCGGGAAAGCATGGGAAGAGGACGAACGTGTGAAGGCGGCTATTCGCAAAAAGGGGGAAGAAGTGCTCGGTTACCTTGATAAGACGGGCGGCAAGGGCATTGTGCTTGCAGGAAGGCCTTATCATATCGATCCGGAGATCAACCACGGCATACCGAACCTGATTACGGAATTCGGCATGGCCGTATTATCAGAGGATTCCGTGGCGCACCTGGACAAAACCTGCAGGCCTTTAAGGGTAGTGGACCAGTGGATGTACCATACAAGGCTGTATTCCGCCGCGACTTTCGTCGGCGCAAGGGACAATCTTGAGCTGGTGCAGCTCAACTCCTTCGGCTGCGGATTGGATGCGGTTACAACGGACCAGGTGCAGGAAATACTCCATGCCGCCGGAAAGATCTTTACTGTTTTAAAAATAGATGAAATCAACAATCTGGGCGCTGCCAGGATCCGTCTGCGCTCGCTCAAAGCCGCCATGGAGGAGCGGGACAGAGAAGGTTACAGCTATGAAAAGAAACACTTCAGGCAAAACAAGGTCGTATTTACGGAAGATATGAGGAAGAAGCATACCGTTCTTGCGCCGCAGATGTCTCCAATCCATTTCCAGTTTGTCGAGGTGGCTTTCAGAGAAGCGGGCTATAATCTGGAAATATTGCCATCCGTAGACAGGGGCGCTGTCGACGAAGGGCTGAGGCATGTAAACAACGATGCGTGTTATCCGTCCATCCTCACAACAGGCCAGCTTTTGGAAGCGTTGAAATCGGGCAGGTACGACCTTCAAAATACATCTGTGATCATTTCGCAAACAGGCGGCGGCTGCAGAGCTACTAATTATATCGGTTTTATAAGAAAGGCTTTAAAGGATGCCGGCTTTGGGCATATACCCGTCATTTCCCTGAATGCGGTAGGCCTTGAGAGCAACCCGGGCTTTAAAATAACGGGAAGCCTTTTGAATAAGGCACTGATCGCGCTAGTTTATGGAGACCTGTTGATGCGTGTTTTGTACAGGGTCAGGCCTTATGAAAGGATTGAAGGCTCGGCCGATCTGCTGTACGAGAAATGGGCGGAACAGTGCAAGGAGTCTGTAAAAAGCGGCAGCCACCGCGTATTTAAGCGCAATTTAAAGCAGATCGTAGAGGATTTTGATCATTTGGAAGTTAATGATATCAAAAAGCCGCGCGTCGGGCTTGTAGGCGAAATCCTTGTCAAATTCCACCCTACCGCTAATAACAGCATTGTGGAGGTTGTTGAAAAGGAAGGGGCGGAAGCGGTCATGCCGGATTTGATCGACTTTTTCCTTTACACCGCACATGGAGCGAATTTCAAGCACAGGTACCTTGCCGGTTCACTTTTGAGCAAGGTGGTATCAAACCTTGTAATCACGTGTATTGAATTCTACAGAAAGGATATGAAGAGATATCTGGCTGCCAGCAGCAGGTTCGGAGCGCCGTCCGGCATATTCCGCCTGGCCGGAGAAGCCTCGAAAGTGTTGTCGTTGGGCAATCTGGCCGGAGAAGGCTGGTTCCTGACCGCCGAGATGATAGAACTGATAAAGGAAGGAGCGGCAAATATCGTCTGCATGCAGCCGTTTGCATGCCTGCCGAATCATGTGACGGGCAAGGGGATGATCAAGGCGCTGAAGAGGAAATTCCCAAAAGCAAATATCGTACCGGTGGATTATGACCCGGGAGCAAGTGAAGTGAACCAACTGAACAGGATCAAGCTTATGCTGGCTGCAGCCTTCAGGAATATGAACGAAGAAACGGACTATGAAAACACTATGTCCGAACAGCCGGATCATGCCGCACACCCTCATGCAAAGCTTCCTGCAAGTTTTGATATGCGGCAGCGGAAGGATCTGAAGCTATAATGAGGAATAAACCTGCAATTTAGTATAGCGAAATGTACTGTGAGCGGGGCCCGATGCCCCCTGGATTTTAATTTCCAAACCGCCGGTGTTGCATGGATTGACGGTCTTCCGTTATTTGCCGGGTCTTTTATATTCCTGTATGTATCTTTTACGGCCTTTTTTCTTTTTCGAGGTAGCCATTTTGGCATCATATTTCTTGACTGATCTGACGAGCGCAAAAGCAAGCAGTGCAATACCTGCGAGGAGTCCAAGCGCAAAATAGACCTGCTGGTTCATTGTGTTTTCTCCTTCCCTGCATAAAAGAACTGCAGATTTATGTATTATTTCTTTCTGACACGGTACAATTATACCTATTAGATCCTGTCAACGCAAGAAATTTATTACTCAAATTTTATTTCCCGACGAATGAATTTTCATGCTTCAAACGTATCTTATACCGCTGTTGGCTAAACTATTCCGCCCATTCCGGCAAGCAATACGGATCGGATTGTCATAATAAACCATTATACCCGAATATGATTCTATAGTACTTTTTACAAACGTGCCTGAAACTGCAAGGGATAAAAGCTATGGAGGGAAAATAATGAACGGAGAGCACAGGCAGCGGACAATCGATAAACCTTACGCAAAGCTCATAAAACTGGTATTTACCGCAATGCTTCTTTTTATGGCGACGTTTATTGGAATACAGGCCGGCGATTTTGTGTACAAGCTGGATTTAAACCTGGTTGAGCACATCGATTCGGAAAATTTAAAGAAAACAATCAATTCTGCATTCCCTATCATCGAAACGATCTATAACAGCGGAAGAAAGAGTGTTTCGGTGACAAGAGAAATTAAAAGTATGTTTGCCAAAGTATTTAATTTTGACCTGGATTCGCCTGTAACGATCCTCAACGCTCAATCGCCGTTATTTAACAGCTATTACAATCATGAATACAGGGATATGCTTGCGATGGAGGACACTAACGGTAATACCGCGCCGGAAACCGGAAAGGAAGCGGAAAAGGTTAATACGCAGGACAGCCCGGAGGCGGAAGCTGGTAATGGGGATGATGAAAAAGCCGGAAATTCCGGGGATGCTGCGAATTCCGGGGAAGGAAAAACAAATGGCGATGGCGGAGGAGAAGGTAAGGACAGCACCGGAAACGCCGGAACAGGCAATGACGGTTCTGCGGCAGGTGAAGGAACAACAGGGAAAGAGAATGGAGAAGATGCAGCAGGCGAGGGGAGTATTCCGGGCACTGGCAGCTCCGGCGACGGTCAGGCTGCAAAGCCGGGGGAAACACAAAATGGTACGGAAACGAACATGGAGCCGCTAAAGAATGATCCGGATAATCTGCAGCCTATCAGCAGCATCGCATATGAGCCGGAGGATGACGAGGAAGATGACAGTGACCTGGTCGCAGTGGATAAGATGGTTGTACGCAATTTTACTAAACATAAAATCGATATAGCCGGACTGCTTCAGGAACAAATCAAATTCGATTTCAACAAAAAAGGGCCGAAAGTGTTGATTTACCATACACATACCACAGAAAGTTATGTTTTGAAGGAAGCGGATCTTGGGAAAAAAGGCGTGGCAAGCTATAATAGCAATCCAAAATATAATGTGGTAAGGGTTGGAGAAGAATTGGCGCGGAACCTTAAGAAATATGGCATCGATACGCTGCATAACGGGACAGTGCATGATAAGAAGCACGATGCCGCATATGGCGCTTCACTGAACACTCTCCAAAGTTATTTAAAGAGCTATCCATCCATAAAAGTTTTTATCGATATCCATAGAGATGGGCTGGATTCGTCAAAACCGAAGCTTCGTGTCGTTAAGAAAATCAATGGCAAAAACGCGGCGCAGATCATGTTTGTCATGGGTACGAATGACTTGCTGCCCAATGCACATTGGGAAGAAAACCTGAAGTTCGCACTTCAGGTGCAACAGAAGCTGAATGAGAAGTATCCCGGTCTTGCAAGGCCTGTTTGGATCGTGGGAAAGCGCTATAACCAGCAAGTTTCCAATCAGGCCGTACTGATCGAGGTTGGAGGGGATGGGAACCTGCTGAGTGAGTGTCTGGAGAGTACAAAATATCTTGCAGAAGCATTGAATGAAGTCATGATGGGAAAATAAGTTATCAGAAATGGATATTGAGGTAATAATAGATTAATTGAATGAAATTGTGGAGGATGTATTATTGGGCAGATTGGAAAAATTCAAACAAAAGAGGAATCTCAGGCGAAAATATTTTTGGGCAGCATTGCTGTTCTTTTTATTGTTGACGGCAGGGCTTCTATCAGTGGATTACTCAACAAATTTTTTGATAAACGGACAGCACGGTATTGCACTGGTTGCGTTCAATAACAAAGAGGCGAATCTTGAGGTTGCTTTTATGAATAAAAAACTTTATATCAACACGCAGTACATAAACCGTGATCTGAAAAAGCTGAAAAAGAGGCTCGATGAGGTTTTTGGAACATAAAAGCTATAGAGATTAAGGCTGTAGAGATGAAAATAGCACATCGCATGCGGCTCCCTGTACAGATTTGTTATAATGTGCTAATATATTAGTGCGGTCATTACACGACAGGTAAAGGGTGCTTAATAATGGACATTTTAAGAGGAAGCAGCAGAATTATAAAAAAATTATTATTTTCAATTTTACCCATTTTTATATTTATATCCTTAGTATCATGCAATTCCGGACTTCCCAAACTTGATAAAAATAAACCTGTCAGCTTGAATTTCTGGCATCATTACCTGGGTGAACAGAAGGTCATGTTTGACAATCTCATTGCCGAATTCAACAATACGGAAGGGGCGGAAAAAGGAATAACCGTCAAGGCGTTCAACATGGGCAATACGGGAGATATCCACAATATGCTTATGTCCACCGCCAAAGGAGAACCCGGCACCGCAAATTTTCCTGATATGGCTACAGCATACCCGGGCACGGCATTTACGCTATACGGTATGGATAAATTAATATCACTTGAAAAGTATATGTCTGAAGATGAACTAAGCATGTATGAGGATAGCTTTTTGAATGAAGGCAGGCTTACGGATGATAGTGGCATCGTTATATTTCCCATATCGAAATCCACAGAAGTATTATATATTAATTACACCTTTTACAGGCAATTTATAGATGACTATAACAGTAAAAACCCTGGTGATCTATTAGAAGAAGATATGCTTTCCACCTTCGAGGGGATAGAGGAAACAGCAAAAGCTTACTATAACTGGACAGATAAAAAAACACCGGATAAGCCTGGCGACGGAAAAGCCTTCTATGGTTTTGATGCGGCCAGTAATTTTGCCATAGCAGGTTTCAGGCAGTTAGGCGCTGATTTTTTCACCGTTCAGGATGATACGGGTGATATCGACCTGAATAACCCTGCAATGGGTTCGATATGGAATGGGTATTTTGCTCCTATGGTCAAGGGATACTACGGTGAATATAGCTTTTATCGTTCAGAGGATGTGCAGACAGGAGATTTGGTCATGTATGCCGGTTCAACAGCAGGCGCCGGCTTTTTTCCCAAAACGGTTACTTACGCAGATAATACAAAATATGATATTGAATTAAAGGTGCTGCCATACCCTTCGTTTAAAAATGGTAAAAAGGTGGCAGTGCAGCAGGGTGCGGGTGTCGTTGTAGCAAAATCGGCGCCCGAAAAGGAATATGCGTCGATTGTTTTCCTCAAATGGTTAACTGAACCAAAGCGCAATGTGGACTTCGTCCTTAAAACAGGATACCTTCCGGTAACCAAAGAAGCAATAGGCAGTACACTGCCCAAAGAGCTTAACAGGATCAAAGATGATCAGGCATATGAAAATGTCTGCAAGGTTCTCACAACAGCGCTGGATATGACGAAAACGCATGACTTCTACACTTACAAGCCATTTGAGCACAGCGATGATATACGTTACGCATTCGAAGATAAATTACTTTCATATACAAAAGAAACCAGAGAAAATTTTGTCCGTGATCTTCCGAGCCATACCAGCTTTGACTCGTGCGTTAATGACAATATAACAAAACAAAGCTTTGAACAGTTTTTAACTGAGGTACGGAATGATATTATTAAAGCAAGGTAAATTATCACTTAAAAACCGATTATGGCTTTTCCAAATAATAGCTGTCTTGATCGTTCTTGCGTGTAATTTAATCATTGTAAATAATTCAGGCATTATTGCAGATCTGTCGGAAAATCCTTATTACACTGTAAGAGACGATCTTGATAGAATAGAAAACGAATTGTCGAAAAAATGCTTTTCAATCTCAAACAATACTGTTGAGCTTGCCAATAAGCTGAATAAAAGTATACAAAAACAGCTGGACGCTAAAAATACAACTCCTTCGCAACTAAAAAACAATCCGGAATTGATTGATGAGATTCTATCCGCTGAAGTCGAAAAGGCATGTTTTGCCATGGAGAAATCAGGTGTATCAGGAGTATTTGTATTTCTCAATGCTACTGTCAATCCTTCACTGGAACGCGCCAGGGACAGCAAAGCGGGATTTTTTATAGTCACGGCGGATCAAAATCAGCTGACATATGAAAACCGGCAGTTTTTTTTGCTTTACGGTTCTGTTAAGCTGGCACGGGAAAACGATATGCACCTGCATACACAATGGGAGCTTGAATTGAATATAGCTCCAAATGCGTACGGCAAACGGGCGGACCTCTTTAAAAAGCCATTTGAAGCGGCACTTGTAAATACGGATGAAGACGAATACAATTTAGGTTATTGGAACCCTTTGTTTTTGCCGGCTGATAATACTGACAAAATAATATCCTATTCCATTCCTCTTCTGGACGGAGCAGGAAAACCGTATGGCATTTGCGGGCTTGGAATATCCAAAGCAGCCGTTGAGGATATTCTGGAGCAGGTATCATCACCTGAATATGAACGTAAGGTTCTTTTGTTTTCCACACAAAATGAAAATGATATCAATATGGATAATGCATTGATATGCGGGAATAATTCATCCTGGCTGGAAAACAGCTTGTCGAACCAGCTGCATATCACGCCTGTTTTGGAAAATTCGGAAAAACTGACGGATTATTATTTTAATACGCCCTCCGGAGACGGGATCCTGGGATGCAATGTCAAGGCAAGGCTGTATCCCGGTGAATCTGTTTTCAGGAATGATAACTGGACAATTGCACTATTACTGCCAAAGAGCGATGTTACTGCAAAATCGACACGCCTTTATTATGCGGTACTCCAGTTAATACTGCTTTTCATTGCAAGTATTTTCATAACTCTTTTTACAAGCAAGTTCTGCATCCATCCTGTACTTGACGCAATAAAAAAACTCAAGGACAATGACATACAGGAGGATACGAATATTATAGAGATCGACGATCTGATACAGTTTCTGAGGGAGCGCCATGAAGCGCCCCCTTACAGGAAACAGCACGCACAATTGTTATTAAGCGGACAATCCGGATATGCTGCGGATACAGGCTGTATTACCCGCAACGAATCGGACTGTACCGCTTCGGAAAGTGAATTGCCACTACTTACGCGTGAGCAATACATGCAGTTTGAAGAGCGCCTTATGTCATTATCAAAGGCTGAACGCAGGATTTTTGATCTATATATGGAAGGCCATAATGCCAAGGAAATATGCAACATGGTCTATATCAGCATCAATACGCTAAAAACCCATAATAGAAGAATATATACAAAAATGAACGTGAGCTCCCGCGCCGAACTGCTTAAGTATTGCAATGAGCTGATGTTGAATCCTAAAGATGCCGGCTTTGCGCATACGGATATTAAGGCATAAGTTTATTTCCGCATTCGCTGCAGAATTTCGTCTGTGGAGGATTTGACGTTCCGCATTTGTTGCAAACAACGGCGCCCATTTTGCAGCCGCATTCCTTGCAGAATTTTACGCCCTCCGGATTTTCCATACCGCATTCGGGACATATAAGAGCTTCGGCCTTCTTCTCCAGGGCGTCCTTTTCATCCTGTGCTGCTTTCAACTGGCTTTGAATCTGTTTCAGCCTTCTCTGGACAGATTGCAGTTCTTCCAGAATATCGCTATATGCCGGATTATCAAGGATGCTTTCAAAGGCCTTTTTTCCAATATCGGCATAAAGCTTTGTTTCCTGCTGCTGCAAATCGCTTAATTCGTTTCCCAGCGTAAAGAGCTTCGTATTGGGATCATCCTGTGGCATGAAGGAACTGAGTCCCTTAAACAAGCCGCCAAACATATCATTTGCCATGGTATTTCTCTCCTTTAATTTATTATTATAAAACGTCATTTTTAATTTTCGGCGATATAGCAGCATATTTGCCGCTATATCGCCATGATCCGGCTATTTAGCTCCTGCCCACTCGAAATACAGATCTGATGCAAATTTGTAGCCCTGGGCAAACCCTAGTACATTTTGCTCAAATTCAATTTCATCAAGATTCATCATGAACCAGTCCCCAAATCCAATGGAAGCCGTAACCGGACCCATTTCCACTTCTATCGAATCCGGAACGTCACCCAGGCCGGCCGCATCCTTGGCCAGACCGGCCAGGAACCCTTTCGGGTCGCCGATACCGGTCATTACGTAATCGAGATACTCTCCGATTCCGGCTGTCAATTCACTGGCAGCATCAAGTATATCCTGATAATTACTGAGTTCAAGTGAAAAATCAGCAATAGCCCATACGGATACTTCAAGTCCCATAAAGGCGCCTACGATAAACTTGCCGCCGTCGTCAACCACTTTTTTTATAAGCTCGATGTACTCTACACCGAAATGCTCGCCGGTATCCATGACAGAAATGGTTTCATAGGTATTGGGGTTGACCTCAAGCCATGCCCACCGTTTTTCACCTTCGTAATCGACAGGCTTATCAAGAGTTAAAATCATATTCTGATTGGATGTTACGTTACTGATCAGCCTTTCGGGAAAGCCAGACTTCCGCAACGGTTCTGCCATCGCGTCACGTTCGCTGCCGTTACTCGGGATCAATACCAGTTTTGCATCTTTTGGAGCTTTTGCCCACATCTGAAGGAAGCTTGCCTTATTCTCTCCTGTCAGAGCTTCTCCCTCCAAAATAGAAGCGAACATGCCTGCGCCAAGATTATAGGCAGCCTGACTGTTCTTATCTCCATTATGGCATTGGCTGACCGTCTGCAGCAGATCCATGGTTGTTCTGAGTTTATTATCGCTTTTTCCCATCTGCGAAGTCAGTATAAAGCAACGTTCCTTATTTGTGCGGCCCAGTGTCAGCTTCATGCCCTCTCCGGCTTGCTTATCGTATTTTGTCTGTGCGGTGATGAAACGGTTTATAATATTACGTCCATACCATTTCAATGTCGAAAGGGAACTTGGGTTTTGCGCCGCCTTATATTCCTTGTTCGTGGCATTTTGCAGGCTGGCTGCCGCATCTTCGGGAAGATCCGGAAGATTGATGGCAATGTTATGATACATTCTGTCAAGTGTGTCATTCTCCGAAAGAGTAGTTTGATGGGTTAATGTACCGTTCGGAAGCGTGATATCAATTTTAATCCCAAGAATTTTTTGCTTCCCGGTATCAACAGCGTACTCACCCGGCTCAACACCTGCCATTGTGCTGATGGCCGCCATATAGAGGGTGCCGACGCCCTTGCCGGCCTCCATATAACCGACTTCTACAGCGTCATTGCTTAGCTCGGGCAATTGAATTTCCTTACTGAGCAGTTCAATATCTTCAAGAATAACCGTACTGCCACTGCCGCCGCCGAGCGCGCTGCCTGCATCGCTGGCCAGTGCTGCTGCTGAATCACCCTTTGATTCGACACTGGCGGATACGGTTATCTTTGCGCTGACCGGCGCATATTCATCAATATCCTGCTTTTCCGGAATATAAACCAGACCTTCAAGTTCTGTGATATCCTTCATGAAGGGCACTACAAACAGCCTGGCGGCGCCTTTTTCGTCCGTATAGGCGATACCGGGCAGGTACTTGCATTTCATTTCATTTAAAGGGTACATTTCAGTAAGCTTATTCTTTCCGGCATCGGTAAGCTGAATCAGGCGTTGCTTCGGCGCCAAGCCTGCTTTGGATATCAGACAGGCCGCCAGATAACCCAGATCCCATTCCGTTCCCCAGCCCTGTGTCAGCACAGCTTCGTTTGAATAGCGGTGATTCCACAATTCATCTTCACTTGGCAGCCATTTCAGCGCACTCAGTGTTTTGAAGGCTTCATCCAGCGTCTTGACAGATTTGATTTTTTCTGTGCCATGTGTGACAATAGACGGCATCGGAATATAGTTTTTACCGTTGCCCTGTGTGAAGTCAACAGTTTTGATAAATCCGGCGTTGCCTTCCGATGACTTACAGGACTCGTATTTCAATATCGCTATTTTTACCGCTTCTTCCAGCTGCTTCTCGAATTCTTTATCGAACAAGGGTATTTCGGTTTTGTTTACCAATAGCTCAGCACTGGAATATTGGGATTTTGCAAGAGGCTCATTCAGGCTGGTAAAATAATTGGATTTCAATGTCCAGCTATGCTCATCATCCGGAAGATTAAATAATACAAGGCCTCTGCGCTGTGTTCCGCTGTATACGTTCCAGTCGTCGTCTATGCCGTAGAGCAGTAATTTTGTGTTTAAATCGGGCAAAAGAATCCCTTCATTGCCGCCGGTAGCAAAATTGCCAAGACCGGCGCCTCCGGCCGATGCATTTGAATCGCTGCTGTCGGAATTTGCCTTAGCCTGCGAATCTTCGGAAGCACTGCCGTCTGAATTTGCATCATCCGAAGTGACCCCGCTGTCATCGGAGGACGTTTCGCCATCAGCTGCATCAATGTCTCCGGAATCGTCGCCAGAGGCATCATCGGAAGCTTCCTCGTTATCGCCGGAGCTTTCGTCTGAACCATCATTGTCCTTCGAATCATCGGAGCTGCCGCCGGATTCATCCTTCTGATCCGAATTACCGGCGGAATTATTCTGACTGCCGGCAGAGCTATCCTGATTGTTTTCCTTCTTCCTGTTGGAGGAATTCGCTGAAATGTCCATATTCTCAAAGCTTTGTACAAGATCATTCCTTACAAGGCAGAAAATATCTTCTGGAATATCTGCACCGTCGGTTCCGGAAGGGCAGGTGAAGGTAACGTCCGCTACCGCCAGTCCGCTGTGGTAGCCTTCAACTCCGCCAAGTGTTGTCAGCTGATTTACCTTGAGCTGCAAGCCCTGGGCGGTAATTGCATTTTTGTTCACTGCACTGCCGTATGCTTTTCCGTTTACAACCGGTATCTGCATACTTCCGCTTTGCAGATCACCCCAAATTTCGGCCTGTGTGCCGCTTAACGCATTTGCGACCGAGTATGCCAGACGCACTTTATTCAGGGAAGAGGGCGCCAGCATGACGGAGGACATGAATCCATACGGAAGGGCAGCGGTTGCGTCGCTCATTTTCGTCATGAGTGAACCGGAATTTGTATTGATTTTCAGGAAGAACCTCTTGGACGGGTCGATATCCAGCAATGCCTGCACATTCGTATTAAAATCCGCTTCGATGATTCTGAAGGAGGTATTATCGCCGGCTTTGTATTTATCAACCTTATCAACGAGCTTGGTTCCGGACACGCTCATTGAAAATGCGTCGGTAATTTTGGCCGGAGCTGTTTGCGGCAGCTTGTCAAGCTGCAGGTAGCTGCTGCTGGCTTTGCCGATCAGCGGTAAATTGATGTGACCGTTATCCGTATCGTAAAAATGAAGAGACACCTGTGTTAATGGAACTTTAGGAATCAGAAATACCATTATGCCCGAAAGGTTTTTATCGGGGAAAATGTTCATTTCCGGCTCGCCGGGCGCAGCTGCGGGTGTTTCGGCAAGCCAAGTGGCGTCTGACGCCGGATAGCTTCCTTCATTATTAACGGCTACATAAAAGTGGTTTTGAAAGCATGGGATCTGGTACTGTATCTTATCTGCGGTAACATTTTTCATTTCCAGTTGAAGGGCAAGGAACTGTTTCCCTTCCGGCGGCTCAAGGCCCTTGAATTTATCAAAGAAGAAAGCTTCCTTTACGTTTAACTCCATTGCCTTGTTTGACGACTTCGTATTAAAGGCGACTCTCTTGCTCATGATGGATTCGCTGCCTGTCAGGCTCATTCCGGTTATAAGGCCGGCAACATCCGTATCGTACCTTTTGAGAGGAGTGCCCGTAGACAGCTCGACGACCTGCGGTTCTGCAGCCTTCCCTGATTTGGCTGGCATGGAGAATTCTACATCGGTTGATGCGGCATAACTGAATACATCCCCACTTGCTGTTTTTTCATTTATTACCACGGAGAGGGGTATAAGCTTTGAGCCGCTTTCCTTGCCGATCAGGCCGAGAATTTCTTCAAGCGCTGACTTAAGGCCGTTTACGTCCTCACTGACCACATAACGTCCTCCTGATAATTCGGCCGCCTTTTTAAACAGATCTTCCTTGTCCGGGACTCCCATACCGGCCCAGAGCACCGTGATGTTATCCTTTTTGATCTTGCCGAGCAGGTCTTCGAATTTATCCTGATCTTCTTCGCTGACTTCAAGGCCGGCATCGGTTACGTATACGATAACTCTTTTGTTGGTAGGTACGGCCTTAAGATTCTCATAGCCTGTTTCTATAGCTTCAAGGACGGGCGTTCCGCCGGATGCATTCATATCGCCGATAGCCTGCAGTATTTTGACCTTTTCATTTGTTGTGATCTGGCGCTGCTCCAGTATGGGACCGCCCAATGTAGCGGTTTGAAAACTCATCATCTGAAGCAGGCATTGGTCGGGAAGCTTTAGTACAAAGTCGTGGAAAAGCGCCTTTGTCTTGTCAATGCGGAAGCCGCAGCCATCATCTTCAGCAGGATCAGTGTCCATGGACCCGGAAGCATCCATGATGAACGTAACAACCGGGGTATCGGATAGTGCGGTCTCCGTAGGACGTTTATACTTCATGATGAATGAATTGCCGAATTTGCTTCCGATCGCTTCGAACACGCTTTCAAGCGCCTTGTTATCCTTGGCGCTGTAATATTCTCCGCCGGATGCGGCTGAAAAATCCTTCAGGGCCTGTTTGTCGGCTTTATCTCCGAATCCGATCGTATATAACGGAATACCAGCTTCCTTGACTGTTTCGATAACTTCATCCTTTGTTGCACTGCTGCCCTGACCCTGGCCGTCGACACTCGAATCGGCGCCGTCGGCGAATACGACAAGGGCAGGGCGCCCTTTACCTTCAAGGAGTTTAATACCTTCCAGTGTCGCATCAAAGAGCATTGTCGAGCCGGATGCCGTTACGGACGAAAGGCTTTTTATGACAGTATCCTTTGTATCGCCCTTTAACACGCGAATCTGAGAGTCGAAATCGATCACCTTGACAAATGTTTTATCGGGTAGTCCGGAAATAAATTTCTTAGCTGCCTCCAGCGTTGCCGCCATCTGCTTTCCCATTGAACCGGAAGAATCCAGCACAAGCACGACGCTCGGAGGGGCGATCTGGCGGGTGATATCAAGGATTTCAACCTTCTGTCCGCCTTCTGTGATCGTGGTGTTTTCTTTTGATGGGAACACGTTCCTGTCCTTTGGATCGTTGACAAGCATTGAAACGGTAGCCGTACTGCCTTCATCCCTGGTTTCGGTAATTTCGATGCCGCCGGTCAGATTTTCAGGGTCGGCATAAATTCGGTTAAGAGTGGAAAAAGCGCTGGATAGGGAATCGGGTACGGTTACAACAGTCATTTCTCCTGCGTTTACCGGAACAAGTCTCGTTTTGCAGCTTGCAAGGCCGGTCCCGCCGGTAGGAATGAGCAAATTCCACAGACCGGCAGGCACCCAGAACAGTGTATCGCCTTCCGGCGTCATATCTCCTTCAATGGAATAATTTTCGCCATAGCTGTACTCGATGCCGTTCTGCGGCTCAATGGAGGCACTGCCGAAAGGAACTCCGCATACCTTCAATGCACCCAGATCGTCGCCTTGTTTGACCTGTGGGATTTCACCCAGCTCATCGAGCTTGAAGGTGAATTCCGCCGGCGTATTGTCCGGTTCCCAGACGAATTTCCAGGTTAATGCTTCTGAAACCTGAGGCAGATCGTCAAGTACAAATGTGCTTGTTTTTTTTGATGAAAGCTCGCGCTGATAATTTATTGAACGTTCCAGTATGCCGGTTTTATAGGAGCCTTCAATATGGACGGTAAGAGAACCGCTTGGAACATTGACGGTAGCGGATTGGAAATGACTGCCGTCGGTTTGTGTCACAAAGGAGATATTCGGATTATCTTCTGCTTTTACATTTGCCGTAGAAAATTTTACTTCCTTGCCGGCTGGTACATGAGCTTCCTTTATAACACTCAGCGTATAGCCCTGATCCGTCTGTAAAGCGTCTCCCCACCACAGGCTGTCTTCATCCTTCTTGTATGTAAATGTCAGCCTGTCTCCGTATGCGCTGGAAAAAGTGCTTGCACCGATTTTTTGAGCGTATTCCTTGAGAAATTCAAGAGGGATTCCGGATGGGTCGGCAACTTCGAGTGTCCAAACCTCACCCTCTACATTTTTTGTGTTTTCTGTAAAATTTTCAAGATATCTGATTTCATGGCCGCCGGTATTATAGCCTGTAGTTGTATACAAGCTTTGCGTCCCCAACGGATTGATTTCCGGGATCGGAATGTCCCATTTGCCGACTGGCCCTGTTTTCGGACCCTTTACATTTTTAGTTGTTTTAACTTTAGGTTCGTTCTTAGAGCCATTCTGACATCCGGAAAAACAACCGAAGATCAAAACTGCCGCCAACAGTACCGATAATATCTTTTTCATATCTGTCTCCTAATTTTAGACTCTTGAACCGCATTGTCCGCAGAATTTAACGCCTTGTGCCACCTGGGCTCCGCATTTCGGACACTTGTTCAAAGAGAGGTTTGCACCGCAATTGTTGCAGAATTTTCCGTTCCCGGAGGGCTTACCGCAGTTTGGGCATGTAATTGTTTTGCTTTCAATGGTTCCGTGGAATACATTCGCTTTTTCAGCAGCATCTTCGATCTGCCTGGACATTCTTTCCGCCTTTGCTTTTGCTACAACAACATTCTCACGCGGGGCGCATTCAACACACATTCCCTCTTCTTCATTAAAATCGGCGTCACAGACCCATTGACGGCATCCGTGGCAGCGGTTGAAATGCTGTTGTGCTTCATTCTGGGCGGCAATAAAAGCTTTTTCATGCTCCTTTTGCCATTCGGGGCTCATGCCGCTGAATTTTTCCGAAATAAAGTCCGTGCCGTAGCTTGCATTCCACGCAGCATTGCCAAGAGCACCGCCAAACAAACCACCCAATACTCTGGCGCCGCCTGATATGTTCCTGAGAAGCGATCCTTTTTTGTATGTTTCCGATTCGATAAAAGATGTCTTGAAGCCGTCGTTGCACAGGTCGCAGTAAAAGGTAAACTGGAAACCAGCTTCTGTACTGTTATCTTCATAATTGCGCGTAAAGGAATTCAACATAATAACATCTCCCTTATTTTAATTTTTTTCCGCATGCATTGCACTTGATATTTTCAAAAAACTGGGCGCTGCCGCACCGGATGTTTTTGCATTGAACCAGAAGACTTTCGCCGCAATGGTCGCATGTGTCCTGCACAAATGTTTTTTCCAGACATTTTGGACACAGTATGTAAAGAGGCCTGCCGCAACCGGAGCAAACTGTTTCCTCCCGGTGTATTTCACGCAGGCATGTGGGGCAGCTGTAGACAAACGGGTTTCTGCTGCCGCATTTTGAACAGAAGTGTGAATCGCGGGACAGAAGGGTACCGCAATGAATACAGGGTTCCTTGTAAAAAGCCATAAGCTCACCTACCTTTCATTAATAATATTGTAGAGGAAGGATCAGTCCTTGTAATCATCTTGCAGGTATGAGACTATACAATCAGGGGTGATTACAGGGGTGATTTTTAGAGAAAAATATTTAATTGTAACTTTAGGTTGAAACAAAATGAGAAGACTCCCATACGTTGGGAGTCCGCTCGGAAACGAATGTATGCAGATTTTCAGACAATTTTTTTGTCTAAAACTTTCAAAAAAACGGCGAATATCCGGATATTTAACGCCTTTTTTGAAAGTTCATATTACTTCTTTATTTTATTAATGCTGAGTGTTATAATATGTACTACATTTGATGCATGTAAAACTGCAAAGAAAAACGGTTAAATAAATAATGTTTTGATAAGGGGAAAGCTTGGATGACAGGCAACAGACAGGATAAGATACGCAATTTTTGCATAATAGCCCACATCGACCATGGCAAGTCGACGCTGGCAGACCGCCTCATTCAAATGACCGGCGTCCTTACAACGAGGGAGATGCAGGAGCAGGTCCTCGACAATATGGATATTGAGCGGGAGCGCGGCATTACCATAAAGGCGCAGGCTGTCAGGATGGTATACAAGGCAAGGGACGGGCAGGAATATATACTGAACCTGATCGATACCCCCGGTCATGTCGATTTCAATTATGAAGTATCCAGAAGCCTTGCTGCCTGTGAAGGAGCAGTCCTGGTGGTGGATGCTGCACAGGGAATTGAAGCGCAGACGCTGGCAAATGTTTATCTGGCGCTGGATCACAATCTTGAAATCATGCCGGTCATCAATAAAATAGATCTGCCCAGTGCGCAGCCTGAACATGTCAAAAAGGAAATCGAGGATGTCATCGGGCTTGACACGAGTGATGCACCCGAGATTTCCGCAAAAAACGGAATCAATATTGAAGCTGTACTGGAACAGATCATCAGTAAAGTACCTGCTCCCGCCGGCGATGAAAACGCTCCGCTGCAGGCTCTCATTTTCGATTCCTTCTATGATAGCTACAAAGGTGTTATTGTACATGTCAGGGTGAAGGAGGGTGCGGTCAGGCCGGGTGATACGATCCGGATGATGTATACCAAAAAGGAGTTTGTTGCTACAGAGGTTGGCTACTTCAGGCCTGGACAATATATGCCGTGTGACGGGCTCTCTGCGGGTGACGTAGGTTATATTGCGGCAAGCATCAAAAACGTGAGGGACACCAGGGTGGGCGATACGGTTACTCTGGCAGACAGACCGGCTGCCGAGCCGCTGCCTGGTTACAAAAAGGTGCTTTCGATGGTGTTCTGCGGCATATATCCTGCTGATGGGGCTAAGTATGGCGACCTGCGGGATGCGCTTGAAAAACTGCAGCTTAATGATGCTTCTCTTTTATTTGAGCCGGAAACTTCCGTTGCGCTGGGATTCGGCTTCCGGTGCGGCTTCCTTGGACTGCTGCACATGGAAATCATCCAGGAAAGACTGGAGAGGGAGTATGATCTTGACCTTGTCACAACGGCGCCCAGCGTTATTTACAAGATTATGCTGATGAACGGACAGGTGGTCGATATCGACAATCCGACGAACCTTCCGGATATTTCCGCCATTGATAAAATGGAAGAGCCGATCGTCAAGGCTACGATCATGACGCCCACCGAATATGTCGGTAGCATCATGGAGCTTGCGCAGGACAGAAGGGGCGTATACAAGAACATGTCCTACCTTGATGAGGAAAGGACGATCCTGACCTATGAGCTGCCGCTTAATGAAATCATATATGACTTTTTTGATGCACTGAAATCCAGAACGAGGGGCTATGCATCTTTTGACTATGAACTGATCGGGTACAGGGAATCCGACCTTGTCAAGCTGGATATCATGCTGAACGGCGAAATTGTGGATGCGCTGTCGTTCATCGTCCACTCCGACAAGGCGTATGCGAGGGGGCGGCGTATTGCGGAAAAGCTTAAGGACGCCATTCCGAGGCAGCAGTTCGAAATACCGATACAAGCCTGCATCGGCGGGAAGATCATTGCAAGGGAAACTGTGAAAGCTTACAGGAAGGATGTCTTGGCCAAGTGCTACGGCGGCGATATAACGAGAAAGAAGAAGCTGCTCGAAAAGCAGAAGGAAGGAAAGAAGCGCATGCGGCAGGTCGGCTCGGTGGAGGTGCCGCAGGAAGCCTTCATGAGTGTGCTGAAGCTGGATTAGGCTGGTGCGGGGCTTCAGCGTAAAGGCGAGATTGCCGCGCTGCGCTCGCAATGGCAAAGCCTCGCGTATATTACAGGTGATATAATGGACAACGGTATCGGTATATACATTCATATACCTTTTTGCAAATCCAAATGTTATTATTGTGATTTCAATTCCTATTCCGGCAGGGAACATCTTGCCGGTTCTTATTTTGATGCGCTGATTTCGGAAATGAAGAACAGCGCGGCATCATTGAGTGAACGGCCGGTGAAGTCAATCTTTATCGGCGGAGGGACCCCGTCGCTGGTTAATTCGAAATACATCGCCAGTTTACTCGAAGTTTGCTCAAAGTACTTTAAAATAGAGCCGGATGCGGAGATCAGCATGGAAAGCAATCCGGGGACACTCTCGTATGAGAGCCTGAAAGCGCACAAAGCAGCCGGAGTCAACAGGCTTAGCGTAGGACTTCAGGCATGGCAGGACAGGCTGCTGGAGTCACTTGGACGGATCCACCGCAGGCGGCAGTATGTTGAAAACATGGAAGCGGCCTTCAGAGCAGGTTTTAGGAATATCAACACAGATTTGATATTCGGATTGCCGGGGCAGACATTTGACGATTGGGTAGAAACTCTGGAGGCAGTGACTGCAATCGGCTGTTCCGGAAGAGACCCCGGTACAACTTTAGATTCAGGACTCACCCATCTGTCGTGCTATAGCCTGAAGATAGAAGAGGGGACGGACTTCGGGGACAGGCTTGAGGCTGGCACATTGATCCCCGCTGATGATGAGCTTGACAGGAAAATGTATCATTATACGGTGCAATATCTTGCACGGAAGGGTTTCAGACATTATGAGATTTCGAACTTTGCAAGGCCAGGCTATGAATGCAGGCACAACTTAATATACTGGAAGGCGCAGGAATATGCAGGCTTTGGCGCCGGTGCACATTCTTACCTAAACCATAAAAGGTATAACAACGTGTGCGGTATAGAGGAGTATATTGAAACAGTAAAGAAAACGCCGGCAAGCGGCAGGCCGGACGCCTGGAACGATCCGGCAGCCGGTACCCTGCATGAAAATATTGAACACATCGGCCGTAAGGAAGCCATGTCGGAGTTCATGATACTGGGCATGAGGCTTGTCGACGGCGTGCGCTCCTGCGAATTTGAAGAAAGGTTTGGTGTGAGCATTCGGGAAATGTACGGAGACAAACTGGAGAGGCTTGTGAAGCAGGGGCTGTTGATAAAAGATCGGGATTGCAGCGAACGTTACAGGCTGACCACACTGGGTCTTGATCTAGCAAACAAGGTATTCGTAGAATTTATATGAGCATAGGAATTTATAAACATCCTAAAAAATTCCTATGCTGGGGTTTGGAAAGGGGAATCCCCTTTCCCGGTTTAAGGAGGGTGCTCAGGATGCAAATCGAGAGAATATGGCATCCGCCGAAGGGGACCATAGGGTCCCATAGCGGACAAGAAAATTCGCTTCGGGGCTTAAGTCATGAGCGAAGCGAATTTTCTTGAAAATCATCTTGACAAAAAATTTACCAGGTGGTATTTTTAATGTATGTTAGCACTCGATAGTGAAGAGTGCTAACAAACAAATAATTAGGACGAAACGTATATATAATATGTAACAGTGCAAAGTTTTTGAAGGAGTGTATGAGATGATAATGGATGAAAGAAAGAGAAGAATCCTTCAGGCCATCATCGATGATTACATTGATACGGCTGAGCCGATAGGATCAAGAACCATTGCCAGAAAGCATGAATTGGGGCTGAGTTCGGCTACCATAAGAAATGAAATGGCGGATCTTGAGGAAATGGGTTACCTGGCACAACCGCACACATCTTCCGGCAGGGTACCTTCGGACAAGGGATACAGGCTGTATGTGGATCAACTGATGCAGGTACGCGACTTGGATTCGGACGATATCGAAAAAATCAAGTTGGCCATGGAGATGAGGATAAATGAACTGAGCCAGTTGATCAGACAGGCTTCGGCAGTTCTGTCCAGGTTTACCAGATATACCTCTATGGCAATTACGCCGCAGATGAAAACCAGCACGATCAAGGCCATACAGGCGGTTCCTATTGAAGATGGAAAGGCTATGGTCATTGTTGTTACGAATGCGGGAATTGTAAGGAACAGATTGGTTAAAATATCAGACAAAGTACCTGCCGATATGCTCATCATGATTTCCAACGTGCTGAACGGCAAGCTGGCAGGCCTGACCATTGAAGAGGTTGATTTGAATCTGGTTAGGGAAATGGAGAAGGAGATTGGTATATCGGGTGAAATTCTGCTTCCCATTCTCGATGGCGTTGTAGATTGCGTCAATCTGATTGACAATCCGGAGGTTTATATAGAAGGTACGACGAATATCTTCAACCATCCTGAATTCAGGGACATGGTCAAGGCAAGGGATTTCATGAATATACTCGATGAGAAGGCAAGCCTGTGCAAGATGCTGTTCGATTCAATCGAATCCGGCGGCATTACAGTCAGGATCGGGTCGGAGAATGATATCTCGGCGATACAGGAATGCAGTCTGGTAACAGTCAATTACAGTTTTGCAGACACATTTGTCGGCACCATAGGAATTATAGGACCTACCAGGATGGAATACCCCAAAGTCATTTCGTCCATGAGGCTCATAAAAAGACTCATAAATGAGGAAGTAAGAAGATTACTTGGCTTGGATCAGGACGGCGGATGATCAAATGGTCTTAACACAGAAATGAAATAAAAATCGAAGGATGAGAGGTAAAAATGAGTAAAGAAAAGCAGCAAAAGCAGGCGGAACCTTGTGAAGCTGAAGAAAAGGCAAATAACGGTGATACAGGCGTTTCGGATACGGAAAGCGCGGCTGCTGATACCAGCAGCAATATACAGAAGGAATTGGACAGTGCAAGAAGCGAGCTTGATGAAAAAAAGAAACAATGTGCGGAATATCTTGACAAGCTGCAAAGGACTGCGGCCGATTACGATAATTTTAGAAAGAGGACTGTGAAGGAAAAAGAAGCTCTTTACATTGATGCTGTTTGCGACATGATCGGCGTTTTCGTTCCTGTTATGGACAATGTTGAAAGAGCACTGCAGGCTTTACCGGCGGACGGATCGGCTCAATGCCTGAAGGAAGGCGTTGAAATGGTATTCAAGCAGTTCAATGAAGCCGTGAAATCGATCGGAGTGGAAGAGATAAAAGCAATAAACGAACAGTTTGATCCCAATCTCCACAATGCGGTAATGCATGTTGAGGATGATGCGTTGGGACATAATACAGTAGTTGAAGAATTTCAGAAGGGTTATAAATATAAGGACAGGGTCATCAGGCACAGCATGGTGAAGGTTGCAAACTAGGCAGCAGTATAGAAAATTGAGATTGTTTACTTAAAAAATAACATTATAAATTTAAATTGTAAAAACGTAGGAGGGTATATTATGGCAAAAGTAATAGGTATAGATTTAGGTACCACTAATTCATGTGTAGCTGTCATGGAAGGCGGAGAACCGGTCGTTATAGCGAATCCGGAAGGCAACAGAACTACTCCGTCCGTGGTGGCGTTTTCAAAAACAGGAGAGAGGCTTGTAGGTCAGGTAGCCAAGAGGCAGTCGATTACCAATCCCGAGAGGACTGTAATCTCCATTAAAAGAGAAATGGGTACCGACAAAAAGATTAGGATAGATGACAAAACATATACGCCGCCGGAAATTTCCGCAATGATCCTGCAGAAGCTCAAAGCTGATGCAGAAGCTTATCTCGGCGAGACAATCTCACAGGCGGTTATCACAGTGCCGGCATATTTCAGCGATTCACAGAGACAGGCAACAAAGGATGCAGGTAAAATTGCAGGACTTGAAGTATTGAGGATCATCAACGAACCTACCGCAGCAGCGCTTGCTTATGGGCTTGACAAGGAAAAGGACCAGAAAATAATGGTGTACGACCTTGGCGGTGGAACATTCGATGTATCGATACTGGAAATAGGCGACGGTGTATTCGAAGTGCTTGCAACAAACGGAAACACCAGGCTGGGCGGGGATGATTTTGACCAGAGGGTCATGGATTATCTTTGCGATAACTTCAGAAGAGAAAACGGCATCGATCTGAGGAATGACAAAATGGCGATGCAACGTATCAAGGAAGCTGCAGAGAAGGCAAAAATTGAGCTTTCCGGCGTAGCCACCTCAAATGTGAACCTGCCGTTTATCACAGCGGATGCTTCGGGACCGAAGCATCTGGATATGACGCTTACCAGGGCTAAGTTTGATGAATTGACTCTGGATCTTGTCGAAAAGACGATGGGACCGGTCAGACAGGCCATGCAGGATGCCGGACTGACTCCCGACAAGATAGACAAGGTGCTGCTGGTCGGCGGTTCTACAAGGATCCCCGCCGTACAGGAAGCTGTCAAGAAATTCTCAGGCAAGGACCCCTTCAAAGGAATCAATCCCGATGAGTGCGTGGCAGTCGGCGCCGCCATACAGGCGGGTGTTCTGACCGGCGAGGTCAAGGACTTGCTGCTGCTCGACGTCACACCGCTTTCACTGGGTATTGAAACGTTGGGTGGAGTATTCACCAAGCTGATTGACAGAAACACTACGATCCCTACAAAGAAGAGCCAGATTTTCTCCACGGCGGCGGACGGGCAGACAAGTGTTGAAGTCCATGTACTGCAGGGTGAAAGAGAAATGGCGCAATATAACAAGACCCTCGGCAGATTCCAGCTCACGGGTATTCCACCGGCGCCTAGGGGCGTGCCGCAGATCGAAGTATCCTTTGACATAGACGCCAATGGTATCGTGCATGTTTCTGCAAAGGATCTTGGTACCGGAAATGAGCAGAAGGTTACCATTACTGCTTCTTCGAATCTTTCCGACTCCGATATCGACAATGCAGTCAAGGAAGCTGAGAAATTTGCTTCCGAAGACAAAAAGAGGAAGGAAGAGGTTGAAGTCAGGAATAACGCCGACTCGATGGTTTATCAATCCGAGAAGACGATAAAGGATCTGGGTGATAAGCTGGGAAGCGACGATAAATCAAAGATCGAAGGCGAAATCAATAAGGTGAAGGAAGCATTGAAAGGCTCTGACACCGAAAGGATAAAATCAGCTACAGAAGCATTGACGCAGGCATTCTATGATATCTCCTCGAAGATATACCAGCAAAATCCGGGAGCCCAGGGACCGCAGGGCGGACCAAATCCGGGAGCCGGATTCGGCGGAGGGCAGAACCCGAACCAGGGCGCAGGTCAGGATAATGTGTACGACGCCGACTACAAGGTAGTTGATGACGATAAGAAGTAATAAGTATAATACCTATAGAACATAAAAATAAGCCGAGGCTGAAAAACAGCTTTGGCTTATTTTAAGTAATGTGTTAAAATGGTAGGGTGACTCGTGATTTATACAATGATTGGAGATGTTGAAGATTGCCGCAATCCAAAAGAGATTTTTATGAAGTGTTGGGAGTAGATAAAAATGCTTCTGATGCGGATATAAAAAAGGCATATAGAAAGCTTGCAAAACAATATCATCCGGATATGAACCCGGATGATAAAACCGCGGAAGCCAAATTTAAGGAAGTTAATGAAGCATATGAGATCCTGAGTGATTCGCAAAAGAGGTCAAGGTATGACCAGTTCGGTCATGCGGGAGTGGACCCGAATGGCTTCGGCGGCGCTGGCGCCGGCTTTGGGGATTTTGATTTCGGCGGTATCGGTGATATTTTTGAAACGTTTTTCGGCGGCTCGGGATTCGGACGTTCCTCGCGCAGCCGTTCCGGACCGCAAAAGGGGGCGGATCTGAAGCATTCTGTTGAAGTTACTTTCGAACAGGCGGCTTTTGGAATAGAGAAGGAAATCAACATAAACAGGCATGAAGCCTGCAGCAGCTGCCACGGTTCCGGTGCAAAGGCGGGCAGCAGCCCGGTTACCTGCAAGCAGTGCAATGGGACAGGACAGGTGCAGTATAAGCAGAGCACACCATTCGGGCAGTTTGTCAATGTAAAGACCTGTGATGTCTGCCATGGAGAAGGCAAAGTCATAACAAATCCTTGCCCGGCATGCAGCGGGAAAGGAACCATCAGGAAAACAGTAAAGATCAATCTGAATATACCGGCCGGTATAGACGATGGTCAGACCATGTCCCTGAGAGGCGAAGGCGACCCCGGATCCAGGGGCGGACCGGCCGGAGACCTGTTTGTTACGATAAATGTCAAGCCGCATGCCATTTTTAAACGGCAGGGAAATGATGTCGTTTGTGAAATGCCTATCACGTTCGTTCAGGCGGCACTTGGCGCAGAACTGGAGGTACCGACGCTGGATGGAACGGTGAAGTACAATCTGCCGGAGGGAACGCAGACCGGCTCGATTTTCAGGTTGAAGGGCAAGGGCATTCCCTACTTGAGGGGAAATGGCAGGGGCGACCAGTATGTTAAAGTTGAAATAGACGTCCCGAAGAAGCTGAACGAGAAGCAGAAGGCTATTCTCAAGGAGTTTGCCGATATTAGCGGAGATGAAGTGTACGAGCACCGCAAGGGCTTTTTCGATAAAATGAAGGACGCACTGGGAATGTAACGGCATTTGAAAAGCGGCATATAAGCGCGTCCTGAGCGGAAGCGAAGGATTTATGCAAAATTTTCACTGTGTTTGGAATGACAGTGTGTGTTTTCTTACAGCGTATGAGTGCATAATAACAGAAAAACGAAAGGAATTGCGCTGACATGAATTGGACTGAAGTGTGTATCATAACGACAGAAGAAGCGAGCGATGCGGTATCGGAAATGCTGACCACGATTGGCGCCGGAGGTGTGGTCATCGAGGACCCCAATGAGATACGCAGGCAGATCGAAAGCCCGGATTCTCTGGATTATGCAGATCAGGAGTTTATGGATTCACTGGGAACGGAGGTCACGATAAAGGCATATTTTAATCAGGAGCATACGCCGGAACAATTATCAGTCCTGATAAAAGAGAAGATCAAATTCATATCGCAATTTCTGGACGTCGGGAAGGGATACGCCGGATATGCAAAGGTGGATGACGAGGACTGGGCAACAGCATGGAAAAAATATTACAAGCCCTTTCATATATCCGATAGTGTCGTGATCAAGCCTAGCTGGGAGGAATATTCGAGGCAGCCGGGTGAAACAATCGTTGAGATGGATCCGGGAATGGCTTTCGGCACTGGTACCCACGAGACTACAAGGTTGTGCTCGCAGCTGCTTGAAAAATATTTAAAGGAAAATGACGCAGTGATTGATGTCGGCTGCGGTACAGGGATCCTTTCAATCATTGCGGTAAAGCTTGGCGCAGCACATGCGACCGCAATCGACATCGATGAAGTGGCAGCCAGAGTGACAAATGAAAACTGCAGCATAAATGGCGTAGCAGACCGCATTACCGTCCGTAAAGGGGTTTTGGCGGATATTGAGCCGCAGAATGCCGACATCGTAGTAGCTAATATTATCGCCGATGTGGTGATCAGCCTCTCGGGGATCATGTCCTCCTACCTTAAAAAAGGCGGCATCCTGCTGACATCGGGTATTATAAAGGAAAGAAAAGAAGATGTGATGAAAGCTTATGCGGACAAAGGTTTTGAATTGATTGAAATTCTGGAAATGGGAGAATGGGTGGCGATTGTCTTTAAATGTCAAGATTCTTTATAAGTATTGATTCGGTAGATTCTGAAAACAATATCATTACCATAACAGGTGAGGACGTCAAACACATCCGGAGTGTTTTAAGAAGTGTTCCCGGTGATTTGCTTGAGCTCTCGGATGGGTCCGGTATGGATTATGAAGTTGTTGTCGAAACGGTCGGGAAGGACAGCATTACTGCAAAAATTACCAGGGTATGGCCTAATAATACTGAGCCGCCCGTGAATATCACACTTTTTCAGGGAATCCCCAAAGCAGACAAGATGGAATTTATCATACAAAAGTGTATTGAACTTGGTATTTCCCGCATTGTACCGGTGATTACGGACAGAACAGTGATTAAATTTGCCAATAGCGGTGACTCTTCTGCAAAGGCTGTCAGATGGAACCGGATTGCACTTGAAGCAGCAAAGCAGTGCGACCGTGGCATTATACCGAAGGTGGATGAGCCGGTGCGGTTTGATGAGGCGGTAAAGCTGGCGGAATGCTGTGATCTGAAGCTTTTGCCTTATGAGGAGGAAAAGTCGGGAAGTCTCAGGAAATATCTCAACGAGCAGAAACAGTTGTATGAATCGGGCAATAAGGCAAATGTGGCGGTTTTCATCGGTCCTGAGGGCGGATTTGCTCCTATGGAAGCGCAAAGGGCTGTAAGGTGCGGTTTCAGATCAGTTACACTGGGTCCGAGGATCCTGAGAACCGAGACAGCCGGCATTACGGTGATTTCCATTATCATGTACGAACTTGGCGGAATGGCGCCAAATCGATAAAAAGTTGAACAAAATAATGAAAACATCCTTTTATTTGTCAGTGTTTATGTTATAATACGTATTGATTAAGGAAAACAGAGGTAGCTATGGTTAAGAGTATGACCGGTTTTGGCCGTGGGGGATTTTCACAGGACGGCAAGGAATTTACAGTTGAAATAAAGACAGTGAATCACAGGTATTCTGATGTATTTATCAAAATGCCCCGTCAGATCGCTTTTCTGGAGGACAGGGTCAGGGATCAGGTGGGGAAGGCCATTTCCAGAGGCAAAATAGATGTATTCATTACATATTATAATTATAGTGATGATTCGAAGTTTGTTACGTTTGATGAAACGCTTGCAAAGGCTTATATCTCGTCGGTTGAAGCGCTTAGGGACAGGTATGGGCTGAAGGACGACATTTCTGTTTCGCTGATTTCCAGATTCCCCGACGTTCTTAAGGTGGAGCAGAATGAAGAGGATGAGGAAGTTATATGGTCCATGCTTCATATTGCTGTAGATAATGCGCTGGCTTCCCTTGTCACGATGAGAGAAAATGAGGGGGAAGGACTGAAAAAGGTACTGCTTGAGAGAGCAGATTATATCGAAGGCATTATTGCCGAGATATCGAAACGTGCTCCTGAAGTACCAAAAGACTATAAATTGAAGCTGGAAGCCAGAATAAAGGACCTGCTCCAGCAACAGGCCGCAGATGATAGCAGGATTGCAACAGAAGTGGCTATTTTTGCAGACCGCTGCAGCATTGATGAAGAACTCGTGAGACTTGCAAGCCACATTGGTCAAATGAGGGAAGCTCTTTCAATGAACCAGCCTATCGGCAGGAAGCTTGATTTCCTTGTACAGGAGATGAACAGGGAAATTAATACTATTGGTTCCAAGGCCAATGATTTATCAATAACGAAAAATGTAGTGGAAATCAAGAGTGAAATCGAAAAGGTAAGGGAACAAATACAAAATATCGAATGATTTTTTGGGGAATATGGATTCCCGGGGAATGAAGGAGGATTGTCCATGAAATTGATCAACATCGGTTTTGGTAATATTGTTTCGGCTAACAGGCTTGTAGCGATAGTAAGTCCCGAATCAGCGCCCATCAAGAGGATCATACAGGAGGCCAGGGACAGGGGGATGCTGATTGATGCCACCTACGGCAGGAGGACGCGTGCTGTTATTATTACGGACAGCGATCATATCATCCTGTCGGCTGTTCAGCCTGAAACGGTAGCAAACCGGTTGAATACGAAGGACGCGGATGCTGAGGATGACATTCAGGAAATAGATGGAGAACAGTAATTCATAATTGGGAGGCTCTTTAAATGATATATCCACAGATCAGTTCATTGCTGCAAAAAATTGACAGCAGGTATACCCTTGTGGTTGCAACCGCAAAGAGAGCAAGGCAATTGATAGGCGGTGCGCACAAGCTGACAAAGTGTGTTTCGGAAAAGCCGGTCACAATAGCGATCAACGAAATTAACGAAGATAAAATCACATATGTCAGGACGAAGAGTGGAATCAAGTAGAAGCCGGCCCCGTGTGCCCGCTTTTGCAGGATCAATGGTTCAAGGCGTTTTACACCTTAACCTTTTTTTATAATGGAGCATAGCGAAGTCTTGCTCCAAAAGCTCGAGGGCTCGACGCCCCGAGATTTTGACTATGGAGCATAGCGAAGTCTTGCTCCAAATAAGCGATTTCACGAAGTGAAATGCGCTATTCGAGGGCTCGACGCCCCGAGATTTTGATTATGGAGCATTAAGAAGGCAGGTGATATGATGCTTCTAAAGGGTAAATCGGTTGTAGTCGGCGTGTGTGGCGGCATTGCGGCTTACAAGGCGGTTGACATGGTCAGCAGGCTGAAGAAGCAGGGCGCTGAAGTAGATGTCATCATGACGGAGCATGCTGTAAAATTTGTCGCACCGCTAACGTTCAGGTCGCTCTGCCACAGGCCTGTCATAACCGATATGTTTGAAGTGCCGGAGCAGTGGAATATAAAGCACATTTCGCTGGCTCAGAAAGCGGATCTGTTTGTGATTGCCCCTGCTACTGCAAACATAATCGGCAAATTAGCGGCAGGAATTGCCGACGATATGCTGAGTACGACAGTAATGGCAACGAAAGCTCCTGTATTAATTGTTCCGGCCATGAACTATAATATGTATGCCAATCCGATACTGCAGGAAAATGTAGAAAAGCTGAAATCCATGGGATACCGGTTCATGGAACCAGATACCGGGATGATGGCGGAGGGCACTTCGGGAAAAGGCAGGCTGCCTGAACCAGCAGCAATTGTAGAAACCATCGTTGGCATACTCAAGACCGGCAGAGATTACGAAGGCCTGAAGGTACTGGTGACAGCCGGACCGACCAGGGAACCTATCGATCCGGTGAGGTATATCACAAACCACTCTTCCGGGAAGATGGGTTATGCTGTGGCGGAAGCAGCTGCAGAACGCGGTGCTGAAGTGCTCCTGGTATCCGGTCCGGTATCGGTTGAAAAGCCTGCCGGCGTGAACCTTGTCGCAGTGACCACGGCAAAGGAAATGTATGCGGCTGTAATGGAGAATTATGAAGCGTACGATATTGTCATCATGGCGGCAGCAGTAGCGGATTACCGGCCTGCCGAGGTTTCTGAGATAAAAATCAAGAAGAAGGATGACGAAATGACGCTCATACTTGAGAAAAATAATGATATTGCCAAAGAGGTGGGTAAGGTCAAAGGAAGCAGGATCTTAGTAGGGTTTTGCGCCGAGACGAATGATTTGCTGGAGAACGCAAAGAAGAAAATCGAGATAAAAAATTTGGATATGATCGTTGCGAATGATGTTACCATGGAGGGTGCAGGCTTTGGTACGGATACGAATATTATTACGGTTGTAAGAAAGGATGGTTCTGTGTTGGAATTGCCAATGATGAGCAAGCTATCGGCTGCGCACAGGATCATGGACGAGATCGCCGTATTGCGCAGTACAATATAGTAACTTATTGCCGCGAAATTGTAATAAAAAGCAGGAAAATAGTTACACATTCGCGGCACTATGCACATTCGATGGGTTGTGGGCGGCAGCCCACATTAAATTTTAAATGGAGGATTGCTTACATGCTAACAGAAAAATCGATGGACAGGATCGTGGCGCTTGCAAAGAATAGAGGCTTTGTATTCCCGGGCTCCGAGATATATGGAGGGCTTGCAAATTCATGGGATTATGGACCTCTTGGTGTAGAATTGAAAAATAATGTGAAACGGGCATGGTGGAGAAAATTCGTACAGGAGAGCACCTATAATGTAGGTCTCGATTGCGCTATACTGATGAACCCGCAGGTCTGGGTCGCTTCAGGTCATGTCGGCGGGTTCAGCGACCCGCTGATCGACTGCAGGGACTGTAAAACCAGGCATAGGGCGGATAAACTGATTGAGGACTGGAATAGCCAGAATGGCATCACCCTATCTGTAGATGGCTGGAAAAATGAACAACTGATGGATTACATCAGGGAAAAGGGCGTAAAGTGTACAAATTGCGGTTCGGGCAACTTTACCGACATACGGAAGTTCAATTTGATGTTCAAGACCTTCCAGGGTGTTACAGAAGATACCAAAGCAGAGATTTATCTAAGACCCGAAACTGCGCAGGGTATTTTCGTTAATTTTAAAAATGTGCAGAGGACAACGCGCAGAAAGATACCTTTCGGTATAGGTCAGATCGGTAAATCCTTCAGAAACGAGATCACACCGGGCAACTTCATATTCAGAATTCGTGAATTCGAACAGATGGAACTGGAATTTTTCTGTGAACCTGGCAAAGATCTGGAATGGTTTAAATACTGGAAGGATTTCTGCTATCAATGGCTGCTGAAGCTGGGCCTCAAGGCTGAAAACCTGAAGCTCAGGGATCATGAAAAGGAAGAGCTTTCCTTCTACAGCAATGCAACCACCGACATCGAATTCAAATTCCCGTTTGGATGGGGCGAGCTTTGGGGAATTGCAGACCGGACGGATTACGACCTGAAACAGCATATGGAGTATTCAAAGGATGACCTTTCGTACTTTGACCCTGCCACAAACGAAAAATACGTGCCTTACTGCATAGAGCCTTCACTTGGGGCGGACAGGGTAACACTGGCCTTCCTGTGCGATGCATATGACGAGGAGCAGGTGGCTGAAGGCGATGTGAGAACGGTACTGCATCTGCACCCTGCAATTGCACCGGTGAAGATAGGCATACTGCCGCTTTCGAAGAAGCTTGGCGATGATGCGTTCAAAATCTATGAGCAGCTGACACGCAAGTACGTGTGCGAATACGATGAGACGGGCAGTATTGGTAAGCGCTACAGAAGACAGGATGAGATCGGAACGCCCTACTGTATTACGTTTGATTTCGATTCTCTGAACGATGCCAGCGTAACGGTCCGTGACCGCGATACAATGAGTCAGGTCCGCATCAGAATAGACGAATTGGATCATTATTTCGAAAATAAGTTTGAATTTTAATAATGTTGTGCCGGTTGGCTTTATTGCGTGGATGGAAAACCAACCGGCACTATACATTAGTTATAGTTTAAATAAATGTTGGCACAGGTATATATCTTATCCTGTGCCTTTTTTTTATGGAGCATAGCGAAGTCTTGCTCCAAAATCGAGCGGGGCTCAATGTCTCCGTGATTTTGCTTTGTGATAAATGATATCAAAAAGGACATGCTAAATTAATGGAAGGTACTATTTTTATATTATACTGTGAACGGTCACAAATTTCCATAGGCCGTTCACAGTATATGGCCATGTGCCTTCTCGAAATCAGGTTATTCCAGCGAGAATGTGGCACGGCCATTGAAATCCATTATACTTGCACGGGACAAATTTGCGACCTGTGCGAAAATTTGTGCCCGTGCTTAGTATAATGTCGGAATAAATGATTGTTTAAAATTTATCAGAATGGGAAAGAAGGTATTGATAGTAAGTGCCGAATGCCAGATAGAGAATGGGGTTATCGAATTATTGTAATATTTCAATATTATATTACTGATTGGTTGACAATAAAATTTGATTCTGCGAAAATATAAATGATAAAATCGCTATAGGAGAAGGCAATGGAAACGAAAATCGTAATTGTTGGCGCGGGTTATTCCGGCGTATTGACTGCTAAAAAACTGGCCAAGGAATTTAAAAAAGATAATGATGTTAAAATTACAATTATAGACAAAAATCCCTTCCATACGATGCTTACCGAGCTTCACGAAGTCGCAGCAGGGCGGGTCGAGGAGGAAAGCATCAAAATAAGCTTGAAAAGAGTGTTTGCAGGAAGAAAAGTCGACGTGAAGCTTGATCTGGTAAATTCAATCGACTTCGGAAAGAAGCTGGTCATAGGCAAAAATGAGAGCTACGCATATGATTACCTTGTGCTTTCAGCCGGTTCCAAACCGACATACTTCGGTGTGCCTGGTGCAAAAGAGTATGCTTTGAAGCTTTGGTCCTATGAAGACTCGGTTATTTTGCGCGACCATATACAGAACATGTTCCGGAAAGCAGCTTGTGAAACCAATCTGGCAGAAAAGAAAAGACTTCTGACATTCCATGTTGTGGGAGCCGGTTTTACAGGCGTGGAGATGGTTGCGGAACTGGCGGAATATATTCCCGTCCTGTGTGATAAATTTGAAATCGACAGGGAGCTCGTATCGCTTAACGACATAGATATATTGCCGCGTACGGTCCCAACGCTGCCGGAGAGGCTTTCTGCGAAAGTAGAGAGACGCCTTGTGAAAATGGGCGTGCGTGTTCTGCTCAATACCGGCGTGGTAAGCATCGGTACCGATTATATTGAAGCAAAGGCGAATGACAAACTGTTCCGTGAAAGCACGGGTACAGTGATTTGGGCAGCCGGCATAGAGGCTTCCGAGATTACAAGCAAGGCTGCGGAAACATTGCAGTCAGGAAACAGGGGCAGGATAAAGCTCGACCCGTATCTTCGCTCACTGGACAACGACCGTATCTATGTTGTAGGAGACAGCATGCTGTATACGCCAAAGGGTGAGGAACGCCCCGTCCCGCTCGTCGTTGAAAACTGCGAACACAGTGCCGATACAGCTTCTCACAATATTACATGCGCCATAACGGGCGACGGTAAGATGGAGGAGTACAAGCCGAGGTTCCATGGGATCATGGTAAGCCTGGGCGGGCGTTATGGCGTAGCCAATGTTGGTACCCCAAACAAAATGATCAGTTTGGCATCCTTCTTTGCGATGTTTGTAAAACATTTTATAAATATTGTATATTATATCCAGGTCCTGGGATGGAATAAAGTTTTCAGCTACTTAAAGCATGAATTTTTCACAATCCGGAATAGAAGAAGCTTTGTAGGCGGGCACTTTTCAAATAGGACGCCGAGCTTTTTACTGGTACCGCTCAGGATTTTTCTCGGTGTGGTCTGGGTGTTTGAGGGCGTTATGAAGATTGTGGAAGGCTGGTTTTTAACGCCGAAGCTCGCTGGATTTTTCAGTGGTGCCAGCAGCTGGTACAACAGCATCCTGAATGGAGCAGCAGGCACGACGGACGGGACCAGCGGAGCTACAGCTGCAGCGGAGGTTACCCAGAAAGCAACGGATGCCGTTAGTGCGGCTACAGGTGCGGCTGCTGAGACTGCCGCCGCAGTTGGAACAACAATCATGAATTTTAATTTCCTGGGATTATTCAGAGTGATCTTTGTCAGCGGGAAAGACCTGGCTCATTCGTCAATCGGCGATTATGCATTTAAATTGGACGTTCCTCTGGTCAACTGGTTTATCAACAATTTAATACTTTCCAACAATACGGTTCAGATGATTATGCAGATCGTCATCGTTCTGGCAGAAATTCTGATTGGGCTTGCATTGATCGGCGGACTGTTTACTACTCCGGCGTCGGCCGTATCTCTGGTGCTGCAGGCGATGTTTGTTACGACGACCGGTTTGTACCTTGGGACCTTCTGGATGATATTTGCCGGTATTGCCGTGTTAATTGGCGCAGGAAGGACGTTTGGCCTTGATTATTATGTAATGCCGTATCTGAAAGAAAAATGGAAAAATGTCAGATGGGTGCGAAAGTGGTATCTCTATCATGACTGATGAAAGCGTAAAAACAGGTGGCATAATTTCAAAAACAACTTTTGATGAATCGCTTTCCCTTGTCATGCATGAGGTAGACAGGGCATTGTCTGCTTCACCTTCCATTGTGCGAAAGTATATGAAGCATCTGGCATCTTCAAGAGGAAAATTTATCCGTGCAGTATCACTGCTCACATGTGCCCAGGATCAGGATGGAAGGATCCATTCCAATGCAGTCAAATTTGCTGCAGCAGTTGAAATATTGCATCTTGCTACACTTGTCCATGATGACGTCATTGACGATGCAGATATCAGGAGAGGCTTCCCGACTCTTCAGAAACAGTATGGCAAGAGGGCGGCTGTGATATGCGGGGATTATCTTTTGTGTATCGCGTTGAAGCTGGCTGCAGACATTCCGAACAAACAGGATTACCTCAGCCTGGACATGCCTGACTATTTGACAAAGGTCTGTTTCGGCGAGCTTAATGAACAAATCAACAACGGCAATTTTGACCTGACTGTGTATCAGTATCTCAAAATCATATCGGGGAAGACAGCGGCATTGTTCGAGGCTTCTTTCTATGCAGGGGCGGTCCTTTCTGAAAACGATCCTTCCGCGATAAGGAAATATCGGAAGCTTGGCCGATATCTGGGAATGATATTCCAACTGATCGATGACTGCATGGATTTTGAGGCAACCAGAGATATTGCAAGGAAGCCGGTTCAATCCGATTTTGAGCAGAATGTCATCACATTGCCTCTGATCCATGCTTTTGCCAATTTACTCGGCCTTAAGGAAAAAGCCAGGAAAAACGAATTGACAAGAAAGGTTGTTGATGATGCGGTTGCCGGTACGAACGCAATTTCCTATACGCGTATGGTAGCCAAGAAGTATTATGATAAATATGTAAAGATACTGGAAGATATGGATATTGCAAAGAGCAAAAGGAAAGGGCTCCTGTCCATTCTGGATAAGGCATACCGTGTCTTTTAGACGGAGTTCGGGTGAATACGGGTGACGGACATGGTAAGGAAATTTCTGGACTATATAGAGATCAAAACAAAAATCACGAGTATTTTTGCATTCCTGTTTACGGTCGCATTCCTTTTATATATTGAGCAGAAGATCGACTGGAAGAGGACGGCGGTTTTCTTCCTGTCGATGTTCCTGTTTGATTTGACTACTACGGCGATCAACAATTATATTGATTCCAAAACAAACGGGCAGATATTGCAGTTTCAAAGGAAAAAGGCGCTTGCCATTATTTACACGCTATTCGGAATCAGCGCTGCGTTGGGATTGTACCTGGCCTGCCTGACGGATATTGTCGTGCTGCTGCTCGGCGGAGTGTGTTTTTTGTGCGGCGTGCTTTACACCTATGGTCCGGTACCCATATCAAGACAGCCGCTGGGGGAGATACTGTCCGGGATATTTTACGGTTTGTTCATACCATTTCTCCTGATGTATATCAACATGCCTGAGGGAACCTTCATTACCTTTGGATTAAGCTGGGAAACGATCCGCCTGGAATTTATGGTAATACCGACTGTTAAAGTGCTTTTGCTTTCTGTCATTCCTGTATGTACGACAGCGGATATCATGCTGGCCAATAATATTTGCGATGTTGAAAAGGATATACGTGTAAAACGTTTTACGTTGCCGTATTATCTTGGCTCGAAGTCAGTGCTTCTGTTTGCGGCACTATATTATATGACTTATGCGGATATCGTCATCCTTGTGGCAGCCGGTATCCTTTCTCCCGTTTGCCTGGTTTCATTGCTTACGATCGTACCGGTGCAGAAAAACATCGACCGGTTCAGGAGGAAGCAGGAGAAAGCTGCCACTTTTATTGTGGCAATCAGAAATTATATAATAATCATGGGTACCAATACAATGTTGATTTTCATCATCAGCCTGTTGAAGATCTGAATGGGGAGCGATATGAGATTTTTCAGGAAAACCGATATCATTATAATTGCGGCGGTCCTGGTTGTGTGCGTTCTGGGATGGATGGCATATGAATCCTTCTTCTCGGGTAAAGCTGCCAGGGCTGAGATATATTATAACTCAAAGCTGGTTCAAACAATCGATTTGGTCGGAGGAGAAGAGAAAACTTTTTCTATCCCGCAAAAGCCTAATGTTGTTTTCGAACTGGATAAGGAGGGTAATATAAGATTCGAAAGATCGGATTGCCCCGACCAGATTTGCGTACATGCGGGTAAGCTCCATATCGTCGGACAGAGTGCAGCATGTCTGCCAAACGAGATCGTTATAAAGATCGTTCCTCAAAAACGCAGCGAGGATGATATTGATGTGATTTCCGGAAACCTGAAACCAGATACCGGAAACTGGTTTTATGCAAATTGGAAATTATAACAGAGATTATAAGTTGATGAACAGAAGCTGGAGAATAGATTTCCGGTTTCCTTTCTCTGGCTTCCGGTCTCTGGTCTCTAGAATTGAGGTAGAGGATGAGTGAAAATACGGTTGAAAACAGATCGGAAGCTAATGCGGGAAAAACGAAACGGCTGGTATTGACAGGATTGTTCTTTGCTGTTGCGCTTGTGCTTTCTATCGTCGAAAGTATGCTTCCGCCAGTTCCACTTCCGGTACCGGGAGTAAAATTCGGGCTTTCAAATATTGCCGTCATGTATGCGCTGTTTTTCCTTTCAAAAGGCCAGGCATACACGATTGCAGTACTGAAAGCGATGTTCGTGCTTGTGACGAGGGGGCTGATTGCAGCAATATTAAGCCTGTTTGGGGGAATACTATCACTGACGGTAATGATCGTGCTTCTGTTTTTGTTTAAAAGCAGGGTATCCTATCTGCTGTTAAGCATTTTTGGGGCAGTCGCGCACAATATCGGCCAGTTTATTGCAATAACGTTTATCTACGCAGGACTGAACCTGTGGGCGTATTTGCCGGTATTGGCCGTATCAGGCGTTGTGGCGGGAATTGCAACGGCCACGTTATTAAGGTTTATTTTACCGGCTTTTAACAGGCTGGTTAAATAATATAAAATAAATCTATTATGGAGGAACTATTATTATGAAAAGAAAAATTTCGATAATTATGATTCTGACAATGCTTGTGTTTGTATTGGCAGCATGTGGAGGTAAACAAAACGTACCAAATGCAAATACGACAACAGCACCTTCTGCAACAGCTCCGTCGGGCACCGCGCCGACAGCAGCCGAAGGTGTAAAGACCGGTTTGGCGGTTATTTCATCCATAGCAAAATCTACGGATGCCGGCGAGAAAGACGGACTTGCAGAGGTTGATTCGACCATTGTTGCAGTCATGGTTGACAGTACGGGGAAAATCGCCAATTGCAAAATTGATGCGGTACAAACAAAAATAAATTTCTCAAAAGAAGGGAAGATAACCACTCCCCTGGATACAGCTTTCAAAACGAAGCAGGAGCTTGGAACGGCATACGGCATGGGAAAAGCATCAAAAATAAAGAAAGAATGGAATGAACAGGCGAATGCTTTCGCAGCATATGTGACCGGTAAAACTGTTGATGAGGTAAAGGGCATCGCAGTAAATGCAGAAGGTGTTCCCACCGCTGCAGAGCTTACTTCATCAGTAACCGTTCATATTGCTGATTTTGTTGCAGCGATAGAAAAGGCAGTGGCTAATGCTAAGGATTTGGGAGCGAAATCCGGCGACAAGCTGGGATTTGGTGCAGTCACCGTCATCAACAAGTCAACGGATGCGGCGGCGGATAAGGAAGGTCTTGCACAGGCATACTCGACCTATACGGCAGCTACCTTTGGGGCAGACGGCAAAATCACAAGCAGCATCATCGATGCTTCGCAATCCAATGTTAATTTTTCCAAGGACGGTAAAATTACATCAGACAAGGCAGCTGTGTTAAAGACAAAGAACGAGCTTGGTCCGGAATATGGAATGGCTAAGGCATCCAAGATAAAGAAAGAGTGGAATGAGCAGGCCGATGCGTTTGCCAAATATGTTGTAGGAAAGACTGCGGCAGAGGTAAAGGGTATAGCTGTAAATGCAGAAGGCGTCCCGACCGCAGCCGAGCTGACCAGCTCTGTAACGATCCATGTAGACGACTTTATGACTATCATCGAAAAAGCTTCGGCAAATGCCAAATAAATTGAATGAACACAGTAAAAGGAGATGCTGATTAGAGGGGTAGGTCATACTACCTCTTTATTTTTTCTGCATTATTGAGTTTATTGAGGCAAAATGGTAATCTTATAACGCATAGGTTCAGATAAAATTTTTCGACTGTAGAAAAATTTTATTACCTCTATTGCCTCATTATTAAATGTCAGCTAAATTGCAGTGAGGTGCGGTGTGGCAAAAAAAATCGGTATAATCGCAAAAAAAACAAGTACGATCCTGTTTGTGATCCTGTTCATAATAAACTCAGCAGCTTGCGGCGTGAAGAAAACATCCCGCTATGAAGCTGAATTTCTCGTGCTTTTTGATACGATGACAAAAATCGTTGCCTACACGGACAGCAAGGATGAATTCACAAGACAGTCCCAGTTCATTTATGACGAGCTCAAGGAGTATCATGAGCTATATGATATTTATAATGATTATGAGGGGATCAGCAACATTAAAACGATCAATGATCATGCAGGCATTGCACCGGTTAAGGTCGACCGCAGGATTATCGACCTGATCCTTTTTGCCAAAGACTGGTATAAAAAGACGGATGGTAAAATGAATATCGCTTTTGGCGCTGTGCTGAGGATTTGGCATGACTACCGCACAGCGGGGACTGATGACCCGGACAATGCCAGATTGCCTCCGATGGAACAGTTGGAAGCCGCTGCAAAGCATACGGATATTGCAAAGGTCATGATCGATGAAGAAAAGTCGACGGTTTTTCTGGAGGATTCGGAGATGAGCCTTGATGTCGGCGCTGTGGCAAAAGGTTATGCAGCTGAACAGGTAAGCAGGCTGGCGGTGAAAAACGGGTTCACCTCGGGACTCATCAGCGTCGGTGGGAATGTTTGCGCAATAGGCCCAAAAGGCGAAACCGGAAGTCCATGGAATGTCGGCATACAAAATCCTGATCCGGAGAGCGAACAGTCCAATATTGAAATTGTTAACCTGATCGATTATTCGCTAGTTACAAGCGGAAATTATGAACGGTTCTATACAGTCGACGGAAAGAACTATCATCACATTATCGACCCGGAAACGTTATTCCCGACTGAATATTTTTCATCCGTAACGATTATATGCAGGAATTCCGGCATGGCGGACGCGCTATCCACTGCTGTATTCAACATGCCTTTTGAGCAGGGCTATGAATTCATCGAAAGTCTCCAGGATACGGAAGCTTTTTGGGTGATGCTTGACGGTGGAATCAAATACAGCTCGCGCTTCAGTGATTTCATAAAGAAGTAGGAGGGACGGTATATGAGGTTTGCAGTTATTGGCGATACACATAGCAATATATATGCACTTGAAAGTGTGTTTTCCGGTTTAGACAAACAGGATGTCGACTTTATAGTCTCAACCGGAGATATGGTTGGATGCTGCACACACCCTAATGAGGTTATAGGATATTTGAGAAAACGTAATGTATTATCTGTTCAAGGAAATAGCGATAGAGCTATAGCTCACTTTGAGGAAATATACGGTTACGACCCCCATGAAATGAAGTATTCAAAAAAGCCTACCGAAGCAATGCTTTACTCTCATACTGTGATAAATTATAAAAACAGATTGTATTTGAAGAATCTGCCTCTGGAAATAAAATTAAAAACAGATGGGTTGGAAATACTGATATTGCACGGCAGTCCAAGAAGCATTGAGGAATACCTATATGAGGATAGTCCGATACTTGACCAGGTAACAAGAGAAATCAAAGAGCATGTTTTAATTTGCGGTCATACACATATACCATACTATAAAGTTGTAAACGGGAAACATATTATTAATCCCGGATCAGTTGGTTGGCCAAGGCATGGTAAGCCTATTTCAACATGCGCCATAATGGATATAAGGGATGGAGCTGTAGGTGTTGATATTTTAGAAGTTCCTTACGACTTTGAGAAAAGCGCCAGAGACATTGAAGAAAATGAACATATACCTAATAAATATGCAGAGAAAATAAGAACCGGGAAGTAAAACTACCTTTACAGCCTGTTACAAATAAATCACACTTGAGAAGTTGATATAAATTTGTAAATTTTAATAATTATAATGTAAAAAATAATAATTGTGATATAATAATAACGATTATTACGGCGAAAATTTCCTACTGCTGTTATATAAAGAAAATTACATAGAAAATTGGAGGTAATATATGGGAAAGTTTGTATATCTTTTCAAAGAGGGCAACGCTTCAATGAGAAATCTGCTTGGCGGTAAAGGCGCCAATCTTGCAGAAATGACCAGCCTGGGATTGCCGGTGCCAAGAGGATTTACCGTAACGACTGAAGCCTGCATACAGTATTACAGGGACGGAAAGGTCATATCAAAAGAAATCGAAGATCAGATCTATGCAGCTCTTGCCCAGACAGAATCAACAGTCGGCAAAAAGCTTGGCGATCCGGTCAATCCGTTCCTCGTATCCGTCCGCTCCGGTGCAAGAGCATCCATGCCTGGAATGATGGATACAATTTTGAATCTCGGCCTTAATGATATCGTAGTTGAAGGACTGGCGAAGCTCACGTCCAATGAAAGATTTGCCTATGACAGCTACAGAAGGTTTATTCAGATGTTCAGCGATGTTGTCATGGAAGTGGAGAAACCAAAGTTTGAAAAAATACTTGACGATGTAAAAAGCGAAAATAATGCAAAATATGATACGGATCTTAACGCTGCCAACCTGAAAGAGGTTGTTAAGAGATACAAAGTGCTTTACAAAAAGGAAAAAGGCGTGGAATTCCCGCAGGATCCAAGGGTACAGCTGATGGAGGCGGTAAAGGCTGTTTTCCGTTCATGGGACAATCCAAGGGCTATTGTTTACAGAAGGCTCAACGACATACCGGGCGATTGGGGAACCGCTGTAAACGTTCAGGAAATGGTTTATGGCAATATGGGCAACGATTCCGGTACGGGCGTTGCATTTACGAGGAACCCTTCAACAGGTGAAAAGAAGCTGTATGGAGAATTCCTGATGAACGCACAGGGCGAAGATGTTGTGGCCGGTATCAGGACGCCGCAGTCCATTGACAAAATGAAAGAAATCAATCCTGATGCTTACAACCAGTTTACAAAGATTGCTGATATTCTCGAGAAACATTATAAAGACATGCAGGATATGGAATTCACCATCGAGAAGGGCAAGCTTTTCATGCTTCAGACCAGAAATGGCAAGAGAACCGCAGCAGCAGCCCTCAGAATCGCAGTTGACCTTGTCGATGAGGGCATGGCTACGAAAGCGGAAGCTGTGTTGAAGGTTGACCCCAAGCAGCTGGATGCCTTGCTCCATCCGAATTTTGAACAAAAGGCGCTAAAGGCTGCAGCTGTTGTTGCGAAAGGCCTTCCTGCGTCTCCCGGAGCTGCTACCGGCAAAGTATTCTTTAAAGCCGAAGATGCCGTAGAAGCCTATAACAAGGGTGAAAAGAAGATCGTGCTGGTAAGGCTTGAAACTTCACCGGAGGACATTGAGGGAATGCATGTTTCACAGGGCATATTGACCGGAAGGGGCGGTATGACCTCCCATGCGGCTGTTGTTGCCCGTGGTATGGGCACTTGCTGCGTAGCAGGCTGCAGTGATGTAAAAATAAAGGAAGATGAAAAATGCTTCTATGATAAAAACGGAAGGAAGTATATAGAAGGAGACTGGATATCATTGGACGGCTCCACCGGCAACGTCTACGGCGAGCAACTGCCAACCGTCGAGCCTGAAATGACAGGCGATTTTGCGAAGTTCATGTCATGGGCTGATGAAATCAGAACGCTCAAGGTCAGAACGAATGCCGATACTCCGAAGGATGCCGCTCAGGCCATGAAGTTCGGAGCAGAGGGAATAGGCCTCTGCCGCACCGAGCATATGTTTTTTGAACCTGACAGGATTTTTGCATTCAGGCAGATGATCGTCTCCAGCAATGTCGAGCAGAGAAGAAAAGCACTCGATAAGCTGCTTCC
Organism: Clostridiaceae bacterium; assembly: GCA_039679375.1. GTDB lineage: Bacteria > Bacillota > Clostridia > Acetivibrionales > DTU013 > JBDKVA01. The sequence continues at coordinate 77,860 of JBDKVA010000026.1, forward strand.
AATGCAAAGGAGCGATTTTGAAGGCCTCTTCACTGAAATGAAGGGATATCCCGTCACCATAAGGCTGCTCGATCCTCCGCTCCATGAGTTCCTTCCGCAGGAAGATGACGATATTAAGGCACTGGCAAAAGAGCTTGGCAAATCTGCTGACGATCTCAAAACACTTGTTAAGAACCTTCATGAACTTAACCCGATGATGGGTCACAGAGGTTGCCGCCTCGCCGTTTCCTATCCGGAAATCGCCGAAATGCAGACCAGGGCTATTATCGAAGCCGCTATCAATGTAAATAAGAGGGGTATGAGTATAGTACCGGAGATTATGATTCCGTTGGTTTGTGAACTGAAGGAATTGAAGTTTGTCAAAGATATCATCGTCAGGACAGCGGATGCGATCATCGCTTCATCTGGCGCTAAACTTGTCTACAAGGTCGGAACAATGATCGAAATACCAAGAGCTGCCCTTCTTGCTGATGAGATCGCCACCGAGGCAGAATTCTTCTCCTTCGGTACAAACGACCTGACTCAGATGACTTACGGCCTTAGCCGCGATGACGCCGGAAAGATCCTCGATGATTACTATCAGGCGAAGATATTTGAGGCTGACCCGACTTCAAGGATCGACCAGGCAGGCGTCGGCAGACTAATGAAGATGGCTGCCGAGCTTGGCAGAAAGACCAGGCCGGACATCAAGCTTGGAATCTGCGGCGAACACGGCGGAGATCCATCCTCTGTTGAATTCTGCCACAGGATAGGCTTGAATTATGTATCCTGCTCACCGTTCCGTGTGCCGATAGCAAGGCTTGCTGCGGCTCATGCGGCGATCAAACAGTAAGGACCAATCAGGCAAATAGATCAAACAGGGTATTGCTTTAAAACGGTGCAATACCCTGTTTTTTTGCGATTCGAATTGATAAAAATGTCATTAATATTTTATAATAATCCAAAATAGTATAAGTTATGCAAGACGAAAGAACCGTCCCTTCGTCTTTGCTATTGACACTTACCTTACGTAAGACTGTATTCTTAGTGTATAATATAAGAAAAGGAAGTGTCTTTATGCTGATGAAAATAGGCGATGTAACAAATAAGTTTGGTATCTCCCACCGTTCGCTTCATTATTGGGAAAGCGTTGGTATTATAGAAAGCTCGCGCGGTGAAAATGATTACCGCTATTATGACGAAGAAAATATGCAAAAAATAAAACAGATTGTAATACTTCGCAAACTGCGTTTTTCTATCCCATCTATTCAGGAGATTTTCACTTCAAGTAAATTGTCCAAAGTAATCGCTGTCTTTACTAATCATCTGGACGAATCCAGAAAGGAAAAAGAACAGCTCAATGCTTTAGGTGTTGTTTTACAACAACTTATCAACATGCTGAAGGACAAGCAAAACATCGAAAGCGTATACAATTATCTTGATACAACTCACTCCACCGAATCTGAGGAACTCAAAGCCGCATTGCAAACGGTTTTGGAAGAGCCTGTAAGAGAGATAACGCTCACCGAGCCTGAACAGTCGATTATTGATATGACCGGTATTGATTTGTGGCTTGAAGCGATGACTAAGGATGACATCACAGAGGTTACAGAGGTAGTAATTCACTGTTACCTTAATACTAAAGAGGTTGATAATTTTCTCTGTTTCTTTGATTTTGAACGACAACTTAATATGCCGGACTGCGCCTGTTATTATAAAATCATGCAATCAGGCGGGTGCATTGGTGTAGTCAATCTGGCTTATACCGGCATGGAATCTATGCTGATCCGAAACATTGCTTATATGGAGCCGGACAACAATATCTATATATTTGAGCTGCTAAAACAAAAGCACCCCGATATTCTGTGCTGGATGATGTTTGACGTCGGAGAGAATGCAAATGAATATAGTTATCCAGATTGTGAGATGAAAAAGCGTCAGTTTTGGGAAGACAATGGCTTTAGATATTATACAGGTGCAAACCGGCGCGATCAATATATTAAAATGATGAAACCACACGATGAAGTTTATAATTCAAGCAGATACCGCTTTGCTATATTAGACGGTTCAATGGATAAGGTTTCTTTTCGTATGTGCGCTATGAGCGGGGTTGATTTTTATGATGATTGGATGGGCAACTGGCGTATAACAGATAGTGCTTTCGTTGAAGCCCTGATTTATAATACCGGAATGAAAGGGAGCAGATTTTACAAAAACACCATGTTGGATTGCGATTTTCGTTATAATAATATGGAGAATTGCACCATCACTGACTGTAATATAAAAGGTATGACTATTGACGGAATCAATGTGGAAGAAGCGTTGGAATTTTATAAAAAACATAATTAATTGTAGCTTTAGCAGACCGTTTGATGACCAGACGTTGCCGGGTAGAGTATGACATAAAAAATCGGAAGCTGTTATGTAACCTTCTCCTTACCGTATGCATAGGCTGTACTGTAATTAGGTTTATGGAGATGTTGAATATGGCCGCAGTACTGCCTTACTATGCAAAGATACCGGGCGATATCTGTTGTAATTACTCCATTCGCAGTTTTTGCAATCTTAAGGTCAACGGAAGGGGAAGTGTAATGGCAAGGCCGGATACGGCCGAAGCCGTGCTGGGAGTTGTCACTGAAGACATGCAGCTGTCGATCGCGCAGCAGGAAAATTCCCGGATAACGTCAGCCGTAATCGAGGCTATTATGCAGACCGGAATTCCTGCCGAGGATATTCAGACAAATGCATACAACATAGAAGCAATGTATGATTATATTGACGGGAGACAGGTTTTCAGGGGGTACAGAGTAACACACAATTTAAAGGTAACCATAAAAAATGTGGCCATGGTCGGCCGGGTGATTGACAATGCGGTAAATGCAGGCGCTAACACGGTAAATGGCATCAGCTTTTCCGTTTCCGATCCGTCGGTTTATTATAAGGTCGCGTTGAATGCAGCTTTGGATGATGCCATTTCCAAAGCTGCTGAAATAGCCATGAAGCTTAACGTTGCAATAAGCCGCGTACCTGTTCAAATCATAGAAGAGAGCTATCAAACCATCCCGCCGGTTCAGCCGTTCCAGATGCAAACTGCTATGCCTTCAACACCGGTTCAGCCCGGCCGGATCGAAGTGACGGCGCAGATCACGGCGGTATTTCAGTACGGGTCTGCTTGAAAAAAGACTCTTCAATTTGATATTTACCTGTCAGAATTGTACAGTTGTGTTGTGATTCCTGTAATCGCCCGGTGAGCATCCTGTTTCGCGCTTGAACACGACATGGAAATAATTCTGGCTTGAAAAATCGAGCCGATCGCTTATTTCCTTAATCTGGAGGCCTTCATCGAGCATGGCGACAGCTTTTCGTATTTTAAGGCAATTGAAATATTTCATTACACCTTTATCTGAGAATTTTTGAAAGGTTTTTTTCAAGCTGCTGACACTCATATTGCACAATGCGGCAATCTGTCCCAGGCTCAGAGCCTCACAGCAATGTTCATTCATAATATCGACGATCTGCCCGTAAATCTCACTTTTTTCCGGAGTCTGCAAGACTTTCTCCGAAGTATCAATGTGCAGCAGTTCCAGTAAAAAGTATTCGATTCTTATAGCTGTGATATGAGCCAGATAATCATACTGTTCGCTGTATTTTTGCCCGGACGAAGCCATTTCAATAATTGAGGAAGCATCCGTGACAATATCGACGAGCATTTTTTCCTTGTGCATATCCAGACAAAAAACTTTATTCTCGAAAGCTTTTATCTTTTCGCCATCCGCTTCAAAGGAAATAATCAGAATGTGCGGTGCAGTGTCGTCGGCAGACCATATACGATGGAATTCCATAGGTTTGTGAAATATAAGCTGGCCGTCTGTCAGGAGGTACACCCGCTCGTCAGCTGAAACAGCCGCCCTGCCTTCCATAACGTATACTGCTTCCCAGAAGTTATGCATTTCACCTGCAAAGTAGAAACCTTTCGGGCGGACTGCGTTTATGGCGCTCACAATGGAACGGATGGTGAACATGCGCGGCATTTCATTCATTACAAAGGAGAACATGCTTTTCACTCCTTGATATCCATATCTGATTTCGATATAAATCTATATTTTAGATGTAATACTGTGAGTTGGGGTATCATATGTTCAGTATAACGCAGGTATATAAAAAAGTAAATGTGAATAGAAAACGATACAGCGCATCGAATCCGAACGAATCTGAATATATCTAATATCGATATAAAAATATCTTTTTTGGAATATTATTATAAATTCGGGTATAGTATGATCAATCATATAGTAGTTAATAAAAATTTCCTGTTCGGAAAGGTGAGGTGTATGATGAAAGTTAAAATCAATGTAGGGCTAGTCGGTTTCGGCAATCGTGGGTGGTCTCTCATGTCGAATGTTATTGTACCGATGACGGAAAAGGACGTCAATATAAAGGGTGTATGCGACTTGTATGAAGATCGGGCGCGTAATGCCGCGGAATACGTTAAGAACAATACCGGCTGCGAGCCATTTTGGACTACGGATTATCACGATATTACCTCGATGGACGACCTGGATGCCGTCATTATTATGTCGGCATGGGAATCCCATGTCCCGGTGGCTGTTTCGGCCATGAAATCAGGTAAATATGTTGGCTTTGAGGTTGGAGGTGTCTACTCTCTGGATGACTGCTGGAAGCTGGTGCATGCCTCCGAGGATACGGGCATGCCCTGTATGCTTTTGGAAAACTGCTGCTATGGCCGTCGCGAGATGATGGTTATGAATATGGTAAAACAAGGCATCCTGGGTGATATCATGGGATGCCAGGGCGGATACTGCCACGATTTGAGAGAAGAGATTTCAGGCGGCTTGGAAAACCGCCATTATCGTTTGCGTAATTATCTGAACAGAAATTGTGAAAACTATCCTACCCACGAGTTGGGGCCGCTTGCAAAGGTCCTGAGTATTAACAACGGCAACAGGATGCTTTCCTTGACGTCGGCTGCTTCGCGCTCAATGGGGCTTCATGAGTACAATATCACAGCAAAAGGCAAGGATTCACCGCTGGCTAACGCTGCGTTTGCACAGGGTGATATTGTAACAACCACTATTAAATGCGCAAAGGGGCAAACCATCACACTAACGCTGGATACTACGCTGCCGCGCGCATACAGCCGTTGTTTTACCGTTCATGGTACAAAAGGGATGTATGCTGAGGATACGGATTCCATTTTTCTTGATGGCGTGCATAATGAGTTTGATTATAATTGGAAAAAACAGTGGGGTAATGCATCACAATATGAAGAACAATATGACCACCCGTTATGGAAGGAATTCAGTAAACAGATACGAGGCGGGCATGATGGAATGGACTGGCTGGTATTCCGCGCTTTTATCGAAAGCGTCAAGTCAGGGCAACAGACGCCGATTGACGTATACGACACGGCAGCCTGGATGTGCATCAGTGCATTAAGCGAGGAATCGATCGCCTGCGGAAGCGCTCCGGTGGCTATTCCTGATTTTACGAACGGCCGCTGGCTGGAACGAAATGATATCACGAAGGGTAAATATTGCCTCAATGAAGTATGTGAAGACCATACCGTGAGTTTATATTAACATTTATGAGAATGGTCTGCTAAGAACTTTCTGGGTTACATAATCATAAAATGCAATATAAAAAGTGGAAGGTGTGATGATTATGTACTCGTGCCCTATTGGGAAGAATCCGTTTATGATGGTATGCCCGGTGCAGGCAATGCCGGTTTATGGAGCAAACACTGCATGTATAAGCAATTCACAGTTCGAATTGAGCAATCATTTGCGAATGCTGTGGGAACAGCATGTTGCATGGACAAGGATGTTTATCATCAGTACGGTATTCAATTTACCGGATGCCAACCCGGTAACAAAGCGCCTGCTTCGCAATCCAAAAGATTTTGAAGCCGCATTGAAGCCTCTTTATGGTGAAGCGGCTGCTTCCAGGTTTGCAGCCCTTCTTACTGACCATTTGTTAATAAGCGCCGATTTGGTAAAAGCGGCAAAGGCAGGTGATAACAAGGCTGCCGACAATGCTGAGAAACGCTGGTATGCCAATGCGGACGAAATCGCCGCTTTCCTCGGGAGCATCAATCCCTATTGGAGCCAGGAAGAGTGGAAATCCTTGCTCTATGACCATCTGTCGATGACAAAAACAGAAGCGGTGGACATGATCACAGGTAAATATGCTGAAAGTGTCAGCATATTTGACGATATAGAAAAACAGGCTCTGCAGATGGCTGATGTAATGACCCGCGGTATTGTCAGACAATTCCCGCAAAACTTCTCAAGATGATCTAGGAGTCTGTAAAGATATTCAGAATACACTCCACAAATAATCCAAAACAAGTTATAATGATCATAGGATTCTAGATTTAGTGGAGGTGTTCCGATGAAAGCAGCTGTATATTATGGCCGGCATGATTTGAGGGTAACTGAAGTTGATGAGGGACCGATAGGAGATAATCAGGTCAGGGTAAATGTAAAATATTGCGGCGTCTGCGGTACGGATATTCATATATATGAAGGGGATGGAGGCGCTGCAGCCGTTGTTCCTCCTACGATTATCGGACATGAATTTTCAGGAGTTGTTCATGCTGTAGGCAAAAATGTAAGAAGCGTAAAGGCAGGGGACAGGGTTTCTGTAGATCCCAACGATGCCTGCGGGGAATGTTATTTCTGCAGAGATGCCAAAGCGCATTTCTGTGAAAATTACGTTGGAATCGGAACAACATGCAATGGCGGTTTTGCCGAATATGTTACCGTACGCGAAAAACAGGTATTTAAAATACCGGATGAACTGCCATTTGAGACGGCTGCCCTTGTAGAAACTGTTTCATGCTGCCTTCATGGAATGGACCTCTGTGATATAAAGACAGGGCAAACCGTACTAATCATAGGCGCCGGACCAATCGGCCTGCTCATGCTGCAGCTTGCAAAAATGTCGGGAGCGGGGAAGATTATTGTATCAGAAATTGTTCCTGAAAAGAGGGAGCTCGCATTAAAATATGGCGCCAACATTGTCATTGATCCGATAAACGAAGACATTGAGTCTATTTTGAAAGCCAATGCGAAGAATGTGAATTGTGTGATTGAATGCGCAGGTACGATCCGGACGATCGAACAGGCAATCAAGTATGCAGGCAATGGCTCTACCGTAATGATGTTCGGCCTTGTTGCCCCGGATGCTGCTGCGTCCGTCAAGCCTCATGATATTTTTAAGAAGGAAATCAAATTGACTTCTTCTTTCATCAATCCATATACTTTTGACAGAGCAATCGAAGTCTTAGCCCTTGGTAAAGTAAAGACGGAAGGGATCATAACGGATATCGTTCCTCTCGCGCAAATCAACAAGGTGTTTGAAGATATTAGTTTCAGACGCCGCGGAAAGGTATTGATCAAAATCTCATAAGCAGTATTTGCCGGTGGAGCGTATTGTGGCTGTGTCCGGGCTTTATAAAGCCTCAAGACACAGCCCTTTTGATATAACTATTTGCAGCGTAAATCCGGCGAAATAAGTGATTTCGCAAAGCGACAATTACGACAGGCAATTCTGCAGTAAATGTGTATTATTATGCCATATCATAATTTTTTGCGCGGCGCTCCACACGCTTGGCCTTTATTGTTTCTTCGTAGTCATTTCCTTCAATGATCGATGAGCTGATATTTGCCTTTTCCATAATCAGTTCCATCAATTGGCTTCTAATCTCCAAAGGTGTTTCTTCAAGATTGAAAAATTCTTTGATTTCCCTGAGCTTTGCCTCTAAATCCAGATCGCCGATATCAACACTTCTGGATTTGTCGGATATGCTGAGAATGAACTGTGCTTCAAAGTTGTATGCATCTTCAGTGATGTCCAGGCCAGATAGTAACAGTTGAGATGTTTTCATAAAAATACCTCCGAAATAAATTTTTGTGGCTAAGTTCCTGTAGACATCAATATTGTGGACTGTTATGTATAAAGATAGATACAATTCAATTATATCATAATCCGTCAAAGCTGCAAGCAGATATATTCATTAAAATCGTTACAGAATGGCGATATTAGCAAATTATTACAGATAACTTTTTAATAGCTTTAGAATAAAACCTATTGCATTCTTGCAGGTGTATATGCTATAATAACCACTGTTAATCCGTTGCGGGATTGTGTAATGGTAGCACAACTGACTCTGGATCAGTCTGTGAGGGTTCAAATCCTTCTCCCGCAGCCAGGAAATTAAATATCAATACAATGCAAAGCCCTGGTTGCAAGGGCTTTCGTTATATTTGGAGTTCGATGTCCATTCGATTTTAATTGCCGGCAGCACCTAAACTATTCTTTTGTACGACTCCCCATTCAAGAAGGACTGCTTCATCACCAATCCATACTTCTGCGGTTCTGGGTATGATTTCAAATAGCTGTTCCACATCGGAGTTGATCATCCGGATACAGCCATGAGAGATATTCTTTCCTATGGAGTAGGGACTATTATTGCCATGGATCCCGAGTTCATCGCCGGTCTTATAGGATAAGCCAAGCCATCTGTATCCCAGCGGGTTGGCCGGTATCCCTCCCTTTACGGGCTTTGCGTAGCCTCCTCCTCCCCAGGCCGGGTTGATTACCTTGCTTACGATGGTAAATTTTCCATTTGGAGTAAGGGAAGGCGGATTGCCAATCGCTACAGGATATTTTCTCAGTATGGAACTATTTTCATAAAGCGTCAGGATCCTGTTCGATTTGTTAATGACCAGCCATTTGCCGGCCGGCGGGGGAGCAGCGACCACATCCGCAACCGGACTGTTCCCTGTACTGAGCTGGTATATAAGTGCTTCGAGGGATTTCTCTCCCCATATTCCATCCACCTTCAGATTGCAGCTGCTTTGAAATCTTAATACCGCATTGCGGAGATTCAACTTTGCATCGTTGTTTTCATCCGTAAAATATCCAAGGTCCCTTAATTCTTTTTCATAATCTACTGTCATGGGGTCAATAGACTGTTTGTCCTGACAATCATCAAGCGTTTCAACAGGGATATTGATCCCTGCCTCGGCCAATAGGGCGGGCAAGTCACTTTGGAGCTTTTCATATGCAGCCTTTGTACCATTTAGCTGTATTTCCGCAAACACCTTTTGTACAAATACGGGCTCTGATGTATCGATACCGGAAGTATGTAAAGTAATGAGTAAATATAGCAGTGCGATAATATCCGCCATGTTGCCCCTCTTTTTTATGTGTCGATTGTAAATATATATGCCTCTTCATATTGGCAATATGACATAGGGGCTGTACGTTTTTCGGCAATAAAATTAAAATCGATGGCACATCGGGCACCTTCAGCGGCACGGTTTGTTTCGGGAAATCGCCCATTTAGCCGGATTTGCTGCGCAAATGTCCATAAACGGAAATACAGAGTCCCATTAGGAACTCTGTATTATCTCATCTTTAAACTTTTATCCGGGTTAAACAAAAGAGAGTCGTTCGACGAACGAGTAAGTTAATTATACTAGTGCATTTTTACCATGTCAATATGCATATGGACCTATTTTTTACCTCAAATTGCAATATAAATGTGGGCAAATAACTTAATAATTTCTTATAAATTATAAATATTTTGCAATTGATTCATAAAGTGCTATAATGTTTGAGGAAACAGTTCAGACAGGTGTATATGGCCGCGCATGTTCCGATATGCTGTGGATTTTTATGCACCTGTAATTTTGAATCTATATTGAATGAACTGATTTTCTTAACGGATGGCTTTGCAAACAGCAGTGATTCTATAGTGTTTACAAAGACAGACGTTTAGAAAATTACATTCAATTAATATAATTTCAGTTGCTTTTCTAACCGATACATAATCAGTGTTGAAAAGATGAAAAATAATTTATTATGCACGTAATCGTTTTGGAGGTTTAATTGTGGCAAAAAACAAAAAGAAATTAAAGGTTATACCGCTCGGAGGCTTGCAGGAAATCGGCAAAAATATCACTGCATTTGAGTATGATGAGGATATAATAGTGGTGGATTGCGGCCTTGCATTCCCTGAAGATGATATGCTTGGTATCGATCTTGTCATTCCGGACATATCCTACCTGATGAAAAATAGGGAAAAAATCAGGGGAATCATACTGACACATGGTCATGAAGACCATATAGGAGGTATGCCATATTTATTGAAGGAAATCAATGTACCCGTATATGGAACCAGGCTGACTAACGGGCTTCTTGCGCTGAAGCTGGAAGAGCACGGACTTCTGGAGGTGACCAGGCTGGAGAATGTCGAGGCTGGAGAGACCGTTCAGCTTGGAGCATTCAAAGTAGAATTCATCCACTCGACCCACAGTATTGCAGATGCCGTTTCACTTGCATTGCATACGCCTGTCGGGGTAATTATCCATACATCGGATTTTAAGATCGACTACACACCTATCGAAGGCAAACCCATTGATCTTGCCAGGTTTGCAGAGCTTGGAAATAAAGGCGTATTGCTTCTCATGTGCGACAGTACGAATGTGGAACGCACGGGTTTTACCATGTCCGAAAGAACAGTGGGAGAGACCTTTGAAGAGATATTCATCAATGCGAAGAGCCGGATCATCGTAGCCAGTTTTGCGTCTAACGTACATAGGATCCAGCAGGTCATCGATGCCTCGTGCAAATTCAACAGGAAAGTTACTGTAGTAGGCAGGAGCATGGTGAATGTAGTAAAAGTAGCTATGGAACTGGGATATTTAAATGTTCCGGAAGGTATGATGATAGATGTGGATATGATAGATAAGTATCCACCCGAAAGAATTGTCATTATTACGACCGGCAGCCAGGGAGAGCCAATGTCGGCCTTGTCGAGAATGGCGGCATCAGAGCACAGAAAGGTGGAAATTGAGCCGGGAGACCTGATCATTATATCTGCATCACCCATTCCGGGCAACGAGAAACCGATATTCAGGGTCATTAATGAACTTTTCAAAAAGGGCGCGGATGTCATATATGAATCCCTTGCGGATGTTCACGTATCGGGCCACGCCTGCCAGGAAGAACTGAAGCTGATGCACAATCTCACAAAACCTAAGTACTTTATGCCTGTACATGGTGAATACAGACACCTGAAACAGCATGCGAACCTGGCAAACAATCTTGGTATGCCGATGGAGAATATTTTCATGATGGAAAACGGGAAAGTACTTGAGCTTACATCGGATTCCGCAAAAATAAATGGATGCGTCACTTCCGGAAGAGTACTTGTCGATGGCCTCGGCGTAGGCGATGTGGGAAGTATAGTATTAAGAGACAGGAAGCTGTTGTCACAGGATGGTTTGATTGTGGTAGTTCTGACGACAGAAAAGGAATCAGGTCAGCTTGTAGCAGGCCCGGACATTATTTCCCGCGGCTTTGTGTATGTCAGGGAAGCTGAGGATCTGATCGAAAATGCACGTGAGATCATTAAAAAGTCAATTATAAAATGCGATGGAAAGAATAAAAACGATTGGTCTGCCAAAAAAGGCCAAATAAAGGACGATCTGCGTGAATACCTTTTTGAGCGGACGAAGCGCAAGCCGATGATCCTGCCTATTATTATGGAAATATAAAATGACCGGAACAATAGAAAACCCGCTGGAATCTCAGCGGGTTTTCTATTGCTTTCGTTTTGATCTTTGTTTCAAAAGGATCTTGTGATACGTCTTTTTGCCCTTTTTAATAATCAATTCGCCATTATTGAATAACTTTTCATTTAACATAAAATCGATCGAATCAACGGGAGATTCGGCAATATATACCCCGCCTTGCTGTACGAGCCTTCGACCTTCTCCCTTTGACGGCACCAGGCTTGTTCTCAGCAGAAGATCAAGTATATTGAGCCCACCTGACAGTTCGGCCGCGCTGACTTCGGTAGAGGGCATATTGCTGGTGTTGCCGCCGCCTCCGAAAAGCGCCTCGGCGAGCTGCCTTGCTTTTCCGGCCTCTTCTTCACCGTGCACCAGTTTTGTCACTTCATATGCGAGAACCTTTTTGGCCTCGTTGATCTGTTCATTTTTTAGCCCGGCGAGCTTCGCTATTTCATCCATGGGCAGGAAAGTCAATAGCTTCAGACACTTGATCACATCGGCGTCATCGATGTTTCTCCAGTACTGGTAGAAATCAAACGGGGAAGTCTTATTGGCATCAAGCCATAATGCACCTTTTTCTGTTTTGCCCATTTTTTTGCCTTCGCTGGTCGTGAGCAGCGTAAAGGTCATTCCGTAGGATTCCTTGCCTTCGACGCGCCGAATCAGATCGATACCTCCAAGGATGTTGGACCACTGGTCATCGCCCCCCAGCTGCATGACACAGCCGTATTTCTGATTCAGCACAAGGAAGTCATAGCTTTGCATGAGCATATAGTTGAATTCGATAAAGGTCAGCCCTTTTTCCATCCTGGATTTAAAGCATTCGGCAGTGAGCATCCTGTTGACCGAGAAATAAACGCCGATGTCCCTTAGAAAATCGACGTAATTCAGCTTGAGCAGCCAATCGGAATTATCAACCATGAATGCCTTGTTTTCTGAAAAATCGATGAATTTTGAAAGCTGCACCTTAAAGTTTTCCGCGTTGTGCCGGATCGTATCCCTTGTCATCATTTTGCGCATATCGGTACGGCCGGAAGGGTCCCCGACCATCGCTGTTCCGCCGCCTATCAGGGCTATAGGCTTGTGTCCGGCTCTTTGCATATGGGCCATTACCATCATTTGAAGGAAATGCCCTACATGAAGGCTGTCGGCTGTTGGATCAAAGCCTATATAAAAGGTTACCTTCCGGTTATCGAGAAGCTCCTTTATTTCTTCCTGATGAGTGAGCTGAGCGATGAAGCCCCTTTCATTAAGAACATCGTATACACTGTTTGACATATTCATATACCTCTTTATATAACGCATTTTTCTGAGTATTTTACCATACATATGAATGTATTACAAGGCTGACCTGCTTTAACCGGGGAATTTGAACGGAACGGTACGCAAGAACGGTCCCATGATTCTTCAAAAAATAAAGGAAACCGGTGATCCGGTCCCCCTGAATGCCTGGAAACTGCTCGATTAGTTCACGAACAGACCCCCGGTGCTAATCATATATAGAATACACGTCATTATATGGTATTTATTTTTCCTGTTTTCTCACGGTAGAGCATTAACAGGAATACGATCATAACAAATGTTTGTGCTGCCGGAGCTGCACTGTATATAATCGGTCCGAGCAGAGGGATCACGCTGAGCAAACCAAGTATTGCGCCTGCAATTCCCGCAGCAATACTTACCAGCAGTGTAATTCCCAAAACTGTCCAGAAGCATCCTTTGACAACTTCTATGGATTTTTTGCCGGCGGCAATGACATCAAGGTTGTCTACGATCATCGCCGACAGCCATAAGCTGATCAGTACGGCAAAAACAACCAGAGCAACAATCAGCGCAATCACGACAATAACCAGCAATGCGACTCCCAAACCTTTAAGAAGCATTACCAATAAACTAAGCAGAATCATGAGCAGTAAAACTGCGATACCAATTACCACTGATACAACCAATGTGCCGATGAAATACATGACATACTTGACGAAGTTCTTGCTGATTGCGGCGCCAATATCATTCATACCGGCGTTCCCGGTTTCCAGGCTTTGATTTACAAGCCCATAGGTTGCAGGGATAGCAACAAAATTGAACAGGGCTGCCCAAATACCGCTGCCTAAAGCCATTGCGGAAAACAGTCCGGGGAGGGTAGAGAGTACATCGCCGGGATTACTGATATTGTCCAGAGAGCCTAAGGTCGACCATAGCAAACCAAAATCCACTGCTGCTTTTCCAACCCCGCTTAAAAGATTAGCCAATGCTATCAGTATAAAAAGCGGCAGGATGAGCATCCAGTTTTTGATAGAGAATTTGATCGTACTTTCCAGATACTTCATAAAACACCTCCTTGTTAATCTTATATATACGTATTCTATACCTCTTGAAAAATTCCTTCCTATTATAAAAAAAAGGTAAAGCCTATACGAGACAGGATAGGTTCCGGATTGACAAGGATTGGCAGGTCCGTTATACAAATCTTTTAAAATGATTCGGAGAGCAATATGATATTTCGTGTAAATTCACTGCCCGATTTTCTTAAGGCCGTGTTTTTAAAACCAAGTACGTACTGATCCGAAGCGGCGGCTTCCATTTGAAGCATGGATGAAACGCCCGGGAGGCCGGAATTTTTATAATCAGCCACTTTTGTGATCACAGGGAGCGTGGATTTGTTCTTTATGTCCGGCAAAAGCTTTCTGCCGGTCTCATTAAATCCCAGGATACGTATGTAAGCCGGGCCTCCGTTTTGATTGAAGAAGTCGAAGTGCTCCTTGCGTATACCCGCCAAAAGGCAGAATAAAATCCGTTGGATCCTTGTGTTTGTATATCTTTTGGTACAGAGTGCGTCAAGGAGTTCCTGATAGGACCCGGCACTTTCTGCCGCCTGCTTGAATCTGTTCTCGAGACCCTGTTCCATATAGGGAAGGCAGCTGATTTCTTTAATCGACATCCTTCGTAATAAGGATAATAAAATCATCAAGTAATCGGAAGTAAAGACAGGACCTCTGCCAAGCTCAATCTCGCGTTCCAGGATCGCCAGCGCTTTGTTGGGCAGTGCCGGGGCAAGCAATTGCCTGGCCTCGGGCCATGGATTCTCAGCTGTTATTTTTCGGATGGACGTCGCACTGCTTAATTCCCCTGACAGTTCCACCGAATTGTACTTGTTCCCGACCCTTTCTATTGTCATGGGCACGATGCTGCTCTTAAGCCGTTTTAACGCTTTAAGGTATTCTATGGCGAGGATGTTGTTGGAGTTTTTCAATATTCCCGAAAGCGTATCACAGCCATATTGGGCTGTGAGATAACCGGACAGTGCTTCCTGACGGGCGGCGGGATAGGATTTGCCCCGGAAAAGGGATTCCTTCAGTACATACCTGTAATGTTCAGGCTCTTCACTCAGGATGGAGGCCGTTTGAGAAAGCATTTCCAGACTGCCTGATTCGCTTCCAAAAGACATCATGCTTACCACACCAAGGCTGTCTAGCAGCTTGACAGCGCCAAAAGCGAAATATTCCGCACTGGACATGGCATAGATTAGAGGAAGCTCAATTACAAGGTCTGCACCGCAAAGCAGCGCCATCTCTGTCCTTGCCCATTTATCCACCAGAGCCGGTTCACCGCGTTGTGTAAAATTGCCGCTCATTACCGCAACGATGCAGTCGGCGCCGGATAATGTCCGTGAAGCCTGAAGATGGTAGAGATGACCATTATGGAAAGGATTATATTCGGATACAATTCCAAGAACTTTCATAGTTACCTCGGATCCATGAATTTATGATGTTCCGTTTCCTTTTCGCTGCAGTAATATTATAACCCAGCCTTAGGCAGATAACAAGCAGCGAAGATAGTCTGATGCGGAGCTAAAATGGACGGACAAATAATAAAACTTATTGTATAATAAAGATACTGCGTGATAGAAAGGAATCCAGATGGGGAAAATTGCGGTCGTAGTCATAAATGGAGCAACAAGGGAATTCGACAGGCAGTACCATTACCTCGTACCTGATGAGTCATCGGGCTGCTTGGAAGCCGGTATGAGGGTAATTGTGCCCTTTGGGGGCGGAAACAGCCTGAGAGAAGGATATGTGACCGGGTTTGCGGAATCCTCGGATTACAGGAATCTGAAAAGTATTAATAAAGTAATTGATAAAAAACCTGTTCTGACACATTCGTTGATAAAACTGGCAATATGGATGAAGCAGCGGTATTTTTGCACCTACGGCGCAGCAATCAAGTGCATGCTTCCGGCCGGCATAGGCATAAAAAGCATTAGGGTGGTGAAGCTTGCAAATCAGGCGAAAGGACTGCCGCGGGCCAAGCAGTCCATTATTGATGCACTGGCGGCAAATGATAACATGCTTGAAGAAACTGAACTGAAAAGGTTAAGCACCGTAAAAAGCGGCTTTCGATCGCATATCAGAAGCCTTGAAGAGAAGGGGATCGTCAGCGTCAGCGAGCAATATTCGTCGGCAGTCAGGGAAAAAACGATCCGTGTGGCCAGTCTTGCCATGCCGCCCCAGGAAGTACTGGAAGATATCGAGAATGGCGCATTGAAGCGTATCCAGCAGATAAGGGTACTGGAAATGCTGATTGAAAATGAATACATTTCCGTGGTGGATCTGGCAAGGTTTGCAGCAGTTTCACCTGCAGTATTGGATACGTTAAGGAAGTCCGGCTACATAAATTACGGCGATATGGAAGTAAAGAGAGATCCGTTCAAGCACAGATATGTTGCTGCAACAAAACCGCTTCCTCCTACAAAGGAACAGGCTGATATACTGAAAACGGCTTTTGCGGCTGCGGACAGCGGCATTTTCAGTGAGATACTGCTGCATGGCGTGACAGGAAGCGGTAAAACCGAAGTTTATCTGCAACTGATACAGCATGTATTGGAGCAGGGCAGACAGGCAATCGTGCTTGTGCCGGAAATATCACTGACGCCGCAGATGGTCGACCGTTTCAGGGGAAGATTCGGGAACCAGGTAGCTGTCCAGCACAGCAGGCTTTCACCCGGGGAGAGGTATGACCAGTGGAACCTGATTCGAAGCGGTGAAGTCAGGGTTGTGGTCGGGGCAAGGTCTGCAGTATTTGCTCCGTTTGAGAAGCTTGGCGTTATTATTGTTGACGAGGAACATGAGACGTCGTATAAATCCGAGACCACTCCAAAATACAGTGCATTGCAGATCGCGGCAAGAAGGTGCATGTATGATGGCGCACTGGTGGTTTACGGCTCTGCGACGCCATCTGTGGAAATGTTTCAACGGTCGGTTGAAGGCGATATGCAGCTTGCAGTCATGAAGGAACGGGCAAATGCACTTGTGATGCCAAAGGTTGAAGTGGTTGACATGCGAAGGGAACTGGAGGAAGGCAACCGGACCATTTTCAGTGCCAAATTGTCGGCCGAGATCGAAAAAAATATAGCTGCCGGGCAGCAGACCATCTTATTTTTAAACAAGAGAGGGTATGCATCGTTTGTATTATGCAGGAGCTGTGGGATAAGGCTGAAATGCAGGCATTGCAATATTACCATGACATATCATTCGGTTGACGACAGGCTGATTTGCCACTATTGCGGCTATACGGTAAAAATGCCTTCTGTTTGCCCGAAATGCGGAAGCAGTTCCATACGTCAGTTTGGTACAGGGACACAAAAGGTAGAGGAGGTTTTATACAAGCATTTTCCGGGGTGTTCGGTCATAAGGATGGATATGGATACCACTACGGGAAAGCACTCCCATGAAGAAATACTGGATGCCTTCCGGGAAAAGAATATCAACATACTTGTCGGAACGCAAATGATCGCAAAAGGCCATGATTTTCCGAATGTGACGCTTGTCGGAGTAATTGCGGCAGACAGTCTGCTTGGTATGGATGATTACAGGGCGTCCGAGAGAACATTCCAGCTGCTGACGCAGGTTGCAGGCAGAGCAGGAAGGGGCAGCCTGCCGGGACGTGTTGTTATACAAACATATAATACTGAGGATTACAGCATAACATCTGCATGCAATTATGATTATGAAACATTTTTCATGCAGGAGATCGATATAAGAAAGAGACTTAAATATCCGCCGTTTACGAATATCTCCTGTGTTATGGTAAGTTCTGCAAACGATAAACTGGCGTATGAGAAGGCCGGTATGCTAAGTCTGTTTTTATCCTCCCGCATGAGCGGCGAAGCGGGCGATGAATTGCTTCCGGGACCTGTAAGAGCGCCTATTTCAAGACTTAGAAACCGTTACAGGTGGAGGATCATAATAAAATGCGGGTCGGTTGAGAGACTTGCAGACCTGCTTTCCGCATTGTCGGATGAGTTTTACAGGTGCAGGGGAAGGGCTGATGTCTATCTGGATATGGATATCAACCCGGCAAGTATGATGTAAGCGGCATTCTTATTATACTGCAAGGGATAAAGCCCTATTTGTCATAAAAAATATGGACACGTTGGAAAAGAAGCGGGTATAATTATATAAGAAAATATTTTTGCCGGTGCACAGCGGCGGGATGACAGCAGGCTGGCAGCATAGCGGCGGAATGGCGGTTAATATTATGGCTTTAAGGGCGATACGAAAAGACGGGGATGAAGTATTACGAAAACGATGCAGAGAAGTGGATGCGATAAACGATAAGATCACCATGCTGCTTCAGGATATGGCAGATACTCTTTACAAGGCTGACGGAGTAGGTCTTGCAGCACCACAGGTAGGTGTTTTGAAGAGAGTGGTCGTCATTGATGTGGGGGAAGGATTGATCGAATTGATAAATCCTGTCATCAAAAGCCAGTCCGGGCAGCAGTGTCTGGCGGAAGGATGTCTTAGCATCCCCGGAGTATGGGGCGAGGTAAACCGGCCGACGCATGTTGTTGTGGAGGCGCTTGATTCGAAAGGTCAAAAAAAGGTGATTGAGGGCGAGGGACTTCTGGCCATAGCGCTTTGCCACGAGATTGATCATCTGGACGGCATCCTTTTCAAGGATAAGGCGGTTCGTTTCCTTGACAAAGATGAATTGAAGTAGGAAAGTGGAGTTGTTGAAATGAAGATAATCTTTATGGGTACGCCGGACTTTGCTGTACCATGCCTCGGCGCACTGGTAAGAAACGGTTATGATGTTGCGGCAGTCGTAACGCAGCCGGATAAGCCATTTGGGCGGAAGCAAAGCCAGCTTAAGCCTCCGCCTGTAAAGGAAGCTGCTTTAAAGCTTGGAATAAAAACTATACTCCAGCCGGAAAAGGTCAGAACACCGGAATTTCTTGAGTCCATCAAGCAGCTTGAACCGGATCTGATTGTTACTGCAGCTTATGGAAGGATCCTGACGAAAGCGGTATTGGATGTGCCGCGATTTGGCTGCATCAATGTCCATGGGTCGCTTCTGCCTAAATACAGGGGAGCGTCGCCGATCCAATGGGCTTTGATCAATGGTGACAGCGTTACCGGCATCACGACCATGTTCATGGATGAAGGAATGGATACGGGAGACATTCTTCTGCAAAGAGAAATAGGGATCACACAGGATATGAACTGTCAGGAGCTTTATGAGAAGCTCGAGGTGCTTGGCGCCGAAACGTTGACAGAAACGCTTCATGAATTGGAAAAGGGTACATTGAAAAGGAAACACCAGGATCATTCCAGAGCGATAAACGTACCCATGATGAAAAAGGAAATGGGTTTGATCGACTGGAGCAAAAGCGCGCTGGAGATACACAACCTGGTGAGGGGTACGAACCCGTGGCCTGGAGCATTTACCTTTTATAAGGGAGACAGGATGAAAATATGGAAGACGGCTCTGGTGGCGGATGGCTCAGAAAGTACCGCTGCAGGAACACAGCCGGGCAAGGTGTTGAATATACTGAAGGACAGCTTGATCGTAGCGACAGGAGACGGCTATGTCAGAATAACCGAGCTTCAGTTTGAAAATTGCAGGAAAATGGGTGTCTGCGAATGCGGACACAATATGGATGAGGGTGAAATACTTGGATAAGAGACTTGGCAGCTTCATGCGCTATTCACTTCTGCTCATGGCTGTGATCGGCGCCATTGCCATATTATTATCAACCATATACCGGTTTTTTACGATCAATGTATACAATAAAATTTTATCTGTTCTTATTTTCCTCTCAATTGTGATCATAACGATCGTAGCACTGTCGATGATCGCTATTTTTACCGCGGTTAAAAGAAGAAGTGTCAAATCCGTGCTGATTGTTCCTGTAAGGCTTGGTCTCAAAATCGTCATGCCTTTTGCCCTTTTCGCAACGAATATACTGAAACGGGATAAGGACATGATCCGGAGCCTTTTTATCGATATCAACAATCTCTATGTCGAGTCGGGCAATATCCGGAAAAGTCCCGACAAGATCCTGCTGTTGCTGCCGCACTGCCTGCAGAATTCTGAGTGCAGGCATAAGGTTACGGGAAATATTTATAATTGTAAAAAGTGCGGGCGGTGCACCATTGGTACAATTCTCGAGATGGTTGAAAAAACGGGCATCAAAGCTATTATTGTGACGGGAGGAACGGCTGCGAGAAATACGATCGCTGCAGAAAAACCTGAAATAGTTCTGTCCGTAGCATGTGAACGCGATCTGGCAATCGGGATCTCTGACGTGAACCAGATCCTGGTGCTTGGCGTTTTGAACCGGAGGCCTAACGGCCCATGTGTGAACACAACGGTTGATGTTGAATTATTAAGGCAAAAGCTGGACAGTATCTTAATTAAGGAAGAGAAATTGTCTGAAAAAGTTTAAGTATTCAGCAGAGATCCTCCGTGCTTTAATAGCAGGATGAAAACCGGGGCTGATACAGAGGATAAAATAATGAAAGGCGGAAAACAATCTGGATAACGCAAGGGAAGCCGCATTAAAAATATTGATTGAAATAAACGAAAAAGGCGCCTATTCGAACATAGCACTGAATAAATATTTTTCTTCTGCCGAGCTGCGTGATATCGACCGGTCTTTTACCACGGAGCTGGTGTATGGTACTGTTAAATGGAGGTTGACGCTCGACAGGGTAATTGCAGGTTACTCAAAAATCAAGATGGAGAAGCTGTCGCCATGGATTTTGAACATATTGAGGCTGGGGGCCTATCAGCTCCTGTACATGGCAAAGGTGCCGCAGTCGGCTGCATGTAACGAAAGCGTCAAGCTGGCCGGGCGGTATGGTCATAAAGCCTCTGCGGGATATGTTAACGCTGTTTTGCGAAATATCGCACGAAATGGCAGCAATCTGACACTACCACCGAAAGAACAGGATCCGGAGGGTTACCTTTCGGTTAAATATTCATATCCTAAATGGCTGACCGGGAAATATGTCGGACTGTTTGGCGCAGAATTTGCAGAAAGACTGCTGGATGCCGGAAACAGCACGCCGGAACTGACCGTGCGGACCAATACATTGAAGGTATCAGCGGCGGAGCTGGTGGGAAAGCTTAAGAAAGAGGATGTAGAGGCGCAGCCCGGGAAATATGTCGCGGAAGCGGTAATCATCAGGACGCCTGTACCTATAGCAAAGCTCGAAGCATTCCGGGAAGGCCTGTTCCAGGTGCAGGATGAAAGCTCCATGCTTTCGGCGAAAGTGCTTGCACCTGAGCCGGGCGAATCAGTGCTGGACGCCTGCAGCGCTCCGGGCGGCAAGGCTACTCATATTGCGCAGCTCATGCAGGATAAGGGTACTGTGATAGCCAGAGATATACATGAGCACAAATTAAAGCTGATCAATGATGCCGCAGCAAGGCTTGGAATACGGAGCATCCGGACGGAGCTGCATGACGCGGCATTGACCGATACACAGCACGAAAAGGCATTTGACAGGGTATTGCTGGATGCACCGTGTACCGGTCTTGGTATTATCCGCAGAAAACCTGACATCAAATGGGCAAGGGAAACAAAGGACATCGAAAGTATTACGGCACTGCAAAGCAAGCTCATCAATACGGTTTCTCACACTGTAAAACCCGGAGGCATACTGGTCTACAGCACCTGTACCATATTGCCGGAAGAGAATGAAGATATGGTGGATGCCTTTTTGAAGGAGAATGAAGAATTTGAGGCTGATGAAATCGCTCCGTACCTTCCGGCTGAACTGGCTGTCCATGCAAAAGGCTGCATGCTTCAGCTTTTCCCGAACAGAGACGGTATCGACGGCTTTTTCATAGCCAGGATAAGGAGAAGATCTGATTGAACGTGCACAATTTTGCAGGATATATTTGTATAGAAGCAGAAAGGATAAAATAATGGAAATGAAATATCTTCCGGACATGGATATAAAGGAGCTCGAACAGTTCCTACAGGATGAGGGACAGCAGAAGTTCAGGGCAAAACAGATATTCAGCTGGATCGCAAGAGGTGTCCGCGATATTGATGAAATGACCGATCTGTCAAAGCAGTTGAGGCAGCAATTGAAACTTTCCGCTCATGCCTCCGGTCTTAATATAAGAAAAAAGCTGGTCTCGTCCATAGACGGCACAGTGAAATACCTGTTTGAGCTGCTTGATCAAAATATAATCGAGGGTGTGCTGATGGAGTACATTCATGGGTACACAGCATGCATTTCCTCGCAGATCGGCTGCAAAATGGGCTGCAGCTTTTGTGCCTCTACGATTGCAGGCTTCAGGAGAGATCTGACTGCCGGCGAGATGCTTGAGCAGATTACGGCAATGCAGAACGACAGCGGAGTCAGGGTGGGAAATGTGGTTATAATGGGTATTGGCGAGCCTTTTGACAATTATGATAACGTATTGAAGTTTTTGAAGCTTGCACATGACCCGGAGGGATTAAATATCGGGTACCGGCACATGACTGTGTCCACTTGCGGCCTGGTGCCGCAGATATTAAGGTTTGCGGACGAAAATATGCAGGTGAACCTGGCCATTTCACTCCATGCTCCGAATGATGAAATGAGGTCCGCCATCATGCAGGTTGGAAAGAAGTATTCTATTGACAAAATCATTGGAGCATGTAAGATATATACAGAGAAGACCAAGAGAAGAATTACGTTTGAGTATGCATTGATCGAAGGAGTCAATGATTCACAGGAGAATGCCGGCGAACTGGCCTTAAGGCTCAAGGGCTTACTGTGCCATGTAAACCTGATCCCGGTCAACAGTGTAAAAGGTGTTGGCTACCGCCAGAGTGACCGCAGGCACGTAGACGATTTCGCCGGGATGTTGATGCGGCATGGGATTGAGACTACCGTCAGACGCGAGCTCGGTGCAGATATCAATGCTGCATGCGGCCAACTGCGAAGGAGCGAGATGTCTGAAGGACTCCAATAACTTCTAAAGGGTGTTGATAGCTTGAAATTTGATGCTAAGACAGACAGAGGATTGATAAGGGAAATAAACGAGGACAGCTACAATGTGATTGAGGGTTGTGCAAATACTCCCTATGCATTTATTGTAGCGGACGGCATGGGCGGCCACAACTGCGGCGAGATAGCCAGCAGGGCAGCCGTAGAGTACATAAGCAGTTATATTTCCAGTGAATCCGGGAGTATTTTTATAAAG
Organism: Clostridiaceae bacterium; assembly: GCA_039679375.1. Classification (GTDB taxonomy): domain Bacteria; phylum Bacillota; class Clostridia; order Acetivibrionales; family DTU013; genus JBDKVA01. The sequence goes on from JBDKVA010000026.1 coordinate 100,932, forward strand.
AAAGGGCATGAAGCCAATCTTAAAAAATTGGTGGAGGATGCCAATTCCGCTGTTTATAGAAAATCATTGGAGAATGCTGAAGCAAGCGGTATGGGGACGACGCTCACCATGGCATTGGTTTCCGGCTCCGCCATGACTGTGGCACATGTAGGAGACAGCAGGCTTTACATGGTGCGGGACGGAGAAATGAAGCAATTGACGGAAGATCATTCCTATATCGAAGAGTTGGTAAAAAAAGGCTCATTGACGAGGAAGGAAGCGGAAAACCATCCGCGCAAGAATATCATTACCAGGGCGATCGGCTGTATGCCGGAACTTGAAGTGGATATTCTCAGTCTAACGATAGAAAAAGATGACATTTTTATTCTTTGCACAGATGGTCTTACGAATATGCTTGGTGAAGACGCGATATATGAAACAGTAAAAGACAACAATCCTGATCTATCTTGCAGCCTGCTGGTTGAAGCTGCCAAGAAACAGGGCGGCGAGGACAACATAACCGTTATTGTTATCAAATGTGAGTGAAGGTGTTTACAATGGAAGGTCAAATGCTTGGAAATAGATATGAATTGATCGAAAGAATAGGCGGAGGCGGTATGGCGGTCGTCTACAAGGCTAAATGCCACCTGCTGAACCGCTATGTTGCCGTGAAAATATTACGCAGTGAGTTTACTGATGACGAAGAATTTGTAAAGCGTTTCCGTGTTGAGGCGCAGGCCGCGGCAAGCCTGTCGCATCCCAACATCGTTTCGATATTTGACGTCGGGCAGGAGGGCAATATTCACTATATTGTCATGGAGTTTATCAACGGCATCACATTAAAGGAATATATCAGCCAAAAGGGTGTCCTGCCCTGGAGAGAAGCAGTAAATATAGCGGCACAGATCTGCTCCGCACTGGAAACAGCTCATAGGAACCATATCATACACCGCGATATCAAACCGCACAATATCATGATCACAAAGGAAGGCATCGCAAAGGTAACCGATTTCGGTATCGCCAGAGCAGTCTCATCTGCGACGATCACAATGGTTGGCAGTACGATCGGCTCTGTTCATTATTTTTCGCCGGAGCAGGCAAGAGGCAGTATCACAGATGAAAAGTCCGACCTTTATTCGCTTGGCATCACTATTTATGAAATGGTCACAGGACAGGTGCCTTTTGACGGTGAAACGCCTGTGGCCGTGGCGCTGAAGCATATACAGGAGAAACCGGAGAAGCCATGTGATATCAATCCTTCGATTCCAAAGGGTGTAAATGATCTGATCATGAAATCGATCAAGAAGGATCAGAATCTGAGATATCAGAGCGCATCCGAAATGCTTTCCGATTTACAGCGGACTCTCGGAGAACCAAATACGAAAATAAACGGCAGCACTGTACTGGAAGAGCTTCCTACCAGAAAAATGAAGGTGGTAAACGCTGATATAGAGATAAAAGATGAGGATGAAAACGAACCGGAGGAAGGCGAAGAGGATATGACAGCCAAGCATAAGAAGGACAGGCTCAGCGTGTGGCTGGGCATTGCCACAGGCCTTATCATAGTGGGAATTATATTTTTTATTGGTTGGAAATTCGTTATACCTGCGATCATTCCGGATGATCAGGGCGGTTATGTTGTATTGGATTATGCGAACAAGAATTTCAATGAAGTCCGTGAAGAACTGATGCAATATGATATTAAGGCCGTTGACTCCGAGAGGGTATACAGCGATACTGTCGAGCAGGATATTATTATTTCGCAGGAAATTGCAGCCGGCAACAAGTTGAAGCCGGGAAGTTCGATCAACTTTAAGGTGAGCAACGGCATTGAACTGGTGGAAATACCTGATATTACAAACGAGGAGCAGAGAGCCGGGGAACAGATCATAAAGAATCAGGAGCTTGAGCCGAAAGTAGTGGAAGAGAATAATGACAAGGTCCCTACCGGCTATGTCATCAGGACGGAACCGGCAGCGCTTGAAAAGGTCAGACCCAATGATACGGTTACGGTATTTGTAAGCCTCGGTCCAAAACTTGAAAAGGTCATTGTTCCAAGTATAATCGGACTTACAAGAGCTGATGCGGAAAAGCTTGTAACAGAGAAAAAATTATCGGTCGGCACTATTCTTCCTGCCGGAGTGATCAGTGAAACGGCAAAAATCGTCAAGCAGTATCCGTTGGCAGAAACGAAAGTGGACGAGGGGACTCCGGTGGAAATGACATTCGGAATCGATGACGGAACAGGGCAGACAACGCCCGGCGACGGAACCGGACAGACTACCACCGGTACGCCTGCAGATGGGACGCAGACACCGGCAAGCGGAGGCGAACAGCGAATATACTTGCTTCCGGTAACACTTGATCCAAACCATACATATGGCGAAGAGATAATGGTATACGTTGAAGCGACGCCATCCGACACAAACGTAACGAATACGGTTATGAACCAGAAAGTAGCAAAATCGACATTCAATACCCCGTTAAGCGTACCGGTTCCACTTGCAAAAAGCGGGTCGACGCATGTCATTGTGAAGCTGGATGGCATACTTGTCCTTGAAGACGATATAAAATAAGGCAGTTGTTAAATTCAGAAAACAGGGGAGGCCTTCATCATTGCCGTCAGGCATCATCATAAAGGGAATAGGCGGTTTTTATTATGTGTCGTCGGAGGATGGCATGTATGAATGCAAGGCCAGAGGCATATTTCGCAAGGAAGGACTGACGCCGCTGACAGGCGATCAAGTCGTATTTTCAATCAGTGACCCACTTCTTAAAAAAGGCAGTATCGAGCAAATCTCCGGGAGAAGTTCGCTTCTTGTGCGCCCTGCCGTGGCAAATGTAAACCAGCTGGTTGCGGTGATGGCGGCGAAATCACCGGATCCGGATCTGCTTCTGCTGGACAAGCTGCTGGTTACGGCTGAAAAAAATGAAATGAAGGCGGTTCTTTGTATCAATAAGATCGATCTTGATATACAGGGTAGGGCGGAAGCGGTTGGGAAGGATTATTCCATGGCCGGTTATACAGTCATACTGACGAGTTCAAAGGCAAATATAGGCTTTGATGAACTGAAGGCCGTATTAAACGGCCACATATCGGTTTTTGCCGGACAGTCCGGTGTTGGAAAATCCACGATCCTGAATAGGATCATGAATACGATGGTCATGAAAACAGGCAGCATCAGTGATAAAATAGAAAGAGGAAAGCATACGACCAGGCATGCAGAGCTGATATTGCTTGAGGACGGCGGTTATGTAGCGGATACGCCTGGCTTCAGCTCATTTGAAATTGCCGGCATAAGCCATACGAAGCTTCAATATTACTTTCCTGAATTTGCTGATCATATTGGAGATTGCAGATTTATAGGCTGCAGCCACATAAGTGAACCTGGCTGCGGCGTAAAACAGGCCGTTGAGGAAAAAACGGTCAGCCGGGACAGGTACGAAAGGTATGTTGAACTTTACTCCATTCTAAAGCAGGAAGACAGCACGAAATACAGGAAATGAAAGAAGGAATGCAAAAATGATTAAAATAGCCCCATCCATACTGGCATCTGATTTTTCAAAGCTGGGTGAGGAAATCGTTAAGGTTGAAAAGGCAGGCGCCGATCTGATCCATATTGATGTAATGGACGGGCATTTTGTGCCGAACATAACAATCGGCCCACCTGTGGTGAAATGCTTCAGAAAGGTGACAAAGCTGCCCTTTGACGTGCATCTGATGATCGAAAATGCTGATTTGTATATCAATGATTTTATTGATGCCGGAGCAGATATCATCTCTGTTCATGTTGAAGCGAACCCTCACATCCACCGTACGCTGCAGTTCATAAAGCAAAGAGGTATCAAAGCGGCTGTTGCGCTTAATCCGTCCACTCCTCTTGAAACTCTCAGATGGCTGATGGATGATCTGGATATGGTTCTATTGATGACGGTAAATCCAGGGTTTGGGGGTCAGAGCTTCATTGAAGGCATGACGGAAAAGGTCCGCGAGCTTAGGAAAATGGCAAGCAGCAAGGGTAAAAACCTTGACATTGAAGTGGATGGCGGCATCGATACAGGGAATATCTACAGGATTACTGAGGCAGGTGCAAATGTGATCGTTGCAGGCTCTACCGTTTATAAAGCGCCCGACACACGGGAAATTATAAAAAGCCTCAGGGAAAAATCATGCGGAGGAGTCATTTGACATACGGAGGAATGGAATGACCGGTGTAATCGTTTGCGGTGGCAGGATCGAAAATTACAAATACCTTCAAAAATATTTCAAAGGCGCCAAACTTATCATTGCGGCAGACAGCGGTGCACGTCACTGCAAGAATTTCCATGTGACGCCGGACCTGCTGCTCGGCGATTTTGATTCGGTGCGTGAAACAGATTATGCGCATTATGCCGCTGCAGGCGTCGAAATCGTACGGTTCCCGGCCGAAAAAGATTTTACGGACAGTGAACTGTCTGTGGACGTCGCGGCTAAAAGGGGCTGCAGCAAGGTTATTTTGCTGGGGGCTCAGGGGACAAGGCTGGATCATTCCCTTTCAAACCTTTTTCTTCTGAGAGTTTTACTGGACAAGGGAATAGAGGGCATTCTGGCAGATGAATACAATGAGGTGAGGCTTGTTCATGATCGCATCGTACTTGAGCGTGAAGAAGGGATCAGCGTATCATTGGTGCCGCTTCAGGGCGATGTAACGGGGATCACGACAAGCGGCCTGTACTATCCTCTGGAGGATGCGACGCTGAAGGTCGGCGCTTCCAGAGGAGTGAGCAATAAATTTACACAGGATATGGCGCAGGTGACTGTGAAAGAAGGCTACCTGCTGGTCATAAAATCAAGGGATTGAAAGCAAAATCATAGCTCCAAAACACATAAGTATATACGTGAAAAGAACATACATAGCTTCTTTCGCGGTTCAAATCGGAAACATTGTCTTGACAATTGGGAGTGTTATATGGCAGCATTGTATACATAACCTATATTATTGAAAACGATATAAGGCGGCAATGGATGATACATCTTAAAAAAATAGAATTTAATACACTATTTTTAAGGTTGTTATTTACATACATATTATTCCTTGTTATTCCCATTATCTTTTTCTCCATGCTGTTCAAATATAATTTTACAGACTACATGGAGGAGCAAATAAGCATCTCCAATTTGAGTAAACTATCTATGGTAAGGACTAATATGGAAACCATGATAGAAGGTCTAGCGCGTGATGCCCTAAAGGTATCAACCAGTGAAAGCATTCAGGAATTGGGAAATATAGATTTAAGCAGTAAAATCCAATCATCAGAAAATATTTATAGAATTAAGGGAGCATATGAATCCCTGAATCAGCTTGCTAAGACAAATACAAATATACATTCAGTATATTTGTACAGTCATTATTTGCAATGCGTTTTTTCATCACAGGGTGAAACATTTAAGTTATCCGATTTTAAAAACCATGACTGGATTAATAAGTATAAAAGCAATAGGAATAAAACTTTTATATACTCGACAGTTTTTCCAGTGACTTCCGACTTTATAGGAAGAAACTCCAGTCAATTATCCGGAACAAAGGATACAGTTAAAGTAATCACGTTGCTGTATCCTTTATCAACCTATTCATTCGGGACCCAGGGAGTAATCGCAATCAATATTTATGAGGAATCCTTAAAAAAATACTTGTCACTATCGAATTATGTGGAACCAAACTCCATATACATAATGGACAGTTCGGGAAGCCTGATAACAGGAACCGATAATACTAAATTCATTACAAATGATATCAGTAAACAGTATATTTCGCGGATATTGGAAACAGATGAAGATCAGGCTTTCTTTACAGATAATAATGATTCAGTAATGGACATGATCACATATACAAAATCAAATGTGAATGATTGCATATATATTGATATAACCCCTGTAAATGAGCTCTTTAAAATAGTATGGGGGATGAGGATAATTCTTTTTGCAGCATCCGTATCTTTATTGTTTGCTGGTATAATTTTATCATATCTATTCTCCAGGAAAATGTGCAAGCCTGTTAAAGTAATAATGGATGTATTGAAAAGCAAGGCGTATATTGATGTTAGCGGTAATCAGAATGAGTTGTTTGTTCTTAAAGGTGTGGTTAACAAGTTTATTAAGGATGAAGAACAGTTTAGAGAGATAATTAAACAAAACAACGAAGATTTAAATTATTCTTATCTTGTTGACCTTCTAAATGGTAAGTATGATGTTGGCAAATGCTCATCTCTTTTCAAAAAGACGGCGTTCTTCTGTTTACTGCTTTCTATAGATAATTATCAAGAATTTATATCCTGCCATACTAATGAGGAACAGGGCTACCTGAAATATATAATTTTAAAAGTGTGTGAAGAAGTTTTAAATATACATGCGGCAGGCAATGCTGTGCTGATTGAACCTGATAAAATATGTATGCTGGTTAATTCTGATAAACTCAGTCAGACTCAATTTAAGGAATTGGCCTTTAATATATTTAGTTATACGAAACAAGAGGTATACGGAGTAGAACATATCTCAATATCCTGCGGCGCCGGAAATGCTTACGAAGGTGAAGAGGGTGTAAAGGAATCCTATCATGACGCGGCAGAAGCAATAAAGTACAGAATAGTATATGGGCATGGAAGTTTTATCTGCTACTCAGATATTAGCAACAAATCAAAGGAATATTATTTTCCGATTCGAAAAGCTAAGTACATCATAAACCATATCAGTCTGAATTCTTTTGATGGCGTTCGGCAAACTGTCGAGGAAATCATTAATGAGTTGAGGAGATATAATGATATAAGCTATGACAATTTAAAAAACGTATTTTATCAACTGATCACAGATGCAGTTAATTATATATTAATCTGCAATTTGAAGCTTGGCGACATATTCGAAGATAGTAATGCGATTTATAGAGCTTTTGACATGAAAGAAACCCTGGATGATATTAAGACATGGCTTTTGGAATTCTATAACAAAATAATAAAATACAAGGGAAAAAGCGAGAATACTGATAAAAAGTACATCGCGGAAATAGTTCAATTAATTGGAAAAACATACATGAGAAGCGATCTTGATATAAATTATATAGCGCATAAAATGGATTTGAGTTATTCACATTTAAGAAGAATATTTAAGGAAAATATAGATGATAGTTTTGTTGATTATGTTAATAATCTGAGAATAACTGAAGCCAAAAGGCTGTTGCTCAATACAGAATTGACCACAGAACAGGTCGCGTCAAGTGTCGGATTCAACAATTTCCAATCATTCTGCAGAGTCTTTAAAAAAATGGAAGATATTACACCAGGTAAATACAGAAATATTGGAAGAGAAAAAGCATTGTCTCAAGGATTTACGAGCTGATTCAATGTCGCAAAATATAGTATTTATGCTGGTTATAAGAATTTCAACAATCCAAAATAATCAAAAATATTAGTATCTGTTAAAAGTGTTTGTATTAATATTAATACTTAAATGCTAAAATGAACTCATGATTTTTCAATAAGAAAAACGATCCTTAACTTATAATGAATGCAGTGTCTGATATTTTATTTACTATTCAGGATCACGATCACAGGGGGAAAATCAATGGGGCTTCCAATAGATTTAAAAAACGAAAAAAGATTTAAACCAGGGAGACAGAAGCAAAGGAAATACTTAAAAAGGTACTGGCAGCTCTATTTGCTTTTGCTTATTCCAATAGCCTATTTCCTTCTTTTTAAATATTGCCCGATGTACGGGATTATAATTGCTTTCAAGGAATATAACATATTTCAGGGTGTATTCAAGAGTCCATGGGTAGGTTTGGATGTATTCAAGGAAGTCTTCAGGACGCAGGAATTCTATACGGCTTTTAGAAATACCTTTGTCCTGAATTTCCTTGATCTGTTGTTTTCATTCCCCGCGCCTATTATTCTGGCGATAATAATAAACGAGCTAAAGAGTAAAGTGTATAAAAGATCAATACAGACAGTTTTATACCTTCCTCACTTTTTGTCATGGGTAATCATCGCAGGCATGAGTTTCCAATTATTTGCTTCCAGAGGTATTGTCAATAATATTATTTTGAAGATGGGTGGCGAAGCAATACCTTTTTTAACAGAAAAAAACGATTGGTTGGTTGTATATCTCACATCAGGCGTATGGCAGAGCATGGGATGGGGTACCATTATTTACCTGGCGGCAATGGCAGGTATAAACTCTGAATTGTATGAAGCCGCTATAGTAGATGGAGCAAATCGTTTTAGACGGATTTGGCATATAACATTGCCAGGTATAAAGCCGACAATAGTAATCCTGCTGATACTGGCCTTAGGGAAAATACCTGAAATAGGCTTTGAAAGACCATATAGCATGGGAAATGCTTTTGTACGGGATTATAGTGAGGTTCTCAGTACCTATGTTTATAGAGTGGGTCTTCAGAGCTTTAGATTTAATGTAGCTACGGCAGTAGGATTGTTCCAATCTATTATTGGTGTAACGTTTTTATCCTTAACCAATTTTATAGCCAATAAACTCGGAGAGGAAGGTGTATGGTAGTGCATAATGCAAATTCAATTCAAAGAAATTCAGGCTCAAAGGTTTTTGATATAATCAATATTGCTATTACCTCATTCTTTGGATTATTGTGCCTGCTTCCATTTTTGAATGTTTTTGCGCTATCAATGAGCTCAGGGCGTGCAATAATGTCTGGAGATGTAAGTTTTTTCCCCGTAGAAATTCAGTTTAATGCCTACGCGGCAGTTTTTAAAAATTCAGCTATGATGGCATCATTCAAGTTTACAGCGTTACTTACTTTAGTATATACGGCTGTTTCCATTTTAATGACGATTTGCGCGGCATATCCCTTGACCAAAAAAGGTTTGAAGGGAAAGAGATGTATACTGATTCTAATCATTTTCACAATGTATTTCAATGCAGGAATCATACCGAATTATATTGTCGTTAAAAACCTTGGATTAATAGATAAAATGTGGTCACTAATATTTCCAGGGATGATTAGCGCCTATAATCTAATCTTACTAAGAACATTTTTTCTTTCAATACCCGAATCATTAATTGAAGCAGCTTACCTGGATGGGTGTTCCGAGGTGAGAACATTAATTACAATCGTACTGCCCTTATCAAAGCCTGTATTGGCAACACTTTGCCTTTTCTATGCGGTAGGCAGGTGGAATGGCTTCCAGGATGCTTTATATTACATTAACACTCCAGACTTATACCCTTTGCAATTGAAATTGAGAGAAATTATAGTTCAAGACCGTATGGCCGAGATTGGAGCTCAGGAAGGCGGTCTAATGTCAAACCTTGTAGCTGAGAGTGTTAAATCTGCAAGTATTATGTTTGCAACTATTCCAATACTAATGCTCTATCCCTGGTTACAAAAGTACTTTATTTCAGGGATTATGATAGGAGCAGTCAAAGAGTGATGGATCATTCCTGTATCGCATATTTCTGGCTCGCGGAGATATTCGGTAGAGGGGTCCGGATAAAAACAAAGGGCACTTAATAATCAATTTATTAAAATGGAGGAGAATGATGAAAAATTACAAAAGGCTTATTTGCGTAACAATCTCGTTCGGCGTTCTTTTTACTGCTATTACTGGTTGCGGATCACAGAAAGCTAACTCAGACGAGTCGTCACCAAGCCAGGTTTCCGGCCAGGTATCAACTCAACAAACTAAACCGGCTAAACCAGTTGATTTGTCAGTAGAATTATATGACCGTTCAAATGCGCCGGCGAATGGCGGAACATTGCAGGATAATTACCTTACTAATTGGATTAAAAAAGAGGTGGGTGAAAAACTCAATATCAATGTTACGTTTGTACCAATTCCGAGATCCAGTGACGACGATAAAATAAGCGTTCTCATGGCTGCCGGGACAGCGCCGGATATTTGTTTTACATATACGGACAGTAGATTTTTTTCGTACGCTAAGAATGGCGGTTTAACTGCGCTTGACGATGTACTCAATAATAACGGTGCGAATTTAAAGAATTTTTTAGGAGACAATGTGCTCGCATATGGTAAGTATAATGGAAAAATGTATTGCATACCCGCGAAGAGAGCAGTGACTGCGGAGCATTGTTTCATCATGAGGAAAGATTGGTTGGATAAACTAGGTGTGGCAGCACCTACAACAACAGATGAATTCTATTCGATTATGAAGCAGTTTAAAGAAAAAGATCCTGCAGGTGTTGGAAAAGATAAAGTAATTGCTTATGGTATGGCAGGTCTTCGTTATGAGATGTATTATGATCAATTACTTAACTCCTTTAGGGCGCCTTTAACAGAGGAAGAGTTCTATACATTACCATTGATCGCGCAAAAAGGAACAGTAGATGGGCTCGTATTACTGAGTAAAATGTACAATGAGGGCTTAATCAGCAAGGACTTTGCCATAGACGATACCGGTAAGAAGCTTAATGAGGATATTGTAAAGGGCTATGTAGGCTCCTTCATGTCACAGCCTCAAGTCCCATTCTATACATCCGGTGATAGTGTGATGAGAACCCTGGCTGCAAACATCCCCACTGCAGAGTTAGTAGCTGTAGATTGCTTTAAGAATTCCGAAGGCAAATACAGAAAGACTCAATACGATTTAATGGGTATGAGAATTATGGTACCCAAGTCTTGCAAAAATCCTGATGCAGCAGTAAAGTACCTTGATTGGGTGAGCCAGAATATACTTACGCTTCAATATGGAACAGAAGGCGTTCATTACAAACTTGAAGACGGCCTTCCGGTTGTAATTGATGCAGAAAAAACAAAGACGGATTTGTGGGCTGGCTTCGACCTTGGAATCGTTGCAAATGGAACTGATCTTGGAAATATTGAAAAGAATATTTTATGTGAATCCAAAAAGTATCCTCCTTATGAGAATGTGGTTGCCGCTGCTTTTAAAGTTTCCATGAACGATGCGTATGCAAGACCTTATTTACCAAAACCAGTCGAATCTAATATCAAATATCATGAGACTCTTGAGAAGATTAGAGAAGAATTGGTTATTAATTGTATTACCGGGAAACCAGAGGATGTACAAAAGAATTATGATGAAGTATATAAAAAGTATCTGAGTTCTGGCGGTCAGGAAGTACAAGATGAAAGATTAGAAATTTATAAGTCAAGTATACTTGCTAAATAGGAATATATGACAGGATATTTATAGTATTCTACAAAGGATAAAACATAAGACCTGAGGGAGCTATTTCCTCAGGCCTTTTCTTGTCATTCGAACGTGACGTGACTAATGGAAGTGGTACTCATATATTGATGCCTATGCTACGGAGCTAATAGCTGTTCAAGCCGTTAATGTATTTTTTTCATTATCTTTAGTAACTTATTGCCGCGAAATTGCAATAAAAAACAAGAAAATAGTTACACATTCGCGGCAATAAGTACATTCGTTGGGTTGTGGGCGGTAGCCCACATTGGCATTTATATTTGTTTCACTATGCTATGTAATTGTAATTGCATCATAAACTCCGTGCCACGCCATACTTGAATTCATCTCTGTGAATGGCCTTTAAAAGCCCCCAGATGCTCCGACAGCCCATATATACTTCAAACCGGGTGCTGAACTTACCCCGACTAATACCTAAATAAGCATTAGCAAATACCTGTTTATCTGTATTCTGCCGCCAGCGCCTCAAAGGCCTTGGCGGAATTTACAATCGTTTTCTCGTCCACGCAGTAAGCCAGTCTGAAATACCCGGCGCATCCAAAGCCCTTGCCCGGTACGATGACAAGGTTGTGTTTTACCGCTGCCCTGCAGAACTCCACATCATCGGTTATGGGCGATTGCGGGAATAGATAGAAGGCTCCTTGCGGCTTCAGGCACTTGAAGCCCGCTTTTGTAATAATATCATACAGCATATCGCGCCTCTTTTTATATGCGCCTGCATCTACTACAGCTTCCATCGATTCCGGCAGTATTCTCTGGAAAAGCGCAGGCGCATTGACAAATCCCAATGTCCTGGTCGCAAAAATCAATCCGTCGACCAACAGGTTCGTGTCACCCATCAGCGGATTTACAGCGATATATCCTATCCGTTCGCCTGGAAGCGAAAGGGATTTGCTGAAGGAGTTCACAGCGATTGCATGTTTGAATATCGTAAACATGGACGGAACTTCAACACCGTCATAAACGATCTTATCATAAGGCTCGTCGGATATGACGCAGATTTCCGTGCCGAATTCTTTTTCCCTTGCTGTTATCCGCTCTGCCAGCTTTTCAAGGAAACTGCGGCTGTAGACGACGCCGGTGGGATTATTTGGAGTGTTAATAATAATGGCCTTTGTGGCAGGCGTTATTGCATCGTACAGCTTCTGTGGATCCGGAAGGAATGTGTTGTGGTCCGTATCAACGATAACGACCTTACCGCCATGATTGTCGACATAGAAAAGATATTCTGCAAAATAGGGAGCCAGAACGATGACTTCTTCACCAGGGTTCAGAAGCGTTTTGAGGACAACATTCATCGCTCCTCCGGCGCCGCATTCCATAACTACATGCTTCGCTTCTACCTGTATGCCGGACGTCTTTGCAAGCTTGGAGGCAATGGCGGCCCGAACATCGGCATAGCCGGCGTTGCTCATGTACCCGTGCATTTTGGGCGCATCAGAAAGCACGGCCTTCTTAAGCGCTTCCTTTACTATTACCGGCGGTTCTACATCGGGATTGCCCAGTGAGAAATCATATACGTTATCCGCACCGAATTGTTTGCGGAGCTTTTCACCTTCTTCGAACATAGCCCTTATCCAGGAAGATCTGCCGAGATTGGCAGCTATTTTTTCAGAAACCATATATACCACTCCTGTTAATTTTATTTATCAACGCAGTTCTCCGCCTCCGGAGCTTTTATTTATGATATACCAAAATAGGGGAAATATCAATCAAAGAATGCCAGTTAAAAAGCAGGAATCACAGATGCTTTGTAGAAATAATTATGGACAGAAAAAATATGACGATTTGGGGGCTATTATGATAAAGCACATCGTAATGTGGAAATTGAAGGATTTCGCCGAAGGCTGCAGCAGGGAGGAAAACGCAAAAAAGATTAAGGCCATGCTGGAGGGCTTGAGGGGCAAAATCAGGCAGATCTCTTATCTTGAGGTAGGCATAAATGTAAGCAGCTCGGATATGGCATATGATGCGGTACTGATTTCGGAGTTCGAGGATATGCAAAAACTGGAGGAATATAAGAAGCATCCGGAACATGTCAATGTATCCGGTTTCGTATCAAAAGTAAGAGAAGGACGCGCAGTGGTTGACTATCTTTTAGATGGATCCCAAGAATAGCGAGTGAAATTATTTTGAAGAACCGAACTTTTTGAACAGTATTGCGTATATGTTAATATACTGCAGTAAATCTGCAGCTGTAACAATAAGTACATTCGTTGGGTTGTGGCGGTAGCCCACATTGGATATGGAGGGTGTTTATGAAAAAGAAGGTTCTCTTGTTGTGCGTTGTTCTTGTATTGATGGTTGTTGTGTTGGCAGGATGCTATCCGGGTGACGGTACATACACTTCAGACAAGCCGGCGGGATTCTTTTGGGGTGTCTGGCACGGCTGGATCGCACCGATCTCCCTGATCCTGGGATTGTTCGGAAAAGGCAGGGTTTATGAACAGGTCAATACCGG